>JBBJNN010000022.1:0-54877 GCA_037720885.1 Gemmatimonadaceae bacterium | reverse complement strand
CTCGGCACTCGGCACTCGGCACTCGGCACTCGGCACTCGGCACTCGGCACTCGGCGCCCGATGCCCGATGCCCGATGCCCGATGCTACACCGCGTCCGACAACGACGTGAAGGTAAAATCCCGGACGCGCATGCTCGGCACGACCACGCCGGAGCTCGTCGGCTCGGCGCGGCCCAGCTCGTCGAGCTTGTTGAGCATGAAGAGCGGGCTCTCATTGAAGCGGAAGTTCTTGAGCGGGCGGGTGATCTTTCCATTCTCGATCAGGAAGGTGCCGTCTCGTGTCAGCCCGGTCGCCAGCACGGTACGTGGATCGAGGAACCGGATGTAGAAGAAGTGCGTCACGAGAATGCCGCGCGCCGTGCCGGCCACGAGCTCGTCCACTGACTTCGTGCCGCCGCTCATCTTGAGCCCGCCCACGGCTGCGCCGCCGAAGCCGCCGCCCCCGCCGCCGCCCCCGCCGCCTCCTCCACCCCCGGCCGTCGGCTCGACACCGCGCCGCCCCGCCCAGAAGCGCGAATACGAGAGGCCCTTCAGTACCCCGTTCTCGATCCACACCTGGCGCCGGCCGGGAAGTCCTTCGAAGTCGAACGGGCGCGAGAAGAGATCGGGGTCGGTGGGGTCCGAGATCAGCGTGACGCGCTCGTCGGCGATCTTCTCCCCAACGCGCGAGCTCCCGCCGGCCTTCGAGAATGCGCTCCGCCCGCTCTCTGCGTTCCGCGCGTTGAACGAGCCCATGAGGAGCGGTATGAGGTCCGCGACCGCCTGCGCCTCGAGCACGACGGTATACTGGCCGGGCTCGATCGCCTGCGGGTTGCGTGATGCGATTGCTTTCCGAGCCGCGCGCCGGCCGATCTCCACAGGGTCTATGAGCCGCCAGTCCCGCGTGCCGCGCGAAGCCCAGCCGGAACCGGTACCGTCGGGTGTGCGCGCGGTTGTGGAGAGGCTCACGTCCGTGTCACGCTGGTAGGCGAACAGCCCGCGCGTCGTCGCGACGGCAAAGGCGGTCGCTGACGCCTCGAGAAACCCGGCGACGAAGAGGCCGGCGCCCTGCGCACCTGCGCCGGCTCGCGCCCCCTCCATCGCGCGCCCCACCGCGCTGGCGCGCGCCTCGGGCGAGAGGTCGGCGGTAGCCTGCGCGAAGCTCGTGACCGCGGGATAACTCTGTGCCCCCAGCTCCGGCATGATCTCCGGATCCTCGGGCGAGAGGCGCGCGAGCCGCTCCGCCAGATCAACCGTGCGCTTGAGCGACGCATCGTCGAGCACGTTCGTCGCGGCGGATGCGCGGCGCTTGCCGAGCGTGCTGGTGATCGTGACGACCGTGTCGGTGACGCCGCCGCCAGTTGTGATCTCGTTGCCCGCGAAGCGCGTGTTGCCGCCCCACCCTGACTGGATGGTGACGCGGGCCTCGTCCGCGGAATTGAGCGCGAGCACACGTTGCGCGAGGGCCTGCGCCTGCTCGCGCGAGAGGAGCGCGTCGGCGATCACGCCTGTCTCCCCGTATTCACGATGTTCACGCCCTTGAAGCGCGCCGGCGGGCAGCCGTGGCTCACGGAGTTCGATTGGCCCGGCTCTCCCTTCCCATCCCCGAAGGAACCGCCGAGCCAGTAGCTCGCCTTCCCGCCGATCATGTCCATCGAGTTCCAGAAGTCCGGCGTCTTCGACTGGTACGCCGCGTCCTTCACCATCCCCGTGATCCTGCCGCCGCGTACCTCGTACGCGAGCTGACCCGAGAATTGGAAGTTGTACCGCTGCTGGTCGATGGACCACGAGCCGCGGTTCTTGAAGATGATCCCCCGGTCTGTCGCGGCGACGATGTCGTCGAGCGAGAGCTCGCGGTCGCCCGGGAGGAGCGAGATGTTCGGCATCCGCTGGAACTGCACATCGCCCCACGACTGCGCGAACGAGCAGCCGTGCGAGCGGTTCACGCCTGTCAGCTTGCTGATCCACGCGGCCTGCTCGCGCGTGGTCTGGTAGTCCTTGAAGATCCCCTTCTCGATGATGTGCCACTGTTCGGCAGGAATCCCTTCGTCGTCCCAGGCCGTGCGCGAGAGCGACTCCGGCTGCGTGCGATCCGCCTGGATGTTCATGAACGCGGGACCGTAGCGGAGCTTCCCGAGCACCTTCTCCGGCGGCGCGACGAAGCTCGTGCCCGCGTAATTGGCCTCGTAACCCATCGCGCGGTCGAGCTCGGTCGGGTGGCCGATGGACTCGTGGATCGTGAGCCAGAGGTTGGTGGGGTCGAGGATGAGGTCGTAGCGTCCCACCTCGACGCTCTTCGCGGACAGCTTCTCGACCGCGAAGGTCGCCCACCGTTCGGCGTTCGCCGGCATGTCGAGCCCGGTGATGTACTCCCACCCGGAGCCTCGCGGCGCGATCTCGTGCGTGTAGCTCTGGAAGTCGCCGGTTCCGACGGCGGTCGCGGTGAACTGCGGTCCCACACGCACGAAGGTCTGCGTCGTCGCCGTGCCTTCCGTCGTCGCCAGGTGCTTTTCCTCGCGGAGCAACGCCATGCCGGAGGAAACGAAGTTGATCCCCTTCACCTTGAGCGCCGTCTCGTTCGCCGCGAGCAGGAGGGCGACCTTGTCCTCGATGGCGACCTCGAGCGGATCGGTCCGCACCGGCGTTCTCCAGGTGCCGGTCACAGGCGTGGCTGGCGCGAGCTCGACCGGCCGCTTCTGCATGGGCCGCGCGGCGCGGGCGATGCGGGCCGCCTCGCGCGCCGCGAGACGGGCACCATCGCGGGACAGATCGCTCGTCGCCGCGAACCCCCACGATCCGCTCACGAGCGCCCGCACGCCAAGGCCGAGCGACTCCGCGTCGCTCACGCCGGTCACCTGACGGTCGCGCGTATTCACCGACTGCCGGCGATAGTGCCCCACACGCGCATCGGCATACGAGGCGCCGGCGTCTCGCGCGGCCTGCAGCGCATCGGCGAGGAGCGCTTTGATGTCCGGCTCGGCGGCGCGCGGGCCCTGGGCGAGGAGAACCGCGCCGCCACCGACGCGTGGGAGAACGAGGCCGGCCGCGGCTGCCGCGGCCGTGGACCTGAGAAAATCCCGGCGAGTTGTCATAGAGGAAAGCGGTTCGAGGGCACGGTCGGGCGAGCAGCGCGTGCTTCAGCCGTGGACGGCATCAGGGACGAAGGGAAATGCGGATGCTCCTGTAGAAGCGGATCAAACGGATCGCTCCGCGCGACGCGAGCGACTCTCGCGCCACGCCACCAAAACATTCCTTGTGGGCGTGGCGAGCAGGCCTCGTGCGCCAAGGGGAGCAATCCGCCTAATCCGCTCCTTCGGCAGCATCCGTATCATCCCTCGGTCCGTGATGCCAGCGCCGAAGGCCGGGACGAGGCGAGCGGCGAACGGGCTACTCGTACCGCAGCGCGAGGATCGGATCGAGCGAAGCCGCGCGCCGGGCCGGCCAGACGCCGAACACGACGCCGACGATCGCCGAGAAAACGAAGGAGAGGATGATGGACGACGTTTGCACGTCCGTGTTCCACGCGAACTTCCAGTTGAGGAACACCGCGGTCCCGACACCAATGCCAATGCCGATCAACCCGCCGGCCAGGGAGAGGACGACCGCCTCGATCAGGAACTGGAGCATCACGTTGAAGCGCGTCGCCCCCAGCGCCTTCCGGATGCCGATCTCCTTCGTCCGCTCGGTGACCGAGACCAGCATGATGTTCATGATCCCGATGCCGCCCACCAGGAGGCTCACCGTGGCGATTCCGGCGAGCAGTCGCGTGAAGACCGCCGCTGTCTCGCCGAGCGTGTTCAGGAAGTCGGACTGATTACGGATCTGAAAGTCGTCTGGCCGCCCGGGCCGGAGCCGGTGCTCTCGACGAAGGATCTGCTGGATCTCGGCCATCGCGTTCGGGATCTCGCGCTCGTTCTTCGCGAGCACGCTCACCGAGCGTAGGCGGTCGCCCCCGAACACGCGGTAGCGGGCGGTCTGCACCGGGATCAGCACCTGATCGTCCGGATTGCCGAACCCGGACGCCTGGCCCTTCGACTTGAGGACGCCGATGACCTCGAATTGGATCCCGCGGATGCGCACATTCTCCCCGATGATCCCGTCCGGCGCCTGGAAGCCGAGGTTCTCCGCGACGGTAGGACCGAGCACCGTGACCCGCTTGCGCGCCTGATCTTCGCCGTTCGTGAACATGCGGCCGGCGGAGAGCTCGTACTTCCGCACCTGGAGATAGTTCGCGCTCGTCCCGATGATCGAGGTGTTCGCGTTCTTGTTCAGGTACTGGATCTGGAGCTGACGCTGCATCTCGGGCTGCACGGCGCCAAATGCGCTGCCGCGTTGCTCCAGCGCCTGTGCATCGCCCAACACCATGCGTTGCTGCTCGTTGCTACGCACCCCGCCGGCGCCAAACGCCTGTCCGGGTTGCACGGTGAGCAGGGTGGTGCCGAGCGCGGAGATGCGCTGCTCGACGGATTTCTGCGCACCGTTGCCCAGCGCCACCATCGCGATCACCGCGGCGACGCCGATCACGATGCCGAGCATCGTCAGGAACGACCGAAGCTTGTTGACGCGCAATGCGCCGAGCGCCACGCTGAGGATCTCGCCGATGAGCACGTTACGGCTGGCCTCCGCTGCCCGGGCCGCGCCCGCCACCGGGCCCACCGCGCCCGCCGGCCGGCTGCCCGATGCCCGGCACGCCGCCGCCAGTACGCTGGCGCATGCGATCGACCTCGTCCTGCCGCTGCTGCGACATTTGCGCAGCGGCGAGCAAGGCGACCCGCTCGCCCTGCGTCACGCCACTCAGCACTTCGCTGTAGTCGTAGTTGCTCGCCCCCAGCCGCACCATGCGCAACTTGTAGGTGCTGCCGCTATCGGCGACGAAGACGACGCCCGACCGCGTGGACCTTCGTCCGCCAGCGCCTCCGCGCCCGCCACCCTGGCCGCCACCGGCCTGGCCGCCACCGGCCTGGGCGCCGCCGGCCTGGGCGCCGCCGGCGCGCATGCGGCACGCCATCGTGACGCGCTGGTCCGCGCCCACCGACTCGTACACCGTGCGAGTCTGCGCCATATACGCTTCGCGATCCAGCTCGCCCGCGCGCATCCGATCGCGCAGGGAGTCGAGTCTGGCGCGCGCCGCCGGCTTCCTGGCGAACGCGGAATCCACCTTGTCGCACTGCGCGGTCGTTACCTCGGGGAGCTGCTGGAAGCCGCCGCCAGCGCCGCCCATGGCGCCCTGGCCGCCCTGCCGTCCCTGGCCAGCCTGCGCGCCGTCGCCGAGTCCGTCAGCCCCGGCGCCAGCCTGCCCGCCCGCCCGCTGGCCGCGCTGACCGCCCGTCTGGCCCGCGGCCAGATCCACGTCGCCGCGCCCCGTCCCCTGCGCGCGCGCGCCACCGTTGCCGTCGGTTCCCGCTCCGCGCCCGCCCCGTCCACCGGCAGAGGCGAACTGCGCCTGGATCTGGCGGCTCACCTCGTCGGCGCTCATCCCGAGCGCGGGCGCCACGAGCGCAGCCTCACGCGGGTTGCGCACGGCGTCGTTCGGCACCGTCAGCACGTTGTCGCGGCGGTCGATCAGAATGGAAACCTCGCCATTCATCCCCGGCTTGAGGAACCCTTCGCGGTTCGCGAGCGAGATGAGGACGGGGAACATCGTCACGCTCTGCTGCACCACGGCTTGCGGCTCGATCTTCTCGACGATGCCGCGGAAGGGGCGGTCGGGGTACGCGTCCACGGTCACGGTACCTTGCTGGCCCGGCTGGATGCTCCCGATATCGCTCTCGTTGACGAGCGCGCGCACGCGCACCTGTCCGAGGTCTGCCATCTTGAGGAGCGTCGTGCCACCACCGAAAGCGCCCGTGGCCGAGGTGATGACCTGGCCGAGCGAGACCGTCTTCTCGATCACGGTACCGGCGACCGGCGCGCGGACAGTGGCGTCTTCCATACGCTGCTGCGCCTGATCCAGCGATGCGCGCGTGCGCACGAGCTGCGCCTGCGCGTTGGCGAAGTCCAGGCGCGTCGTCTCGTTCTCCTGCGCCGTGATGATGCGCGCCGCGAAAAGCGTGTCGGAGCGTTTGCGCTGTGCCTGCACGACCTCCACGCGCGCCTGCGCCGCACGGACATCGGCGAGCGCCTGGTTGTACTGGCTCTTCACCTCGCGCGTGTCCACCTGCACGAGGAGCTCGCCGGGCTTCACGCTCGTGCCGGTTTCCACGGTCATCTGGACGATCTGTCCCGAGGCCTTGGACTTCACCTCGACGACGTTGATCGGCTCGACGACGCCGGTGGCCTGCGCGTCAATCACGATGTCGCGGCGTTCGACGGTGACCGTCTGAACCCGGGGTCCCGCGTCCTCTTTCTTCGCGCAGGCGACGACCGCGAGTGCGAGGGTGGCGGCGATCACGGAACGAGTATTCATGTATGGGGGTGGACGGATAAGTCGGATGGAGCGACGATGTCGTCTGGTGCCGCTCAGAGCGAGCGCCCGATCAGCGTCTCGAGCTGCGCGCGCGCGACGCGGTATTCATACCGCGCCGCGATGAGCTGCGAGCGCGCCTGGTTGAGCTGCGATTGCGACGTCAGGAGGTCGAGCAGCGTGGACGCGCCGAGCGAGTAGCGCTGCTGCTGCACGCGGAGATCCTCCTCGGCCGCCGCGACGGAGGCCTGCTGGATCGCGATCCGCTGCTCGCCGGTCCGGAGGGCGCCGAGATACTGCACGAGGTTCTGCTGCGCGAGAAAGCGTGCATCGCGGAGCTGCGCTTCCGCGTTCTCCCGCGCGACTGTCGAGCGGACGATGTTTTCCTCGCGGCTGAACTGATTGAACAGCGGGTACGACAGTCCCAGCCGAAACGATCCGTTGTAGGAATAGGGATCCTCGCCGAAGCCGAACTGCCCCAGGCCGCTGCCCGCGCGCGAGTAGCTCGCGGTGACCGTGGGCAGATAGGGAGCCCGCGCCGCTCGGCGCGACGCACGCGCGGCGACGAGGTTGGCCTCCGCTTGCCGCACCGCTGGGCCGCCCGCGGCGACGCGTGCCAGATCCGCGCTGTCGAGCGGCGGCATGGTGTGCTCGATCGTGTCGCTCGGGGAGGCCGTGACCTGGAAGGGCGTGGCGACGAGCCGCGTGAGCGACGCGTTCGCGACGCGGAGGTTGTTCTGCGCCGTCAGCAGTGCGAGCAGCGCGTTCCCGACCTGGATGACCGAGCGCAGGGAATCGGATTTGGTGGCGACCCCGGCGGACACCCGCGCGTTCGCCGCCGAGAGCTGCTGCTGCGCCTGCTCGAGCTGCGCGCGGGCAGCCGCCTCGGACTCGCGCGCGGCGAGCACGTTGTAGAACTGCTGGCTGACGTCGAGCGAGACGCGGAACAGCTGCGTCACCTCGTTCGCCTCGGCCGCGTCCACGTTTGCCTTGACGGTGCCGATGTTGTAGAAGCGGCGCCCGCCGTCGAAGAGCTCGGTGTTGAAGGAGAGCCCCGTATTGTACGACCACGGCTGCGACGGAAGCGTGATCGTCTCGCCGTTCTGGTTGATGCGGGTCCGATCCCCTTCGCCGGTGAACTGGCGGGTGCTGCCGGCGCTCACCGAGAGACTCGGGATGAAGCTGGCGTAGGCCGAGCGCACCGCGGCGCGGCTCGTCCGCTCTGTGCCGCGTGCCTGGACGGCGGCCGGCGCGTTCCGCTGCGCGAGCTGCACGGCCTCGGCGAGCGTGATCGGACGCGCGTTGTCCTCCGTGGGCGGTGGCGTCGTGGTGGGCAGCCGCACGGGCGGTACCTGCGCGGCGAGTATCGCGGGCACGGCGAGCGTGACGAGCGGGGACAGCGCCCGCGCGATGCGGTACCAGGGGGCGCGCGCGCTCATCGCTTTCCCCCCTCGGTGCTACGGGCGACGGAGTCGCGCTTACCCTCTTCGATCTGACGCTGGAAAACCACGCGCTGGTCGTCGTTCAACATTCGTGCAATCTCTCCCCGCGCCCGCGTGCGGATGGAATCGAGCTGCGGGCGCACTGTGCTCATGACAGCGGTCATGTCGTGGTGCCGGCGATCGAGGATGCTATCGAGGAGCACGCGTTGCTCGGCCGACAGCTCGAGGTCGGTGGCCAGCCGCTCGCGCATCCCCGGGCGGTCCTGCGTTCGGGCGCAGTCGGTCTTCCCCATGAAGCGCTCGGCCGCATACGTCACCGACGCGCCGACAAGCAGCGCACCCACGAGAAAGACGATCGCCAGCCGTTTGGAGCTCCCCATTGGCCGCTCCTCAGGGTGAAATGACGTACAACAGAGTCGCGTCCCGCGTTGGGAGCGTTCCCGTCTCGGTCGCCATTTGCTGTGGCAGCGTGCGCGGCGTCTCGACGATCGCCTGGAAGGCTACGCGCGCCTCCTCCTGCCGCGCGTGCGTCGCGGCTACGCCCGCCAATCCCGCGGCCGCCGCGGCCGCGACGATGCCGCTCCGCACCCACCCGCGGAACGGCTGCCACCACGCGTCCGCCTCGGCCGAGATGTGCGCCATGATGCGCGCCTCCATCGCGTCCCAGTATCCCGCGTCGCTCGGTGGCGCATACATCTCGCGCAGTGCTCGCGTGAGATCGTCGTCCCGCCCCGATGGGCCGATCCGCATCTCGTCCATCGTCTATCGCTCCGTTGAAGCTGTCGTCAATCGTGTCTCAGGTTGTGCAGCATGCGACGCAACGCCGCACGCGCATGGTGCAGGTCTGATCGCGCCGTTCCCTCGGGCATCCCGAGCATCCCACCGATCTCGGCATGGGTGAACCCCTCCACATCGTGGAGGACGATCACCGACCGCTGCCGGTCAGTGAGCTGCGCCAATCCCTCACGCAGTCGATCGCGCAGCTCGTCGGCCTCCGCGGGATCGCGGAACGGCGCCGTCACGCTCTCGGGAAGCTGGTCCGCGTCCCGCACCTTCCGCCGCCGCCCGATGTCGAGCGCCGCGTTCGTCACGATACGACCCAACCAGGCGCCGAACGGCTGATCCGGCCGAAATCGATCGAGCGCCCGGTACGCGTGCAGGAACCCCTCCTGGACGGCGTCCTCGGCGTCCTCGCGTGTGAGCGTTACCGCGCGCGCGACCGCGAGAGCCCGCACCTGGTGCATCCGCACGAGATCGGCGAATGCCTCGCGGCTCCCACGCTGCGCGGCTACGACCAGCGCGCGCTCCCGCTCGCGCCCGTCCGACCGCACGGCGCCCGCCTCAGCGGGCGGCGTATAGTTGGAAGGCACGGGCAATGCGTGCGCGGCGCTGATCATGTGGGCGAATCGGTCTCAGCACATCAACGCGCCTCACCCTGAAATCGTTGGACGGCTCCACCGGTGTCAGGTCGCGCCGGGCGCGGGCGTCCCCGCCAACCCGAGCACGCCTGCCGAGCGCTGCATCGCCTCGATCACGAATTGAATGTGCGCGTCGAGCTCCACGCCCAAATCCTCCGCGCCAGACACCACGTCCTCACGGCTCACCCCACGCGCGAACGCCTTGTCCTTCATCTTCTTCCGGACGGAGCGCGCATCCACCTCGTGTACGCTCCTCGACGGCCGGACGAGCGCAGTGGCCGTGATCAGCCCCGTCAGCTCGTCCACCGCGAACAGCGTCTTCGCCAGTCGGGCGTCGCGCGCGACGCCCGAGTACTGCGCGTGGCCGAGGATCGCCTGGAGCACGTCCTCCGGGTAGCCGCGCGCGCGGAGGAGCCGCACCCCTTCGGCTGGGTGCTCGTGATCCGGCGAGTGGTCCGCGTTCGGCCATCGCTCATAGTCGAAGTCATGCATCAGCCCCGCCAGCCCCCACCGCTCCGCATCCTCCCCGAAGTGCTCGGCGTAGGCACGCATCGCCGCTTCGACGGAGAGCATGTGCTTCCGGAGCGACTCGCTCGCGGTGAACTCGTGCATGAGCACGAGGGCGTCGGCGCGGGTGGGGAGCATGGTGGCGGCGGGATCAGGTAGGTGCGCGTGAAAAGTTCGCACGGAAAGTACGGCACCGCGGGCCACTTGCTAAGGTCGCCGCGCTCAGTGCACCGGCCCGACCGCCCCCCGCGCCCGGCCGCTTCGGAAGAAGAGCATCAGCGGCAGCGCGCCGACGAGGATGATCCCGCTGAGCAGGTAGATCTTCGAGAAGGCGAGTACGTTCGCCTGCGCCACGATCTGCCGGTCGAGCAGGGCGAGCGCCTGCGTCTTGGCCGTGAGCGCGTCCACGCCGCGCGCCATGAGCCCCTGCGCCATCAGCGCGAGGCGCGCCTGGACGTCCGCGTCGAGCGATCCGACGTGGTCGCCGAGGACGGCGCGCTCCACGCGCACCGTGCGCGAGAGGAGCGTCGCCATGATCGCGATGCCGAGCGAGCCGCCGAGCTGGCGAAGCACGTTGAACATGCCCGTCCCCTGCGCCAGCTCGCTCGTCTTGAGCTCCGCCATCGAGGCGTTCGTGAGCGGAACGAAGATGAGCCCGAGTCCCACGCCGCGCCACACGAGCGGCCAGAACAGGTTCTCGGCGCCGCTGGCGAGCGTCAGCCGCGACATCATCCACATCGACAGGAGGAAGAGAAACGCCCCCGCGACCACCGTGTAGCGGGCGTCGAGCTTCCGGGCATTGCGGCCCACCACGCCCATCGTGAATGCGGAGGCGAGCGCGCCCGGAAGGATCACCTTCCCCGTCTGCCACGCGGTGAAGCCATGCAGCCCCTGCAGGAAGACAGGGATGATGAACACCGATCCGTAGAGCGCGAGCCCGAGGAACGCCGCGAAGGTGACACCCGCCGCGAGCTGGCGGCTCTTGAGCACGCGGAAGTTGATGACGGGCTCGTCCACCGTGAGCTCGCGCCACACGAGGAGCACCGCGGACGTGGCGGCCACGATCGCGAGCCCCGTCACGAAGGAGGACTCGAACCAGTCGTAGCGCTCCCCGCGCTCGAGCATCCACTGGAGCGAGCCAATGCTCAGCGTCAGCAGGATGATCCCGAGGAAGTCTATCCGGCCGGCGCGCTCCTGATGCGCCGCATCGCGCACGTAGGCAAGCGTCATTACCGCGGCGAGGATTCCGAGCGGCACGTTGATGTAGAAAATCCACGGCCAGCTGTAGTTGTCCGTGATCCACCCGCCGAGGGTGGGGCCAAGTGTCGGGCCCACCATCACGCCGACGCCGAACATCGCCATGCCGATGCCCGCCTCCTCGGGCGGGAACGATTCGTAGAGCAGCGCCTGCGATGTCGAGAGGAGCGCGCCGCCACCGATCCCCTGGATCACCCGCCAGATGACGAGTCCGACCAGGGACGACGCGGACCCGCAGAAGAACGACGCGACGACGAAGAGTATGATCGAGCCGACGAAGTAGCGGCGCCGGCCGAAGTACGCGGACAGCCACCCCGAGATCGGGATGACGATGACGTTCGCGATGATGTAGCCCGTGGACACCCACGCGACTTCGTCGAGCGTCGCGCCGAGGTTCCCCATCATGTGCGGAATGGCGACGTTGACGATCGAGGTGTCGATCAGCTCGAGCATCGACGCCAGCGTCACCGCCGCGGCGATGTAATACTTGTAGCGGTAGCGGTCCGGCGCCCCCGCCGCGCCGGCCGCGGCCGGCGCCACGCCGGCCGACGGTGCGCCGGAATCCGTGCCCGAGCGCACGGCCGTGGTGCTCACCGGGTCGTGACGTGCGCGTTGACCGACATCCCGGGCCGGAGCGGACGGTCGGCGCCGCAACCGCGCGTGACTTGCACGCGCACCGGCACGCGCTGCACCACCTTGGTGAAATTGCCGGTCGCGTTGTCTGGCGGGAGGAGCGCGAACTTCGCGCCTGTCGCCGCGCTCACGCTCGCGACGCGGCCCTCGGCCGCGCAGCCGCCGTACGCGTCGACCTCGAGCAGCACGGGTTGGCCGACCCGGATCTGCGAGAGCTGGGTCTCCTTGAAGTTCGCCGTCACCCACGTCCCAGTGTCCGCCACGACGGACAGGAGCGGCTGCCCGGGCTGCACGAGCTGGCCGACCTCCACCTGCTTCCGCGTGACGGCGCCGGCCGCGGGCGCCGAGATCGTCGTGTAGTCGAGCTGGAGCGAGGCGTTGTGGCGCGCGGCACGCGCCGCTTCCCGCCGCGCCTGCGCGAGCCGCACGCCCGCGCGCGCGTTCACCACGCCGGCCTGCGCCGCGACCGCTTGACGCTGCACGCTCACGAGCGATGCCGCGGCGGCGTCGGCCGCGGCCTGGGCGGCATCCAGCTGCTGGCGAGAGACGATCTGCTTGTCGGCGAGCTCCCGAAAACGCGCGAGGTCGACGCGCGCACGTCCCTCCGATGCGCGCGCCGCGGTGATCTGCGCGTCGAGCGAGCCGCGCTGGCCGGATGCGGTCTCGACCGCGGCCTCCGCCTGCCCCGTGACGCCCCGCTCGCCGGCGGTCGCCTGCGCCGCGGCGAGTTCCGCATCGGCCTGCGCCAATCGCGCGCGATATTCGGCGTCGTCGATCTGGACGAGGAGCGCGCCCTCGCGCACGTGCCCGTTCTCGGCCACGGCCACGGCCTGTACATAGCCGCCGACCTTGGCGAGCACGGGAATGATGTGGCCATCCACCTGCGCGTTGTCCGTGGACGCGTGCGCGCGCCCATAGTTCCAGCGCCGCACGCCCCAGACTGCGCCGGCGACCGCGACCAGCGCGATGATCGGGAGGAGCAACCGCCGCCGCGAGCGTTTCGTCCCCGGCACCGTGCCCGCCGCTTCGCGCGGGATCGCCGCGCCGCTCTCCTGCTCTATTACCGTTGCCATTGGTCTGCCCTTGTCATGTTGTCGAACGAACCCCACATCGTGTCCAGGTCACGCACGCGCGATGCGCGCGCGATGTGCGCGCGGCGGGCGCGTGCATCACGGAAGCTCCCGCACCGCGCCCTGCGCGCGAGCGAGCGAGATGCGGGCGGCCTGATACGAAGTTTGCGCATCGATGAGCAGCGTGCGGGCGCCGGTCAACGAGAGCGACGCGGTGATGACGTCGGCGTTCCCGGCGACACCCGCGCGGAACCGGTCGCGCGCCTGCACGATCTCCTGTTCGGCCAGCGCGAGGCGCTCGCGCGCAGCGGCGATCTGCTCCCGGGCCGAGCTGAAGTCGAGGAGCGCGCCGCGGACCTCGAGGCTGGTCTGCTGGCGCAGGTCGCGGCGGCGCACATCGAGCTCGCGCTCGAGCGCCCGCTGCTCTCCCAATCGTCCCTCGCGGCGGAACCCCTCGAAGATTGGGAAGGAGAGCTGCAGTCCCCAGGTGTAGGTATGCAGCAAGTGGCTCGGGCCCTTGCCGATGAATCCATCGTCTGCGAAAACGCCCACCGTCGGTAAGCGCTCCGCCCGGATCGCGGACAGCGCCTGCTCGGCGGCGCGAACCTGACGATCGGCGGCGGCGAGGTCGGGCCGCGACCGCAGGGCTCGCTCGATCGCCGCGGCCTCGGCGGGCACGTCAGTGGGGACGGGAAGCGCGCCGAGCGAATCGGCGAGCCGCACGGGCGTGTCGAGCGGGAGGTTGAGCGCCCGCAGGAGGTCGAGCCGGGCGCGGTCACGCGCGTTGCGGGCCACGATGAGCTGTGCCCGCACGTTGGCGAGCTGCGCCTGCGCACGGGTGACGTCGAGCCCGACGCCCACGCCGGCGGAGAGCAGGTCGCGCGCAATGAGAAGGAGCGAGTCGGCGAGCACCGAGTCGGCGCCCCGCGCGCGCACTTCCGCCTCGGCGCGGAGCGCACGCAGGTAAGCGACCGCACCCGCCGCGGCAGCCTGCTCGGCCGCGTCCGTTGCGGCGGCGTCGGCCGCACTGGCCGAGGCGCGCGCGCTCCGCACGCGGGCGATGGCGCCTACATCGAACACGGCCTGACTCACGCGACCCCGCACCTCGGTGAGGTTGACGGGGCCGAGGACCTCGCCGTTCGGATCGAAGAGGGTGGCGCCCGAGGCGGGATCGCGGAAGTCGATGCCGAAGGTGGCCGTGTTGAAGGTACGGCCGCCCTGGCTCGCGGCTGCGGACAGGTTCGGGAGCAGCTCGGCGCGGCGCTGCGTGACGCGGGCGTCGGCCTGCTCGGCGCGCAGCCGCGCCTGCTCGGTGAACGCGCTCTGCCTCGCGGCGATGCGCGCGGCGTCCCCGATCGAGATGGGGCGGTCGAGCGATGGTTGCGCCGCGAGCAGCGCCGGCACGAGCAGCGTCGGCGCGAGCAGCAAGCTCAGGAGCGCGGCGGCCTGGAGCGATCGCGCGGCGATCGACCGTGGCTGCCGGGCGCGTTGGCGAGGGCGCATCACGACGGTCGCCGCGCGCGGCGGGGTGCCGAGGGCACCTTCGCCGCCTTGGATACCTTGGATACCTTGGATACCTTGGGCACCTTCGGCCGCTCGAGCACCCTGGGCTCGGCGACCGAGTGGAACACGAAATCCATGATCTCTCCGAGAACGACCTCGTCCGACCGATCGGCCACGAGTGGGACGACCTCGCGGCGATGTGCCCAGAAGGCATGCTTCGTCAACACCGCCTGAATCATCCGGGCGGTCACGAGCGGATCGACGCGCCGGAACTCACCGCGCTCCACCCCGCGCCGGATGATGCCAGCCAGGAGGCGGATGTTGCGCATGACCGCCTGCTCGACGAAGAAGCGCATGAGGGCGGGAAAGTCGTGCAGCTCGCCGATGGTGAGGCGATACACGATCTCGAAGTCCCGGGTGAGCAGGTACTTCCAGGAGCGCCGCATGTAGTGCCGGAGCTGCTCGGTGCCGCTGCCGTCCGGGAGCTCGCGCTCGGCGCGCTCGATGGTGGCGATCACCGATTGGCGGATCATCTCCTCGAACAGCGCTTCCTTGTTGGGGAAGTAGAGGTAGATGGTGCCCTTCGAGACGCCGGCGCGCACCGCGATATCGTCGAGCCGGGCGCGCGCGAGCCCGCGCTCGCCGAAGACCTGGATGGCGGCGTCGAGGATCTGGCGAGGGCGCTCCTCGGGGAGGCGGCGCCAGCGCGGCGCGGAGGGTCGGGACGCGGAAGCGGTCAGAGAGCGTTCCTGGCAGTGAGCGGACAGTCGTCAACGGGAGATGGGTCCCGCCGCGACCGGGATATGCGGCACGAGGGCGACGGTAGCAATTAATGACTGGTCAGTAACTTATGCCACGCGTTTCGGGACCGCAACCCACCGATGCACACGAGCCAGCCCCTGGTGGCTGGCTCGTCTGGCTTTACGGGTCCGGGGATGCGCGGTGCCGCGGGGTACCGCGGGGTACCCGCTCGACCTGGCCTGCCTCCTACTTCGCGGCGTCGGCGTGCGCGCCCTCGCCTGCGTAGTGGTTGTTCGTCAGGTGCACGATCGTCGTGAGCGCGATCATCAGTACGACCGCAGCGACGAGCAAGCCTGTGAATGCAGCCCGCATATCCTCGGGGCGTGGTGCCGACATGATGACGTCCTCGTCCGGTGGCGGTCCGTTACGCGACGCGAACGCTCTTCATCGCGTCGTCCTTCCTGATCTCCTTCATCACCTCGAGCCCGGCCGTCACTTTCCCGAACACCGTGTGCACCCCGTTCAGGTGACGGGTGTTCGCCTCGTTCAGCACCATGAAGAACTGGCTCCCACCAGTATCCTTGCCGGCGTGCGCCATGCTCAGCGAGCCGAGCTCGTGCTTGTACGGGTTACCCTTCGTCTCGCACTTGATGGTGTAGCCCGGACCACCAGTGCCGACTGGTCCCTTGGCCGCGGGGCCTCCTTTCGAGTAAGGATCGCCGCCCTGGATCACGAAGTCGGGAATCACGCGGTGGAACTTTACTCCGTCGTAGAACCCATCGTTCGCCAGCTTCTCGAAGTTGGCCACCGTGCCCGGGGCCTCCTTGTCGTAGAGCTCCGCGGTGATCGTACCGCGATCCGTCTCGAATGTTGCCGTCTTTGCCACGCTTGCTCCCGTGCCCGATGTCGTCCGTCTCGCCATGCGCCGCCTCGTCAACGGCCGCGGTTCGGCTCGTTGGCAGAACGCGACGCGCTCCCCGGGCGGAAAGGTAGCGCATCCGGTCCGGTGGTACAGGGGAGCCGGCAGGCACCGGGGCTCGCGACCTCAGGGGGCGCGTACGCTTCCCCCTGCGCGCGCGATGACCCCGCGGTCCAGCCGCTCCCCCTCCAGGAAGCCGGGCGTCTTGTAGCCAAGCTGGACGACCACACCCAGCGGCGCGTGTACCAGTGGAACCGGGGGAAGCTCCCACGTCACCGTGCCCGAGAGCGCACCGCCGTAGCCGCCGCGCCGCTCCCGGATGGTCGCTCCGCCCACGGTGATCGCTGGCTGCCGCCAGGCGTCGGCCGTGACGTCGAGCGACGCGGCGCCGGTGCGCAGCGCACCAGCCGCGAGCATTCCGAGGCCCCATGCCGCGCGATACCGGCCGTCACCCACGCGCACGGACAGATCGAGCAGCCGCTCCCCGCGCACGAATGCGTTCTCCAGCACGACGTCGGTGCCGAACGGCGTGAGCGCCGTGCGAAGCCACGGCACGTAGCGCACTCCGCCGCGCAAACGCAGCGCGGGGAGGCGAACGCGCTCGCGTCCGAACTCGACATAGCTCGCGACCCCGTAGAGCGCAGACAGGTGGTAGGGGTTGAGGAGGGAGAGGAGCGCCTGCCGCTGCAACCGCCGCACGTCCCCCGATCGCGAGCCGCGCACGCCATAACGCGCGGCGCTGACGCCGAGGTAGGCGAGGATGTCGTGCCCCATCGAGGTGTCGGCCGGGTTGGTCCCGAGCACGTACCCGAACCCATCGAAGTAGGCGACGAGGTGCGCGAGCGCGTCGTGGTAGTGCATGGATCCGCGCCGGACGGCGCGGAGCTGATTCAGCTTGCCCCCGACATTGTTGGCTTCGATCCCGGCGACTGTGAGGAGTGCCTCTTCCGTCGGCGAGAGGAGCCGCCAGCCGCTGGGCGACCCGTACTCCGTGTATGCCTCTCCACCGAATGGGAATGGCGCGCCGAAGCGGTAGCGCACGTCGCGGAAGCCGAACTCGCGCGCCCGCGCACCGTGCCCGACGTATTCGTGTGTCACGGTGGCCCCGTACGCGTCGAGCGCGTTGTCCACGAAGATGACCTTCGCGAAGCGGTAGAAGAAATCCACGCTCCGCGCGCCCATGTCCGCCCCACGCGCGACGCTCACCGGCAGCAGGCGGTCCTCGAGCTCGTAGAGCGCACGGTGCAGCGTGAGCGCCGTCGTGGCGCCGGCGACGGAAGTCCAGCCGTCGTCGATGAGGATGGGATACGGCACCGTCGGCACGGTGCCAGCCGCGGTCGCGGCGCCGCGCTGGGCGAGTGCGCCGGTCTGGGTGCCCACCGACCCGCCCGAAACGAGAAGGGCGAGGCACAGCCGCCTCGCCCTCGCCCGCACGCGCCTACCCGTTTCAGGCGGCGTGGCTGGGCTCCTGGACGGCGAACAGCTCGAGCGCGCTGCCATGCTCCTCCAGATATCGCCCGGCGTCGAAGTGCACGAGGCCACCGTCGGCAGGTGAGAATGCCGGGTCGCGCATCCACTGTCGGATAGGCTCGTTCCGCGGCGTCTCCGTGTAGTCGAGCGTGCTCGGCGGCGCGCTCTGCGCGGAGAGCCAGGCGAAGAATGCGTGTTCCACGCGACGCTGGAAGACGCGGCAGCTCATGACGAGCGAGCGCACCACGCCGCGCCCGTCCACGAGGCAGGCGAGAACCTCCCCATGCGAGCCGCTCCGGTCGCCCATGCTCGCGCCGTACAACCGGCCGCCGGCGGCGAGCACGGCGCCCACCTCGTCGTCGGTGACGCGCCGGCCGTTCAGGTTGAACTGGTTCGTCTTGTTGATGAGCTGCACCACGCGGGTCCGATCCCCCTGCGAGCGGTCGTGCAGCGTCAGCGTCATCTCCAGGTCGCGCAGGAAGCTCGTGAGGTCGGCGCCCTGCACGTCGCTCGGCACCATCCCCTCGAGGCGGCGCCGGTACATCTCCGTACGCTCGCGGTCCTCCCCCGTCACGACGGGCCGTGCGAACAGCGCGCTGATCTCCGCGAACAGCGCCGGGAGCCCGTCGTCCGTGTGCGGGAAGCGCACGCACTTCACCGCTGGCAACTGCGCGGACACCTCGGCCAGCTCGATCGGATTGTCGTCGACGAACGCGAACGAGTCGAGCCCGAGATTGAGACGCGCCGCCAGCTCCGCGATCTGCGCCGACTTGGCGTTGTAGCTCGCGATTACGGAGACGAAGTCGCTCTCGCCGAGCGTCATGCGACCGCCGCGGAAGGGGCCGAGCGCCAGCTCTTCATCGTTGCGGCTGACAGCGGCGAGGAGCACACCCTCGTGCTTGAGCTTCGCGAGCAGGCTCTGATAGAGGAAGAAGCGGTAGCCCACGCCCTCGGGTCCGTAGTGGATCCCGTCGAGCCCGTCCTCCCCGATCACGCCTCCCCACATGACGTTATCGAGGTCGGTCACCAGCACCTTGCACGGCTCGGCCGCTGCCGCGAGCGCGCGTGCCACGATGGCCTCGGCCACCTCACCGAGCATCGTCCCGGCGAAGGCGCTGCCATTCGCGAGGTAGCTGGCGAGCGAGAACGACCCGGCCGGTAGAAGGTGGGCGCCGAGCGACCGGGCAGCACTTCCGAGCCACGCCTCGAGACTCGCGCCCGTTGCCGGCTCGGGGAAGAGCGGCGGGATCGGCGCCGGCACGTAGAGGAATCGTGCGCCGCGCCGCCGAGCCAGCCGGTCGAGCGTCGCCTGCGCGCGTTCGCGAATCGCTCCCTCGCTCGCGGACGCCGGAACGCCGGAGCGCCAGTCCGCCTCGGGCACGAGGTCCCAGGGGAAGAGGACGAACACCTCCACCTCGCCCGCCGCCGGCTCCGCGAGCAGCGCCTGCGCGAGCGTGTTGAACGGGAGCGTACGCACGGCGGCACTCCGGCCATGCTTCGCGGCGGCGGCGCGCAGGAACAGGTCGAGCTTGTCCGGCGTGCCGGACATCGCCAGGAGGAAGGGCAGGGGCGGCCCCCCGGCGAAGCCCGATACGAGCTTGTGTGCTTCGAGAAAGTTCATGGCTGTATGATCTGCGAGTCCCATCGCCTCAGGGTGTGGACGATCGAGACGATACGGCCGGCATCAAGCCTCCGTCCTTGATGCCGGCTCACGGCGCTGCGGCGCCCGTGAGCGTGAGCGTCGCGCCGGACACGAGGAAGCTCGCGTTGTCGAGCAGCCAGGCAACCTGCGCCGCGGCCTCCTCTGGCGATGGGAGCTGGCCGGTCGGCGCGCGATCCGCGTGCGCCAGCCGCGCGCTGGGGCTCAAGCGCTTGTTCATGCCCCCGTCGATCACGTCGTAGGTGATGGCGACGCAGCGCATGTTCGCCGACGCGAGCTCCAGGGCGAGGATGCGGCTCAACTCCGGAATGAGCGACTTGGAGAGGCTGTACAGCGGCGCCCGATAGTTGTGGCGACCGGGAAGCGATGCCGTCGAGCCCACGAGCACGAGCATCGCGTTCTCCTCGCCTCGCTCGGCGAGAATCTGCGCGAGCGCAATGACCTGCCGCAGCGGAGCCCCGAGGTTGTAGTCCACCGCGCTCTCGACGTTCGGAAGCGCGGTGAGGCGCTCGTTGTCAGGACTTGGCCATGCGCAGTGGACGATCCCGCCGATCCGGCGCTCGCCGAGCGCGTCGCGTAGGCGTTCGAGATCCGGCGCCGCGAGCATCCCCGGCTGCGCCGAGCGCGCGACGCCGAGCGCGCGCGCGCCGAGGCGGGCGAGAACCGCGCGGCCGAGGCCGCCGGACGCGCCTGTGACGAGGATCGGTGCGTTTGTTGTCTGCTCGTCCCGCGCGCGTGCGGCGGACGAATCGGTGGCGCTCCCACCGACCACGATCTCGTGCCGGCTGAACTCATAGACACCATCCACGTAGCGCGTGCCGGAGTCAGCGTCGGAAACGGTGGCATCCACGCGCCCCATGCCGCCACTCTCGGCGACCAATCGCCCGGTCACGGTGAGCGTGGCCGGCGGCACGATCGGCGCGACGAAGCGGAGCCGCAGCGAGTGGAGGAGGCAGTCCGCGCCGGGCAGGTGCATGCCCGCCAGGCGTGAGAGGAGCCCGGCGGAGAACGCGCCATGCAGCACGGGGCGGCGGTACGCCGTACGCGCCGCATGCGCGGCGTCGGTATGAAGCGGGTTCCAATCGCCGGAGACGCGCGCGAAGGCGAGCGCGTCGTCAGTAGTGACGTACGTCGTGAACGACGCGGACGTCACAGGCCCTTCTCCTCCAGGAGCAGCGCGGTCGCTCCGTAGGACGTCATGCGAAGTGCGTCCGCCGCGTCGAGCGTGATGCCGAACTCGCTCTCGATCGCGGCGACGAGCGAGACGTGCGCGAGCGAGTCCCACTTCCGCTCGCTGATCTGCCGCACGCGGGTGACGTCCGCGGCCGGAGGCAGCTCGAAGACGGCGCGGAAGATGTCCTGCAACTTGTCGGTCGTGGTCGAATTCACTGGCCCTCTCCATTCTCGATGCGGCGCCGCTGGCGGCGCGGGTCCAACTTGCGGAGCCCAAGGTCGCGAGCCCAGCGCCATTGCATGCGTCGCCACTCGCGCGGGGGCAACCCACCGTTCTCGGCGCGCTGGGCGAGCAGCCAGTCGAGCAGCTCGCCCACCGTCGGGAACCAGCCGGGGCGCCGCGCCAGGGCGCGGAGGCGCTCCTCGGCGAGCGGGTGCACCTGGCCGTCGCGCACGTAGCCCTTCGCCAGATGCGTGGCGACGATGCAGAAACCACCGTCGCGCTCCAGGCGGTCCTGATTGCGCGGGTGCAGCAGATCGTTGAACTCGCTCACCCCCTCGGCGTCCGAACCCGAGAACCAGAACGGCGCGAGCGGACGCGCCGGATCCCGGTAGGGCATGGAGGGGTTGACGCGCGCGAGGTTGATCTCGTTGAACGTGAGGTTCCGCGAATACGTGACGTGCTGCTCGCACAGGTCGCCCCAGTAGTAGGGCGACCCCTGCTCGTGCCCGAGAAAGTAGCCGGCCGGCCGGCCGGCGAAGCGCGCGAACAGCGCTCGCAGCACCGGCGCGTCGATACGTCCGGAGCCCCAGTAGATGTTCTCGCGGTTGTGCGAGTGGTTCACGTGGATGCGCGGGTAGCCTCCGACCGTACGATGAAACTGGTCGAGCGCCGCGACGGTGCGCTCCCGCCGGCTCGACTCCATCGTCGCGCCGTGCCAGGTGATCTCGAAGCCGCGCTCCCGGAGCTCGACGATGAACTCCCGGTAGTCGTCATCCTCCAGCGTCTGCGATTTTCCGAACGCCCGGCTCCCTTCCGGGCAGCGCACGGGCCACACTGTCTTGGTGGTGCGCATGCCGAGCTCGTGAAAGAGATCGTAGATCGGTTTCACGTTCGCGACGGTTGCGACGTCCGTGTCGTCGATGACGGTGAAGGCGAAGCGCTTGCCGTCCGGGAAGCTCAGGCGCGGCACGCTCAGAATACCTCGTCCGCGCTGGCGTCGCCGCGCGTGATCCACCAGGCATCGAGCGCCGGGGGCAGCGCGTGCGCGTTCTTGGGGTCGCGCACCATGAAGTGCGCATTGCCCGGGAGCCGCACGAAGCCGCGACGTGGCAGGAGCGCGGCGAGCGCCGGGTGGCTCGCGGTGCAGAGCAGCGCGTCCGCACCGAGCGCGCGAGCGGCGCGCTCGGCGGCAGCGAGCGTGGCGAGGCCCGCGTCGGCGCGCGCCGGCGGAAAGATGATCTCGGAGAGCGTCGCGACCTTGATCCCGCGAAGGCGCGGATCGCCCTCGCCGCGCGGCCGGCGCACGGCGGCGGCGCCGACCAGCTCGCGACCGTCGCGCACGGCTACCATCTCATATGCGTCGCCCTGCTCCGCCGGGCCGTACCGCCACTTTAGATACGCGCCGTCGCGCACCGGCGAGGCGGCAATCCCCGCGCGCGCCGCGCGCCAGAGCGCGTCGAGCTCCGCGACGGACGCTGCGTCCGCTCCCACGCTCGTGTCGAGCCCGGACGCCGCGCCGCGCGCGAGCTTCCAGATGCCGAGGGCGCCCGCGGCGACCGCGCCGCCGAGCGCGGCGAGCCCGGTGCGCTGCGCGAGGCGTACGAGCCGGGGCGCCCATGGCGGGAGCCCCCCCAACCCGAGCGCCTCGACGTCGAGCGCCGTGAGCACGCGGCTGGGGTGGAGCACCGCAATGTGGTTCGGTACCGCGCCGTAGTCCACGAAGCCCATCGCCTTGAACAGGCGGCGCGACGGCGCCGCCACGGTGAGCACGGCGACGATCCCGAGTTGCCGCACCGCCTCCTTGAGGACCGAGTAGCCGATCGGGCCGTTGCGGAACTCGGGCAGCACCATGAAGCCATTGAACCAGTGCGCCGCATGTTCGCCCGTGCCATTCCAGAATCGCACGGGGATGGTCCCGATGTGACCGAGCACCTTGCCGTCGGAGAGGAAGATGAACGTGGGGACGTCGGCACCCGGCTCGACCGGGTTCGCGGCGGCAGCCGCCGCGCGCGCCGCGCGCACGTCCGCGGGGGTGGACGTGTCACCCCACGAGGCGCGCAGAAAGTCCGCCAGCGCCTCGGCGTGCGCGTCGGAGACGCGGACCACCTCGACCTGCGGCTTCCGTTCGACCGTCATCGTTCCTTCGCCCGACTGCTCCTGCATGTCCGTGTTCGGCGCGCCCATGGCGGTGGGGGGAGTGTGCTCAGCTTCGGACAGAGGGCGACGACCGCGCCGCGGCGTCCGTCACGCGCCGATGCCCGCCGACGGGCAGACGTCGGCGAGCGAGCAGACGGGGCAGCGTGGGGCGCGCGCGTCGCACACCGCGCGGCCGTGATCGATGAGCAGGTGCGACAGGCGCGTCCACCGCTCGCGCGGAAAGTGACCCATGAGGTCGCTCTCGATCTTCACCGGGTCCGACTGCGCCGACAGCGCGAGTCGTCCGCTGAGTCGCGTGACATGGGTGTCCACCACCACGCCCTCGCTCCGCCCGAACGCGACGCCCAGGATCACGTTCGCCGTCTTGCGGCCGACACCCGGCAGCGCGATCAGGGCCTCCATGTCGCACGGTACATGTCCGCCGTGCCGCTCGACGAGCGCGCGCGCCATGCCGATCACACTCTTCGCCTTGTTGCGGAAGAACCCGGTGCTCCTGATCTCCACCTCGAGCTCGCCCTGATCCGCCGCCGCGAGCGCCTGTGCCGTTGGGTACTTCGCGAAGAGCGCCGGTGTCACCATGTTGACTCGCGCGTCCGTGCACTGAGCGCTCAGGATCGTGGCGACGAGGAGCTGGAGCGGCGTCGCGTAGTCGAGCGAGCAACGCGAGTCTGGATAGTCGCGGGCGAGGCGGTCGAAGAGCGCATCGGCACTGGCGCGTGTCCTCGCCGAAGGCGCGCGGCTGGACTCGGAGCTCGGCCGTGCCCTGGCCATCACGATTTCCCCGCAACGAGCTGTGCCGAGTGCACCGGCCCGCCTTCGACGGGCCCCCGCCCGAGTGCCGAGTCCCGCCTCGCGCGGGCGCGTCTCACGACTTCGTCCGCGCCGCGCGTGTTGAGCACGTCTCCCGCTTCCAGCCAACCCTTCCGCGCGATGCCGATACCGATCTCCACGTTGTCGAGGCCCGGCGTGGAATGCGCGTCGGGGCCGATCTCGACAGATACGCCAAGCTCCTTCGCGGTGCGGCAGAGACGCCAGTCGAGGTCGAGGCGATGCGGGTCGGCGTTCAGCTCGACCGCCACGCCCATCTCCGCCGCCTTCTCGAGCACGGCGTGCATGTCTATCGCGTACGGCTCGCGCGCGAGGAGGAGCCTGCCCGTCGGGTGGCCGAGGATGGTGAGGTGCGGATCGTCCATCGCGCGGAGCACGCGGTCGGTCATCGCACGCTGGTCGAGCCCGAAGCGCGAGTGGACGGAGCCGACCACGTAGTCGAAGCGCGAGAGCGTCTCGTCGTCGTAGTCCACGCGGCCATCGGCCAGGATGTCGGCCTCGACCCCCTTGAGCACCCGGAAGCCATCGAGCTGCTCGTTCACCCGGTCGATCTCCGCGTGCTGCTCGAGCACGCGCTCGGGCGAGAGGCCGCCGGCGTAGAAGGCGGCCTGCGAGTGGTCGGAGATTCCGAGGTAGCTCCACCCGCGGGCCTTGGCGGCCGCGGCCATCTCGGCGATGGTCGCTTTGCCGTCCGAGTACTGAGAATGGCAGTGGAGCACGCCCCGGATGTCCGTGGCGGTGATCAACGTGGGGAGCGTGCCGCGCGCCCCCGCCTCGATCTCGCCGCGCCCCTCGCGCAGCTCGGGCTCGATGTAGGGAAGGCCGAGCGCCGAGTAGAGCGCGAGCTCGTCGGCGATCGCGACGGCGGCATCGCCCGGCGCGCGCAGCTCGTCCTCCACGATAGTAAAGCCACGCTCGGCGGCCCGCGCGCGCAGGGCCGTCACGTGGTCCGCGCTGCCGGTCGAGCGCCAGAGCGCAACGCCGAACTGCGCGGGCGTCACGCAATGAAGATCGAGCTTCGTGCCATCCACGAAGCGGATGCACACCGAGCGTCCGCCGGCGCCCGTCACCTCGCGCACGCCCGGTGCGCGAGCGAACGAGGCGGCGACTTCCGCCGGGGCGGAACGGCACGCGGCGACGATATCAATGTCGCGCACGACCTCGCTGCGCCGGCGCACCGATCCGGCGATGGCGGCGCGCTCCACGTCCGGGTGCGACTCGATCGACGCGCGCAGGCGGATCGCTTCAGCCAGCGCGCGGTGAGAGAGCACATAGTCGCGCGTCTCGCGAAGGAGGGCGACTCCCTTGAGGATGCGCTCCGCGGTCTTGGGCCCGAAGCCCTTGAGTGATGCGAGGCGCCCATCGCGCGCGGCGTCTTCGAGCTCCCGTACGCTCCCTAGCCCAAGCCCCTGGTGGATCGCGTGAATCTTCGCGGTGCCGAGTCCGGGGACGCGCAGCATCTCGATGAGCCCGGCCGGCATGCTCTCGCGCAGCCGCTCGAAGTAGCTCGACTCACCGGTCTCGACCAGCTCGCCGATGACGCCGAGCGTGGCCGGCCCGAGGCCGGCGACGCTCGCGAGCGCTCCGGAGCGGTGCATGTCGCGCAGCGAATCGGCATCGAGGGCGCGTACAGCGCGCGCCGCGATCGCGTACGCGCGCGACTTGAAGCGGTTCTCGCCCTGGAGCTCGAGAAAGTCCGCGATCTGCTCGAGGACGTGGGCGACCGTGCGGGGATCCATCGCCCAAATCTACACGGGCGGGCCGGCACGGAGTGAGGGATGCCGAGACGCTCCCCCTCAACCCTCCCGCACCAGCACGTACGGCAGCCTCGACCACCCTTCCTCGTTCGAGGTCGGCTGCGCCTCCAGCGCGCGCGGCGAGCGGTCGAGGTGCGCCATGGCGCGGATGAGGAGTGCCTCGAGCTCGCTCGTCGTCGCAAGCGTGCGGTAGCCCTGGCGCTCGCCGCCCGGAATCGCGTTGGCGAAGGGCTCGGCCCCCTCCCGTCGCGGGCGTTCCCCCAACGCCGCCGCGCGGGTGGGGTCGAGGTCGGTTCGGTAGGAGACGAGCGAGATGCCCGGTCGGTCCGGGCGGAGGCCCAGGACCAGCAGCGCGCGGAGATGCGCCCCGGCGTCCGGGGCGGGCTCCGTGTCATCCACGACGACGAAGCAGCCGTCAACGGGCTCGAATGGCGCATCCGGCGACACGCGAGACCAGAGCCGGAGGTACGGGAACTGGAAGTAGCACGCCGGCGGGCCGGCGAGGATCCAGCCCCGCAGGTCGGCCGCGGGCGCTGTGAGCCGGTCGAAGATCGCGGGGTCGAACACGTACGTGCGCCGCCCGAACGCCCAGAACTGGTAGCCGTGGTAGAGGAGCTCGGCGTATTCCTCGAACGAGTCGGCCGGCGCGTCGTCGGCCATCATCTCCTTCAGCGCGATGCCCGCGTGCCCGAGGAGCACGAACTGATCGCGGCGGCGCGTATCCGTGCCGCGCGCCTCGGCCTCCTCGCGGATCATCGGGAAGAGCGCCGCCTCGAGTGGCTCGAGGATCACCTCGTACGGCGTGACGCGCGTCGTCATGTGGACGCGGCCACGCCTCGGAGACGGGGCGAGGTGGTCAGGCCGGGCGGTCCTCGATCCCCGCGACCTCCCGGAGGCCGTCCACGAGCTCGTGGAGCTGGCTCTCGATCCCATCCATCGCCCGTTCGGCGTCCTCGGGCTCCCGCACCCCCGTGCGCCACGCGACGGCCACGGCGTTGAGCTCGCGCACGCGGTTCAGTATCTCGTCGGTCGCGGCGCGAAGGAGGAGATAACGGCGCCGGTCCACCATCGCGTGGCGGAACTGGCCGCGCTGCGCCTCCGCGCCGAGCTCGCCGACGCGGTCGATCACGTCCTCGCGCGTGGAGCCATAGAAGAGCCGGCGGCCAGGCATACCGCCCTCGCCCATACCGGCCCCCGCGAACCAGAGCCGGCCGGCGTACTTCGTTCCGTCGTGCCAGAGCTGCAGGGAGACCTCGTACCATTCGTCCCCGACCTGCATTGCCGGAAGGTCTACGATCTCGTCCCTGATACCCATGCCAATCTCACTCCTGTGTGACGTTCGCGGTGTCGCGGAGGAACGCGTCCATCGCGTCGAACAGCGCGTCGGGCTGCTCGACGTAGGGCACGTGCCCGCTCGCATCGAGCGTGACGAGGCGGGCATCGGGCAGCGCGCGCGCCACCGCCTCCGAAGACGCGAGAGGTATGGGGTCGCGCAACCCATGGAGGACGAGCGTGGGAGCGCGAACGACACGCAACCGTTCGAGCAGGTCGAAGTCGCCCAGGCTTTCCCACACCGATTGCTGGGCGCGCCCCATCACGCGGAACGGCGTCAGGTCCGTCGCGCGCCGCGGGTCGGCGAAGTAGCCGGCGACGCTGAGCTCGAACCCCCGCTGCCGGTACGCGGCGGGGTCACGCTCCCGTAGCCCGGAGGCGGCAAGCTCGGCCCGGAGCGCCTGGATCTCGGGGCCGGCCTGACGGCGCGCGAGCTCCGCCTCGAACGCCCGCCGCAGCCCGCGAGTGACCGGTGCCGGGTCGATGAGCACCATGCGCTCCGGCTCGGGCCCCTGTACGCCTCGCTCGGCCGCTTCGATGGCGTAGAGGAGCGCCAGGAGCCCGCCCCACGAGTAGCCCACGAGGGAGAGCGATGCTGCCGCGACGCCCAGCTCGGCCGCCACGCGCGCGAGATCCTCGACGTGCGTGCGCCAGGTGACCGGCGCGGCGTTCTCCGGGCGCGACCGTCCACCGCCGCGCTGGTCGTAGAACACCAGCTCGTGCGCGCGTGCGAGCCGGAGCATCTGCGGCAGCAGGTAGTCGTGGTGCGCCCCGGGTCCACCGTGCAGGACGAGCAGTTTCGGCGCCCCGGCCTCACCGTACCGCGCCCAATAGAGCGGAACGTCGGTGGACGTCGTGAATCCGGATGCGACCGGAGGCGGGATGGGTGCAGGCACGAGAGACGGGGCGAGGGTCGAGTAGGCTTGAAGATAATGCGGCCGACTCGACCGCAGCGTGAGGGGCGCCCGGGACGCCGCTGGGGCGCAGCCGCGCCCACCGTCGCCATCGTCTCGCTACAGTTTGCTACAATTTGCTACAGCTTGGCGATGAGATTGACCCGGCGGAACGTGCGCGCGCCATACGCGAGAATGGCCGCCGCAACGGCCCAGACCACGACCCCCGCGAGCGCGACGGCGCGCGTACCGAGCATCATGCTCCCGCGGACCTGCAAGACCACCACGACCACGAGCGGGAGGACGAGGAGCCCGCTCAGCTGTATCGCTTCCTGCACGGCCCGCACGCGGGACGAGACGAGCACCATCGCGCCAAGCCCGACACCGGCGACGGCGGGCGACACCCAGAGCACGAGCACCACCCACATCGCGTTCGGAAAGAAGACGCGCCCCATCGTGGGCCACGCGGCCGCATTGAGCACCACGGCGTAGACGAGGAAGCTCCCGAGCGTCGCGAAGAGCGCCGGTACCCACGCCGCGAGCGTCTTCGCCATGAATAGCTCGCCATCCGTCACCGGCGAGTAGAGGAGCGCTTCGAGCGTCTTCCGCTCGCGCTCCCCGGCGATGCTATCGGCCGCGATGACGTTCGCGATCATGAACGGAAGGAGCAGGAAGAGCGGGGCGAGCGAGTACACCGCCAGCAGCACGAGCATCGCCTGCTCGGGGGTGTAGCCCGCGAGCGCCTGCCGCATGGCGGGCGGCAAGTTGCCGAGTAGCGCCGCGCCGTTCCCGACGCCGCCTGGCGCCTGGCCGGCGAAACGTGGCACCAGCGCGACGAGC
Organism: Gemmatimonadaceae bacterium; assembly: GCA_037720885.1. GTDB lineage: Bacteria > Gemmatimonadota > Gemmatimonadetes > Gemmatimonadales > Gemmatimonadaceae > JACMME01. Next base: position 26,672 of record JBBJNN010000022.1, on the reverse strand, counting down.
GCGGGCATCACGACCGACACGATCACCGGCACGAGGATGAGCGGCGCGAGCATCGCGCGGCTCCGCCGGACCACGGTGAGATCGCGCGCCGCCAGCGCGCGGATCGCCCGCCAGTTCACGGTTGCGCCTCCGCGGGCGGCGTTTCCTGGAGCGCGAAGTACACATCCTCGAGCGACGGCGTGCGTGGCGTGACGGCGAAGATGCGCGTTCCCGCCGCGGCGAGGGCGCGCACGATCTCCGGCACCTGCTCGCGCGGCGCGCGGCACGTCAGCGTCGCGCCGCCATCGACCGTAACAGGGGACAGCCCGCCGACGCCGCGCAGCGCGGCCGCCGCGGCGTCTCCCTCTCCCTCGCCGACGGACACGCGCACCTCGAGTGGGCTCACGAGACGCCGCGCGAGCTCGGCCGGTGTTCCCACGGCCAGCAGGCGACCGTGGGCGAGCACCGCGACGCGGTCGCAGAGCTGCTCCGCCTCCACGAGGTTGTGCGTGCAAAGGAAGACCGTGCGCCCGCGCTCCCGGCTGAGGCGCTGGATGAGCAGGTGCAGGCGCCGCGCGGCGACGGGATCGAGCCCCGCCGTAGGCTCATCGAGAAAGAGGAGCTGCGGGTCATGGAGGAGAAGTCGTGCGAGGGCGAGGCGCTGTTTCATCCCCTTGCTGTAGCCGCCGACTCGCTCGCTCGCGCGATCCGCCAACTCGAACTCGTCGAGCAGCTCGGCCACTCGCGCCGCGGTGCGCGGCTCCGGTACACCGTAGAGCCGGGCGAAGAAGGTGAGGTTCTCCCGCGCCGTGAGCCGCTCGTCCAGCGCCGGCGTTTCGGTGAGCACGCCGGTCGAGCGTCGCACGACCGGGCCGTCGCCAATGGGCGAGAGGCCGAGCACACGGGCACTTCCCGCGGACGGCTCCAGGAGCCCGGTAAGCAGCCGGATGGTGGTCGTCTTGCCCGCGCCGTTGTGGCCGAGGAAGCCGAACACCTCGCCCTCGAAGACCTCGAGCGAGAGGTCGTCCACCGCGACGGTGTCGCCGAAGCGGCGCCCGAGACGGTCCGTGCTGATCACGGCGGTTCGAGTCGCAGCGATCGTCGGCGGCACGGCCATCTCGTGGCGAGGCGCTGAAGGGGCGGGCACGAGGTACCCGAGATAATTAGCCAAATAGCTAAGCATCAGGGTACGCGCATCCCGTGCTCTGGTCAAGAGCGCGGCGCGATCAGACGAAGCCGGCGGCGATGCGCGCGGTCGTGACGTGCACGCACACCGTGTCATCGATCCGCACGCCGTACCCGCCGGCGATCGTCAGCGCGATCGGGATTCCCACCTCACGGCAGGCCTCGAGCACCATTGCATCGCGTCGCGCGAGCCCATCGAAGCTCAGGCGTAGACGACCGAGCCGGTCCCCCTCGTGCGGATCGGCGCCCGCCAGGTAGAGCACGATGTCAGGCGCCGCCGCGGCGAGTACACGCGGGAGCGCGTTGCTCAGGATATCGAGGTATGGATCGTCGCCGGTGCCATCGTCCAGCTCGACGTCGAGCGTGCCGGCCACCTTCCGGAAGGGATAGTTCCGGCCGCCGTGCATGCTGAAGGTGTAGACGCTCGCGTCGCCCGTGAACACGGCGTGCGTCCCGTTTCCTTGATGCACGTCGAGGTCGACGACCGCCGCGCGGCGGGCGAGGCCTTCGCGTTGGAGCACCCGGATGGCGACCGCGACATCGTTGAAGACGCAGAACCCTTCGCCGTGATCGGGGAAGGCGTGGTGCGTGCCGCCGGCCAGATTCATCGCGACCCCGCGCTCGAGCGCGGCGCGCGCCGCCGCGATCGTCCCGCCGACCGCGCGGAGCGAGCGTTCTACCAGCTCGGGCGACCAGGGAAACCCGATCCGCCGCATCGCCGCGTTGCCCAGGGTGCCGCGCGTGAGCCCGGCGACGTACTCCGGCGTGTGCACGAGATGCAGCTCGTCCGCGCGCGCCCGGTCAGGGTCGTGCAGGTGCTCCGGCGCGACGATCCCTCCAGCGACGACCGCATCGCGAAGGAGCGCGTACTTCTCGATTGGGAAGCGGTGTCCATGCGGCAGCGGGATCGTGTAGGCCGCCGAGCTCCATGCGTGCAGTAGCGTCAGCCTCTACGGCAGCACTGCCGCCGTCCCTGCGCCCGGCGCCTTGAATACGACCCCGTTCTTCATCACGAACACCGTCCGCTCCATGTTCCGGATGTCCTTCGTCGGGTCGCCCGGCACGGCCACCACATCGGCGAGCTTGCCGGCGCTGAGCGAGCCCAGGCGCCTGTCCCAGCCGAGCAGGCGGGCGCTGCCCATGGTCCCGGCGGTGATGGCATCGAGCGGGGTCATGCCGCCCCATTCGACGAGCAACGTGAACTCGTGGCCATTGGTGCCGTGCGGGATCACGCCTGCGTCGGTGCCGAGCGCGATCGGCACCTTGTTCGCGACGGCGAGGCGGATCGCGTTCCGCATCCCCGCCGCGGCCGCGAGCGCCTTCTCCGCGCGCAGTCCCTTGAGCACACCGCTCTTCGCCGCGCGCTCCACGGCCTCGCCGGCCATGAGCGTCGGCACCAGATACGTGCCCTTCTGCGCCATGAGGCGCGCGCCCTCGGCGTCCAGGAAGGAGCCATGCTCGATTGAAGCGACGCCGGCCCGTACCGCGATCTTGATCCCTTCCGTGCCGTGCGCGTGTGCGGCGACCTTTCGCTCGTCGAGCTTGTGCGCTTCCTGCACCATCGCCGTCATCTCCTCGAGCGTGTACTGCGTGGTGCCCACGGCATCGCCCTCGGAGAGCACGCCTCCGGTCGCGCAGGTCTTGATGACGTCGGCGCCGTACTTCACCTGGTACCGCACTGCCGCACGCACCTCATCCGGCCCGTTCGCGATCCCGTCCTTGACACCGGCGTCGAGGAGGCCGGGCCTGAAGCCGTTCTCATCGCAGTGGCCGCCCGTGATCCCCAACGCGTGACCGGCGTTCTGCATCCGCGGGCCCGGGAGCCGCCCCTCCTCGGCTGCCTTCCGCAGCGCCATGTCGTCGAAGTTCGGCGCACCCACGTTACGGATGGTGGTGAAGCCGCTCATCAGCGTCTTCCCCATGTTGGCCACGCCGAGGATGGCACCGAACGACTCGTAGTCCTTCACAGAGGCCAGATCATTCTCGGGATCGCCGAGCACGCGCCCCACGATGTGCGTATGCGCGTCGATGAAGCCCGGTAGGAGCGTCGCGTCGCCGAGATCTACCGTCCGCGCACCAGCCGGGATGGTGACGCTTCCCTCTCGGCCGGCGGCCACGATCCGGTCGTCGGTGATGACGACGACGCCATTCTGGACGGGCGGCGCCCCGGTGCCGTCGATGAGCCGCGCGGCGCGCAGCACCACCGTGCCGCTGCCCTTCGTCTCCTGTGCGGAGAGCATGGTGGTGCCGAGCAGGAATACCGCGGACGCCAGACGAGCGGAACGCGGGAGGCGCATGGGGAGCAGTCTCATGAGAGTCAGGGGAATCGAAATCGGTTTACTGTGACCGTGTTCCGAGCGTCGCGGAAAGTGTGACACGTGCGCCGGCTCGGAGCACGACGATCGGCACAGTGTCGCCGGCCTTCCGCGCGTAGAGCGCCTCGGAGTACGTGTCCAGATCCGTGACCGGCTTGCCATCGAACTCGACGATGAGGTCGCCCGCGCGCAGCCCGGCCCTGTCGCCCGGACTGCTGGCGGTAACGCCGGAGACGCGAAGGCCCGGCACATCGCCGGCCGCCATGTCGGGCACGGAGCCCAGGTAGGGGCGCGCTCCGCTGGACGCCGAGGCGACGGCCCGTGGCGGCGCCGCGGCCCGCACGAAGGTGGGCCGTGCGTCCGCGTCGGCGATACGCCGCGCGATCCGCTCGGCGAGCTCGATCACGCGAGCCTCGCCGCCGGCGTTGATGCGCTCGATGTCGTCCTTGGCGCGGTGGTAGTCGTCGTGCACGTTCGTGAAGAAGTGCAGCACGGGGATGTTCTTCGCGTAGAACGACGAGTGGTCCGACGGCCCGAAGCCGTCGCCCACCGGCCGCAGCGTGAGGCGCGGCGCGACATTCGCGCTGTCGAGGATGCGTGGCATCTCCGTCGCCGTCGCGGTCCCGTAGACGATGAGCGAGTCGCCCCGCATCCGGCCCACCATGTCGAAGTTGAGCATCGCCACCATGCGCGCGACCGGCACGAGCGGATTCTCGACGAAGTGCTGCGAGCCGAGGACGCCCAGTTCCTCGCCGCTGAAGTTGGCGAAGATCACCGAACGGCGCGGCGGTCGCCGCGCGAGAAGACGCGCCAGCTCCATCACGGCGGCAGTTCCGGAGGCATTGTCGTCGGCGCCGTTCCGGATTGCATCGCCGGCGTTCCGGTCGACGGCGAACGACGCCGAGCGGCCGAGGTGGTCGAAGTGCGCGCCGATCACGATGTACTCCTTCCCGAGCGCGGGGTCGGAGCCGGGGAGCAGCGCGACCACGTTCTGCGTGGGGAGGCCCGCGCCCGCGTCGGTGTGAGGCCCGAAGTTGGGCCGCGCGGAGAAGCGCTGGAGGTACTCCATCCGGCACGGATCGTCCGCGCCTTCCCGCGTGGGCGGCTTCCGCCCGGCCGCCATCGCCTGGGCGCACGCGGGGAGATCGGCCGGCGCGATTGGCACGAGCCGGAGTGCCGCGTAGCGCCGCGCGATGTACGCCGCCGCGCTGTCGTTGCCCGGCGTGCCCGTCCCACGCCCCTCGAGCGCATCGCTCGCCAGGTACGCGATGTCGCGCCGCACGGCGAGCGAGTCGGCCGCCGCGCCGCCGGCGGGAGCCGCGCCCCGGGTGACGCTCGCGCGCTGGCACGAGGAGACGAGCGCCGCGCTCGCCAGTGCGGCGACGAGGGCGCGCGAGGCGCTCGGCAGCGCGCTCGGCGCGCTGGCGCGGAGCGACGGGCGCCGGCGGCGCTGGAAAATTCGCATTGAGAAACGCGGTGGTGAGGGGAGCGGGAACCGTCGTATGTTATCGGGTGGTTCCCGGTGCTGCCAGGATCGCAGATCCCTCCTCCAAACGCACCCGCATGCCCGCCTGCTCCCGCTGATGGTGGATCCCGCCGTCGCTCTGACGCGCTATCTCGCGCGCCTCGTCTGGCTCCTGCGCCACGAGCCCAGCGCAACCGCCGAGCACGACGCCGCGCTCCGCGCGATGCGCGACCTGTCGAAGGATGGGAGCGCCACCATCGCGGTGCAGGAGTGGCAACTGCTCGCGGACGACACGCAGCTGGACGATGCGGTGCCCGGCGTGCCGGAGCTCGCGGGACAGCTCATCGCGCACGGGATGACGCGCATCGTCGTGGACTCGGACGCGCCGCCGGACGATCTGCTGGCGGTGGCGCGTCTGCTCGCCGCCCCGCCGCCTGCCGACCCGAGCCCCGAGCACGCCGCGGAGCGCCTCGCCGCGCTCGGCGTGCGCGGTGTGCACGTCGTCCCGCCGATTCGCCGGACCACTGGGGAGTTCGACACGGTTCACGTCGCAGCCCCGCGAGGCGCCGAGCCCGGCGCGGTGGCACACGCGCCCGACGGGCTCGCCGCGGGCGCGCGTGTGGAGGAGCTCGCACGGCAGCTGGCGCGCCTCCCCAGCGATACCGCGCTTGGCGATGTCACGCGAGCGCTCGATTCGCTCGTGAGCGCCGCGCGCGACGCCATCCAGGAGGGTGACGTGGACGAAGCGGCGGATGCCGCGCTCGCCATCATGGCCCGCGAGGGGCGCTCCCCCGCGGGCGATGCCCGTGAGGCGCATGCGACGGCGCTCAAGCGACTCCTTCGAGCGCCCCTCCTCCGGGGCATCGTGATCGCGCTCCCGCACCGGCCGGGCCGCGCTCGCGCGTACGAGCGCGTCCTCGCGCGCGCCGGCGAGCCGGGTGCGGAGGCCGTGGTCGCGCAGATGGCCGGGGCGCCGACGATCGCCGAGCGCCGAGCCTACTTCGACCTCCTCCGCACCCTCGAGGCGGCGGTGCCGCAGCTCGTCCGCCTCCTCGGCGACCCACGCTGGTACGTGGTGCGCAACGCGGCCGAGCTACTCGGCCTCATCCGCGCGCCCGGAGCGGAGCCGGAGCTTGTTTCAGCGCTCGCGCACGCCGACGACCGCGTGCGGCGCGCCGCGGCGCTCGCACTCGCCAAACTGGGGACGCCGACGTCGCGCGAGGCGGTGCACCGTGCGCTCGCGGACGCACCGAGCCCGCTCCGCGAGACGGCGGTCGCCGCGCTCACGAGCGGGGAGGGGGACCGGGCGGTGACGACCCTCATTGACGCGTATGACGGCGAGCCTGACACTCGCATGCGTCGGGCGATCCTCATGGCGCTCGGCCGTGTCGCGTCGTTCGACGCCGTGCGCCGGCTCACGCGCGCCGGTGCCCGAGCGCGTGGCGGCCGTCGAAGCACTCGGCGATGCCCACACGCCGGAAGCGGTCGCGGCGCTCCGGACGCTGCTCCACGATCCGGAGGCCGCCGTCCGCGGGGCGGCGCTGTGGGCCGTGACGGGCGATGAGGGACAGGAGGACGAACATGCGGGAGGCGAGGGGACGGGGGGCTGAGCTCCGCTTTGGCCATTGGCGTCGCATGGCCGACTGCCTCGCTGAGTCGTCGGAAGACGGGGCGGGGGAGTCTAATGTCGCATGTCCAACTCGACCCGCCTCATGCCTCGACTATCGGCACTGACATGCGTTCTCGCACTGGCGCTCGGGTGCGCGGGAGGCGTCCGACACCGGACGCCGGCCATCGTGGGCACCCGCCCTCTGGTCATCCAGCGATTGCCGAACGGTCTACAGGTCGTCATCGCCCCCGACGCAGCCGCGCCGCTCGTTCACGTCGGGCTGTACTACAAAGTGGGGGCGCGAGACGAGCCGGTCGAGCGGGCGGGGTTCGCGCACCTTTTCGAGCATCTGATGTTCGAGGGTTCGCCGAGCCTGAGGGCGGGCGAGTACTTCAAGCTGGTCGTCTCGAGCGGAGGTGCGGTTGGAGCGCAGACGCTGTACGATCTCACGAAATTCGAGGCAACGGTTCCGAGCAACGCGCTGCAGCGGCAGCTCTGGGCCGAGGCCGACCGCATGCGCGGATGGCGGGTTGATTCAGCGCGATTCGACGTCGTTCGCAACGTGGTCAAGAATGAAGTCCGGCAGCAGACCGTCGACCGGCCCTACGGCCGATTTGCTTGGATCGACATTCACGAGATCGCGCAGACGAAGTGGGTGAATGCGCACAGCATCTACGGCGACGAGCCGGACGGAACGATGCGCGCCCTCGATTCCGCGACGCTCGCCGACGCCCAACGTTTCTTCTCTACCTATTACACGCCCGATAACGCGGTCCTGGTGTTGGCCGGCGATGTCGACCCCGCAGAGGCGAACCGGTGGGTGCGAGCGTACTTCGGCGTCATTCCGCGCGGGGTTGGCAGGCTGGCGATCGACCGCAGTGAGCCTCGGCAGACCGCCGAGCGGCGTGCGGAGCGAACGGATCGCAACGCACCGCAGCCCGCGCTGGCCGTGGCCTATCACATGCCGTCGCGCGACACCCCAGACTTCTGGACGATGCAGGTCATCGACCAGATTCTGATCGAGGGGCGCGACAGTCGGATGCATCGAAGCCTGGTGCAGCACCATGGACTGGTCGACGCCGTGCATGGGGGCGTCAGCGCACGACATGGTTCGATCTACACTACCGGGGGGCCGAATTTCTGGACGGTGTACGTGTACCATCGCGAAACGACGACGGCCGATTCGATCCTCGTGGTGTTGAGCGGTGACATCGAGCGTCTCCGCACTGAGCTGGTGGATTCCGTCACACTGGCGCGCGCGATTCGCAAGGCGAAAGCAGACCTCGCTGCCGAGCTGACCGCCGGCCGCGGACAAGGGCTGGCCGACATGCTCGGTCAATTTGCGCTGTTCGACGGCGACGCGTGGCGCGTCGAGAGCATGCCGCGGGTGTTCGACGGCGTCACACCGAGGATGGTACGAGCGACGGCGCAGGAATATCTTCGCTCATCGAACCGGACGATCCTCACCGTGCGGCCCGGCGCACCACGATGACGGGCCTACTCGCGATCCTGTTGCTCGCCGCCGCCGGTGTGGCGCATGCACAGCGCGCGCCTGCTTCGCCGCCACCGGTCGCGCCGCCGCGGCGAACGACGCATCAAGCCACGGTCGACGTGCGGTTCGACAACGGCCTGCGCCTGACGATGATGCCGGTCCGCGGGGCGCCGGTCGCCCACGTCGTGCTGGCCATTCGAGCCGGCCGGCTCACGGAGCCGCTGACCAGACGGGGGATTGCCGCGGTCACAGCCGCGTACTTGCGGGAAGGCTCCACAGCCTATTCGCGCGAGTCGCTGGCCGATGCCATCGCGGACTTGGCGCCACTTGGCGGAGACCTGTCCGTCAGCGCCGGGGACGCGGAGACGCTCATTTCCGGGACCGTCTTGCCGGAGGAGGCGCCGGCATTGGTGCGCCTGCTCGCCTCACTGGTTGCCGAACCGGCGTTCCCTGCGAGTGCGCTCGAGCGACTGACGGACAGCGAAGCGGATCGGGTGTCGTCTGAGAATGTACAGCCGGCCACCCGCGCCTCATCCCTCGCGGATTCGCTGCTCGGGTTCGACGAGCGCGTCTGGTCCCCGCCCAGGGCGCTGGCACTCAGAGCCCTGACCCGAGACGATGTCGTCGCCTTCTGGCGGCGGGCGTATCGTCCGTCCGCCGCGCAGCTCTATGTCAGCGGTGTGTACGACGCGGCGGCAATCCGTGAGGTAGCGGAGCGAGCGTTCTCTAGTTGGCGCGACACCGCGACGGGTCTCGTTCCGGTCGCGTCGGAGGCGCCCGATGCACCGGCACGGGCTGGCACCGGCCTGGTCATCCATCTGGTCGATCGACCGGGGGCGACGCAAGCGCGCGTCGTCGTCGGCTATCGGACAGTCGACCCGTCGCATCCCGACTTCACGCCGCTCCAGGTGTTGCACAACGTCTTGGGCAGCGTCCAGTCGTCTCGGATCGTCGCGAGCGTCCGAGAGCGGCACGGCTACAGTTACAATGTCTCGAGTGGGCTGCTTGCTCGGCCGTCGTCGAGTCGATGGACGGTCAGCGCGGACATCGCGAACGCGGCGGTCTCACCGGCGCTGCGCGAGATCCTGGCCGAGATCGAGCGTATGTCCCGCGATGGGGTCGGCGGAGATGAGCTCGCGAGCTTCCAGACGCTCCTGGTTGGCGACCTGACGATCGAGAATGCGACTCCGGAAGGTCGAGTGCGGACGTTGCGCCGGATCGCGCTGTTTCGCGGCGACCCGGCGTATCTCGACACATTCGCCGAGCGCATCTTCGCCGTCACGCCGTCGCAGTTGCAGTCCGTCGCCCGGAAGTATCTCGCTCCCTCACGCGCGGTGATCGTGGTCGTCGGCGACCGCAAGCAGATCGAGCCGAGTCTCGCTGCATTGGGCGTCGTCGCGCCAATCCGCTAGTCGCGACCGTGCCACGCCGACAGGTGCCGGTGCGCCATGCGCGATGACCGCGATGGCTGGATCGGGCCTGTGCGCGAGGTCACCGGTCCGCGAAGTCCGTCTCCCGCGTCACCAGCCGGCAGGTCTCGGCGAGCAGCTCGGCCGCGTGCTCCACGTCGTCGAGGCTCACCATCTCGTTCGGCGAGTGCATGTAGCGGTTGGGGATCGAGACGAGCGCTGTCGCGACACCCTCGCGCGCGATGTGAATCGCGTCCGCGTTCGTGGAGGTGTCGCGGCCGGCGGCGTGGATCGTGTACGGGATCTTCGCCGTGCCGGCCGCCTGGCGGAGCAGCCGGAGCACGACGGGCGAGATGAGCGCCCCGCGCGTGAGGACCGGGCCCGAGCCCATGGTGTGCTCGCCGATCTCCTTCTTCTCCATGCCCGGGTGGTCACTGGCAAAGGTCACGTCCACGACGATCGCCATCTGCGGGTTGAGGCACGAGGCGCAGACGAGGGCGCCCCCGCCGTGCCACGCGATCTCCTCCTGTGTCGTCGCCACCGCGATCAGCTTGGCGCTTCCCGGCCGCTCCGCGTAGCGCCGCAGCGCTTCGAGGACGATGAATGCGCCGATGCGATCGTCGATCGAGCGCGAGACGAGGCGATTGTTCGGGAAGTCCATCGCGCGCGCATCGATCACGCCGGTGTCGCCTACCGAGAGACGCGATTCGGCCTCCGCCTTCGTCCGCGCGCCAATGTCCACCCAGAGGTCGGTGAGCTTCGAGGCCTTCTCGCGCTCCTCGGTCTTCATGAGGTGGATGGGCTTCTTCCCCACGACGCCGAAGACGTCGCCCGCCTCGCCCGCCGAACCGGCGAAGCGAATGCGCTGACCGACGAGCACCTGCGGATCCCAGCCTCCCACCGCGGACACGTAGACGAACCCCTGCTCATCGATATACTGGATGATGAGCCCGATCTCGTCGATGTGTCCGTCGAGCATGATCGTGGGCTCGCCGTCCGGGTTGACGACGGCGATCGAGTTGCCCGCTACATCGCCGCGCACCTCGGCCGCGAAGGTGCGCGCCTCGTCGCGCCACAGGCGCGCCGGCGCGGACTCGAAGCCGGAGGGGCCGGGTGTGTCGAGCAGGCGCTTCAGGAACGCGATGGATGAATCGCTGAACATGGATGGGAATAGTGAGTGAGCGGCGTGACCGGCAACCGGACCGTTCTCGTGCGCGCGGTCAGCTGCCGGCGACCCGACGCGCGTACTCCGGTCGCGGGGCGGGAAAGAGCGCGGGGTGGAGCATGGCGGCGAAGGTGGCGATCCCCTCCACCAGCCGCGGGCCCGGGCGGCTGACGAGAGCATTGCCATCCACGGCCCACACCGACCGCGAGCGCGCCCACGCCCACTCGGCGCGGGCGAGTAGCCGTGCCCCGTTTTCCGCGGCGCGCATCACGTCGTGTCCGCATGGTGCCACGATCACGACCTCGGGGTTCGCGCCCTCCACCTCCGCCGCCGATATGGTGCGGGAGTGGTCTCCGGCGCGCGCGAGGACATCCGCGCCGCCCGCGCGCCGCACCATCTCCGGCACCCAATGGCCGGCGACGTAGAGCGGCTCCGTCCATTCGACCACGACCGCGCGCGGCCTCGGCGCGGCGGCCGCCTCGAGGCGCTCGTGCACCGCGCGCATGCGCGCCCCGAGTCCCATCGTCAGCTCGACCGCTTCGTCGGCTGCGTCGAGGGGCTCCGCCACCAGCGCGATGTCCATGAACATTCCCCCGAGAGTCGTCGCGCCGAGGGTGACGACACGTGGCCGCGGCGCGAGTCGCGAGGCGAGCGAGCGCACGTCCGTTTCGCTCACCGCGCACACGTCGCACAGTGCCTGCGTGAGGATGACGTCCGGCCGCAGCTCGGCGATCCGGGCCTCGTCGAGCGAGAAGAGCGCCGAGCCCGCCTGATGCGCGGCGCGGACCTGGGCGTCCACCGTGCCCGCGTCGCCGCGCGCGTCCACCGCGCTCCGGGTGACGCGCGGCAGGCTCGCGACCTGCGGCGGGTAGTCGCACTCGTGCGTGACGCCGACGAGCATCTCGAGCGCGCCGAGCGCCGCGACGATCTCCGTCGCGGCGGGAAGCAGCGAGACGACGCGCACTACGCTCGTCGCCTCGTCACCGAGATCGCGACGTCACCGCCGGGCGCGGCCCGGGAAGATCATGAACGCCGCCAGCATGAAGAACACGCCGCTCAGGAACCAGCGCGGATCGTCGCTGAGGAAGTAGTACACGCCGCCAAAGAGCGCGACCGACTCGCTCACCGCCCACGCGATCGTGAGGAGCGTGCGACGCCGCGCGGCGTCCGTGACGCCGGTGAGCCGGCTGCGCAGGAAGAGGAGCGCCGCGAGCGCGCCCGCCCAGACGACGACGAGAAACGTGCGCAGGAGCGCCAGCGTCTCCCGCGGCGCCGGCGTCCAGCCACCGCCGCGGTGCAGGAAGTACGTCACGGCGCCGAACATGATCACGCCCATGAGGAGCGCGATACGAATGACGGCGAGGGTCGCCGCATCGCCACCCGGTCGTGTCGTCACGGCGTCGCCGTCCTGCGTGGCGTCGCGGGCCCGCGCTCGTAGACCGCGCGGCCGGCGAGGTAGGTCGCCACGACCTGTGTATTCAGAATCGCCGCGACCGGCATGCGCATGATGTCCTGGTCGAGCACCACGAAATCCGCGTACTTGCCCGCGGAGAGCGTGCCCATCACGGAATCCTGGAAGGCGGCGTGCGCGGGCCAGAGCGTCATGGATTTGAGCGCCTCCTCGCGCGTCATGCGCTGTGCGGGGTACCAGCCGCCGGCCGGCCATCCCTTCGCATCCTGGCGCGCGACGGCGGCACGGAAGGAGATGAGCGGGTTCACCTGCTCCACCGGGAAGTCGCTCCCGTTGGGGACGATCACGCCGGTGTTGAGGAGCGATCGCCAGGCGTAGGCGCCAAGGAGCCGCTGCGGTCCGAGTCGCTTACCGGCCCAGGGCATGTCGCTCGTCTGGTGGCTCGCCTGCATCGCGGGGATGACGTCGAGCCGCGCGAAGCGCGGAATATCCTCGGGGCTCAGGATCTGTGCGTGCTCGATCCGGAAGCGGTGGTCCGCGACCGGCACCTCCTCGAGCGCGGCCTCGTATGCGTCGAGCACCACGCGGTTGCCGCGGTCGCCGATTGCGTGCGTGTTCACCTGGAAGCCGCGCCGAAGCGCGCGCACGCTCACCTCGCGGATGTGCTCGGGCTGCGACACGAGTAGCCCGCGATTCTTGGGGTCGTCGGTGTAGGGCGCGAGCAGCGCCGCGCCGCGCGAGCCGAGCGCACCGTCGGCGTAGAGCTTGACGCTGCGCACCCAGACCCGGCCGTCGTGGAGCGCGCTCTGTGGCCCGAGCGCGAAGTAGAAGGCGATGGCGGCGGAGTCGTCCGCGACCATCACGTAGGCGCGGAGATCGTACCGCCCCTCACGGGCCAGCTCCTCGTAGATGTCGATCGTCTCGCGCGATGCGCCCGCGTCGTGCACGCCGACGAGCCCCCACCGATTCGCTTCCTTCACCGCCGCCAGGATCGCCTCGCGCGTCTCGGCGCGCGTGAGCGGTGGCACGGCGCGATCCACCACCCCCTGCGCATTGTCCACGAACACGCCGCTCGGCGCGCTACCCACCCCGCGCTCGATGCGCCCCCCCTCGGGGTCCTTCGTGCTGGCGGTGATGCCCGCGGCCTGCATCGCCTTCGCGTTGGCGAGGCCGGCGTGCCCGTCCACGCGCGTGAGCCACACGGGATGGTCGGGCACGGCGCGGGACAGCGCTTCGTGCGCGGGGAAGCGGCTGTCGGACCAGTCGTTCTGATCCCACCCCCGGCCGATGATCCAGCTTCCAGGCGGCGCGTCCTTCGCGCGCGCCTGCACCTTCGCAATTACCTGGGCGTAGGACGTGGTGCCGACGAGATCCACCGACCGGAGCGCGATCCCCAGGTCGAGGAGGTGCGCGTGGGCGTCCACCATCCCGGGGATCACGGTGCGGCCGGCGAGGTCGAGCGTCCGCGTCGTCGGACCTCGGAGGGCGAGGGCGCCGCGGTCGGAGCCGACGAACAGCACCCGCCCACCCGCCACCGCCATGGCGGTGGCGACCGGGCGCGTGTCGTCGGCCGTGTAGATGCGGCCGTTCGTGACGATCAGCTCGGCGGTCGTAGCCCCTGCGGGCTGTTGCGCCGTCGCTGACCGTAAGGCGAGCGCCACGATCCCTGTCGCGAACGCAGCACGCTGGGGGTACGCGCGGTATCCAGTCAGTCTCATAGGCGTGCGAGTTTAGCGCGGCCACAGCACGCGCGTTAGCCCGCTCGCGGTCCTGACTCGGCCCGAACAGACACCGGCTACGTCATGCCAGAGGCGCTGCTACGTCACGCGTCGCATTGGAGGCGGGTGGCCAAGCAACGCAGATTCGCGTCGTCTCGATGATCTGGGAGATGTCCATGCACGCCTTGGCCGAGCCTACGCTTCGGCAGAGCATCGCGCTCGCGACCAGCGACGATGAGCCCGCCGCGCGCTTTCTCACGGCCGGCGAGCACGCGGTGTACACCTCGTTGCCCGGCGAGCGTCGCCGCCGCGACTGGGTCGCCGGCCGGCTCGCCGCCAAGCGCGCTGTCGCCGAGACGATCGGCATCACGGATCTCGACTTCATCGAGCTGCGCTACGAGCCGCGGCGCGCACCGACGCCCGTGCTCGTCGTTGCTGATTCGGTCCACCCGATCCCGGTGTCACTCTCGATTGCCCACTGCGAGGGACGTGCGGCCGCCGTCGCGGCACCGGCACCGGCGCGCGTCGGCGTGGACCTGGAGCGGTTGGGGGGCGTGGGTGCGATGCGTCTCCGCTACTTCCTCACCCAGGCCGAGCAGGAAGCCACGCGGAGCGTCGACCGGACCGCGCTCTGGGCGCTGAAGGAAGCTGCGTGGAAGGCACTCGGCTGCGATGACCGTACGCCCTTCACCGCGATCGAGCTCTCGTTCGACGCGGACGGTCGCATCCGCTCCGTGTGGTGCGAAGGTCAGAAGCGGCCGGCCGCGGCTGTCGTCTCGAATCCGTGGCCAGGCTTCGTGCTCGCCGTGATCCAAACGAGAGACGACTGAATGGCCCACGGTGGACAGGCGCGCTTCGTTCGCGCGCTCCTGGTGTGGCTCAATCGGCGGCTCGCGCCGGCAGGGGTGGTGATCGGTCCGGACACGCCGCTCTTCGCGGCGGGCCTCATCGACTCGATTCGCATCCTCGAGCTCATCGCGTGGACCGAGCGTGCGACGGGACAGACGATCCCCGATTCCCGTATCCGCATGGACAACTTCCGCACCCCGGCACGGATGGCCGCCATCTTCGCGGGGGAGGGTACGGAGCATGTGGGCTCCTGAGCGCATTTTACGTGTGCTCCGCGACCGTGGCGACCTGTGGCAGGCGGCCCCCGGACTCGTCGGCCTCCGCGGCGCGACGCTCGCCCTCTACTCCGCGATCGAGCGCGCGATGCACGCGCTGGCGGCTACGGAGTCGCGAGACGAGTGGCGCGTGCCCGCCGGAATCGCGCTCGAGACGCTCGAGCGGGCCGACTACTTCACGTCCTTCCCGCAGTGGCTCACGCTCGCGTCGCACCTGCGCGAGGACGAGCCGGCGCTCGAACGCGTCGCGCGATCGTCCAACCCCTCTGCGGCGGCGCGCACGTCCGTTGCGCCAGCCGAGGCGGCGCTGGCACCGGCCGTCTGCTATCACGTCTATTCAGCGCTCGCCGGGACCGTGGTGGCGGTCCCCCGGGTGGTAACGGCGCAGTCCACCTGCTGGCGGCACGAGGGGCGCCGGGTCGTGCCCCTGGAGCGCGATGCGGCGTTCACCATGCGCGAGATCGTGTGCGTCGGGCCGGCCGCCGCGGTGGACGCCTTCGTGGTGCGGGGCGAGCGCCGCGCGTGCGATCTCGCCGCGACGTTGGAGCTCGACGTCACCGTAAGCGAGGCGACGGACCCGTTCTTCCTCCCCACCGCGCGCGGGCGCGAGCTGCTGCAACGCGTGAAAGGCCTCAAGCGCGAGCTGCGGGCGACGCTCGCGCCCGGCCGGGCGATGGCCGCGGCCTCCTTCAATCACCACGAGACGTTCTTCGCGACGGCATTCGACATCCGCCTCTCCGACGGCACGCCCGCATCTTCCGGATGCGTGGCGTTCTGCCTGGAGCGGTGGACGCTGGCCTTCCTCATCGCGCACGGACCGGAGCCGGCCAGCTGGCCGAGCGTGAGCGAAGCGGCGGCGACCTGCCGCGAGCGGGTCGTCGCATGAGCTGCACGGCAAGGGCGCGAGCGACCCGCTACTCCTCCGCCAGCAAGTTCCGGCGCGCGTAGTCGGCCAGCTCGCCCCGGGACGCGACGCCGACTTTCTTGAAGATGTTCGAGAGGTGGGTGCTCACCGTGCGCGGCGCGATCCCCAGCGCTTTCGCCACTTCCTTGTTCGACTTTCGCGCCGAGACGAGCCGGACGACTTCCAGCTCGCGGCCGGTCAGACCGTGCGCGCCGACGCCGGCCGTGCGGAGAGGAGGGCGCACGCCCAGCTTCCGGAGCTCCTCCCGCGTGCCAGCCAGCTCGCGCTCGGCTCCGAGTCGCGCGAAGACATCGTGCGCGTGCCGCAGCTCGTGGACCGCGCCCTTGGGGTCGCCCACCGCTGCCAGCCGGCGTGACAGCTCGCGGCGGAGGCGCGAGCCGTCGAAGAGGAAGGGGATCGCCTCCATCGCGGTGATCGCCTTCCGCATGAGCACGATCGCACGCTCGTTGTCGCCGCGGAGCATCGGGAGGAGCGCGTCGCATGTGTCTGCCCACGCCAGTCCCAGCGGGTGGCCGAGCCGCTCGGATTCGTCGCGTAGACGGATGGCGACACGCTCCGCGCGCTGGAGGTCTCCGAGCCGCATGCACGACTCGGCCAGAATCGGGAGCAGGCGATGCACCGCCCAGACGACGTACCCCGACCGGTCGGCGATCGCCAGCCCTGCCTCGCCAATCCGGATCGCCTCCTCGTACCGCCCGGAGATCATCTCGTAGTAGGCGCGGCCGATGTGCACCGGGACCACGCTGTGTACGTCCAGCGGCCGACCCTCCGCCGCGTCGCCGGCGCCGCTCAGCGCCCAGGCCTCGTCCACGTACGCCTTGCCACGCTCGATGTCGCCACGGCCGAAATAGATGAGTGCGGTCCAGACGAGGAGCCGCGGCACGAGCGCGCGCTGCTGGAGCGCTCGCGCGACCGCGAGCGTCTGCTCGGCGAACGAGATCCCCGACTCCCAGTCTCCGGTGGCGGAGGCGTACTCGATCTTCACCTCGGCGGTCCACATGCGGAGTACCGGCGAGCCCAACTCCTCGACCAGGCGCTCGCTCTCGGCAATGTGATTTCTCGTGTCGTCGGCCCGGCCGGTGAGCCCGCCGAGCATCGCGAGCGCCCAATGCGAGGTACAGGCGACGACCTTCTGATCGGTGCGCGTAGCCAGGGCAATGGCGTGCGCGCCGTGCTCGCGCGCCAATTCCGGGGATCCCGTCCACATGTGAAGGAGGAGGAGTGCCCGGTGCACGCGCGCAAGGAGCGCGTCGTCGTGCACGCCGCCGGCGATCATGAGCGCACGCTCGATTTCGGCGCGTGCGGTCTCCGGCTGCCCGACGTCCTGCAGGCACAGGCCCTTCGCGAGGAGCAGACGCGCGGTCAACCTCGCGTCGCCGCCGCGGTCGGCCGCGGCGAGCCCGAGGTCGTAGTGCGCGAGCGCGTCCTGATGGTGTCCACACCAGTACGAGGCGAGTCCCATACGCCGCTCGATCGCGGCGAGACGACGATCGTCGCCTCGGTGCTCCGCTTCCCGCCGGGCGCGCTCCCAGAGCGACATCGCGGCGTCGTATTCTCCCAACCGCTGCCGGGCCTGCGCGATGTCTTCGGCCAGTGTGGCCGCGAGCGCATCGTGGTGTTCCGCCTCCGATGCGTCGCGCTCGCGATCGAGCCGCTCCAGCGCGGCGCTCAGGTAGTCGGCTGCTTCGCGATTGGCGTACTTCGCGAGCGCGCTCCGGCCAGCGGCTGTGAGATACTTGATCGCCTTCGAGGCGATGCCGGCGGCCGCACCGTGCGGGTTGCCGGCACGCGCGAAGTGAAACGCCAGCTCGTCGGCGTGCACCGGAGCGGCAGCTCCGTAGCTCTCCTCCAGGCGGTCCGCTACCAGCGCGTGGAGGATGCGCGCACGGGCGAGACCGAGCTCCCGATACAGGGTGTCGCGGAGAATCGGGTGGGCGAAGTCGTAGACGACCGAATCGCTGACCGCGCTCTCCGTCAGAATGTGCTGGCGTCGCAGCTCGTCGAGCGACGCGAGGAGGGTGGCGCCGACGGGATCGGCAAGCGACTGGAGCGTCTCGAAGGTGGTCCGGGTCCCGACCACGGCGGCCAGGTCGGCGAGCGCGCGCGCCGCCGGAGAGAGTGCCGCCATGCGGTCGATGACCGCGTCGCGAATCGTGCGAGGGAGTCCGAGGTCGGCGACCTCCCAGCCGAACCAGCTGCCGTCCCGCAGGTGGAGCCGGCCGGACTCGACGAGCGCCTTGAGAGTCTCCTGGATGAAGAAGGGATTGCCGCGCGTCCAGCCGTAGAGCAACGCGGCAAACTCCCGTGCCCCGGTCGCCTCGGACCCGAAGGTCTTCGTGAGCAGTTGGTCGAGGGCCGGGCGCGCGAGTGGCTCGAGGTGGTGCACCCGGGCCGCGCCAAGCGCGACGAGCGACTGTTCCGCGGTGCGGAGCGCCGTCTTGAGCTCCGGGTCGGCGTCATTGTACGTGCAGAGCACGACGACGCGCTCGTGCGCAATCTGCCGCGCGACGAAGTGGAGGAGCTCGAGAGACGATGCGTCGGCCCAGTGCAGGTTCTCGAGGACCAGCAAGAGCGGCTGCTTCGCCGCGAGCCGCCCGAGGAATTGGGAAAAATTGTATAGGAGGCGCGACTTGAACTCGGATGGGCTGTCGCGTCCACCGCCGCGCCCCGGATCCCCGGGTGTGGCCAGCGCCGGGAACAGGTACGCCAGGTCGGCGGCCCCGCCACGCGTGAGGAGCGCGATCGCCGCTGGGTCCAGCTTGCGGAGAATTGGCAGGAGCGCGTCGGAGAATGGTGCATATGGCACCCCGGTCTCCACAGGGTAGGCCCGCCCCGTTGCGACTGTCCAGCCGAGCGAGGACGCGAGCTCTGCGGTCGCCTCGGCGAGCCGTGTTTTCCCGACGCCGGCCTCGCCGCACAGGAACACGGTGGTCCCGTGTCCGGTGGCTGCTCCATCCACGGCCCCGCGCAGCATCGCCAGCTCGACCGACCGCCCGACCAGCGGAAGCGTTAACAGGTGCGATGTGGACATGTCGCGAGGGAGTGGGTGGCGAGTTGAGATCGAATGCGCGCGCTGGGCGCGATTCGGGCGCGTGCCGACGGCGCGCGCGCCTCCGTGCCTACCTCCGACGACAGCGTACCGATTTCAAGGTACGTACAGCGGGGAATTGATTACGTAGCCACCGACCGTGTTGACGGACGCCGCCCACCACCGCGGGCATACGTCATCCGGGCTACCGGGTCGGGGTGCTCGATGCGCAGGCACCGCGGTATGCGAGGAAACTCGGTCGTTGGA
Source organism: Gemmatimonadaceae bacterium (assembly GCA_037720885.1). GTDB lineage: Bacteria > Gemmatimonadota > Gemmatimonadetes > Gemmatimonadales > Gemmatimonadaceae > JACMME01. Next base: position 7,580 of record JBBJNN010000022.1, on the reverse strand, counting down.
CGAGTGCCACCGCCTGGGCGGCGAGGGTGACCGCCCCGTGCTCCTCGGCCGCGCTCTCGAGCGTGCTCGCACAGGCGCGCGCTCCGCTCCAGGTAGCGAAGTGCTCAATATGGGAAGGCGTCGGTCGGGAGCGCCAGATGATTATGAGCCCGCTCACACGGCCGGCCGGCGCGGTCATCGGCCTGCCGGTGCGGCATCTCCCTCGCACTACCTTGGGGGGCCCCCCCAATCACAAAGCTAGGCGCAGAGTGGCGGAAGGCACCACCATTTGGTCCCCCGCCCGAGCCAATATTCGCGACGCGTCACGCCCCGGATGTCGCCCCGGGTGAGCCGCCCGGCCACGCCCCTGGCTTCGGACGCCACCGCCCCACCCCGAGCCGACGGGCCAGGCGCCAGGCGAGGTACGCGAGAACGCCGAGCGGAATGAGCACACCGAGAGAGCGGATGAAGCTCGCGACGAACGCGACGAAGTTCCGCCACGCGTCGCGGAATGCCTCGCCCATCACGTTCGAGCCCGGGCGCTCGCCGATGAGCGGCGCCGGCTCGTGCACGGTGACGGTGAGCGTGCTCACCGAGACGCGAGTCCGCAGGTAGCGGATGCGCCCCTCGTAACGCTCGATCTCCTCGCGCACGCGCGCGAGCTCGCGCTCCACCGCGAGCACATCCTCGAGCTTGCCGGTCCGCGTGGCGAGGAGGGTGACGAGGCGCTCCTCCAGCCGTCGCGTGTTCGCGACGCGGGCCGTGACGTCCACGAATTCCTCCCCCACGTCCTCCGTCGCCTCGTTGACCGATTCCACCTTGCCAATCGGGGAGAGTCCGCCGACGGCCTGTGCCCATCGGTCGGCGGGGAGCTTTACCTCGAGCGTGGCCGAGCGCACCTCGTGCTCGCCCGTCTGCACCGAGGTATTGGCGATGTAGCCGCCGACTCGCTGGGCCAGCTCGCGTACGCGGGCCACGGCGATCTCGAGCGAATCCACCTCGACGGTCGCCTGACCCGTGCGGATGATCATCGATGGGACTACGGCGGCAGTATCACGGAACTGCGCGGGGCCGGACGGTGGGTTCGCCGCCTGCGATGTGAGCGTGGGAGCCCGCACCGCTCGCGACGCGAACCCCTCCGACGGTGGGGCGATGGCGGTGGGGGCGGGGGCTGCCTCATCCTTCGAGACGGCCGAGGCCGAGCGGTCGAGCTGCTGTCGCTGCGCGCCGCCGTCGCAGGCTGCGGCGGCCAGGATCGCCGCGAGCGCGGCGAGGGGACGGTATCGCGACATGTGTGTCTGTCTCATGGTGTCTCCGCGGGCGCGGCAAAGTGCTCAGTGCGATGCGCTCGGTGATGATAGACGTTCTCTGCGGCCGGACTTGCACACTGAACCTTCGTTCGCGCACACTTTGCGCCATGGCCTCGGTGGCCGCGAGCCGCGCACCACGCACGGCCGTTGCGGCATCGAGGGCAGGGGCGATATTTCGGCTCCCGCTCGACGTCCCCATCGCCCGGATCGCGGCATGCCCTTCTCGCCCCGCGCGCAGCTCGCTCGCGCTCCCCTCTGCGCGCTTCTCGTCGTCGCCACGGCGCCCATGGCTGCCGCGCAGCGGTCGGCCACGCGGAGCACGGAGGCGCGTGCCGCGGAGGCGCAATCTGCCCTGGTCTCGGCGCCGGTGTCGGACATCATCTATGACGTCGCCTTCGATCCGGCGGCGGGCGCGGCGCGCCGGGTGAAAGTATCCATGTCGTTCGCGACGCCCGGAGCCGCGCCCGTGATCCTCTCGCTTCCGGCCTGGACGCCGGGCGCGTACGAGATCTCTTACTTCTCGAAGTGGGTCTCGGCGTTCGCCGTCACCGGTGACGGGAAGCCGCTCGCGTGGGACAAGACCGATCACGACACCTGGCGCATCCGGCCCGAGGGAGCGAAGGCGATCAATGTCAGCTTCACCTACACCGCCGACTCGCTCGACAACGCCATGGCATGGGCCCGGCGCGATTTCCTCCTCTTCAACGGCACGAACCTCTTCCTGTACCCGGAAGGCCGCGGCTTCGATTTTGGCGCCGCCGTTCGCGTCCACACGGCGCCGGATTGGCTCGTGGCCACCGGGATGGCTCCCGCCGGCCCGGCGGCGTCGCAAGCCGACCGGTTGGTCCGCGCCGCCGCGCCGAAGTCCGCCGCGCCGCCGCCGCGGGTGAGCAGCTCTACCTTCTCGTACTCGGCATCGAGCTACCACGATCTCGTGGACATGCCCTTCTTCGTCGGGCGGTTCGATCTCGATTCGGCGCGCATCGCCGACCGGTGGGTACGCTTTGCGTCGTACCCCGCGGGGAGCGTGAGCGGCGCGCAGCGCAAGGAGGTCTGGGACCAGCTCGCGAAGGTCATCCCTCCGCAGGTCGCGGTGTTTGGCGAGGCGCCGTGGACGACCTACACCGTCATGCAGATCGTCGACTCGAGCTACGGCGGTGCCAGTGGGCTGGAGCACGCGAACTCGCACGTGGACGTCGTGTCGCCGTACGCGATCGGCGATCCCTTCATGCCCTCGCTCTACGCGCACGAGATCTTCCATAGCTGGAACGTGAAGCGCCTCCGGCCCGCGGAGCTCTGGCCCTATCAGTACGCGGCCGAGCAGCCGACGCCCTGGCTGTGGGTGAGCGAGGGGATCACCGATTACTACGCCGATCTCGCGCAGATCCGCGGCGGCGTCGTGGACTCGGCAGCGTTCCTCGCGCTCACGGCCGACAAGATCCAGGAGGTGGCCAGCGCGCCTCCCGTGGCGCTCGAGGACGCCTCGCTCTCCACGTGGGCGCATCCGACCGACGGGACCGCGACACTGTACTACCCGAAGGGATCGCTCGCCGGATTGCTGCTCGACATCTCCATCCGCGACGCGAGCGACAACCGCCGATCGCTCGACGACGTGATGCGCGGACTCTATCGCGACACGTACAAGGCGGGACGCGGCTTCACACCGGACGAGTGGTGGCGCGCGGTGTCTGCGGCGGCAGGGGGCAAGTCATTCACCGACTTCAACGCCCGCTACGTGGACGGCCGCGATCCATACCCCTGGACCACGATGCTGCCGCTGGCCGGCTTGCGCCTCGCGGCTGACACGATCAGGGAGCCGGCGGAGCTCGGCATCAGCGCGGTGCCGGATGACAAGGGCGCCTACCTGGTGACGGCGACGCAGCCGGGTAGTGTCGCGGAGTCCGCCGGCGTGCGCACCGGGGATTTCATGATCTCCATCGGCGATATCGCCGTCGCCGATCCGCAGTTCGGCGAGAAGTTCCGCACGCGATTCTCCGGGAAGGAGGGTTCGGCGCTCCCGATCCGCGTTCGCCGCGGAGGGGAGCTCCTCACGCTCAACGGGCAGGTCCGCATGCGGGAGCGCTACCAGACGCGCATCGTCCCGGACGCGAGCGGCGGCTCGAAGGCCCTTCGCATCCGCGCGGGAATCCTGCGCGGTGCGGTCGACAAGTAGCCGCCCGCGCACGACGGGCCGTGTCTGATTCCGCGCGCGACCTTCCGCACTCCTTCGTGGATTCGCACGGCGTGCGCTGGGAAGTCACGGAAGCGCTCGCGCAGCACGGCGACTCGGTCTGCCTGCGCTTCGAGGCGCCCGCCGAAGTGCGCGAGTTCTGCCCCATCCCCGATGAGTGGCGCACGATCCCGGACAGCGTCCTCGAGCGCCTGTGCCGGAGAGCGACCAGGCGGTAGCATCGGCACGCGGCACTCGGCACTAGGGTCATCGGTCATCGGTCATCGGTCATCGGTCATCGGTCATCGGTCATCGGTCATCGGCTGTGGGTTCACACTCCACGTCGCCGAGACCGACTCCCCTGGCAGCGCCGAGCGCCGAGCGCCGAGTCCCTACTTCCCTCCCGTCGCCCGGTACCAGTCCACCATTGCCGGATTGCGCTTGCCGGGCCCTGCGAACTGCTCCTTCATCAACGCTTCGATCTCGGCGATCTCACGGGGGGCGCGCGAGATCCACTCGACACCTGATTCGGTGACGATGTAGTCGTCCTCGATGCGGACGCCGATGTTCCGGTAACGCTCCACCGCCGCGCGCAGCTTCGTCGCGATCTCGCGGTTGCGGGGCGTGTCGGGGAGTACGTCGAGCACGTCCGCACGAACGTAGATGCCCGGCTCGATCGTGAAGGCACTGCCTGGCGCGAAGCGGCCATTGTCGGCGGCGTCGGGGTCGTGGACGTCGAGACCGATGCCATGCCCCAACCCGTGCATGTAGTACATCCGGGATTGCGCGCACAGGCCGCGCTGGCCGCCCATCTCGCAGTCGAAGGTCGCGGCCGGCGACTCGGTCAGCCCGAGCTTCGCGAGCCCCGCGGCCAGCACGGCGTTCGCTGAGTCGGTCATGCGCTGGCGCGCGTTGCCGAGCTTGGCCTGCCGCTCGGCCGCGGCCTGCGCATCGCGTACGAGCTGGTAGATGGCGCGCTGGTCCGGCGTGAAGGTTCCGCTCACCGGAATGGTGCGTGTCACGTCCGCCGCATAGCCCCGGTACGACGCCCCGATGTCCATCACCACGGTCTCGCCCGCGTTCATGAAACGGTCGTCGGCGTTGTAGTGGAGCGTCGTCGAGTTGGGGCCGGAGCCCACGATCGTCGAGAAGGACGGCCGGTCAGCGCCGTTCCGCCTGAAGGTGTACTCGATGAGCGCCTGGATCTCGAATTCGTTCATCCCCGGCTCCACTGCCCGGATCGCGTCGCGTTGCGCCTCGGCGGTGATCTCCACAGCCTTCCGGATGAGCGCCAGCTCGGCGGCACTCTTCCGCGCGCGGAGCGCGCTCACCGCAGCGCCCGCGTCGTTCACCACGACACCGGGCTTCGCCGCGATGAGCGCGCGCACGAACAGCGCATCCACGCTCGCCGCCTCGTCGTCCGACGCCAGATCGCTCACGACGGAGAGGGTGTCGCCAGGCCGCACGAGCGAGTCGAGCACCGCCCGGAACTGCGCTGCCGACTGGCCAGCGAGCCCCGTGGTCGCCGCTGCGCTCTCCGCGCCGGCGCGCGCTCCCGTCCACACCTCCTGCGCCGGCTCGCGCGGCTGCACGAAGATCGTCCCCGCCACCTGCCCGTTCCGCTTCACCATCACGAGCGCGGCGTCCGGCTCCCGGAAGCCGGTGAGGTACATGAAGTGCGACCCCTGAAAGAACGACAGGTAGTCCTGCGCCGGCTCGCGCGCGCCGAACGCGACGAGCACACCGTTCGGCATGCGAGACGCGAGCGCCGCCCGCCGGGCCGCGTACTCGGACTGCGGGATCTGGGCATGCGCGGTAACGGCCGTGCTGAGCGCGAGCGCGGCGAGCACACAGCGAGCGGACACGCGAGCGCTCCGTGTCGCGAGATACGTCAGCATTTGCTCGTCGTCGAACGTTCGACGAAGCGAACGTCGTAGTCTCCGCGCGGAACGAGCACGGCCGTCAGCGGCCGCGTGATGGCCTGTGTCGTCATGCAGCCTGCGCCCGGCGACGTCTCGCGAACCGTCACGTAGAGTTGCCCGTCGGCGAGCTGCACGCGCTCGATCGCGATGCCGAAGCCGCCGCTTCGGTGCTCGCCCATCGCGGCGAGCAGGATCATGTCGCGGCTGAAATCAACGGCCGGCACCGCGGGCCTCGGCGACACATCGGTCGAGAGGGTAGTCCAGAGCGCGCTCCAGGATGCCCCGTCGCGGATGGCGAGCCGCTGACGCGCGCTGAGCCCACTGTACGAGACAAACAGCGCCAGCGTCTGGTCGAACGGCGTGCTCGCCACCGTGGAGGCGTTCGCGGGCACGTCCGGTGCCGTAGTCACATCGCCTTGCGCGCCATTATCGCTGCACGCGGCCGTCACGAACGCGAGGGCGAGCGCGGCACGCCGCGCGCGAGATCCGGTGGACATGGTACTTCCTCCTCATTCAGCGGTCATCGGATGAGATCACCGGCAGCGCACCAAGGCCTGGCATGGACGCCGGCAGGCCGATCTCGGCTGCCCCGGGAAGCTTCCGCGTTCGGTACCACTGCTGGCGCGCCAGATTCACGGCGTCCGCGCGCGAGATCCAGAGCTGCGTCGCCAGGTCGAATCGCGCCAGCACATTCCGCATCCAGTACGGGCGATTCTCACGCAGCCACGCGCGCTCGTACTCGTCGCGGAGCAGAGAGTACGCATCCCGTAGGTCCTGCAGCCGCCCGTTGATCCCCGTGATGTCACCCAGGTCGCGCGTTGGCGCCGGCTTGGCCACGGTATCGAGCACGGCGGCGGTGGCGCGTGCGTAGCTCTGGACTACCTCGTCCGCGAACTGGAACTTCATTCCGATCAGATCCATACGCCGCGCGCCCAGCTCGAGCGCGTCGAGCGACGCCCCCTCGCGCGCGCCCGCCCGCCGCGCCTCCGTCACCAGCACCACCGCCTCCTCCGCGAGCAACCGCAGCTGGCGCGTGGCTGGACGGATCTTCGCCGCCGTGAGCTTCCCCTCGCCGCTCCACGGGTCGAGCCAGAACAGGTAATCGCTCGCGTCCCCCACTCCCGACCGTTGCAGGAGCGCGTGCGCCTCGGCCAGCTTGCGGTGCGCCTCGTCGATCTTCCCTGACGTATCGCCATGGAAGACGCGGCCATAGCTCGCCCCGAACGCCTCGATCGAGCTCTCGCCCGCCTGCCACCCGGCCGCCGCGCCGAACAGGATGCCGTACCATGTCTGGTTGAACAGCGCCTCGCCATCGTCGTCCCACGACGTGTTCAACACGCCCGTGGAGCCGAGCTTCTGGCCGTCACGCACGAAGCCCTGGATGTTCGCGAGCGCGACGGCGTTGTTCGGGAAGACCCTGTTCCAGTTGCTCACACCGGGCGCGACCCACGTTTCCATCCCCGCATCCTTGAACGGGCTGAGGAAGCGTGCGAAGCCGTCCCGCTGCGGCGAATATTCCCAGCCGACCGCGATCAGATCCTTCGGAAGTCCTTTCACCAGATCGGGGTGGTTCATCGCGACATCGCCCCAGAAGAGAAAGCGCCGCCCGGGCATGAGGGGCTTGATCTCCCGCTCGATCTGGGTGAGGAAGTCGAGGTAGACCGTGCCGATCCCCGCGGTTTTCACCCGGTCCGCGGTCTGTCCGCGCCCGAGCTCGAAGGTCTCGTCCGCACCGAGGTGGATGAAGCGGCCGGGAAAGAGCGTGTCGATCTCGGCGAACATCCGCCGGATGAGTGGCAGCGAGCCCGCCTGTCCCGGCGCGAGCACGTGTCCATGCGTCGTCTCGCCGAGCGGAGCGTAGAGCTCGTGTTTGAGCACGTGGTGGAGGTGACCGAATGCTTCCTGCTCGGGGATCACCTCCACGTGATAGCGCGCGGCGTAGGCCACGAGCTCGCGGACCTGCTCCCGCGTCATGGCTCCGCCCGGCGGGGCCACGAGGGGCGCCGACCGGTACTCCAGCGTGTGCTCGAAGTACGGGGAGTAGACGTTGATCTTGTACGCGGCGAACGTGCGAATCTGCTTCTTCTGGAAGTCGAGCGTTGGCACAGGGCCGCGCGAGAGGTCGTCGTGGACACCCCGGTAGCGCATCGCGGGCCAATCGCGAATCGTCGCGCCCCGCAGCCGGGCCGAGCTGCCGGA
>JBBJNN010000198.1:0-3375 GCA_037720885.1 Gemmatimonadaceae bacterium | reverse complement strand
TCTCGCCCACCGCCAGCTCGTCGAAGAGCGCAAGAGGAGCACACGCACGCCCCAGCTCGAGCCCGGCGGCGGCGACGAAGCCATGACCCGCCTCCGCCGCCTCGGCGATGCCGAGCGCGTTCAGCCCTGTCGATAGCGACGCGTCACGATCGTCGAGAGCAGCACCCGGCGACCAACCCACCGGCTGATAGCTGGCGAGCGCGGCCCGTACTGTCTCGGCGAATGCGGCCTCGTCTGCGCCGACGGCGAAGTTCATGCCGTCAAGTCCGGCTCGAGGGCGGGCGAAGGAGCATGCTCAGGATCTCACGGGTGTGCTCTCCGCGGGCCGGCGCCGGCTGCGGCGCCTGGTGCGTTTCGCCGTCGAGCTTGAACAGGTTGCCGAGGAGGCTGATCGCTTCCATGCCCGGCTGCCAGATGCGTTGCACGAGCCCGTTCGCCTCCACCTGTGCGTCGTCGAACAGGCTGTCGAGTGTGCGCACCTTCTCGCACGGAACCCCGCGCGCGCGAAGGCGCTCGACCCACTCGCGGCCCGGTCGTTCGGCGAGTCCAGCCGCGACCGCCTCGCCGAGTCGCTCGCGCCGGCGCGCTTCATCGCTCGTCTCCGCCGGCTCGTCGGGATTGGCGGCGGCGGCGTCCTCGAGACCGAACTCGGCCAGGAGGCCCGTCCGCTGAACGAGGTTGAGGCAGGCGATGGTGATGAAGCCGTCCGCCGTCCCGTAGGCGCGGTAGTACGGATTCTGGCGGAGTTTGAGAGCTGTTTCGTCTGCCACAGCATCCAGGTCAGATTGGGTGGCGATGCCGTCAGACCGCTTCCTTCCCTCGTTGTCGCCCGAGTCGACGGAGACGAAGCGCTGCACCTGTAGAGCAAGTCCGGCGCCGAGGAGCGAAAGCTCGATCTCACCGCCCTGCCCGGTCGCGCGGGCTCGTACGACGCCGGCGAGCGCAGCTACCGCCGAGAGCATCCCGGCGCTGAAGTCGGTCATCGCGATCCCGCCCCCCCGGATCGGAACGTCGTCGCCCACCCGTGCGTCAGCCATGAGTAGACCGGAGGCGGCCTGCGCGCTCAGGTCGTACCCGGCACGGTCACCCTCCGGGCCGTCGCTCCCGAAGGCGGAGATCTTCACGACGACGGCGCTCGGGTTCGCGGCGAGCACGGAGCGCGCATCGAGTCCGAAGGCGCGAGCTCGCTGCGACGGGCAGTTGTGGACAACCACCTCTGCCTGAGCGATCAGTGCCGCCGAGTCCCGACGACCTTCGTCCGACTTGAGATCGAGCACGACCGACCGTTTGTTACGGTTCAGCGCGACGAACGGCTTGCTCAAGTCGTCGCCGCACGGTTCCTGCCTGCGCCACTGGTCGCCGTGCGGCGGCTCGACCTTGATCACGTCGGCGCCGAGGTCGGCGAGTAGCAGCGTGCAGAACGGGCCGGCGACGTACTGCGAGTAATCGGCAACGACGACGCCGTCGAGCGGGAGCGAGGCCATCACGCGCCCAACTCGCGGCGTGCGATCACCGTCCGCTGGATTTCCGTGCTGCCGCCGGCCAGCGTCGAGCCGACTCCTGCCCGCAGGAGCGCCGCGGCGCGCCCGGCGAGGGGAGCATCGGCGCTCGCCTCGAGGAGCCCGAGCGGTCCGAGGTGATCGACGGCTGTCCGCGCGACCCCTTTCGCGAGCAAGGCAATCGAGAGCTTCGCCATCGAAGAGGCCCCGCTTGCGTCGCGTCCCTGGTCGAGGAGCCAGGCCGCCCGGTAGCCGTGAAGGCGGGCAGCGGCGGCCTCACCCCGCAGGGCGTCGAGGCGCTTCCCGGTCTCCGCCTCGAGCCCGTCGAGCAGCCACGCAAGGATTCCGATCTTCTCCGACGTGATGCGCTCGAAACTGAGCGTCCCCATCAGGACCTGCCAGCCGTTGTCGACCTCACCAACGACGTACTCGGCCGGGATCTCGACATTCTCGAGAAACACCTCGCTCAGGAAGCCTCCACCGAGTGTCTGAAATGTGCGCACGGTAATGCCCGGGCTCTCCATCGGCGCAACGAGGACGCTGATGCCGTGGTGCCTCTTCTCCGTGGCGGGGGAGGTTCGGACCGCGAGGTAGATCCAATCGGAGATGTGGGCGTTCGAGGTCCAGATCTTGTGTCCGTTGACGACGAAGTGGCCGTTGCGCCGCTCGGCGCGCGTCGTCAGCGCCGCAAGATCGGAGCCCGCCCCCGGCTCGGAAAAGCCCTGGCAGAAGATCAGCCGGCCGGCCGCGATCTCCGGAATGAGCCTGGCGCGGAGGTCGTCGGAGCCGAAGTGGACCACCGCATTCCCCACCGTCTTGACCGACACCAGGTAGGCCGAGAGCGGAAGCCAGCCGTACCCGAGGCGCTCCTCGAGGGCGACGGTCGCGAGCAGCGTGTGGGCCCGGCCGCCGAGCGCCTTCGGCCAGTTCACGCCGATCAGCCCTGTCTCTCCGAGCGCCCGGAAGATGGGGGCAGAGTCGCCGTCGGAGGGCATCCCCTGGACAGCATGCTCGGGATCAGCGTCGAGCAGCGGAGCCGCGGACGCGCAGAAGCGATCGGCTTCTGCCTGGAGCGCTCGCTGCTCGTCCGAGAGTCCGAGCCTCACGGACCACCCTGCGCACGGCCGATCGCGGCAGCTGCGGCCTTCAGCTTCGGCACGACGACCTCGACGAGCGCTTCGGGCGTAACGCGTGCGGTCGTGCTGGCCACATTCATCGCGGCGACGAGCCCGTCGCGTGCTGGAACCGGTACGGCACACGAGAGCATGCCCACCTCGTATTCGCCGACGGAAAGTGCGTATCCCTCGGCTCGTGCGGTGGCGAGCCTGGGGGCGAGCTCCGCCCACGTGCGCGCGCTCGCTTCCGTGCCCGGCGGGTACGGCTCGCGCCCGAGCCGGCGTCTCGCCTCCTCCGGATCGAGCTGGGCGAGCAAGCACTTTCCAAGCGCGGAGCAGTGCGCCGGTATGCACAGGCCTGGACTCGCCTCCACCCGCAAGCGGAATGTTCCCACGGAGGAGGCCAGGAAGAGCACCTCCGCCCCGTCGATGATGGCGAGGCTTGCGGTCTCGCCGGTCTCCTCGGTGAGCGCTTGCAGATGGGGCCGTGCGAGCTCGGGAAGCTGAAAGCCGGCGATCAGCGATGCGGCGAGCCGGACGACCTCGGCGCCGAGACGAAAGCGCTTCGTGTGCGGATTCCGCGCCAGGAAACCGCGCTCGGCAAGCGTCCCGATGGCGCGGTGCGCCGTCGGCACCGGCCACTCCAAGAGCTCGGCGATCTCGGACAGCGACAGCTCCGAGCGCTCGCCGTCGAAGAGGCCGAGCACGTCGAGGACGCGGCCGAGTGATTGGATGGGTCGACTTTCGCTGATCGCAAGTGT
>JBBJNN010000130.1:0-13023 GCA_037720885.1 Gemmatimonadaceae bacterium | reverse complement strand
GCAGGTCGCGCTGGTCGCTGAACCGGAGCGCGACGCGCGGCCGCTGCTCCGGCGGGATGATGTTCAGCGGGTTCCGGAGCTGCTCGTCCGTCACCGGCGCTGCCTGCCAGGGCTGCACCGGCTCGCGGACCGGTGCCTCGAAGCGCGCGTCGAGCGTCTGGCGGCCCTGCGTCACGTCCGGATCGTCGGGCGTGCCGCGACCCGTCGGGCGTCCGGTGTCGCCGCCGCCACCACCGCGCCCGCCACCGCGCGAGCTGCTCACGCTGAAGCTCTCCCCGTCCGCACTGTATAGCGCGAGGCTATCGCGCACGCCGTAGACGATCGGGCTCGCCCCATCCACGATCCGCGCGCGGAGCAGGCTGCCGACCACGCGGTTCCGCGGCGGCTGGTTGAGGCTCACGCCGTTCGTGAGCCCCGTCGTGATCGCGAACTCCGCCGTGTTCTCCACGCCCACGAGCACGCCCCCACGCGCGACGAAGCTCTCGATGTTCTGCACGCCCTGCCAGCCGAGCCCCGGGCGCATGTCGTCGGTCTGCGCCCAGGTGCCGATGTTCGGCGTCTCCGGCGTCTGCTTCCACGGCATCGGGTTCCGCCACATCGGCATCCCCTGGATGATGCCGGCCGCCGAGCCACCCGCCGGCGGGAAGAGGATGACGTCGTACTTGAGGCTCAGGTTCGGCGTCTTCGCCACGTCCTGCACGCTGATGTAGTCGTACGGGATCCTGAGCTCGTCGAACGCCTGCCGCCACCACCCTTCCGTCTGCGTTCCCGTCCAGGTGTGGAGGATGGCGACGCGCGCCGCCCGCGCCGGGTGCATCTTCACCTGTGGCGCGCTCGCCAGCGCGTACGCGGAGACGCCGAGCTCCTTCGCCGCGCGGTCGAGCTCCGCCTGCGACACGCCACGGACGATGAACGAGCCGCGCGCGAACTTCCGCCCCGCGCCCTCGAAGGGCTCCTCGGCCGACTGGAAGTCCGCGGCCTTGAGGCGATAGCGCAGCGTCGCCAGCGCATTGTCGCCGTTGTGGTTGATGGCGAACACCGCGCCCGTGCCGGTCACGCCGCCCGGCGCGCGCACCTCGCCGGTGACGCGCTCCATGGGTGCGCGCAGCACCGCGGTATCCGTCACCCGCACCGCCTGCACGCCGAAGCCTTCGGGAAAGGTCCAGCCGGTGTCGTCGTACGGGTTCTTCTGCGGGTCGTTCGGGCTCCAGTACTGGTAGTCGAGCAGCGCGTCGGCGATGCGCGAGTAGGGCTGGTCCATGCGGATCACGTAGCTTCCGGCCGGGAACTCCCGCGTCTCGGTCTTCCGCGCGGTATCCGCGCTGGCGCGCGCGGTATCGCCGCGTGACGAGTCGGCGCTCGCCAGGTCCACGCTGCCGGCTACGCCGCCCGCGCTTGCCGCTCCCCCCCCACCGCGCTGTGGCCGCGAGCGCCGAGCGGGCATCGTTACTGTGAAGGGCGCGGTGGCGCGCGAGATCTCCACCGCCTGCTTCCGCATCACGCGCAGGAGCTCCGCCTGGGCGCCCGGCCGCGGATCGTTTGCCGGGAGCACGTACGCGGCTGGCCCCTCCGTCTTCGACTTGAGGATGGAGCGTTTGCTCTTCTCGTAGAAGTTGCCGAGGAAGAGCCGGCGGTTGTTCGCGAAGTAGCTGAGCGAGACGAGGAGTCCCGTCTGCTGGTAGTTGTTATTGTTGCGGAGCGACCATTTCACGCGCGGCAGCGGCGGGTTCTGCCGGTACCACGTCCGTGCGGTCTCGTTGGCCGACAGTGTGCGCTCCACGGTCTCTGCACTGCCACCGTTGCCGAACGTCTCGTAGAGGCGGCTGATCCCGTTGTGGGTCGCCGCGATGAACATGAGGTAGCCCGGCGACCAGGTGTCGAAGGTGCCGTGCGCGAATACGCCCGGCATGCCGAGGCGCGTCATCTCCTGCACGTTGTTCCACCCGATCATCTGCCACTCGTTCGTGAGCAGCGGGTCGAGCCATGCGTTGAACGGGCCGTCGCCGATCGTGTTGTCGTAGAGGAAGGGCACCGACTCGTGCAGGTCATGGAGCACCTGCGCCTTCCACCCCACATACGTGTTGAGGACGTTCTGTGTCAGCTTGAGCGTCGCCGCCATCGCGTCGCGATTGTTGTCGTGCGCCACGTAGTGGCCCCAGTAGATGAGATTGGGCCACGTCTCCTTGGGGTGCGCCAGGTGCCAGCGGAAGATGTCCACCTGCCGGTCGCGCCCGTCCACCTCGACGATCGGTGTGATGAGCGTGATGAGGTTGTCGCGGATGTTGCGGACGTACGGGCTCTCGTCCACCGCGAGGCGGTAGGCGAGCTCCATGAGTGCAGTCGGCGAGCCCGCCTCCGGCGAGTGGATGGTGCCCGTGATGTAATAGACCGGCGCCGCCTCGGCCGCGATCCGCTCGGCCTCGGCGTCATTCATGTTGATCGTGCGCGGGTCGGCGAGCTTCGCGAGCTGTGCCCTGTTCTCCTCCATCCGCGCGAGGAGCGCCTCCGAGGCGACGGCGACGGCGATCATCTCGCGCCCCTCCTCCGTGGTGCCGATCGAGTAGACCTTCACGCGCGGGCTCGACTTCGCGAGCAGGCGCATGTACTCGTAGACCTCCTTGGAGTACGGGAGCTTGTTCGGCGCACCGGCGATGTCGCCGAGGACGGCCGTCGGCGTCGGGACCGTTTTCGACGCGGGGAGGTAGTCCACGAGCGGCGAGAGGAAGAAGGGCTCCGTGGTATACTCGCGGATCTTCCTCGTGTACGCCTCGTCCACCGGCTGGTTCGGATCGCGCCCGGGCTTGGCGGCCGAGCGCTCGACGGCGGACAGAGCCGGGCGGGCGGCGCCGGTCTGGTCCTGCGCGGTGGCGCGGGCGAGCGGGCTGGCGAGCGCCGCGCAGAGGGCGAGTAACAGGGCGGACGACCGGGCGGACGACCGGGCGAGCGCGGACTTCACGAAACGACGATGCATGACCGACCTCACGGACGGTGAAATGGGTTGTTCGGCGTCCGAGAATAGCCCGCGCCCCCGCGGTTGTCTACGATCGGCCCCCATGCGTCGGTTGCGGAACGCCGCGTGGCGTCACGCCCGCTCGGCCAGCTCCCGCATCACCCGCCAGAGCGCCTCCACGTGCGCGCGCTCGGTCGCCTCGGCGCCCACCGAGACGCGCACCATCCAGCGCCCGTCGAGCAAGGCAGGCGTCACGTACGCCGCGCCCGAGCGGTTGAGCGCGTCCGCCCACGCCAGCGTGTGCCGGTCGAGCGCCTCCCCCTCCACGCCCGGCGGCTCGTGGCGCACGCAGATGGTCTGCAATGGGACGGGGGCGAGCACGCGCCAGGCCGGCGTGGCGCGCACCGCGCGCTCCAGCCAGCGGGCATTCTCCAGATCGCGCCGCAGCCGCGAGCGCAGGCCGGCCACGCCCTGCTCGCGCACCAGGCACCAGAGCTTGAGCGCGCGAAAGCGCCGGCCGAGCGGGAGCCCCCAATCGCGCAGGTTCTTCACCTCGGCGTCCGCCGCCGAGCGGAGGTAGCTCGGGTTCGTGGACATCACGCGGACGAGATGCTCGGCGTCCCGCACGTAGTAGAGCGAGCAGTCGAAGGCGACGCCGAGCCACTTGTGCGCGTTCAGCACGAGCGAGTCGGCCTCCTCGATCCCGTCCCACATCCAGCGACACTCGGGGAGGATCATGGCGGAACCGGCCATCGCGGCGTCCACGTGGAGCCACGCGCCGTGCCGCCGGGCGACCTCTGCGACCGCGCTCACCGGATCGAGCGCGGTCGTGGTCGTGGTGCCGGTGGTGGCCACGACGGCGCAGGGGACGATCCCGTTGCGCACGTCGCGCTCCATCAGCTCGGTGAGCGCGTCTGGGCGCATGGCGAACGCCGCGTCGTGCGGCACGAGTCGCACCCGCTCGCGACCGAAGCCGGCGAGCAGCGCGGCCTTCTCCACCGAGGAGTGCGCGTGCGCCGACGTGTAGACGGTGAGCGGACGCGCCTCGCCCTGCAATCCGCCGCGCGCGGCGCCGAAGCTCGTCGCCCGCTCCCTCGCACAGATGAGTGCCACCAGGGTGCTCGTCGACGCCGTGTCCTGGATGACGCCGCTCCACCCGCTACCGAGGCCGACCATCCGGCGCATCCAATCGGTGACGACCTCCTCGAGCTCGGTGAGCGCTGGGCTCGACTGCCAGGAGAGGCCGAGCACGCCGAGCCCGGTGGACAGGAAGTCGCCGAGCACGCTCGCGAGCGACGAGTTGGCCGGGAAGTATCCGAAGAAGTGCGGGTGCTGCCAGAGCGTGAGCCCGGGGACGATTACGCGATCGAGATCGCCGAGGATGTCGCTAAACGGCTCGGGGTGGTCCGGCGGCTCGGCGGGGAGCGCCGAGCGCACCTCGCCTGGCGCCGTCCGCGCCATCACAGGACGCTCGGCGAGCGAGTGGCGGTAGTCGGCGATCCAGTCGATCACCTGGTGGCCGACGATGCGGAATTCTTCGGGCGTCATGCGGCACTCCATCCTTCGCGCCGACGCTCACGCCGCCGCGTTCGCGTCGAGGTCACCGAACTGCGTAATCCGCACCGCGCCGTCGGGGAAGCGAGCCGTGATCTCCAGCTCCCCGCCCATTGCCTCGATGTACCGTCGGAGCGTGCTCACGTACATGTCGGCACGATGCTCGATCCTGGACACCTCGGGCTGCGTCGCGCCGAGCTCACGAGCCAGCGTTTCCTGCGAGAGCTGACGGGCGCGCCGCAGTTCGTTGAGCGGCATCTCGGCAAGCATTGCCGCGGTGCGCTCGGCGGCGCGCGCCTGTGCCTCGGGCGTCATCGTCGCGGTCACGAGGTCGCGGAATTTCTTGGCCATTACAGCAAACCCTCCCGATGTAGGGCGACCACGTGCTCGTCGTACAGGCGATCGGCGAGCGGGACGAACTGCTCGTACCAGCGGTCGTTGCCTGTCTTGTCGCCGCCGATGAGCAGAACGCTCACCCGGCGGGGGTCGAAGGCATACAGGACTCGGTACGGGCGGCCGTGGTGCTGCACACGCAGCTCACGCATGTGCTTGTGTCTCGATGTGGTGATTCTCGACGAGTGTGGGTAGTCAAGCTGCGGTCCCCGTTCTTCGAGTAGGCCCACCGACGCACGGATGGACTCACGCTCCGCGTCGTCGAGACCGACCCACCATGCCTCGAACTCATCGGTGTATTCGACGTCCCATGTCATCAACAATATATGACGTAAAAGGTATCACAACGGTCAACATTCGATTGTGAACCTTGGTAGGTACTTCCCGCCACAGTCGTACCTCCTTGCTGCACGTGTGAACGCGCGGTCCCACCGGCGCGTAGTCCCTGTACCTGCGGTTGCCAGCGCGTGACGCGCCGAGCAACTTGGGGCGCACGGCGCCCCATCTCACCGCCCGTGCTACCCGCTGGACATCCCCATATGATCGGAATGCCACACGGAACCCCACCGCGCGCGCCTGGCCGGCGCTCGCTCTCGCCGCTCGCCGTGCTCTTGGCAGGCGTGGTCGCCACGACTGCTGCCTCCCCGCTCGCCGCGCAGCCGCGCGCCTCACGCGCCGACGCGCCGCGCGCCCTCACCGCGGCGGACTACGCGCGCGCCGAACGCTGGCTCGCCGCGGGCACCACGCCGCTCGTCTTCGGCGCTGGCGTGCGGCCCACGTGGCTCCCCGATGGCCGCTTCTGGTATCGCGTGCAGACAGCGCGTGGCGCGGAGTTCATCATCGTGGATCCGGCGAAGGGAAGCCGCACGCGCGCGTTCGACCAGGCGCGGCTCGCCGCGGCACTCTCCTCGGCGGCCGGCACGCCGTACGACTCGCTCGCGCTCCCCTTCACGCAGCTCGAGCTCTCGCCGGACACGCGCACGCTCTCGGTCACCATCGCCGCCCGCAGTTGGCGCTGCGACCTGCAGGACAACCGCTGCTCGGCCGCGGACGTTGCCGAGGCGGCAGGCGGTGGTGGCCGCGGCGCCGCGCGCGGGACGGCCGCCGCGCGGAACGACGTGCCCTCGCCCGATGGGAAGCGGAGCGCGTTCATCCGCGACTGGAACCTCTGGGTGCGCGATGTGGCGACGGGGAAGGAGACGCAGCTCACGACGGATGGCGCGAAGGATTTCGGCTACGCCACGGACAACGCCGGCTGGAGCCGGAGCGACCGCCCGATCGTGCTCTGGTCCCCAGACTCGAAGAAGATCGCGACCTTCCAGCAGGACCAGCGCGGCGTGGGCGAGATGTACCTCTACGACACGAAGGTCGGGCACCCGACCTTGCAGGCGTGGAAGTACCCGCTGCCGGGCGATTCTGTGGTGGCGATGATCCACCGCGTGGTGATCGAGGTGGAGGTACCGCGCGTCGTCCGCTTCCAGATGCCGCCCGACCAGCACCGCTCCACGCTCTGCGACGACGTCGCGTGCCGTGGCGAGTGGGGCGACGTACAGTGGAGCGCGGACGCGGCGCGGCTCGCGTTCGTGTCCACCTCGCGCGACCACCGGCGCGCGCAGCTTCGCGTCGCCGACGCGGCGACGGGCACCATCCGCGAGGTGCTCGAGGAGGCGGTCGAGACCTTCTACGAGTCGGGGAACGGCCGCGTGAGCTGGAAGTACCTGCCGGCGTCGAACGAGGTGATCTGGTTCTCGCAGCGCGACGAGTGGGGACACCTTTACCTCTACGACCTCGCGACCGGGCGCCTCAAGAGCCGCATCACGACCGGCGAGGGGAACGTCACGCAGCTCCTCCGCGTGGACGAGAAGAGCCGCGTGCTCCACTTCGCAGGTGTCGGCCGAGAGAAGGGGCGCGATCCGTACTTCCGCCATCTCTACCGGATCGGGATGGACGGGAAGAACCTCCGCCTGCTCACGCCGGAGGACGCGGACCACGAGATCACCCTCTCGCCCTCGGGCCGCTACGTCGTGGACTCCTACTCGCGCCCCGATGTCCCCCCGGTGACGGTGCTGCGCGACCTGGACGGGAAGCTCATCGCGACGCTCGAGAAGGGCGATGTGTCCCGCCTCGTCGCCGCCGGGTGGAAGCCGCCGGTGCCGATCACGGTGAAGGCGCGCGACGGCACCACCGACCTCTACGGCCTCATGTTCCGCCCAACGAGCTTCGACTCCACGAAGAAGTACCCGATCATCAACCACATCTACCCGGGCCCGCAGACAGGGAGCGTGGGCGGGCGGAGCTTCAACGCGGCCCGCAGTGACGCCCAGGCGATCGCGGAGCTGGGGTTCATCGTTGTCGAGATCGACGCGATGGGGACGCCCTGGCGCTCGAAGGCGTTCCACGCCGCGTACTACGGGAACATGGGCGACAACGGGCTCCCCGATCAGGTCGCCGGGATGAAGGAGCTGGCCGCGCGCCACTCGTACATCGATCTCGATCGCGCCGGCATCTACGGCCATTCGGGCGGCGGCTTTGCCACCGCGGCGGCCATGTTCCGCTACCCGGACTTCTTCAAGGTGGGCGTGTCGCAGGCCGGCAACCACGACAACCGCGTGTACGAGGACGACTGGGCGGAGAAGTGGCAGGGCCTGCTCGAGCGCAAGCCGGACGGCACCACGAGCTACGACGACCAGGCCAACCAGAACCACGCGGCGAAGCTGAAGGGGAAGCTCCTGCTCGCCCACGGCACGATGGACAACAACGTCCCCCCGAACAACACACTGCTCGTCGTGGACGCGCTCATCAAGGCGAACAAGGATTTCGACCTGATCATGCTCCCCAACCGGACGCACGGCTTCGGCAACGAGCCGTACATGATGCGCCGCCGCTGGGACTACTTCGTCCGCCACCTGCTCGGCGCCGAGCCGCCGGCGGAGTACGAGATCGGCAAGCCGGCCGCGCGCGCGGTGGTCCCGTGAGGGCTGCGACCGCCGTGACCGCGACGCGCCCCGTGCTGCCGCTCCTCATCCTCCTCTTCATCGGCAGCGGGTGCGCGGCGCTCATCTACGAGGTGGTCTGGTTCCAGCTTCTCCAGCTCATCGTCGGCTCCTCGGCCATCTCGCTGGGCGTGGTGCTCGGGACGTTCATGGGCGGCATGTGCATCGGGAGCCTCGCGCTCCCGCGCTTCATCGCGCGGCACGAGCACCCGCTCCGCGTCTACGCCAAGCTCGAGGCGGCGATCGCACTGCTTGGCATCCTCGTGCTGGTGGGGCTCCCGTGGGCGGGCGGACTCTACACCGCGATCGCCGTGCACGGCATGCCGGGCCTCTTTCTCCGCGCGCTCTTCTGCGTGATCTGCCTCCTGCCGCCCACGGTGCTCATGGGCGCGACGCTCCCCGCCATCGCGCGCTGGGTGGAGGCCACGCCGAACGGCGTGTCGTGGCTCGGCTTCTTCTACGGCGGCAACATCGCCGGCGCGGTGCTCGGGTGCCTGCTCGCCGGCTTCTACCTCCTCCGCGAGCACGATACCGCGACGGCCACCTTCGTCGCCGTGGCGATGAACCTCGCCGTGGCCGCGGCGGGCTTCGCGCTGTCCCGCGCCACCCCGTACGATCCACCCGCGGACACGGCTCCCCTGTCGCGCGCCGAAGCGCGACGCGAGTGGCGCGCCGCGCTCCGCGCCGCGTGGCCGGTGTACGTGGCCGTCGCCCTCTCCGGCATGAGCGCGCTCGGAGCCGAGGTGGTGTGGACGCGCCTCTTGTCGCTCATGATCGGGGCGACGGTGTACACCTTCTCACTCATCCTCGCCGCGTTCCTCGCCGGCCTCGGGATCGGAAGCGGCGTCGGGTCGTTCCTCGCGCGCTCCGTCGCGAACCCGCGCGCCGCGCTCGGCTACTGCCAGCTCCTCCTGACCCTCGGCATCGCGTGGGCGGCGTACGCGCTCACGCAGTCGCTGCCCTACTGGCCCATCGACCCGCGGCTGGCGGACAGCCCGTCGTTCACCTTCCAGATCGACCTCGTCCGCTGCCTGTATACCATTCTGCCCGCGGCGATTTTGTGGGGCGCCAGCTTTCCGCTGGCCCTCGCCGCGGTGATGCACGATACGCGCGTGGCGGGCGGCGAGGAGGGGATGCGCGACCCGGGGCGACTGGTCGGCACTGTGTACGCGGCGAATACCGTGGGCGCGATTGTCGGATCGAGCGTGATGGCGCTCTGGGTCATCGCCTGGCGCGGGACGCAGGACGCGCAGCGCATCCTCATCGCGCTGGCGGCGATCGGCGCGCTCGTGGCGCTGCTACCGGCATCGCCGGCGGCGACGGATGCGCCGCGCGGCGCGCGGCGCGGGGCGCGGGGCGTCGTGTGGGGCGTGGCGACGCTCGGGCTCGCGGCGTGGCTCATCGCCGGCGTGGTGGACATTCCCGGGCGCCTCGTGGCGTACGGGCGCTACCTCCCGCTGCGGCAGCACGAGCAGTTCGACGTGGTCTACATGGGCGAGGGGATGAACTCCTCCGTCGCCGTGACGCAGCTCCCGAACGGCGTGCTCAACTACCACAACGCGGGGAAGGTGCAGGCGTCGAGCGAGCCGCAGGACATGCGCCTGCAGCGCATGCTCGGGCATCTCACCACGCTCGTGCCCGCGCGTCCGACCTCCGTGCTGGTGATCGGCTGCGGGGCGGGCGTGACGGCCGGCGCGGTGAGCATCGATCCGGCGGTCGAGCGCGTGACGATCGCGGAGATCGAGCCGCTAGTGCCGCGCGTGGTGTCCACGTACTTCGGGGAGCACAACTTCAACGTCGTCCGCAATCCGAAGGTGACGATCGAGATCGACGATGCGCGCCACTTCCTGCTGACGACTGACCAGAAGTTCGACGCCATCACCTCGGACCCGCTCGATCCCTGGGTGAAGGGCGCGGCGACGCTCTACACACGGGAGTTCTGGGAGCTGGCGAAGGAGCACCTCAACCCCGGCGGCGTGGTCACGGTGTTCGTGCAGCTCTACGAGAGCAGCCCCGAGGCGGTGAAGAGTGAGATCGCGACCTTCTTCGAGGCGTTCCCGAACGCGATCGTCTGGGGAAACACCTACAATGGCGCCGGCTACGATCTCGTGCTGCTCGGCCAGGTCGGGACGACGCGCATCGACGTGGACGCAATGGAGCGCCGCCTGAACGACCCGCGCTACGCACCGATGGCGATGTCGCTGAGCGAGGTGGGCTTCACGTCGGTGCAGGATCTGTTCGGGACGTTCGCGGCGCAGGGCGCACAGCTCCGGCCATGGCTCGCGGACGCGCAGATCAACCGCGACCGCAATCTCCGCCTGCAGTACCTGGCCGGCCTCGGCGTGCACAAGTACCTGCAAGCCGACATCTACGCGGACATCCTGCGCTACCGCCGCTGGCCGGAGGGGCTGTTCGCCGGATCGCCGGCGTCCTTGCAGCCGCTGCGCGACGCGATGGCGGGGTACCAGTAGAGGATCGAGGTCAGCGCGCCGCGGGCGGCGCGCCCGCGCGTCAGCGCTCTCCCGCGCGTCAGCGCGGGGGCGTTGCGGGAGGAGCAGCCGCCCGCGGCTACTCCTTCTTGACGATGCGGTTCAGGATGTCGCGGGCGTAGCGCTTCTCGTACTCGACGGCGCTCCGCCGGGCGTAGACCTCGACGTTCGTGGTCGCGTCGCTGGCGCGTGTCATCTCGATGACGACCTCGAGGTCACCCTGTGTGCCGATGATGCGCCGCTTCCCGCCGTTCTCCTCCGTGGCCTGCCCGGTCTGGGCGATCCCCACGTCCACGAAGACAGCCGACCCGCGCTCGGCCACCTGATCCACGGTTCCGTCGATCACGGCGTTGGCGCCGCGCTGCGTGAAGGCCACCGCGCCCGCCGCTCCGGCGCCGGCGGCGACTGCCAGGCAGCCGGAGAGAAGGAGGGCAGCCGCCAGCCCGAATGCCAGTCCGAGGGTGAGCCGGCGCGCGTTCGTGTAACGCATGTAGCGCAGCATGCCGGTCACCGCTCGTTCAGCCAGATGTCCTGCTGCACGACGATCGGCTTCGTGTACGTCTTCCCGCCGACGGTGAGCGTGGCGAGGTAGGTGCCCGGCTCGACCGCCAGGTTGAACCCGCCGCGGCCCCCGCCGCCGCCGCCCCCCGCACCCGCGCCGCCCTGCGCCGGGGCGGGCGAGAGGTTCCAGCGCACGCGGTTGATCCCGGCGCTCTTGCCGCCCTCGAGCGTGCGAATCACGCGGCCGGTGACGTCGGTGATGGTGAGCTTGACGTCGCCCGTCGCCGCGGCTTTCAGGTAGTAGCTGATCGCGGCGCCGCGCGGCGCGTTCTCGCCCACGAATACCTGCTGCCCGCCGACCTGCTGCCCGCGCTGCTGGTCGTTCAGGTACGCCACCGCCGGCCGGACATCGAACAGGACGGCGTCCTGCGACGCCACCTGCGGCGTGAGCTGCTGGAGCGGGGTGATGTCGTCCGCGATCCAGACGCTGCGCCCGTGCGTGGCGACGATCAGGTCGTTGTCGCGCGAGTGGACCATGATGTCGTCCACGCGTACAGTGGGGAAGTTCGTCATGAACTTCTTCCACTCGCCGCCGCCGTTCATCGAGATGTAGAGCCCGAACTCCGTGCCGACGTAGAGGAGATCCTTATTTCTCGGGTCCTCGCGGATCACCTGAACGTTCCCGGAAGCGGGGAGGTTGCCGGCGATGCTCCCCCACGTCGCGCCGAAGTCGCGCGTGACGAACACGTACGGCTTGAGGTCGTCGCTCCGGTGGCCGTCCACCGCCACGTACGCCGTCGCGGGATCGAAGTGCGACGCGTCGATGCGCGAGATCCAGTGCAGGTGGTTCGCCGGAAGGCCGGGCAGGCTCTTTCCCACCTCGGTGAAGGTCATCCCACCATCCCGGCTCACCTGCACGTTCCCGTCGTCGGTGCCGGCCCACACCACGCCCGGCATCACCGGCGACTCGGACACGGCGATGATCGTGGAGTAGGCCGAGACGCCGTCGTTCTTCGAGAGCATCGTCCGGTCGCCGGCCACGCCCATCATCTCGACCTTCGTCCGGTCCACCTGCTTCGTGAGATCCGCGCTGGCGACCCAGCTGTCGCCGCGGTTGTACGACTTGAACAGCCGGTTGCCGCCGAGGTAGACGATGCTCGGGTTGTGGGGCGAGAGGATGAAGGGCGTATTCCAGTTGAAGCGGTAGACGTCGCCACGCGTGGCGTTGATGACGTTCGGCGGGCCACCTCGGCCCCCGCCGCCGACTGCGGCCGCCGCTGCGGCTGCCCCTGGAGCACCGCCCGGAGCGCCACCCGGGGCACCACCGGCCGCACCCCCCGCGGCGCCGGGCGTCTCCTCCCCGCCGGGCGCGCCGCCCGGCCCGCCGCGGCCGCCACCGCCGGGCGCGCGCGGACGGATGCTCTGCGACCGGCCGGTACGCAGGTCGTAGCGGTTCGTATTGCCGTCCTGCGACTCGCTGTAGACGACGTTGTAGTCGGTCGGGTCCACGGCGGTGAAGAAGCCATCGCCGCCGCCGATCCCGAACCAGTCGGAGTTCATGATGCCGTTGCGGCTCCGTGTCGCACTCGGGCCGCCCCAGCTCCCGTTGTCCTGCAGCCCGATGTAGACGTAGTACGGGTGCCGCATGTCGGCGGTCACGGCGTAGGCGAGCGCCGTGGGCATCGTGTTGACGAAGTCCCATGACTTGCCCTGGTCCCAGCTCACGTTGTAGCCGCCGTCGTTCCCGATCACGAGATGCTTCGGGTTCTTCGGGTCCACCCAGATCGCGTGCTGGTCCACGTGGCCCGGCCCCCCGTTGCCGCCGGCCTCATCGAGCGTGACGAACGTCTTCCCAGCGTCAAGCGACTTCGCCACCGGGAGCCCCGCGACGTAGATCACCCGGTCGTTCGACGGGTCCACGCGGATCTGGCTGAAGTACATCGGACGCGCGTTGCAGTTGGAGACGAGCGTCCACGACTTCCCCTTGTCCTCCGAGCGGAAGATCCCGCCCGTGGCCGGGTTGAGCTTGGGCACCGTGCGCGGCGGCTGGTTGGCAGGCGGCTGCGGCTGGTCCGGGCCGCCGAACTGTCCGAATTGCGCAAGCTGCGCCGCGGTCGGGAAGCCGCCGCCCGGCCCCGCGTTG
>JBBJNN010000129.1:5928-13050 GCA_037720885.1 Gemmatimonadaceae bacterium | reverse complement strand
CGGCGCTTCGGTAATCGGACTTCCCGGCGCGAGGAAATTCGCTTGAGGAGATTCGCTTCATGAGCTGGCTCCGCTCCCTCGACGTGCTGCGGCACGACCTCGGCTACGCATGGCGCAGCCTCACCCGCGCGCCCGGCCTCACCGTCGTTGTGGGCGCGCCCCTCGCGCGCGGCATCGGCGCGAACGCCGCGACCTTCACGGTGCTCGACCGCCTGTATCTGCGCCCGCCCGGGGGCATTGACGATCCGTCGTCGCTTCGCCGCGTGTGGGTCGAGCACTTCAACACCGGCGATGGCGTCCCGTTCATCGCCCAAGCCCTGAACTATCCCATGTACCGCGCGATCGCTGAGGCGGCGGGCGACCCCGCGAGCATCGCGCTGTTCAGCACCGACAACAGCCTGCGGCTGGGGAAGGGCCGGAGCGCACCCAAAGTGCGCGGCGTGTACGCGTCGGCGAGCTACTTCAGCGTCCTCGGGGTTCGCCCCGCCCTGGGCAGATTCTACGCACCGGAGGAGGATCGCTTGGGGAGCGGCGCGCCGGTCGCCGTCGTGAGCCACGCCTTCTGGCAGAACCAGCTCGGCGGCGACGCGGCCGCGATCGGGCGGACGATCGCGATCGGCCGGGATGTCTACACCATCGTCGGTGTCGCTGGCCGCGCGTTCACCGGGTTGGACGTGCAGGCGGCGGACGTCTGGATCCCGCTCGCCTCCATACCAGCGTCCCCGGGGATGCGCGGCCCGTGGTGGGAGTCGAGCAACAGATATGGTTTCCGCGCCGTCCGGCGGCTGCAGCCGGGCGCCGCGGCCGAGGGGATGTTCGAACTGCGGGCGACGCAGCTCGTACGCGACGTGAACCGGCAGCGCAACGCGAGCCGGCCCGATACGCTGATGAACGTCTATACGGGCTCGATCATCGAGGCGCGCGGACCGGGCAAGCCGGGCCAGGAGATGATCATCTCCACCCGCCTCGCCGGCGTCGCCATCATCGTGCTGCTCATCGCCGGCGCCAACGTCATCAACCTGCTGCTCGCACGCGCCGTGCGCCGCCGGCGGGAGATCGCCGTGCGGCTGGCGCTCGGCATCTCGCGCTGGCGGCTCGTGCGCCTGCTCACGGCGGAGACGCTGCTCCTCGCGGCGATCGCGGCGGTCGCCGCCCTCCTCGCCGGGTGGTGGGGCGGCACCGTCCTACGGGCGTTGCTCATGCCCGAGATCGAGTGGGCCGACTCCGTGCTGGACGGGCGCGTGGTGCTCTTCACGCTCGCGGTCGCGCTCCTCGCCGGGCTCATCGCCGGGATCATCCCCGCCGTGCAGGCGAGCAACCCGGACCTGACCACCGCGCTCAAGGCAGGCTCACGGGACGGGGTGATGCACCGCTCGCGACTCCGGAAGGGGCTGGTAGTGACGCAGGCGGCGCTGTCGGTGATGCTGCTCGTCGGCGCGGCGCTCTTCGTGCGCAGCCTGCGGAACGTGCAGGCGCTGGACATCGGCTTCGACGCCGGCCGCCTGTTCTTCGGCCACGTGGAGTTCGACGAGGGCGAGGCGCCGCCCGGCGCGGTCGTGGGCGCGCGGATGCGCGAGATCGCGCAGCGACTGGAAGGGCGTCCGGGGATCGAGGCGGTCGCGCGCACGGCGATGGAGCCGATGCGCGGGTTCAGCTTTGTGACATTCTTCTCCGGTGCGGACTCCACAGGCTCCTTCCCCACCAACGCGCCGACCATGTCCGCGGTGTCGCCGAGCTTCTTCCGGGCCGCCGGAATTCGCGTGCTGCGCGGCCCGGGGTTCACCGGCGGTGACGTCGATGGCGCACCGGCCGAGGTCATCGTGAACGACGCGACGGCGAGGCTGCTGTGGCCAGGCCGCGAGGCGATCGGCCAGTGCATGCGCTTCGTGAAGCGCGAGAACTCCTGCTATACGGTGGTCGGCGTCGTCGAGAGCGTGCGGCAGGACCGCGTGATCGAGGAGGAGCCCGCCCCGCAGTTTTATCTGCCCCTCGGCAACATGCCGACGCCGGGGTGGAACGGGCGAACGATCGTCGTGCGCGCACGTACCAATGCCACGGCCGCCGCCGCGGCTGAGCTGCGTTCGGCGCTCCGGCAGGCGTTCCCCGCCGCCGAGGCGACCGTGACGCCGATGACCGAGAACCTCGAGCCGGAGTACCGACCCTGGCGCCTGGGTGCGACGCTGTTCACGGCGTCGGGGCTGCTGGCGCTCCTCGTCGCGCTCGTCGGCATCTACAGCACGGTGTCGTACGGCGTGAGCCAGCGCACACACGAGTTCGGAGTCCGCGTCGCACTCGGCGCGCGCGTCGGCGACGTGGTGCGCCAGGTCGTTGGCGAGGGGGTGCGGACGGTGGCGGTCGGGGTGGCGTTGGGCGCGGTACTCGCAATCGCCGCGGGACGCCTGATCGCCGCGCTGCTATACGGAATCGCGCCGAGCGACCCGGCGGTGTTGGGGCTCGTCTCCGCGACGCTCCTGGTGGTCGCCGCGTTGGCCGCCCTGCTCCCGGCGTGGCGCGCCGCGCGAGTGGATCCGGTCACCGCGCTGCGGTCCGAGTGAGGAGGGCGGTATCCTTGCGCCTGCGTCTCGCGTCGAGCCCAGGGCGACGACCAGTGGTTCCTCGCCCTCGCCCCGGCTTGCCCGGTCGCGCTCCGGCCCTAATCGCGCGGTCGTCGTGAAGCGTAGGACGAGCCGGAGCGCCGGATTGGCCGTGCGGTGCTCGTAGAACTGGGCGAGTACGGCCCGCGCCTCGCTCGAGCGGAGCGTGAGCGCTGCCGTGCGGTTCTTGACTTGCTCGAGCACCCGCACCGTCTCCGGGGGGGGCCCCCCCTGCGGGTTAGCTTCGACCGCTCGGCCGATGAGGTCGATGTCCTCCCCGCACTCCAGTTCGAGTGTCTCGCCGTCTCCGAGGTCGAGCCACCGGAGCACGGTTGTATCGACCTGATAGGCGAACCCGCGGATGGCCGCGCTCGCGTCCCTGCCGGGGATCGCGACGAATTCGGGAGAGTGCGCCCCTGCATCGGCGGGCTGCGCACTCTCGCGCGGTGACGGCGGTGTGGTCAACCGTTGACCCGCGCCTCCAGCGCTACGATGTCCCGCACGACGTGGTCGAACGTCGGCACGTCGCCGAAAATCATCCCCGCCATGGCGTCGTAGTCTCGGCGTAGCGGGTCCAGCATTGCCTCCGTCGGCGCGATGGCGAGCGTCCCGGGGACGGCGTGGTTGAGGTCGAGGTCCGCACTGTTGAAGAAGAGCCGCGCGTGACGGGCGCAGTCGATCCCTAGCGCGCGGTCGGCGACCGCACTGCTCACGACGTCGGACTCGAAGAGGCGGCTGACGTCGTAGTAGTGGCGCGAGACGCGCTGTCCGCCCTGGCGCAGGACACCGCGCCGCTCGAACCAACGCCGGAGGCCGTGCAGGATGATGAGCTTGTCCCAGAACGTCCGTTCGGGCTCGACCGTCGTGACGTTCGGCACGCGTAGATCGAGCCGCGGCACGTCTGTGGCGACGTACGGCGTGACCACCGCCGGGCGGTGCGGGTCGATCGCCGACTTGGCGCCGGACTCGATCTTCACCGCTGAGCGCACGTAGGCGCCGGCCGCGGCGGTGACGCTCGGGTACCAATAGAGGAGCGTCTGGCGGTCCGCGTCGTCCTCGTCCGATACGAGATGGATGCGATCGTCCGTGACACCGGCGTCGCGCATCTCGCGCTCGATCAGCCCTCCCATGCCTGCGAGCAGTGCGCCGTTGATGTAGGCTTGGCAGGACGCCTTGATGGCGTCGAGCCGCGCTTGCCGCTTCTTTCCACTCAGCTGCTCAAGCTCCTCGACCGAGGCCGGCTCGCCGAGGTCGTCGCGGAAGACGGTGACGTCGATATCTTCGGAGAAGCGCGAGATGAGGCCGTACGCCTTTGAGAGCGAGGTCCCGCCCTTGAAGAGGAGCCTCGGCCCGTCGGCGGGCAGGCCGTTGAACATGGCATCCAGCGTCCAACAGACCCAGAAGTCTTTCTCGACGTTCTGCACCGCCGTGCCAAGTCGGCGCGCCGTGCCGAGGAAGAGCGCGCGGCGGTCGTCCTGGCTCGCGGCGATGACTTCGCGAAAGGCGTCGTTCATGCCACCGGGCACGTCGCGGCTCGTCATGCGCGCTTCGTGCGCGGGCGAGGGGCACCCCTTTCGACGTCAGACGCGCCACTGGGGCGGCGATTGGGATCGTCGCGATCGTCCTGACCCTCATGATCACCACTGCGGTCATGACCTTGGTGATCATCACCCCCGTCGAGGAGTTCGCGTACGATGCCCTGCATCCACGTCGGTAGTGTCGCCAGCCCTTGGCGGAGGTCGTCGCGGATCGCCGCCCCGTGTGCCCGGTCCTCGAGCAGCGTCCGGAGGCGCCGGACGATCCGCGCGCGCTCCGTCGGCAGCATATCCTTGAGCCAGTGCAGCGCCTGCACGACGCGCATTGCCGGCCGCCCTGCCCAGTGGAGCCGGCTCGGCGCGGTCTTTTTGAATTCGATCGCGAGGTTGCCGAGCCGGATCGTGCGGCGCCGCGCGTCAGTGTGCACGACCACGCGGGCGGGGACGGCGTCCGTGAGCCCTAGGTCGTTGGCGGCCGTCATGCCATCGACCAGCATGCGGGTCTGATCGCGTCGCGTGAGGGCCTCGACGACTCGCCGGTAGTCGGGCACGGTCGGCGCGCCGGTGAGGTTGCTCGTTCTGGGCTGGTCGTATAGGCCACGCTCGATGCGTCGAATCTCGCCGGCCTGCGCGAGACGCTGCAGCGCCTTGTCAACGGTGGCGCGGTCCCCGAGGTCGAGGAAGTCGATGGGTGTCCAGACGCCGAATGGTGCGCTGGCGGCAATCCGCTCGGCGATGCTGGTCTTGAGCCTAGATGGAGGCGGCGGCATATGTCCGAAAAATGTATCCAATTTTCGGACAATATCGAGTATCGCGGAGCGTGCTAATGTCGGCCGACTACGCAGCGTGGCCGCTGCCGCTCTACGCGCCGGACCTGAACCCCGAGGAGCAGACGAACGGCGTCACCAAGTGTCTGATGGCCAACGCGCTGCCGGACTCTGTCGCCGAGCTGAAGACCTGAGCCTGCTGCGGCATTCGCTACCTGCAGCGGCACCTCGACCTCGACGCCAACTTCTTCCGTCACGCCGGACTGCGTGTCAACCAACCTCGATGAATTCCATCAGGTGACGAAAATGAGGGACCGCTACCTCGAAGTGACATTTCGAAAGGGACGAGTACTCGCGGCATACTTGTACCTCCCACGGCCACCCGGCGTGAAAAGCGTCCGCACCGAAGCTGTCGGGCACGGCCTGCTCGCGGACTTCGACGCCCACGGCAATCCCATCGGTCTGGAGCTCACTGCGCCTACCCGTGTCTCGCTCGAGCAGCTCAACGCCGTGCTCGAACGCCTCGGCGCTATGCCCCTCGGGCACGAGGATCTCGCCCCTCTCCGAGCAGCGTAGCCGCAAGCGCGAAGCGGAAGCCACTCGCGAGATGTAGCCTCGCGGCGAGTGTGGTCACGAGTCGTAGACCTCACCGCGTCCGACTCGCACTCACCTTCGACCCGCCCCCGACGCTCCCGCCAGCGGGTCCATCGACGCAAACGCTCGCCGCAACTGCTCATCGCTCAGCACCGGCATCTGCGGGAGGAGCGGCGCGGCGCGATCCAGGCCGCGGATCTCGCCCGCGTGCGCACGCATCCACGCCAGCACGCCGCGCATCACGCGCTCGTTCGCCTGGCCATGCGGCGTGCGGTCGCCGAGCGTGGCGCTGATGATGCCGCCGAGCGCGAGACGCGGGCTCGGCGCGAAGGCGACCTCCGAGAGCTTGGCGCGGAACTCCAGCTCCGCGGGGCCGGGCTTCAGGCCCATCGTCGCGTCGATCGCGTGCCGGCCCTCGTGGGCGAAGATCGAGCTCTCCTGGGTCGCGGCGCCGTACGCGCGCTCGAACTCGGCCTCCAATGCACGCCCGGCGAGGCCGGTGCCGCGCAGGGAATCGAGGAGCCGCTCGCGCGCGTCGCGCGCGAAGCGCTTCGCCACGCCCGGGAAGAACGCCACGGGCGTCGTGCGTGCGCGCACGAGGTCGGCCGCGCTGTCCACCGCGATCTCGGCGGCGACCTTCCGGCGCGCCACCGAATCCGTCGCATCCCACCAGGCGGCGAGCGGTCCCTCGGCGTAGCGAGGGCGCACCTGCACGATCAGCTCCGAGCCGCCCCACCCGCCGTGCGCGGCGCGCCCCATCCACGCCCAGCTCTGGAACCCGTTCGAGACCACGGCATCGAGCGCGATGAAGCGTACGTTCGCCTCGTGGCCGTACTGCTGCACGGTGCGGCGCGCGTCCACCACGCGGTGCCCCATGTGCAGATCCTGATAGCCCGCCGTCTCACCGAAGTTCACCAACGCGCCGAAGCGGCGGTCGAGCTCCGCCGGCACCCCGTCGAACTTGAACGCCGGCGCCGCGCCGCTCCAGGCGAGCCGCGGCCAGAGCGCGCGGGCGGCCGAGTCGAGATCCGCCATCCACGCGCGCCGGTTTCCCTTCCCCAGCGCGGTCTGGCGGTAGTACTCATCCGTGATCCGCCCCACGCCGCGAATGAAGCCTGCGTACGCCACCACCTCCGCCGCCCGGCGGTCGCGCGAGGCGAGCGAAGGGCCGCCGGAGAGCGGCTCCAGCGCCAGCACGGCGGCCGCGTCGAAGAAGCGCGAACTGGCGAGCGCGCGCACCAGATCGTCGCGCTCCTCCGGCCGTTCGGCGTCGCCCGCCCACGCCGGGAGACGCGCGGCGAGCACGCGCCGGGGCTCGGCCAGGGGCCCGGTCAGTGAGTCACTCGTGGCGACCAGGTAGTAGGAGCGCCATCCGGCGAGCAGCGCGGGCCCATCGTGCAGGAGCACCGCGCCGGAAATGAGCAGCCGCGCCGGGTCGAGGAGGCCGGGTGACGCGCGCACGATCTCGCCGAGGCGGGCGACCGCGTCGCGGAGCGCGACCGTGTCTGCGTCTACCGCGCCGTTCCCGGGCGCTGCCGCGCCAGCCTCGCGCGCATCCCCGCCGGCGAGCCGGCTCCGGAGCATGGGCTCGATGACCGTAGTGGCCAGCACCGTTACCCCCTGCGTGGGGGG
>JBBJNN010000129.1:0-5918 GCA_037720885.1 Gemmatimonadaceae bacterium | reverse complement strand
GCCGAGGGGGCCGCGACGCGCGCTGCGCGCACGTTGCCGAACGAGTGGAGCATCCGCGCGCGCTCCACCCGCGCGACGAACCGCCCGCGGTCGTGAGTCTCGAGCTCGGCGAGCACGCGGCTCGCAGCCACGGAATCGCGTCGCAACCGCCAGGCGATCGTGGCGAGCGTCCCCGCCGCCTCCTTGCGATGCTCAATTGCCGTGTCGCTCGCAAGCGCCTCGCGGAAGGCTCCCTCCGCGCCGGCGAAATCGTGGCGCATGAACGCCGCCTCGGCACGAGCGAGCGGCGGGCCTGCGTCCGCCTGGCCGGCCGCGCTCGCCTGACTGCCGGCGCGCGGCGCGTCGCCGCACGCGAGCAGGGCCAGGCTCGCGCTCAGAAGCCGGAATGGAACGCGGAGGGTGCGGTGATGGAGACGTGGGGCGGAGGGGAGACAGAGCGGCACGGTCTGAATCGAGAGAGGAAGAGAGGAAAAGAGAAGAAGAGGAGGCGAGCGGCGTGGAAAAGACGGCGACCCGCTAGCCGCGCGCCCGCGGGCTCCACCCGAAGTCCGCGCCGAGTGCGGCGAGGTCCTTCGGCGCGATGGTGTAGCGGATCTCGATGGCGCTCGGGTGCGCGCGCTGCTCCGGCGAGAGCGCTCCCCAGATGCGTGGGGCGAAGAGGACGGGGGCACTGGCCGCCGCGCTGGTCGCGAGCACGGCGCCGGGCGCCTCGTCCACGTGCGGGACGAGCTGGTACCGCGACGCCGGGAGCACCGCGCTCAAGTCGGCCGAGATGTTCGCCGCCATGGCGGCGTCGCGCTCGCACACGAGGACGCGGGTGGCGCGAGCGGCGTTGCCGCGGCGCGCGCTGCGCTCGGTGGTCATGGTGGCGAGCCGGCGCGACAGATCGGGGTCCGGCCGCGTGGCGACGAAGTGGGCATGCGGGAAGCGATCCGGCCACCGCACGCGGACATCATTGTAGTGGAAGTACGTGGCGACGAGCGCGCCCGCCGGCGGTGCGCCGGGTCGCTCCAAGCTCCACCCTTCGGCGCGGACCGTCCACGCGGCGGCGACCTGGTGGGCGAGGTCCGCCGCCTGGGTCTCGCTGCACTCCACCACGTGCGCGAGGGCCGGGGCCTCGCTTCCGCCGTCCTCGCGCACTCCCGCGAGCCGGCGCCGCAGCTCGTCGGGCCCGAGGTTGAATCGCTCGCCCGCCTCGCGCACGACGCGCACGAGAAACTGCTCGAGATCGCTGGCGCGCTGCCGTGCCTTACCCCCACCCCCACCACCGCTGCCACTTCCGCCCCCGCCGTTGCCACCGGAGGCAAGGACAACGGTACCGTGCGGCGGCCGCGTGCGGACGAGACCTTCGGCGCCGAGCGCCTTGTAGGCGTGCCGCACGGTATGGAGGTTGACGCCCCACTCCTCGGCCGCCCGCCGGAGCGGCGGGAGGATGGCGCCCGCCGGGAGCGTGCCGGTCGCGATCCGGTAGCGAATCGCTTCGGCGAGCTGGTGGTAGAGCGGTACGGGGCTATCGGGGTCGAGGCGCATTGGAGGTGGTGTTATATAACACTATAACACATGGGACGCCAGCGATCCTTGCCAACTCCTGACGCGAATCCCGATCCCGAACGCTGGCCTACGCGGCGCACCCGACATATCCTATTGCCACTCCTTCCCGTTTTTCCCCCTTTCCCCATCTCGCGAGTCAGATGACTATGCGTCCGTCCATCCGTCCCCTGCTCCTCGCCGCCGCCCTCGTCGCGGTGCGCACGCTCCCCGCGGCCGCGCAGACGCCGAGCACCGCCGCGACCGCCGCGAAGCCCGCCGGCCTCACCGCCGACATCCTCACCGACGTGAGCCAGGTCGAGCGCAAGTTTCTCGCGCTCGCCCGCGCCATTCCCGAGGACAAGTATGGCTGGCGCCCGGGCGAGGGCACGCGCTCGGTGGGGGAGGTGATCCTCCACGTCTCCGCCGACAACTACCTCATGCCCGGCGCACTTGGCTTCCCCGTGGATGCGGCCACCGGCATCAAGCCGAGCGACTACAAGACCGCCGAGGCGTTCGAGAAGCGGACGATGGGCAAGGATGCCGCGATCGCCGAGCTCGAGAAGTCGTTCGCGTTCCTCAAGAAGAGCCTCACCGCTACCACGCCCACCAAGATGGGCGAGAAGTTCTCGATGTTCGGCCAGTCGTTCACGGGGCAGCAGACGTGGATCATGACCGCCACGCACGTGCACGAGCACCTCGGGCAGTTCATCGCCTACGCGCGGAGCAACGGCATCAAGCCGCCCTGGAGCTGAGGCGACGTCGGCGCCGCATCATCACATAATCGGCGTCGCGCATACCTTGGGGGCCCCCCCCGAATAGCACGATCGCGGTGGGCTGATGCCAGAGGGCCATGATGAATCATGGCCCCACACCCCCTACACCGGGCCCTCTGTGGGGCCATGATTCATCATGGCCCCTGGAGGCTGCCCGGAAGCCATGGTGCCGAGCCCGATGAAAGCCGTCGTCCTCCTCAGCGGAGGGCTCGACTCCACCACCGTCCTCGCGCTGGCGAAGCGCGACGGCTACGAGCCGTACGCGCTCACCTTCGCGTACGGCCAGCGGCACCAGGCGGAGACGGACGCCGCTCGGCGCGTGGCCGAGCGCGCCGGCGTCGCGCGGCACGTCGTGATGGAGATCGATCTCCGCGCCTTCGGCGGCTCGGCGCTCACGGCGGCGAGCATCCCGGTGCCCAAGAGGCGCTCGGCCGAGGCGATGAGCGCGGAGATTCCGGTGACGTACGTACCGGCGCGCAACACGATCTTCCTCTCCTTCGCCCTCGCCTGGGCCGAGGTGCTCGGCGCGAACGACATCTTCATCGGTGTGAACGCGCTCGACTTCTCGGGCTACCCGGATTGCCGTCCGGAGTACATCGAGGCCTACGAGCGGATGGCCGGCCTGGCCACGAAGGCCGGCGTCGAGGGGCGCCAGCGCCTCCGCATCCACGCACCACTGATCGCGCTGTCGAAGGCCGACATCATCAGGCTGGGCACCGGGCTGGGCGTGGAGTACGCGATCACGCGCTCGTGCTACGATCCCCTGCCTACCGGAGAGGCGTGCGGCGAGTGCGATGCGTGCGTCCTTCGCCTCAAGGGCTTCGCCGAGGCGGGGCTCGCCGACGGGGCGCCGTACCGGCCGACGATGCGGAGCGAGGCGGGCGCCACCGGGTAGGGCGCCGTCAGCGAGCGCGCGGTGAGCCCTCGAGCGCCGCCATGAACGACTTCGCGCGCTCGCCCGCCGGCCCCGGCGAGCGCGGGCCCGGTATCCCGGCTACGGTGGCCACGTCGAGCGTCACGAACGTGGGCCCCGGAGCGGCAAGCACCTGCGCCACCGCGCGCGACCACGACGCGGCGTCGGCGAACCGGTGGACCGACGCGAAGCCGCAGGCGCGCGCGATGGCGGCGAAGTCCACGCCCGCCCCGTCCGCCCGCGCGTCGGCGGCACCGGGCGTCGGCTGCGCGCCCGTCACCTCGTACACGCCGTTGTCGCAGACGAGAATCACGAGGTTGGTGGGCGCCGCCGCGGTGATCGTCACGAGGGAGCCGAGGTTCATGAGCATCGACCCGTCGCCGTTGCAGACGATCACGCGGCGATCCGGCTGGGCGAGCGCGAGGCCCAGCCCCACGGACGTCGCGTGCCCCATGGCGGAGGGGACGAAGATGAGGTCGAGCGGGTGCGCGCCCATCGCCATCCACTCGCGTGCCGCGCCCATCGTCGAGATCACGACGTCGCCCTCGCCACGCGCCGAGTGGAGGGGCTCGAGGGCGTCGTGGAGCGACATGCGATCGCGGACGTCCCTCGTACCGCGCGTGGCGCTCGCGTCGCTCACGCCTTTCCCTCCGCGATGAGGGCGGCCCCCGCCGTGCCCGCGGCGCGACACGCCTCGTAGTGCTCGCGGATCGCGCCGAGCTGGTGCGGCGCGGTGATCAGGCGGTAGGGGATGCGCCACGCATCGAGCACCGGCTCGGTGAACACGAGGCACGTATCACCGGGAATGGCGTCCTGATTCAGGTAGCTGCGGTAGCCGATGATGCTGAAGATCGGGAGCCGCCAGTCGTGCAGCGCGTTCCGCAGCGCGTCGCCCGACTCGAACAGCCCCGTGCACTGAATCATGACGATTGGGGTGGCGCCGCCGAGATGGAGCCCGGCCGCCACCTCCCACGCCTCGCCCTCGCGGCAGACCCGCACCACACGCACGGACGGGGAGCGCTCGAGCGCCGCGTACCACCCACCGATGGTGCTATCGGGCACGGTGACGACGTGCGTGACCCCCAGCTCCTCGAGGAGCGATGCGACCTGCTCGCCGGCGAACATGTGCGTAGAGTGACGCGGCGCGCCTACTACGGCAAGTCGCGCCGGGACCCGCGTGGCCGCCCCGGTGCGCGTTCCGCGCCAACGTATGCCGTCGCGCCGCGGCGTTTTGACTTCGCCGACACCCAGGTCCATATTGGCGACCGCCTGCCGTTTACCGCGTCTCCGATCCTTTTTCGCGAGAGCCCGCCAGGAATGTTCGCCTGCGCCTGCATCGGAGCGCGACGACCCGTCATGGCCGCTCCGGGCCGGCGCGGGCCCACCCCATGGCTCTGAGAATCTCCCTGATCGCGGCGCTCGTCGCGGCGCTCGTCGTGCCGCTGGCCGCACTCTCGTGCCGCGGTGGGCGCTCGCGGACGGCGCGCGAGGTGCCGGCCGCCGAGAGTGATACGGTCGCGGTCCGAGTGAGCGTGGATTCCTCGCGGCGTGACATCATCGTTCTCGCAGGACCCTTCCGCCTGCTCGCCGCCACAGCCGGGCACCATGCTCACTCGGCCCACACCGGCTCGTCGCACACCGCCCAGTCGCTGCGCTTCGATTGGCCGGTCGCGGGTTGGTTCCGCGGGTATGAGTTGACGATCCTCGACGCGCGGGGCGCGCCACTCCCCCGGTCTCTGGTTCATCACCTGGTCGTGGCGAATCTCGACCGCCGGCAACTGCTCTACCCGACCGCCGAGCGGCTCCTGGCGGTGAGCCTGGAGACCGGGGCGGCGGAGGTGCCGTCTCTGATCGGTATACCCCTGCGACCCGGCCAGCATCTCGCGATGTACATGGCGTGGCGCGGCGACACCGGGCGCGATGTTGGCAACGTATACCTCCGGCTGCGGCTATCGTGGACGGCCGAAGGCCGCTGGCCACGCCCGGTAGATGTGCTCCCCATCTATATGGACGTCAATTATGTGAGCGGGGGGTCGAGCGCCTACGACCTACCACCGGGCAGATCCGCGGCCGGCTTCCACTTCCGGCCACCAGTCAGCGGCCGGCTGCTCGGGGTGAGCGGCCATCTCCACGACTTCGGCCTGTCCGTACGCCTCGAGGACGAGGAGACCGGGAGGACGCTGGTCGTGGTGCACGCGAAGCGTGACACGGCTGGCCGCATCGTGCGCATGGAGCAGAAGAAGCTGCTCGGCATCTTGGGACTGGGAATCCCGCTTCGTGCAGGACACCGGTATCGCCTCGTCGGCGAGTACGACAACCCGCTCGGCGACACGCTGCGGCTGGGAGCGATGACGCACATGGCTGGCGTCTTCGCGCCGGACAGCCTCGGCGCCTGGCCGCCGATCGATCCGGGGAACGCCGAGTACCAGCGGGACCTCGCCGCCATGCGCGAGATCGCCCCGGCGATGCGGCGCGCCGCGCGACCCGCATCGCTTCGTCGCACCCGATGATCGGCGGCCCCACCCTGGAGACGAGTCGCTTCGTCCTCGGGCGCCGTCTTGGCTGGGGTGGCATGGGGGTCGTGTTCGAGGCCTACGACCGCGAGCGACAGGAGCGCGTCGCGCTCAAGACGCTCGTCTATGCCGACGCTGGAGCGATCTATCGGCTCAAGAAGGAGTTCCGGACGTTGGCCGACGTCGCCC
>JBBJNN010000128.1:0-13076 GCA_037720885.1 Gemmatimonadaceae bacterium | reverse complement strand
CGTCCGACGACTCAGCGAGGCAGCCTGCTATGCGGCCTGAATGGCCAAAGTCGAGATTAGGGACTTGGTTAGAATGGGTCGAGCGTTTTCCACACCAGAGCGAGAGCCGTATCCAGTGGAACTGGCATGAATTTCTTCGAGAGACCGTGAGCCCCAAGGGGGCGGCGTCGATACCCCTCTGGGTGGTGACAGTGATCCTGGCCGTTGGGGGAAAGTCACTCTACCGGTCGCTGCGCGGCCGCTGGGAGCGATTTTCCTCTTCGCTCAGCGAGGCATCCAAAGCTCGAATGATGAACCGACATAGGCTCTTCGAGGAGCGCCACATGCTGGCTGTGGCGAGCCGGGAGAACTGCGCCATCCTGCTCGCAGAGGCGAACCACCTGCTGCTCATGGCGTGGCTCGTAGGCACGTTCGGCTACGCTTTGTTCTTCGCGTTCGTCGCGCTGCCGCCGGATAAGGTAGCTCTCAGGCTCTCGGCCATCTGCTTGAGCATTATGGCGCAGTTCAACTCACAGCGATATCGCTACGCATCGGCGCAATTCACCGAACCGGTGATTACCTCATTCTCAACCGCCGAGCTGCCGCTGGTGTTGACGGACAGCGCGGTGCTGGAGGCGAGGGCGGGCAAGTCGGCGCCGCCGAAGTTGTTCGGGAAGGCACCGCGCGAGCAGAAGCGGGGCTGATGGTCGGCGTCCCGATTCCTCACTGCCTCGGCACCCCGAACCCCGCCGCCTTCCAGATGTCCGCGCTCCGGTACAGCACGCCCCGCGTCATCACCATGCGCACCGTGCGGATGTTCGCGATCGCTTCGAGCGGGTTCGCGTCCAAGACGATGAGATCCGCGCGCTTCCCCGGCTCCAGGGTACCGACGTCACGCTCGAGCCCCATCACCCGCGCGGACGTGCCCGAGGCCGCCTGCATCGCCTCGGCCGGCGTGAAGCCCGCGCGCGCGTAGAGCTCGATCTCGCGGTAGACGCTGAAGCCGGGCACGCCCTCATCCGTCCCCGCGACCACCGGCACGCCCGCCGCGTGGAGCGCGCGGAGCACGGCGAGCGTGCGGCCGAGGCGGGCGTGCGCAGTGGCCGTGTCCAGGTTCGCCGCGCCCATGCGCGTGATCCGCTGCGCGAGGATCGGCGGCAGGTAGGCGACGCCCGGCTGGAACGCGGCCACCGGCTCGGCCGTGGAGTGCTGGAGCAGCTCGCCCCAGCTCGCCGTGGGGTCGATCACCGTGCCGTGCGCCTTGAGCGAATCAATCAGAGAGCGCAGGCTGTCCGACGCCGGGTTGCCCTGAATCGGCAGGTGCGCGATCTGGTCCATTCCCGAGTCCACGGCGGCGAGAAGGGTGAGCGCGCGCGGCACGTGGCCGGTCACCGTCATGCCGAGCTCGTGCGCCTCGGCGGTGATGGCGCCCACGACATCCGGCTTGAGCAGCGTGTAGAGCTTCATCTGCTCGAAGCCGAGCGCGTGATACATGCGTACGGCCGCGCGCCCCTCCTCGGGCGTCTCGGCGTTCACCGCGCCGAAGGCATTTGGACCGCCACCATCGATCAGTCCCGCGAGCAGCATCCGCGGTCCGAGCGAGCCCACGGAATCCACCGCCCGCCGGAAGGGGACAATGAAGTCCACCTCGTTTCCCATGTCGCGCGCGGTCGTCACGCCGGCCGCGAGATAGACCGGCGCCCACTCCACCTGCATCAGGTGCGCGTGCATGTCCCAGAGGCCGGGCGCGATCGTCTTGCCACGCACATCCACGGTGCGCGCGCCTGATGGAATGGCGACGCTCGCGCGCGCGCCGGCGGCCACGATCCGCCCGCCGCGCACGACGACCACCGCATCCGGTATCGCATCGCGCCCGGTGCCGTCTACCAGGGTCGCGCCGGCCAGCGCGACCGTCGCCCCCGCGCCCCGCGCCGCCGCGACGACCGGCACGCTCCGCGAGAGGCGCGCGAGGTCTGCCAGCCGGTCGCGGGTGGCGCTGGCGACGAGTCGCGGGCGGAGGGAGTCGAGCGCCTGTCGCACGGCGCTCAGCGTGAGTCCGCCGCCGCCCGCCGTGATGAAGCCCGCGAGGCGCCCCTCGCCATCGAGCCAGACGGTCTCGCGCCCCCACACCAGGCCATCCACCGCGTAGCGGTCGAGCACCATGCGCCGGCCACCGGCGGCGAGCGTGTCGCGCCCCCGCGCCTCGACCGTCACCGCATTCACCGGCCCGCCGGGAATCACGGCGAGCGTGGCCGGCCGGCCGTGTGCGAGCCAGTAGCGCACGAGTGCGAGGTGCTGCGCCGTCGGCGTCGTCCCGGCAATGGCGAATGCGGCACCGGGCAGCGCCACGCGCGTCGAGTCGCCGCGGGCGAACACCATCGCTTCGCGGCCGCGCACGTCGATCCGCGTCTCCACGCGCGAACTGGTGTCCGTGAGCCGGGTGATCTCGAGCTGCCCGGGCGTCCAGTCCGGCGCCATGCGGAGCGTCGCCTTCACGTGCGTGCGGCGCGCACGGTCCGTGTAGTCCAGCTCCGTGGTGAGCGTCACGCCGCCCGCGCCGCCCGCGATCTCGTAGCGCTCGTACCCTACCGGGTAGCCCACGTAGTAGATGCGGAGCGTGTCGGCAATCGTCCGCGGCGCGCCCGCGCGCTGTGCGTGTAGGGACGCGGCGGGTGTGGCGATGGCCGACGCGGCGAGCGCGGCGCCGAAGAAGAGGGCGAGGGCGGGGTGGCGGAGGCGCGAGGCGGGCGGCATAGGCAGCGGAGAGAGTGACAGGCAGCGCACGACGCGGAGCGCATCGCGGCGAGCCTATGCTACTCGCGCGATCCGCGTGCGGGAAGCTCGCACGAGCCGCACACGCCGCCGCACTGTTCGGCCCTGGCGCCCCGCCGTACATTCGCCGCTCCCATCACCCCCGCCAGGAGACGCGCGCCACCGTGAGCGAGAGCAAGCCCACAGAACGCATGCAGCGGACAGTTCGTGTGGGCGTCCTCGGCGCCGGCGCCTGGGCGCGGGGCGCGCATCTCCCTGGCTACGCGCGCGACTCGCGGTGCGAGGTCGTGGCCATCGCCGACCCGCAGATCGAGCTGGCGCGCGCGGCCGCGGCGGAGTTCGGCATCCCGCTCGCCACCGCGAATCACGCCGAGCTCATCGCGCGCGCGGATATCGA
Source organism: Gemmatimonadaceae bacterium (assembly GCA_037720885.1). Classification (GTDB taxonomy): domain Bacteria; phylum Gemmatimonadota; class Gemmatimonadetes; order Gemmatimonadales; family Gemmatimonadaceae; genus JACMME01. The sequence continues at coordinate 9,928 of JBBJNN010000128.1, read as the reverse complement.
CGCGATTGATGTGTGCACGCCGAGCGCGACGCACTTCGAGCTGGCGTGGGCGGCGCTCGAGGCGGGGAAGCACGTGCTCTGCGAGAAACCTGTCGCCTACGACTTCCGCGACACGGTGCGCGCCGCGGAGCTCGCGCGATCGAAGGGGCTCACGACCAAGCTCGGCTTCACCTTCCGCTACTCGCCGGCGATGCGCTACATGAAGGAGCTGATCGACGAAGGCTTTGTCGGCACGCCATTCATCTTCAACGGGTACGAGCAGAACTCGCAGTGGCTCGATCCCGCGACGCCGCTGCGGCAGGCCGATCCCGATGCGGACCAGTCAGTGCTCCAGGTTTCCTCCCTCGAGGGGTACGGCGCGCCGATCATCGACCTCGGCCACTGGTTCGTCGGCAGCCGCTTCGCGCGCGTGGTGGGCACCCTGCGGAACTTCATCCCCGAGCGTATGGTGCGGCAGACGGGTCGCGTGATGCGCATGAACATCGACGACGGCGACATCTTCATCGGCGAGTACGAGAACGGCGCGCTCGGCTCGGTCCAGACGAGCTTCGTGACCGTAGGCAATTACCCCGGGCTCGAGGCGCGCGTGTACGGGAGCGAGGGCGCACTCATCTGCCGGCTCGTCGAGGAAGGCGGCATCTGTGAGACCCTGCGCGCGGCGACGAAGAACGCGGTCGAGTTCCAGGAGCTCGAGATCCCCGAGCGCCTCTACCCGCCCGGCGGTAGCAAGCGCGAGTCGTGGCGCACGCTCTTCTACGCCAATCTCGTCCGCTCCTTCATCGGCGACATCCTCACCGGCCGCGGCGCGGGCGAGGGCGACTTCACCGACGGCGCGAATGTGCAGGAAGTCATCAACGCGGTGGAGCGCTCCTTCCGCGAGGAGCGTTGGATTCGCCTGCCGCTTGGGAGCGCCGAGTGACGCTCGACGCGTTCTTCGAGAGCTACTACCGCCTGCGTCCGGTGAACGCGACGTACACGGGCGTCCACGATCACGACGACCGACTCCCGGACTGGTCGCCCGAGGGGCTGGATGCGGCCGCCGATGAGATGCGGTCGCTGCGACGCGACCTGGCGCGCGCGCCGGCCGCTCACCCTGCCGCGTCCGACGACGAGCGGACGTTCGCGCGCGTGGACCGCGCCATCGCCGATGCCTTCCTCGAGATTCAGATCGCGGAGACCGAGAGCGGCCACTTCGCGCGCGGCAACCCGTCGCTCTGGGCGGGCGAGGCGCTGTTCTCGGTGCTGTCGCTGATGACGCGCGACTTCGCGCCGGCCGGGGAGCGCATCGAGGCGGCAGCCGCTCGGCTCGCCGCGATCCCGGGCTTTCTGGCGAGCGCGGCGCGCACCATCGGATCGCCCGCGCCCGCTGACTGGGTCCGCCGCGCCCGCCGCGAATGCGAGGGCGCCGCCATCCTCTTCGGACCCGGAGTAGACACCTGGCTCGACCGCGCGCGCGCCTCCGACGCGTTGGCCTCGCTCGCCCGGCGCCACGCCGACTCCGCGCGCCGCGCATTCGAGGCGTTCGACACATGGCTCGCCGCGCTGCCGCCCGCGCCGCCGGAGCGCTACGCCTGCGGCGCCGAGATGCTCGACCTCCTCCTTGCGCGTGGACACTGGTGCACGCGCTCGCGCGCCGAGCTGCTCGCTGACGTGCGCGAGCGTCTTGACGATGCGCTCGCGCGGCACGACGAGATGGCGCGCGCGACGGCGCCCGGCGGGTGGCCCGAGGTGCAGGAGCGGCTCGCTGTGCAGCACCCGCGCGCCACGGATTATTACGCCGCCTATGGCCGCGTCTGGGAGGCGTGCCGGTGCGAGGCCGAGGCCCGGGAGCTGGTGACGTGGATCGAGCATCCCATCCGCTACGTGCCCATCCCGCCCGAGACGCGCGACGCGGCTCCGTACCTCTACTATCTGTTCTACCGCTCACCTGCACCATTCGACCGGCCGGCCGTGCACGAGTATGCCGTCACGCCCGTAGAGGCCGACATGCCGGCGAGCGAGCGCGAGCGGCGGCTCCGCGCGAACAACGACAGCGTGATCAAGCTCAACCACGTCGTCCACCACGGCGCGCTCGGCCATCACGTGCAGAATGCGCACGCGAGGCGCTCGACCTCTCGCATCGGGCAGGTGGCAGCGGTGGACTGCGCCAGCCGCATCGGGATGTTCTGCGGCGGAACGCTGGCCGAGGGGTGGGCGTGCTACGCTACGGACCTTATGGAGGAATCCGGGTTCCTCACCGAGCTGGAGCGGGTGGCGGAACAGCATGCGCGTGCCCGGCAGCTCGCGCGCGCGGTGGTGGATCTATCGCTCCACGCGGGCGAGATGACGCTCGACGAGTGCACCGCGCTCTACACCGACCGCGTGGGGATGCCCGCTCCCGCGGCGCGAGCCGAGGCGGTGAAGAATTCGATGTTCCCCGGCGCTGCGGTCATGTACTGGTTGGGGACGCAGGGGATCCACGATCTGCGCGCCGAGCGCCGGGCCGCGGAAGGCGAGCGATTCACCAACCGCGTGTTCCACGACGGTGTGCTCCGCTACGGTGCCATCCCCGTGCCGCTCATCGCGCGCCTCGTGCGCGGCGAAACGCTCGCGTGAGCCGCCTGCGCCTGGCCCTCGGCTGGCGCCGCGCCATGCGCGATGCGGCGCGGGCCCTCGCCGCGCTCGCCCTGCTCTCCTGCGTCGGCGAGCGCGGTTCCGGAAGCGCGGGGCGCGCGGCGTCGAACGAGCTGCTCGTCGTCGGCTACGACCGCGAGCCCGACACGCTCAACCGCTTCTCCACGCACATCCTCGAGGATATTGAATCCTGCGTCGTCGAGGGGCTGGTGACGACGGACGACTCGATGCGCGTCGTCCCACTCCTCGCCGCCGAGGTGCCGACACGGGAGAATGGGCTCGTGGTGCTGCGGCCAGATGGCGGGATGGACGTGACGTGGAAGCTCAGGCCAGGCGTCCGCTGGCACGATGGGGCGCCCTTCACCTCCGCCGACGTCAAGTTCACGGTGGACGCGCTCAACGACCCAGCCTACAACCCCGAGAGCACCGACGGCTTCGACCGCATCGCGAGCGTGAGCACGCCCGACTCGCTCACGGCGGTCGTGCACTACCGCGAGGTCTACGCCCCCTACCAGCTCCAGTTCGTCCGCGGCGCGCTCCCGCGTCACGTGCTTCAGGGTCGCGACATCGACCGCGCCGCCGACTACAATCGCAAGCCGCTCGGTACCGGCCCCTATCGTGTGGCCGAGTGGAAGACGGGCGAATACATCCTGCTCGAACGCGTGCCGAACTACTGGCGCGGGGCCGAATATCCGAAGATCGCCCGCGTGCTCTTCAAGTTCCTCCCGAACACGAACACCCGCGTCAACCAGCTCCGCAGCGGTGAGGTCCACGTCGTCGCGCTCCTCCCGTGGGACAAGTTCCGCGAGGCGAGCGCGGCGCGTGGCATCACCATCCACCGGACGCCCGGGAACGCGTACGAGCACGTCACGCTCAACGCGCGGCACTTCCCGCCCTTTGCCGATGTCCGTGTACGGCGTGCGCTCACGCACGCAGTGGATCGCGAGCTGATCGCCCGCACGCTGCTCGACGGATTGGCACCCGTAACGCACGGCCCGATCCAACCCATGTCGTGGGCGTACACCGACTCCATCCGGCGGTACCCGTTCGATCCGGCGCGCGCGCGTGCGCTGCTCGACTCCGCCGGTTGGCGCGACACGGACGGCGATAGCGTGCGCGACCGGGCGGGCGCGCCGCTCGCCTTCACGCTCATCACGCAGGCCGGCTTCGCCGTGCGCGAGAACGTCGCGCAGGCCATCCAGCGCCAGCTCGCCGACGTGGGTGCCCGCATGCGCGTCCAGCTTCTCGATGGCACCACGATCAGCGCCCGGTGGTTCGCCGGCGACTTCGACGCGATGCTCCACTGGTGGCAGATGCCCGCCGATCCGGAGCTCACCCTCTTCTTCGCTGCGGACCGTACGCCACCCGCCGGCCGGAACATCAACTACCTGCGCGACGACTCGCTCACCGCCGTGCTCTACGCGTCCGACCGCACGATCGACCCCACGCGTCGCGGCGTGCTCCTGCGCGATGCCCAACGCCGGATCGCCGAGCTGGCGCCGGAGATTCCGCTCTACAACGTGACGCGTCTCGATGCGATCCCCGCCACGCTCCGCCACTTCCGCGGGAACCCGACGAACACGGGGATCTTCTGGAACGTGCACGAGTGGGAGATCGCGGCGCCGGCTGGCGGCCGTGCCGCCAGCTCGGCCGCCAGTCGCCCCTGAGCGCGCGCCGTGCTCGCCTTCGCGCTCCGGCGCCTGGCGCAGGCCGTCCCGCTGCTCCTGCTCGTATCCGTGCTCGTCTTCGCGCTCATCCACGCGGCGCCCGGCGGGCCGCTCTCCATGTACCTGAGCAACCCGAACGTGCGGCCGGAGGACATCGAGCGCTTGCGCCGCTCGCTTGGGCTCGACCGCCCGCTCCCCGAGCAGTATCTCGCGTGGCTCGCGGGATTCGCCACGGGGGACTGGGGCTACTCGTACGCCGACGGCCGCCCCGTCCTCGAGCGGATCGCCGAGCGGGCGCCGGCCACCCTGGAGTTGATCGGCGGCTCGCTCGCAATCGCCCTCCTGGCGGCACTCCCGGCCGGCGCGCTCGGCGCGGTGCGCCGCGGCGCGGGGGACCGCGCGGTGACGGCGCTCTCGCTCGCGGGGATCTCGCTCCCGGTGTTCTGGTTCGGTCTCCTGCTCCAGCTCGTGTTCTCCGTGTCGCTCGGGTGGCTCCCCTCGGCGGGGCGCTCTTCCATTGGCGACGGAGGCGCCGCGGACCGGCTCGCGCACCTCGTGCTGCCGGCGATTGTGCTCGCCGCGGTGCACGCCGCGGCCTGGTCGCGCTACCTGCGCGCCTCGATGCTCCGCGCGCTCGGCGAGCGTTTCGTGACCGCGGTGCGCGCGCGGGGTGTCCCGGGCCGGCTCATCGTCTGGCGCCACGCGCTCCGCAACGCGCTTCTCCCCTTCGTCACCGTCGTGCTGCTCGACATCGGGATCATGGTGTCGGGCGCGGTCGTCACGGAGAGCGTGTTCGCGTGGCCGGGCGTGGGGAGCCTGTTCACGGAGGCGATCGCGCGCCGCGACTATACCGTGCTCATGGCGTTCCTCATGCTCTCCGCCGCCGCCATCGTGCTGCTCAACTTCCTCGCCGATGTCCTCTACCGCGCGCTCGATCCCCGCGTGGCCGGCTGAGGCCGCGGCCGGCGGGCGCACCGCGCGCGGGCGTCGCGGCGCGCTCGTACCCGCCGCCGTGCTCGCTGCGCTCATCATCGCGGCGGCGCTCGCGCCCCTCCTCGCACCGGCGTCGCCCGAGGCCATCGACCTCGCCGGCCGCCACGCGCCGCCCTCGCTCGCGCACCCGTTCGGCACGGATGACCTCGGACGCGATCTCCTGTCGCGCATTCTGTTCGGCGCGCGGATCTCGCTCGCCGTTGGCCTGCTCTCCGCCGCCGTCTCCGGAGCGGTGGGGGTGGCGGTGGGCGCGGTCGCCGGGTACGCGGGCGGCTGGGTGGACGACATCCTCATGCGGATCACGGACGCCATGCTCTCGGTCCCGCGTCTCCCGCTCCTCATGATCGCCGCCGCGATCGCCGATCCCGGCGTCGCCGGCCTCGTGCTCCTCGTGGGGCTCGCCGGGTGGATGGAGACGGCCCGCGTGGTCCGCGCCGAGTTCCTGTCGCTCGGGAAGCGGGCATTCGTGGAGGGTGCGCGTGCGGCCGGCGCGGGCCATGCGCGGGTCGTCCTCGCGCACCTGCTCCCGAACGCCGCGCCGGCCGCCGCGGTCGCCACGACGCTCGCGATTGGCCGGGCGATCCTGCTCGAGAGCGCGCTCAGCTTTTTCGGCGTGGGCGTGCAGCCGCCCACGGCCAGCTGGGGCAACATGCTCTACCAGGCGCAGACGGTGATGGGCACCGAGCCGTGGGTCGCGATTTTCCCTGGACTCTTCATCTTCGTCACGGTCGTCGCCGTCAACCGCCTGGGCGACGTGCTGAGCGCGGCTCGATCGAGCGCGTGAATCCTGCCGGACTCCGACCGTGAGCACAACGTACATGGTACCCACCGTGCGCTACGCCATCGTCACCTCGCTGCTCTTGCTCGCCGCCTGCGATGCATCCTCCCGCGACCGCGCGAGGAGCGCGGCCGACACCGGCTCCGCGCCGGCCGCCACGCCGCTTTCCCCGGCCTCGGCGGAGTTCGCGAAGTTCGTGGATGGCTATCTCGACCGGTTCGCGGTGCGCCACCCGTCCATCGCCGCCGGCAATGGCCTCCACGCGCACGACGACCGCCTGGAAGATTTCAGCGCCGCCGCGGTGGCCGAGGAGATCGTCCAACTCGAGCGGGATCGCGTGTGGCTGGCCGCGGCGGACACGAGCACCCTCACCCCCGACGAGCGCGCGGACCGCCGCATCCTCGCCGGCCTCGTCGACGCCTGGCTGCTCGACCTCGGCATCGTGCGCACCTGGACGCGGAACCCGATGATCTACGCCGCCGCCATCGCCGATGGCGTGCACAACCTGATGACCATGGAATCGGACGCGCCGGAGCTGCGGCTCGCGCGCACGACCGCGAAGCTACGGGAGGTGCCCGCGCTCCTCGCGTCCGCGCGAGCGAACATCGAGGATCCGCCGCGCGTGTTCGTGGAGCGCGGCATGAGCATGCTGCGCGGCGTCCCCGGGATGCTGGATGACGACATCCCGCGCGCCTTCGCCGCCGTCGCGGATTCGGGGGTGTGGGCAGAACACCGGGCGGCGGCAGACACGGCGGAGCGTGCGATTACTGCCTACGTCGCCTACCTCGAGCGTCGGGTGCTCCCGCGTGCGCACGGCGACTTCGCCGTAGGCGCCGTGAGTCTCGCCGCACGCTACGAGGCCGAGGAGATGATCGCCATCCCGCTCGACCGCATGCTCGCCATCGGCGACCGTGAGCTGGCGCGCGCGCAGGCGGACTTCCGCGCGGCCGCCGCCCGGCGCGATCCGGGGCGCGACGCCATGGCCGTCTGGCGCGACGTGCAGCGCGACCACCCGGCGCGGGGCGAGCTCGTTGCCGCGGCGCGCGCCGCAGTGGATGAGCTGATCGCCTTCGGCACCGAGCGGCGGCTCGTCGAGCTGCCGCCGAGCGAGCGGGTGACGGTCGAGGCCGCGCCGCCGTTCGACATCGGCCTCGCGTCCATGCACTCGTCGCCACCGCTCGAGGCGAAGCCGGTGCGCAGCTACTACTACATCACCGACGCGCACGCCGACTGGCCCGCCGATCGGCAGGCCGGTTGGCTCGAGCACTTCAACCGCGCGGCGCTCGCCATCGTCACGGCGCACGAGGTATACCCTGGCCACTGGGTACACGCGCTGCACATGCGGCGCACGCCCGGCAAGGTGCGGCGCATCTGGATCGGCCTCAACCCCTTCCCGCAGCCGTCATCGGGGCAGGACGGCTGGGCGCACTACGCCGAGCAGCTCGTGGTGGATGAGGGCTTTCACGCCGACCAGCCCGAGTACCGCATGGCGCAGCTCAGCCAGGCGCTCACGCGCATCTGTCGGCTGATCGCGGGAATCAAGCTGCACACGCGCGCGTGGACGGTGGATCAGACCGCGGACTTCTTCCAGCAGAATGCGTATCTGCCCGCTCCCACGGCGCGCGCCGAGGCGGAGCGTGGCACCTATGATCCGACCTACGGGGTCTACTTTCTCGGCAAGCTCGCCGCGCTCGAGCTGCGCCGCGACTATGCCGCTCGACTCGGCGCGCGCTTCGACGCGCGAGCGTTCCACGCGCGCGTGATGACGAACGGGATCGCGCCGTGGCGCATCCACCGCGAGCTGATGCTGCCCGGCGATACGTCGGCGATCATCGAATGAGCTCCGCCGCTGGCGGCGCCGCTGCGCGTCACGGACGCGGGGAACCCAGGTCGAAGATGTAGGACCAGGTCCGGTCCGGGTTCTGGCGCCAGACGGTCATGAACTTTCCGTTCCGCGTTGGGCCCGTCTTTCCCGCGCGCGGGCCGTTCGTCGAGTGCCCCACGGTAAACGCCAGCCCGCCGCTCCCACCGCCGAACTCGCGCATCGGCCCCCAGCGGATCACGCGGTCCGCGGGATAATCTTTGAACGCGGTGCGCACACCGTCCGGCCCGCGTGGCCCGTCCGCGCCGGAGAAGAGCATTCCGTCGGGCGCGATGAACTTCGCGAACGCGGGGCCCGGCCCCTCGGGCAGCGCGGCCATCGCGGCGAACGCCGCCTCCGACTTCTGCGTCGCCGGCCGCACCTCGCCGCCTCGCGCTTCAGTAGCCGAGTGCGGCGCGTTGGCCAACACGGGCTCGGCGGTGCCGCGAGGACCATCGGGCGGGCTGTCATTGCGCTGATGGCCCGCGATGTACCAGCGCCGATCTGCGCCGCGCCGCCAGCACGTGAGGTACGTGCCCCCATGTTCGGCACGCAGGGTGTCGGCGGCATTCCTGAAGCGCGAGAATCCCACCGTGCAGCCGAATCGGCCATCGGCACCAGCCACCGCGTGCGCGGCGCGCCACGCGTACACCGACGCCCCGCCGTAGCGCGCGACGAACGGGGTGCGCGCGGAATCGGCGCGCAGGATGGGCTGCCCGGGAAAGAGCACGGCCGCACCCGGGTCCGCGGCATCGAGAAATGCGCCCGCCCCCTTCGCACGTACCACCTCGGCGAGCGCGCTGTCGGCGGCGAGGAGCGCGGCCTTCGTCGCGGCTGTGTCGGCCCGTTGCGCGGGGAGCGGCGCGGTGCAGGGCGCCGCGGCGAGGAGCATCGCCAGGGCGGGGAAGCTGAGGCGGAGAGCGCGTCGTCGGGTCGTCATGCGCGAACGGTGCCCACGTGGGGCACCGTCGTCCATGCGCGCGGCGTCAGAGAATGGTGAGACGCGTTCCTGTACGTCCCGCTCCCTGCGCTCCGCGTCCCCTCAGCTCGCGCGCAGGTACGAGCAGCCCGCCTCCTGCGCGAGGAGCGCGGCAAACACGCCCGAGGGCTGGAGGATGACGCCTGGCACCAGCATCGCGATCGCGCGCTTCCGCGCCTCCTCCGGGCTCACGCCTTCCTGCTTCTGGATGAGCTCCACGCAGTCCTGTAAGGCGAGGTTGCAGGCGAGCGCGATGCCGCCGCGCGCGAGGTACTTGTCGAGCGCCATCGCGTCGAACTGTTCGGGCTGCTCCTTTCGCGCCGAGGAGAGGAGCGCGGGGTTCCGGTCGGTCGGCTCGAGCGTGACCGGGTGCTTCACATCCTTCAGCTTGCCGATCCCGTACTTGTCCCAGAACGCCTGCTGCATCGCGAGCGCGATCCCGTTGTGCCGGAGCACGACGACCGGGGACATGTCGCGCGCCGGGGTGCCGAACACGTCCCCGTATTGCTTCACCCAGATGGAGGCGCGCCACACGCCGTAGCCGCTCTCCACCTCCGGCACGTCGAACACGGCTTTGTGCTTCCCGGTCACCCGCTTCACCCAGCTCGTGTCCCACTCGGGTGCCGGGGTCGCTGGCGACGCGGCGTCGAGCGCGCGCGCGGTGGCGCCGAGCGCGAGGGGCAGGCCGCCGAGCACGGCGGCGCCGACCGTGAGGCGGTCGAGAAAATCGCGGCGGGTGGTCGTGGGCGTCGTCATCGCTTCCTCCTGATCGGCAGGGCTTGGGAGTCGTTAATATCGAACGAAGTGGGGGCCGTACTACCGAGTGGGCGGTCCCGCGCGTGTGGCGAGTGCCGAGACGACCGTACGCGTCAGCGTGTCCTGCATCGCGAAGATGTCGCCGGACGAGCCCTCGATGCGATCTGCCCAGACCGTCGAATCGTTCCTGACGTTCACGAGCCGCACGGTGACGCGCAACCGGTTGCCGACACGCTGTACCGTACCCTCCAGCAGCATGGTGACGTTGAGGGCGCGACCGA
>JBBJNN010000021.1:0-56339 GCA_037720885.1 Gemmatimonadaceae bacterium | reverse complement strand
GACCGCGGCCGTCGCACCACCCGCCGCCAGCGCGCCACGGTGGGCTGCCGCGTCCACGCCGCGCGCCATGCCGCTCACTACGGTGGCTCCCGCCCGGGCGAGCGCGGCGCCAAGCAGTTCGGCGATCCGCTCACCATACGCCGAAGCCGAGCGTGTTCCGACGATCGCGACCGACGGCCTCGAGAGCAAGGTCGCGTCACCGAGGGCGAAGAGAGCAGCCGGTGGATCTGGCAGCTCGTGAAGGGGCGCTGGGTAGTCCACACTGTCCGCCGCGAGCACCCGGGCGCCAATGTGCTTCGCACGCGCGAGCGCCGCCTCAGCGTCGCGCAGGGCGCGGCTCGCCGCCGTTCCGCTCGCGACGGCCAGCCAGGCGCGCGTAGGCGTACCATGCGCTGTCAGCAGCTCGCGGCAGCGGACGGGTCCGATGCCCGGCAACAGCGAGAGGGCGAGCGCGTCGCGCGCGTCGCTCACGCTATGGGAGCGCGGCGTCGCCGGCCGGCACCTCCCAGCTCTTGCGGAGCGCCAGCAACCGGCGCCAGAGGCCATCGAGCAAGACATCCAACCCGCCGCGTGCGGCAGCGCTGATCGCGAAGACGCCAAACGCATCCGGCGCAGAGATCGGCGGCGCGTCGTCTTCGCCGAGCAGATCCATCTTCGAGAAGACGACGCAATGCGGCTTCTCCGCCAGCTCCGCGGAGTAGCTCGCGATCTCGGCCCGGAGGCCCTCGTACTCGGCCTGCCAGTCCATCGCGTCCACCGGCACGAGAAAGGCGAGGATCCGCGTCCGCTCGATGTGTCGGAGAAACTGCAATCCGAGCCCCTTCCCCTCGTGAGCGCCCTCGATGATGCCGGGGATGTCGGCGACGACGAAGGTGCGATGATCGCTGAGCTGAACCACGCCGAGATTGGGGCTGAGCGTCGTGAACGGGTAATCGGCGATCTTCGGCCGCGCCGCGGAGATCACGGACAACAACGTGGACTTGCCGGCGTTCGGTTGGCCCACGAGCCCGATGTCGGCGATGAGCTTGAGCTCGAGACGCAGCGTGCGCGACTGGCCCTCCTCGCCTGGCTGCCACTCTCGGGGCGCCTGGTGCGTTGCAGTGGCGAAGAACGTGTTCCCCTTCCCGCCCCGCCCGCCCCGGGCGACCACGATCTCGTCGGCCTCCGCGAGAATCTCGCCTACGAGCTCGTTGGTGTCCGCGTCGCGGAGGACGGTGCCCGGCGGCACCGGCAGAAACACATCCTTGCCCGACCGGCCCGTCTTGTTCGATCCCATCCCATGCTCGCCCCGTTCAGCCTCCCAACGGTCGCGATAGGTGTAATCGAGTAGGGTCGCGAGGTTCGCATCGCCGCGCACGATCACATCGCCGCCGCGTCCGCCATCGCCGCCATCGGGGCCACCCATTGGAACGCGATGCTCGCGCCGGAACGACATACAGCCCGACCCGCCGGTGCCGGCCTCGATCCTTATCATGACGGTGTCTACGAACATGGTCTCCGTCCTCCCCCTTTACGTCCGGCGCACGCGAGCGAAGAGCTGGCGGAACCGCCGCATATCCTCGTCGGGAACGAGCGCCTCGATGACGTCCAGCACGCCCTCGACGTCGCTCGGATCACAGCCCGCGTTGAGTGCGCCATGCAGGTGCGAATGTAGCTGCCGATCCTGCCTCAGCGCCGCGCAAGCGGCAACGATGCACAGCTCGCGGCGCGCGAGATCCAGGCCAGAACGCGACAATACCTTGCCGTACCCTTCCACGATCATCCAAGCATCGAGCGCCGGATGGAGATTCCGAATGTTCGCGCGTAACCGCTCGTAGGAGTCGCCGTACACGAGCGCGCAGGTTGCTTCACCGCGACGGGCCCAACTCTCCGCCTCCCCGTAGTCTTCCCCCGGATCATCACTCGGCCCTTCGCGGCGCGAAGCCTTTCGCCACTCGCGCGCTGCGTTGAGTGCGCGAGGAAAACCCGCAAAGAGATACGACTGTAGAATCACTTCCTCGACCCACACAGGATCGAGGCTGCTAGCCACAGCGCTCGCGACGGCTGCCCGCAGCTCGCCCTCCGAGCCGGCGGCGATGGAAGCGGCCAGGTGCACGAGCTGAGCCGTCGCCGGATCGAGCGTGCTCAACCTAGTCCGCGGTGGGTGCATCGTCCGCATCCTGGCACGGCGCAGCGACGCAAAACGCCGCACGATTCAATCGGCGGACCGCGTTTCTCCGACGGCCTCGCCACGCGTGTCGGTGACCGGTGCTCGCAGAAACGGCGCCAGCCGCGGCGGCAGCTCGTCGGGAAGCGCGCCGAGGAGCTGCAGTGCGCGAAGGGCTGCGGGGTGCTGCGCGCGAATGGCACCGTCCTCGGCCTTGAGGACCACACCAATCCCGAGGTTCAGAATGGCGAGCGCGTGAACGCCTTCGGCACCTACCTTCGCCAGAACGCGACCGCGCGTCTCCTCCATGAGCACCGTGTCGAAGCGGTCCGTTCCTCCAACGAGCAGGGGCCGCGTCGTCATCGCGCGAACGATGCGTGCGGGCACTTCCTCGCCGCGCTCCGCGGCCGAGCCAAGGCGGGCGAACGCCAGAGCCATGGCGCGTAGGGGAAGGGCGAACGTGACGGCGCGACAGCCGTCCGTCCCGTGGGCCATGCTTCCCGCGCGCATGTCGCACCACGTGGCGAGCTCGTGCTCCACCGCGATCTGGAGCGGGTGGCCGGCGCGCTCGTACCCCTCGATCGGCCAACCGCGCGTTCGCGCGTGGGCAAGCATCGCGGCGTGCTTCCCGGAGCAGTTGTTGTGCACGCGGGTGACAGGCGTGGCTGCCTCCCCGGCTAATTGGGCGCCGCGCCGGGAAAGAGGCTCGTGGACACCGCAGGCGAGGTCGCTCTCGCTCATGCGGGCCGAGCGCAGCATCGAGCTCGCGAGCGCGACGTGCTCCGGTTCGCCGCCATGGGACGCGCAGGCGAGCGCCAGCTCGTCCACGTCCCAGCCGAGCGCCTCGAACGTGCCGAATGCGAGCGCCGGCATCACCTGAAACGGCTTGGCACACGAGCGCGCGAACGTGACGAGCTCCGGGTCGCCCGCGCGCGCGATTAGCGCTCCCCGTGCGTCGACGACCGCGGCGTGCACCCGGTGGCGGGATTCCACGATGCCGCCTCGCGTCACGACGACGTCGAGATTCAGCTCGGTCGGCACCGACGCGCCCCGCTCAGCCTGCTCGCCGCGGCAGCGCGACGAGTATTCCAGTGAGGACGATCAGGCCACCGGCGAGTGTGAGCGCCGATGGCACCTCGCGAATGCCGGGAAGCATCGCCGCGAGTAGTGTCGCACCGACCGGCTCGCCGAGTGTCGTGAGATTCACGACGTAGGCCGGCAGATACTTGAGGGCCCAGTTCATCCCTGTATGGCCCAGCATCATCGGACCGATCGCGAGCGCCGCGAAGATCGCAAGCTCGCGCGGGGGCTGCGGCCAGAGCGGAAGCGCCAGTGTGGCCCCGATGATGAGCAGGGTCACAAAGCACGCGCCATAGACGAGCGCGACGTATGGCCAGAGATCGAGGGTCTGGCGCAGCTTGCGTCCCGCCAGATAGTAGACGGCCGCCGTCACCGCGCCGGCGAGTGCCAGCACGTCGCCGAGCAGAGCGCGTGAGTCCGCGCGAATGGTGGCGTTCCGGAAATCGGGGAACGCGACGACGAGCGCACCCACCATTGCCACGCCGATTCCCATCCATTGCCGCCTGCTCGGCCGCTCTCGCAGCCAGGCGACGGAGAGTCCGGCAATGATGACGGGCTGAAGATTTACCAGGAGAACCGACGCCGCAACCGTCGTGAGGCCGAGCGAGGTGTTCCAGCTCCAGAAGTGCAGCGCGAGCATCGCGCCGGCCCCGAGCGCGACCGCGACGCCCCGCCGGTCGAGTCGCGCCCACTGCCGCCATCCGCGTTCCGGAACGAGTAGCGCGACGATGACAACCAGCGAAAACCCCAGCCGCCACGTGGCGATCGCGAGCGGGTGCGCGGACGACAGACGGACGAGTGGCGCCGCGAACGAGATCCCGATCAGGGCGAGCGCGAGGACGAGCAGCGGCGCGCGGCGCGCGGCGCTCGGGAGTCGGCTGTGGGGTAACGCTCCGCGTGCCATGTCTGACTCCCTGACTCCCCCGCCGCGCCGAATGCCGAGTTCCTATTCCCGAAGAGTGCCGAGCCCGTCAGAACACCTTGATCATGCCCTTCATGTACTTCTGCGGGTTGCGCCGGACGTCCTCGAGGATCGTGCCGAGGTCGGTCACGATCTTGTTCAACCGGTCGTACAGCTCCTGGTCATTGAGCATCTTCGCGGCGAAGCCATTACCGGTGGAGACTCGACGGAGAAGCGAGTCCGCGTTGCTCGTGAGCCCGATGATGCGAACATAGAGCGAGTCGTCCGTGAGCAGGCGGCCCACCGTGCCCTCGCGCGAGTTCACCTGCCGTAGTAGCGAGTCGAGCGAGCTCGTGAGCGACGTGAGGCGCGTATACAGCGTGGGGTCGTCTATCAGCCGGCCGAAGGTGCCGTTCGGCCGCTCCAGGCGTGTGAGCAACGCATTCGTCTGCACGAGGGTCGAGCCCAGCCGGTCGTACAGCGACTTGTTCGTCAGGAGCTGGCCCATCGTCCCTTCACCACGAACGATCCCGCCGGTGATCTGCCGGAGGTCGTGCGTGAGCCCCACCATGTCGCCGACGGCGCCCGAGGCCTGGCTGATGACCGCCTCGTAGTCGAGCGAGGCGCTTGTCGGGATCGTGTCGCGTGGGGCGAGCACATCGAACCGCGGCGTGCCGACAGAGATGTCGAGCGTCTTGTCGCCCAGCAGGCCCATCGTACGGACCTTGGCGCGTGAGTCGCCGCGTACCTGCTCGCGGAGACTCTGGTTGATCTCGAGCGTGACGATGAGGTTCGCCGTGGTGTCGCCATCCGGCGGCAGGAAATCAATCTTCTTGATGATGCCCGCGAGCTGGCCGGCGACAGTGACCGAGCCGCCCTCGCGCAGCCCGCCGGCATTCGGCAGGAAGGTGGTGAGCTCGTACCGCTTCTCGAAGAGGTTGGCCGCCTCGCCGAGCTGGAAGACGGCGACCGTGAGGACGCCGATCGCGGCGAGGATGAGGGCGCCGACCTTGAGCTGCTCCCACGTGATGAACGTCGCACGTTTCATATGCCGACCTCCGCGAGCGGGCCGCGCGGAGCGGCCAGACTGGGTTGACGGCGGCTAGTAGCCGCCGAGGAAATCCCGGATGTACTCGTTGTCGCTGCCGGTCATCTCTTCGGGCGTGCCGAAGAACTTGATGTGCCGGTCGGCGAGGAGGGCGACGCGCGTGGCCATCCGAAACGAGGATCGGATGTCGTGCGACACGACGACGCTGGTCACGCCAAGCTCGCGTTGAAGCTTCATGATGAGACGCGTGATCGTTCCCGTCGTCAGCGGATCCAACCCGGAGGTCGGCTCGTCGTAGAGCATGATCTCGGGGTTGTTCGCGAGCCCCCGCGCGATACCCACCCGCTTCTTCATCCCGCCGGACAGCTCGGCCGGGAACTTCTGCATGACCTTGTCCGGCTCCAGATCCACGAAGGTCAGCTTCTCGCGGACTCGCTCCTCGATCTCCTCTTCCTCGAGGTCGGTGTGCTCGCGGAGCGGGTACGCGATGTTCTCGTACACGGTCATCGAGTCGAAGAGCGCGGCACCCTGGAAGACCATCCCCATCTTCTGCCGCACCTGAAGCGCTTCCTCGAAGCTCAGGTGCGCGATGTCGTCGCCATCGATGCAGACGCGACCGTCGTCCGGCACGAGGAGCCGGAGGATCAGCTTGAGGATCGTGGACTTTCCCGTTCCCGATTCGCCGACGACGACAATCGTCTCTCCCTCGTGCGCGGCGAATGACACGTCCTCGAGCACCGGAGCATCGAAGGCGAGGTCGATGTTCGAGAGCTCGATGACTGGCAGTTGCTCGCCAGAATCGCCTTCCTGCCCGCGCTCCTCGAGGTCCGTACCGGCGTCGGAGGCCAGCTCCTGCCGGATAGCGGCGCGGACGGAGCGGAGCTGCTCGCTCTTGCGACGGTCGTCCGCGCGTCGCTTTGGCGCGCCTCGCGGCCCGCCGGGAGGTGGCGTCGGGCTGCCGTCGCCGCCGCGATCACCCGTGCCCGTCACGCTCCCGAGCCATCGTCTACGGTCATTGCGCGAACAGCGTGAGAAGGATCTGCGTCATGAAGTAGTCGACCACGAGGATCAGAATGCTGGCCGTAACGACCGTTCGTGTCGTGGCCAACCCGACGCCCTCGGTGCCGCCCGTCGTGCCGAGCCCGAAATAGCAGCCGGTGATGGATATGATGCCGCCGAACACGAACGGCTTGCTGAGTCCCTGGATGAAGTCGTTCGGGATGTACCGGAACGTGAAGCCACCCGTGGCGATCTGTTCCCATACCGTCCGCCAGTAGAGCGACGTCGGCAGCCCCAGGTAGATGTTGGCGATGACGTTGCCGCCCAGGATGCCGACGAAGTCGTTGATCACCGTGAGGACTGGCATCATGATGAGCGCCGCGAGCACACGCGGCGTCACGAGCTTCTTGATCGGATCCGTTCCCAGCGTATTCAGCGCGTCGATCTGCTCGGTCACCTTCATGGAGCCAAGCTGCGCGGCGATCCCCGAGCCGACGCGTCCAGCGACCATCAGTCCCGCCAGCACGGGCCCCAGCTCCCGGATCATCGATCCCGCCACCAGGCGACCGATGTAGATCGTCGCGCCGAATGTCTTGAGCTGAACCGATGATTGCAGCGCCAGCACCATACCCGTGAAGAACCCCGTGAGCAGCACGATCCCGAGCGACTGGACGCCGATCACGTCCATCTGCTGCACGAGGTCGCCCCCGTAAAATGGACGGGCAAAGACGAAGCGAAGCGCGTTCCAGGCGAGCGTGAAATACTCCTGGAGCGCCAACACCTTGCCTTTCGCCGCGTTGTTGACCCGCTGGAGGAACGGTGGCAATCGAGGCGGGCTCGGGGAATGATGGGCGCTGGATGACGCGCCGGGGACGCGCAAAGGCTGTGCCGGTCGGCGCGTTGACCCGTGTGCGAGGTCGCCCTACCTTAGTCGCGCCCATGCCAAACTCACTCGCGCGCGAGCGTCTCGCAAGTCTGCTACGCTCGGCCGCGGGACGTCGGATCGCCATCGTCGGCGATGCGATGCTCGACGTCTACCTCAAGGGAGACGTCGAGCGCATCTCGCCTGAAGCGCCAGTGCCGGTGGTGCGAGTCCGCGAGCGCGTGCTGGCGCTGGGCGGTGCCGCGAACGTCGCGCAGAACGTCGCCGCACTGGGCGCGATTCCCGAGCTTGTCGCCCTCGTGGGCGACGACCCGGCAGGCACGGAGCTGCGGCGATTGCTCGCCGGCATTGGTGCCGGCGCCGGATCGCTCATCCCGACCTCGCGCCCGACCACGACGAAGACCCGCATTCAGGCGCGGATGCAGCAGGTCGTTCGCTACGACGAAGAAGACGACGGCGACGTGGGCCCGGCCGACACCGAACGCGCGCTCGCCCTGGCAGATCGAGCGCTCGCCGTCGCGGACGCCCTGATCATCGAAGATTACAACAAGGGCCTGCTCACCCCGCCCGTCATCGAGCGCGTCATCGGGATCGCCCGCGCGCGCGGCATTCCGATCGTGGTCGATCCGAAGTACCGCAACTTCTTCTGCTACGGCGGGGCGACGGTGTTCAAGCCGAACCGTCGCGAGCTCGAAGCCGCACTCGGCGCGGCCGTGGATGTCTCGCGTTCCGATATGCTCCCCGAGGTGGTGCGCCGGCTCGGCGTCGAGCACGTACTGCTCACGCTCGGCGAGCTCGGCATGGTGCTGGTCGCGCGCGACGGGCTCGTCCACCGCGTGCCGACCACGGCGCGCGGGGTCTACGATGTGGTCGGCGCCGGTGACACGGTGACGGCCTACCTCGCGGCAATGTTGGCGGCCGGTGCATCGGCACGCGAAGCGTCCGTGGTCGCGAATTTCGCCGCGGGCGTCGAGGTCGGCAAGCCGGGCGCCGCGACCGTCACGGGCGACGAAGTGTTGGCCGCGTATGACTCGTACGGAGCGTCACCAGGCGCCGGGACGACCCCGCGCGCTTGATTTCACGTCGGCCGACCTCTAGCTTTTTCGGTCGCCGAGGGCCCTTAGCTCAGCCGGTTAGAGCAGCGGACTCATAATCCGACGGTCGCAGGTTCGAGCCCTGCAGGGCCCACCACTCGCATGTCGGTCGCGTAGCTCAGCCGGTTAGAGCGCTGGTCTCACATACCAGAGGTCCGGGGTTCGAGTCCCTGCGCGACCACTTCAGGAGGCGCCGTCGCTCATAGGGTGGCGGCGCCTCTGCCGTCCATCCCCCTCGGACTAGCTCCCCGTCAGTGCGGCGGCGACACGCTCGCCAGCGTGACCGTCCCATCCGGCCGGGCGGCGCAGCGCGTTGCCACGGCGGCTCGCGAGCGCGAGATCTCGCAGCGACCCGATGTCGAGCACGAGGCGGTTCGTGCCCTCCGTAATCGTGACCGGGCGCTCCGTATTGTCGCGGAGCGTGAGACACGGAACGCCGAGCGCGGTCGTCTCTTCCTGGATCCCCCCTGAGTCCGTTATCACGACGCGGGCGCCAGCGGTGAGATCGAGCGTGGCGTGATAGGGCGTGGGCTCGAGGACACGCACGGAGCCGAGTGCGGCTCGATCGGCGTCGGTGAGCCTACCGCGGGTGCGCGGGTGCATGGGGAACACCACGGGCATGTCGCGCGCAATCGCGCCAAGGGCGGCGCAGATTCGCCCCAGGCGCTCGGCCACATCGACATTTGACGGGCGGTGCAGCGTAACGAGCGCGTAGCCGTCGTCCTCGAGTCCCATGCTCGCGCGAAAACCCGTGGCCCGGGCCGACGGCAACGCGTGGATCAGGGTGTCTACCATCACGTTGCCGACGAAGCGTATCCTGCCGGCGTCCACGCCTTCGCGGAGCAAGTTCTCATCGCCGTCAGGGGACGGCGTGAGAAGGAGATCCGCCAGCCGGTCGGTCACGAGGCGATTGATCTCCTCCGGCATGCTCCGGTCGCCGCTGCGCAACCCCGCCTCCACATGGCAGAGCCGGATGCCGAGCTTGGAGCACACGAGCGCGGCGGCGACCGTCGAGTTCACGTCGCCGTACACGACGACCCAATCAGGCTGCTCGCTCGTGACGACTGGCTCGAAGCGCTCCATGATCCGCGCGGTCTGTACCGCGTGCGACGCTGACCCCACCTCCAGATTGAGATCGGGCTCCGGAATCTCGAGGTCGCGAAAGAACGACTCGGACATCGCCTCGTCGTAGTGTTGGCCGGTGTGTACGATGCGCTGGGCGACATGATCGGCCGCCGCCAGCGCGCGCGCGCACGGGGCGAGTTTCATGAAGTTTGGCCGGGCACCTACCACGTGCAGCACCTTCATGCGGATCCGCCGCCGACCGCCGCCAGCGCTCCGGCGCGAATGGCCCACTCGCTCACTTCCATCAATTCCGTCTCCGGTATGGGCGGCGGCCCGCCGAGACGGACCGCCGATACGAAGGCCGCGGCGAGCGCGGCGTGTCCCTTGTCCTGCCCTCGCGGCCAACGCGTCCCGATTCCCGGAACGCCCCACGCCGTGAGCTTCCGATAGTTGTCGATACGAAGTGTCTTGCCGTCGAAGAACAGCTCGATGCGCTCCTTCGGAAAGGAACGGTGGCCGTTCGCGAGATACTGGATCGTCGCGAAGGACCCGTCATCGAAGCCCAACTCGATCGACGCGATGTCGTCTACCGGCGCCGCGCCCGCGCGCGCCGTCCGCACGGAGAGGGAGACGATCGGCGAGCCAGCCAGGTACCGTGCCAGGTCGATGAAGTGGCACGCCTCGCCGACAATCCGCCCGCCTCCCGCCTGGCGATCCTGGGTCCAGTGCTCCCGCGGTATCGGGCCCGCGTTCACGGTTATGGTCGCGACCAGCGGGCCACTCCGGCTCGAGAGCGCCGCGACCGCGGACCGCACCATGGGTGCGTACCGACGATTGAAACCCACGCACAGAAGACTCCCTGCCCCTTCGCGCGCCGCCGAAATCCGCTCCAGTTCAGCTTCGTTCAGGGCAAGCGGCTTCTCGACGAACACGTGCTTGCCCGCGGTGAGCGCCTTCACCGTCCACTCCGCGTGCGAATCGTGTCGCGTCGTCACGACGACGGTGTCTATCGCGGAGTCGCTGAGCATCGACGCTGCCTCCGTCGTCGCCCGGCGAAAGCCGCTCGCGCCGCCGACGACCGCCGCCGAGACTCCGCCAGATGACGCCAGTGTCTCGAGCCGGGCGCCCGCTTTCGCGAAAGCCGGGATCAGCACGCGCGAGGCAAAGTTGCCGGCGCCGATCCAGCCGACGACGGCGCTCCGCTGTGCAGCGCCGGGTGGCGCCGGGGATCGATCTGCCCGGCTTGCCGCCGCTGCGAGCTGGACAGTGCGGCCAGTCGCTGCGCCTCCCACCACTTTCGGCGCGTACTCGAGGACGATTCCGAGGCTCGGCGCGTCACCCGACACTACGTCATAGGCGCGTGCTGCCTGCTCGATCGCGAAGCGGTGCGTGATGAGCGGCAACGGATCGAGCCGGCCATCCGCCATGAGACCCAGGACGGCAGAAAAATTCCGGCCTTCGGTCCAGCGTACGAAGGGTGCCGGGTAATCGATTCCCTGCTCTTCATGCACCGGGTCGTGGCGGCCCGGCCCATAGCTGCACGACACCTGGAACGAGAGCTCCTTGCGGTAGAAGTCGTCGCGCCGCAACGCGAGGCCGGCGACGCCGATCAGCACGATGCGCCCACGCTTGCGCGCCATCGCGGCCGCGGCGCGGATGGGCTCGTCGGAATCCGTGGCGAGAGTCAGTAGCACGATGTCCGCCCCGTCGCCTCCCATCGCGTCTACTGCCGCGCGGGCGACATCCGCGCCGTCTCTCGCGCCGACGCCCGAGGCGCCCATTGCCTCGGCCCGGGCGACGCGGTCCGCGGCACGGTCGATCCCGATGACCGTGCAGCCCGCCGCGCGCGCCAGTTGCACGGTGAGCAGTCCGATGAGTCCGAGCCCGTAGACGACGACAGTCTCTCCGAGGGTCGGCTTCGCGAGCCGAAGCCCTTGCAGCCCGATGGCGGCCAGCGGCGTGAACGCAGCCGCCTCGAAGGTGACTCCGTCGGGAATTCGCGCCGCCAGAGTCTGCGCGACGCGGACGTACTCGGCGTGCGGCCCGTTGGTGACCACGCGGTCGCCCGGCGCGAATCGCTCGACGCGCGGCCCCGTCTCGGCCACGATGCCGGCATTGCAGTAGCCGAGCGGAATGGGCGAGTCCAGCTTCGCGCGTACGGCCTCGAGCGTGGGAGTGAGGCCGTCCGTCCGGACCTTGTCGAGAACCTGCCGCACCTTGTCGGGCTGCCGGCGCGCCTTCTCGAGCATGTTGGCGCGCCCGAAGTCCACGAGCATGCGCTCGGTACCGGCCGAAACGACGGAGCAACGGCTCTCGACGACGAGCGCCGCACCGCTCGCGGCGGGGACGGGCGCGTTGACGAGGCGCGTCGACCCGTCCGACAGCGACTGGAGGAGCTGGATCATCCCGTCGCGGCCTTGACGCGCGGGGTAGGCCGTCCGACCATCAGCGCGCCGCGCGTGCGGGTCACGAATCTCGAATGGGGCAAGGACATCGGTGTTCGTTGGTTATCCGGGGAAGCGGCTCATCGATCTGAGCGTCGTCATCATCGCGGCACCGATCTGGGTTCCGTTGCTCGCGATCGTCGCCGCGGCCGTACGGTTGCGGATCGGCGCGCCCGTCTTCTTCCGCCAGGAGCGGCCGGGTCTACGCGGCCAGCCGTTCGAGCTCGTGAAATTTCGCTCGATGACGGTGGCCGTCGCGGCCGACGGATCTCCGTTGCCGGATGCCATGCGCATCACGCCCTTCGGCCGACGC
Source organism: Gemmatimonadaceae bacterium (assembly GCA_037720885.1). Lineage (GTDB taxonomy): Bacteria > Gemmatimonadota > Gemmatimonadetes > Gemmatimonadales > Gemmatimonadaceae > JACMME01. The sequence continues at coordinate 44,366 of JBBJNN010000021.1, read as the reverse complement.
CTGCGCTCCACGTCATTGGATGAGATTCCGGAGATCCTGAACGTGCTACGCGGCGAGATGAGTCTCGTCGGGCCGAGACCACTGCTCCCGCGCTACCTGTCGCGCTACTCGGAGCGTCACCGACGGCGACACGACGTCCGGCCGGGCCTCACGGGGCTGGCGCAGGTCTCCGGTCGCAATGCACTGACCTGGACCGCGAAGTTCGACCTCGACGTGGAGTACGTCGAACGCTGCTCGCTGCGGCTCGACGTGGCGATTCTCTGGCGCACGGTGCGCGCGGTTTTCTCGCGACACGGGATCAACGCGGCGGGCGAGGCGACGATGCGCGAGTTCACCGGCTACGACTGAGCCGCGCCGACGGAGGAGAGGCAGCCCCGCAGCGTCTCGATCACCTCATCCTGTTCGGCGGTGCTGAGCCGTGAGGATGACGGAAGGCAGAGGCCGTTCTCGAAAAGTCGCACTGCGACGTCGCCGCCGACCCGCTCGGCACCCGCGTAGAGTGGCTGCGTGTGCATCGGGCGCCAGACCGGGCGGCTCTCGATGCCCCGGGCGTCGAGGGCGCGCAGAATGTCCAGCGGCCGCGCCGGGCACCGGGAAGGATCGAAGTGCAGCACACTCAGCCAGCGCGAGTGCATGCCCCAGTTCGCTTCGGCCTGCATGGTGACGCCGTCGAATTCCTCCACCACTGCTGCGTACCGTGCGGCGACGCCACGCCGCGCGGCGACCCGGTCGTCGAGCACGTGCAGCTGGCCGCGCCCGATGCCAGCGAGCACGTTGCTCATCCGGTAGTTGTAGCCCGTCTCGGCATGCAGATATTCGAGGGCAGGCTCGCGTGATTGATTCGCCCACTTGCGCATGCGCGCAAGCGAGTCGGCATCCTTCGCGATCACCATGCCGCCGCCCGTGGTGGTGATCATCTTGTTGCCGTTGAAGCTCAGGATCGAATGCGGAGCGCGGGTCGCCGTCTGCCGGCCACGGTAGGTGCCGCCCAACGACTCAGCCGCGTCTTCGACGAGCGCGACGCCGAACGCATCGCACGCTGCGCCGATGCGGTCGATGTCCGCGTGCTGCCCGTACAGGTGCACGGCCACGAGAACCTTCGGCAAACGGCCCCGCGAAGCGGCTGAGCGGAAATATTCCTCGACGAGGTCCGCGCTGAGGTTCCAGGAGTTCTCCTCGCTGTCGAGAAACACCGGTTCGGCGCCGAGGTACTGGATCGGAAAGACCGAGCCGGCGAACGTGAGTGTGGAGACCGCGACGCGATCGCCCGGTCCGACGTCGAGCGCGCGGAGGACGAGATGGAGTGCGGCTGTCCCGCTCGCGACTGCGAGCCCGCCAGTGCCATGGCCGAGCCGATCTGCCATCTCCTGCTCGAAGCCATGCAAATTCGGCCCGACGGTGGACAGCCAGTTCGTGCGAAAGGCGTCTCGCACGTACTCCTCCTCGCGTCCGCCCATGTGCGGGACAGACAGGTAGATGCGATACGGCTTCACGTCCGTACCGCGCGCGCCGGAACGCCCACCACTGTCGCACGCGGCTCGACGTCGCGCGTGACGACCGCACCGGCCCCGACGACGGCGCCAGCGCCGACAGCGAGGCCGGGGAGCACGATGGCACCGATCCCCAGGTGCGCGCTCTCCCCGACGGTGACGGCTCCGCCAAGCCGAGCGCCGGGCGAGAGGTGCGCGTTTCGTCCCACCACACAGTCATGCTCCACGATAACTCCGGTATTGATGATGGCGTCATCCTCAATGCGAGCGCCGGCATTCAGCACGCACGCGGGCATCGCGACAACGCCGAGCCCGAGCGTGACCCCCCAACCAATGACGGCGCTCGGGTCGACGAGCGCGACCGGCGCCAACGCGAACCGCGCCCGGACAGCCCGCCGCGCGGCCAGATCGCCGAACGCGAGAATCACCGCGTATGTGGAGTCGAGGGCGCGGATGTCGCTCCAGCTCGTGCCGACCGGAAAGCGCGCCAGATCGGGTGGCGCGTCCGACCATAGCGTTATCTCACCGGCACCGGCACGTCGGGCGACGTCGGCGACAACGCCCGCATGACCTCCCGCACCGATCAGGTGGAGCACGAAGCCGTCGCTGATTCTGCGTGACCGAGCGCTCGGTACATGGCGCGGTCGGTTCTCCCTTCCCCGAAGCCGGTGACCACCCGGAAAATTCCGCCGGTGAGCAAGCCCTCGGCCCTTACGGAGAGCGCGGAACGCCGTTCGCCGTACGCTTCGGAGATCCAGCCACGCGTGCTCGTCTCGTCGCCGCGTGTGGACGACACGCGAACCTCGCCGGAAGCTTCGATGCGCAGATCCTCGGCCACACCATCCACAAGCCACTGAAGCACGATTCTCTCGCTCGTCAGCGGAGGGCCGAACACCTCATCGAGCACGGTTATCCCGCCTGGGAAGAGCTCGCATGTCCGGCGGTGAGTGATGCCCAACCGGACCCACGACCTGTTCTCGAGAACGACCCGTGTCAGCGAATCGCTGCCGGCGGCGGCCCCGATGGTCCGAGCGTTCGGCCACTTCAGCCAGAGGAATCGCGGGCCGCGAACCGCCGGAGGGTTGCCTGCGAGGGTCGCCGTGTTGTGTACCTCCACCCCGGCAAGGCCATTGTTCCACGGTGAGCGGGCGGCGTACCGAAAGGTGCCCGCGTCGGTCGCGATCGGCCGCCCGTGTATCCAGATGTCCACGTGGAGCGGGTCGATGTGCCCCGGCCGCGACGTGTAGGAGCCGGCACGGGCGAAGAGACGTGCGCCATCGCATTCGGCAAGCACCCAGCCCGATGAACCCGACACGAGCGAGGGTCGCACGTGTGCTCGCGGCGGCGCCGGGGCACCGAGCCAGGCGAGCGTCTCGCCGTCTGGTCTGATCGCGTCCGGAAGGGATACGTCGAACGTTACCGCCGCGGCGGTGAGCGCCGGAACGAAGTCGTGCTGCTCGCGCGTCGACAGCGGTAGGACGTAGGCACCGTCATTGGCGCCGTGCAGCGGCACCCGCCCTGAGTCCCCGTCGGTGACTGCGCCGAGCATGGACACGCCCGCACGCACGCGCTCTAGCGATTCGTCGGAGAGCGTAGTGCCGGCGAAGCGCAGCGCGCGTTGCGCGATCACGAGTTGATCGAGCGCGAGACGAGCGTAGTTGAAGGAATGCTGCGCGTACCACCCATCGCGTGCGAACTGATCGGGAATGAGCGCATCGAGCAGCGCCGCGCCACGCGCCAGCCACGACGGTGCGCGTGGCGACGCGTCGCGCAGCCGGGCACCGATCGCAACAAGTCCCGTAGCCTCCGAAATACCGTGGTTGTTTCGCTGCGATACGCCGTAGCCGATCGCATCCTCGATGCGCTCCGCGGTCTGCGCGAGGGCCGTATGCAGAGCCGCCACGCGCGACACGGACGTGGCCAGCGCACCGGCGAACGCGCATTCCGCCCAGAGCCACGCCGCAGCACGGATCGCCGCCTCCTGTCCGCACGACCACTGCACGCCCCGAAATGGCGAGCATCCCTCGCTGAACGATTCGAACCCACGCCAGAAGGATTCGGCATACCGCTCGTCGCTCGTGAGTAAGAACCCGCGCGCCAGATCGTACGCCCAGGCGAATCGTGCCGGCTCCCAGGCATCCTTGATGTCGCCGGCAGCGGAGTCGAAGTGCGCGATGCGGAACCAGGGTGTGACGCGGTCGTAGCGGTAGCCAGTACCCGGGTTGACGTTCCACCCGCCCGCGTCCATGGGGCGCGGTACCCAGCGCGCGCGATATGCCTGGTGCTGACCGGCCGCTACGAGATCGGCCCGCGCGATCGCCGTTCTGACATCGGCCGCGCCGCGGACCAGATCGGCCGTCGCAGCGAACGGCCACCCAGGGGCGCAGAGTGCGGGGGCCGTGTACTGCAGCGCCGGTGACGGATCGGCGCGAAGAACGCCGGCGCGCTTGCGCGCCTCGAACGCGCCTCGCGTGAGGGCGCCGCGAGCTCCGAACGTCCGCCAGAGTGTCGCCACCACGGCCACGGCCTCGCGCGGCGTCACGCCCGCCCACTCACGACGCGGCGCGGCTGGGCGCGCGTAGGTACGGCCGAAGCGCGCGGTCGAGCCGCGCCGCCAGGACCGGCCGGTCACGCTCGTGGCGTACCCATTCCCGCCCGGAGACGCCGAGCGCGCGCCGCTCGTCGGGCTGCATCGCCACGAGGCAGCGGATCGCCCGCGCGAGCGCGCCGGCCGACGCGTCGGCCGCCTGCACGCCACCGTGCGCGTCGGTCACCAGACCGGCGACTTCGCCGGGGACGTTGCAGATGACCGGGAGTGCCGCCGCCCAGTAATCGAACAGCTTGTTGGGGCTCACGCCGAAGGAGAAGAGCGCCACGTCCTTGAGGACCATCAGGCCAGCATCGCAGCCGCACAGGAAATCCGGCATCGCGCTCTTCGGGACGGGCGCGACGAACTCGATGTTCTCCAACTGGAGGGAGCGGGCGCGCTCGACGAGCGAAGACTTGGCTGGGCCATCCCCCACGAGCACGAAGCGAATGCGTGGATCGTCGCGAAGCTCCGCCGCGGCGTCCAGCACCGCCTCGAGGCCATTGGCCGGACCGTGCGCCCCGGCGTAGCCGATCCGGAGCGCATGCCGAGGTTCTGCGAGCGAGTCTCTGTCGAAGAGCGCGAGGTCGACGCCATTCGGCACGACCGCGATCTTCGCTTCCGGCACGCCGCTTCGCGCGAGGTAGCGCGCGACACCATCCGCGAGCACGACGATCGCGTCCGCGGATCGGTAGAGGAAGCGAGCGAGCGCGTGCAAGGCATGATAGCCGGCGCCGCGGCGGCCACCGCCGACGTCCAAGCTTTCCGGCCAGAGGTCACGTACCTCGAGAATGAACGGCACTCCGATCTGGCGTGCTAGTCGCCATGCCGCGAGCGCGGCAAAGAGGTGCGGTGTAGAGCCGATGACGACATCCGGGCTGATCGCCGCCCGGTCGAGACGAAGGAGCGATCCGCCGAACGATAGCCAGTTGCCGATCCGCCGGAGATCGTTGCGCTCGTAGGGGGATGCCCATAGCCACATCAGGCGCACTCCGTCCAGATGCTCCTCGCATGGCGCGCGGTCGGACGATGCCGAGCGACGCAGGTAGGTCCGCCGATGGAGATGAAAATCGCTGGCGGCGATCGTGACATCCCAGCCGAGCTTCACGAGCTCGCGCCCCATCTCGACATGACGCGTCGCTCCACCCATGTCAGGCGCGACGGCGAAGTGATTCACCCACAGGAGGCGCGGACGGCTCGCGATGTGGGGCGCCCTCACGCCGCCAGCGTCACAGGCGAGGCGCCGTCCGCGTCGACGAAGGTCCGTGCCCACAGCTCGAAGGTGAGCAGTGCCCAGACCACGTAGGCGACGTCCCGGCGCCCCGACTCGAGATCGGAGAGAACCGTCTCGATTCCTCGCCGGCTGAACAGGGCACGCGCCTCGAGGCGCTCGCCGAGGAGAATGTCGCGAACCTGCGCGCGCAACGGGCCGGCCAACCACGTGCGCAGCGGTGCGCCGAACCCGGTTTTCGGGCGCGTCGCGATGTCCGGTGGCAGCCACCCGCGCGCGGCCTCCCCCAGCACCCACTTCTGGCGTCCCTCACGAACCTTGATGCTTCGGGGAATCCGCGCCGCCTGCTCGACGAGCGCCCGGTCCAGGAACGGCACCCGCAGCTCGACGGACGCCGCCATCGATGTCCGGTCGCCGTAGGTCAGGTTGAGCGCGGGCAGGAAAGTCTTGAAGAGCACGTACGTCCACCGCTCCTCGTCCGTTCGCGCGCGCGAACGCTCGAACAGCTCCAGATACTCACGGTACACTTCCGAGGGCGACTCCGAGCGCACCCGCGGTAGCAGCACCTCGTCGCGCAGCGTGGCTGACCCCCAGTCGGCGAGCTGCAGAATGCGGTCGTGCGACGCGGCGCCGACAAAGCGCATCATCTTGAGCGCGCGGCGAGGTGCGGCGCCGGCGGAAACACCGGCCCGTGCCGCGATCGCCTCGCCCATCGCCGTCGCCGCGCGAACGAGCGGCGACGGTACTACTGCGAGCGAACGCGCCAACCGGACGGCCCGGTGACTTCGGTAGCCATGATACAGCTCGTCCGCGCCCTGTCCCGAGAGTAGCACGACCGTACCACGCTCGCGCGCGCAGCGGCAGAGCAGGTACGACGCTGCGATCGCCGGATCGGCGAGCGGCTCGTCCGTGTGCCACACGAGGAACGGCAGCAGCTCCGTGATGGACGGCGCGATCGTCTCCTCGACGAGGTCGATGCCCAGTCGCTCGGCAACGCGCCGTGCATAGGGAAGGTCGTCCGCGAAGCCGTCCTGCGCATCGCCCGCGATGCTCGCCGTATAGGCACGAATTGGCTCGCCGGGCCGTAGCTCGCGCATCGCGCCAGCGATCGCCGACGAGTCGAGCCCACCGCTGAGCAAGGTGCCGAGCGGGACGTCGCTCATGAGTTGGCGCTCGACCGATTCGAGCAGCGTGGAGCGCACGGCGGCCGCCCATTCGTTCGGCGAGCGAGTCTCCTGCTCCGACTGATCCCAATCCCACCACGTCCCACGCTCGATCCGTTCGCGCGTCCACGACATCCATCCACCTGGAGCGATCTTGCGTATGCCACGCCACATGGTGCGCTCGCCGGGCACCCAGAGGAAGGTGAGGAACTGCCGTAGCGCTATCGTGTCCACCGAGCGGTCGCTGCCCGCACGGCTGAGCAGCACCTTCGGCTCGCTCGCGAATGCGAGGCCGTCCGGGGTCTCGGTGACGTAGAGCGGCTTGATGCCCGCATGGTCGCGCGCGAGGAAGGCTTCGCCCCGGCGCTCGTCCCAGATGCAGAAAGCGAACATGCCGTTGAGCAGACGGAGCATGTCGCGACCGTACTCCTCCCAGAGATGCACGAGCACCTCGGAGTCGGTACGCGACCGGAATTGGTGGCCAGCCCGCTCGAGATCCGCGCGCAACGCCCGGTAGTTGTAGATCTCGCCGTTGAAGACGAGCCACACGGTACCGTCCTCGTTCGGCATCGGCTGATGGCCCGCCGCCGTCAGGTCCAGAATCGAGAGACGGCGAAACCAGAGCGCGGCCCGCCCGGACGCGTCGCGGTACTGCCCTTCGTCATCCGGGCCGCGATGGCGCTGCCGCACGTCCGCCAACGCGGGGCCGACTTCGCCGGTCCGGGAGAACAGACCGCTAATGCCGCACATCGCTCGCCACGACCGGAACCGCCGCGCCACTCAGCTCCTCGTACCAGTCGAGGTGCTCGTTCGCCCGTGCATCCCACGTCCAACCTGCGGGTGGAGTAGTTCGTCTAGGCGGCGGCGCACCGTCCAGCGCTGCGTGGAGCGCCCGCGCCAGCGCGGAAACGTCGCCCGCCGGGAACGTCGATCCGGCGCCCGCACGGCTCACCAACTCCGCGTGCGCCGGAATGTCGCTGCAGACTACCGGCGCTCCCATTGCCAGCGCTTCCGCAACCGGTAGCCCGAATGCCTCGAGCGTGCTGCACGACAGCGCCACCCGGCAACGCGCGATCTGCTCCAGGAAGGCATCTCGCGACGCGGCCGCGGCGAAGGTGACCCGCCCGCCGACGCCGAGTGCCTCGGCGAGCGAGCCGAGCTGCGCACGACGTTCCGTGGGCTCGGCTCCGCCGATCTCCATGACGGTCGAGCCGCTCGGGTCGCTCCGCACCACCTCGGCCCATGCGCGAATCGCGGTCGCCTCGCCCTTTCGAGCACCGATGCCCCCCATCACGAACACGCGGTCCGCGTCACCAGTCCAGCGAACGCCCCCCACATCCACGCCGTTGGGAATCGTTCGGACCGGGATCGGAACCCGCCGTCGCACATCGTCGGCGATATGCTCCGAGACAGGGATCGCCGCGAGGCAACGCGGTGCCGCATGTGAGCGCCAGAGCGCGCGGACAACGTTGCCGGCGCGGTCGCGCGCCGAGAGGTTCCGGCCGGTGAGGATGCGGAAATGGTAGATGTCCTGGAAATAGATCACCGCACGCGGGTCCGCCGGCGGAAATCCGTTCGGCGAGAAGATGATATCGGCCTGACGGCTATTGGCGATCGTCGGAATTTCGCGTCGCACATGCTCGATCCAGCCGGTCTGGCGGAGTGCCACGGGCTCGGCGCCGGCTGGGAGGCGCGCACGATCGAAGGAGCGCGTGATCGCAACTGCCACCTCGACGCCCCGTCCGGCGCGCAGCCACGCTGAGACGAGCCCCGCCATCACGTAATGCCCCGCCGGCGTTCGGACCGAGCGTGCGTCGAAGAGGATGCGCACCCTATCGGCCCGCCTCCGCCAGCGCCGCTGCGGTCACCTCGGCTACTCGACTTGCGAAGCGCTCGAAGGAGAGCACGTCCCGCGCGTAACGCGCGCCTCGATCACCCAGCTCGCGGCGCGCGCGCGGGGACGCCGCGAGGTTCGCGAGCGCCGCGGCCATCGCGTCGGCATCGTGCTCGACGAGCACCCCGCCCCCGGACGCGCGAATGGTCGCTTCCGGACCGCCGCATCGCGTCGAGATGACGGGCAGTCCGGCGTGGAGCGCTTCCGCGACCACGATCCCGAACCCCTCCTGCCGCGACGGTACGACGAGCACGTCGTGCGACAGGTAGGCCGCCGCCAGCTCCGCGAGCGTGACGTGTCCGCGGAGTCGTACGACGTCATCATGGTCCGCGAGGCCGATCGAGTGACGCCACCGCTCGGTGTGCGGGCCGATCACGGTCAACGTGATCGGCAGCCCGTTTGCCCTGAGCAGCCGCACCGCGCGCAGCAGCAGCGGAAAGTTCTTGCGCGGATCATCCACCCGCCCGACGAAAATCGTGCGGAGGGCGTGCTCAGCCTCCGCGCGCCGTGGCGCGACCTCGGCGTCGCGCGCCGTCGCGAGAGCATTCAGGTACGCGAGTGTCGGCGGATGGTCTAGCACTTCGACCATGCCGGGCGCGAGCTGGTGCGTGGCGCTCATGCGCTCGCGGGTGTACTCGCTCATCGCGAGTAGGCGCACCGCCCCGCGGTAGAAGCGGCCCTGCAAGTGCTCGCCGAGCGGCATCAGTGCGCCGTGCAGGAGAGCGCCCACGCCGCTTCCAGTGCCGCCGCGTCGTATCTCGGCGACGTCGATCGCGCGCAGCTCGTCGCGGACCGTCGTCGCTTCCCAGATCACGTACGGAACGCGTGCGGCGAGGACCGCGCCGGCGTAGCGCGAGTTCACGGCCCAAGCCAGATCCCACGCGCGCAATTTCCGCCGGTGAACGCGACCCGCGAGCAGCGCCTCACCGTGCACGGCAAATGGCTGCGTTCCGAGTCTGACGGTACTTCGATCGGCATCGCTCGTCACGTGGTACGAAGGCAGTGGCGACATATGGTGCGTCAGCAGCCCCAAATCACTCACGCGTCCCAGCGCTTCACCGAGCACGGTGCTGCTCACCGAATTGCCCGCCGCTTCGCCAGGCGCGACTCCGGCAAGGAGCACGCTCGGAGCGCGGGCGCGCGCACCGAGGCCTGCGGCGGCCGGCGTGGCGATCACGTGCATGATGCGGCGGTGCAGGTCACGCCAGGTCGCGCTCGCCGGCCGCGCGAGCCGGGGACGTCGCCTGCATCCCCTCGAGAATGCCGCGAACGCTCCGGTCGTAGCTGTACGCGCCCGACTGTCGCTTCGCGCCAGCGGCCATCCGCTCACGCAGCCCGATATCGTCTACCAGCCGCACGACGGCGTCCACCATCGCCGGCCAGTCGCCGCTCCGGAACGTGATTCCCGTTTCTCCCGGCACGATCATGTCGGCCGCCGCACCGACGTCGTCGGACACAACGGGCGCCGCGCCAGACGCCATGGCTTCGTTGAGCACGAGTCCCCAATTCTCACGCTCGGACGGCATGACGAAAATGTCGGCGAGTGCGTGAACTTCGGCGAGCGCGCTCTGGTTGAAGAAGCCGAGAAAGGTGACGTTGGCGAGCGCTCGTCTCTCGACGTCGGCGCGCAGTGCGGGCTCCTCGGGCCCGCTGCCGGCGAACACGACGTGCACGCTCCCCGACAGCCGGTCGTCGGCGGCAATCCGAAGCAGCGCCTCCGGGTGCTTCCGGCGAGTGAGCTTGCCAACGGAGAGTACGATTGCGCGGTCTGTCGGCAGACCATACCGCGCTCGCAAGGCGCGCCGGGCCTCCGCCGAGCGTGGGCGCGCGGCGGCGATGGCCGCGACGTCCACGCTGTACGGCGAAAAGAAGAGCTGCGACTCGCGCGCGCCGTGTGCGAGATAGGCGTTGCGGTTCTCCTGGCCAATGTAGAGCAGCGCATCGGCACGTCGCACCCAGGATCGGATGACCGCGTCGCGCAGCCCCTTCGCCGGTCCCCCACGGCGGTCCGGCTCCAATCGCAGCTCGCTCCGGAACAGGAGCCGCAGCCCGCGGAGCGCGGCCGCGGCGGCGCCCATCCAGTTGCTCGGATAGGTGTAGCCGTTCACCCACACCGCGTCGAACCCCCGGAGCACGCGAAAGAATGCACCGGGATTGATCGCGTGCAGCGGGTTGAAGGTATCCGAGACGGGGCTGAGGTTTCGCAGGAATCGAAACGCGTAGCCACTGAGCAGGTCCGTATCCCAGAGGACGTCGCGACCGAACTGCTTGTCGTAACGCGCCTGGACGCCGTAGTCACGGTAGAACATCACCTCCAGCTCGATATCCGGCGCCGCAGCGAGCCGCTGGTAGAGCGGAGTGAAATACTGAATCGGATGCGACGCCAGGACGGCCAGCCTCGTGCGGTGGCCGGCCCCGTGTTGCCGTGTCACGCGGCGCTGGCCGCATGGCGCGAGAGAATCTCGCGCACGCGATGATCCCAGCTGTGCGCGGCCGTGACGGTGTCGTGGCCGGCCAGCGCGATCGCGCGTCGTTCATCGTCGGCAGCGAGGTAGTGGTCGATGCGCGCGATCATCTCGTCCGCATCGCGGTAGCAGGCGATATCGCGGCCCTCCTCGAACAGGGCCAGCACCTCGTCTGTGCGTTCGTGGAGCATGAACCCGCCGCACGCGGGAATGTGAAAGGTGCGACTCGTGATCTGGTCGCCGCTCGATGCCCCCGCTCGTTGCTCGCTCAGGATCGCGAGGTTGATCCGCGACGCCACGAGCGCGCGTACGTATTCCTCGCCCGCCACCTCGTGTCCACCGATCGCGCGGGCGAGGGCACCGCGTCGTGCGGCGCCCCATTGCTCCCCCCACACCCGCACCGCCAGCGCCGGTCTCCGGGTACAGAGCTCGCTCAACAGCGCTTCCTTTTTCGGAGACCACGTCCCGATGAACGACACGTCGCACGCGTAGCGGGCAATGTCCGTGGCGTTCAACTCGACCGGGCGGTGTAGGTCGGCGTCATATCCGTGCAGCAGCACACTGGCGTGCGTGACGCCGAGCTGTTCGTGCAGATCGGGGACGCCGAAGCTCTTGCTCGTGAAGACCCAATCGTATTCCGGGAGTGCGGCAGGTATGTACGCTCCGTGCACGCGAAACGAGACGTCCGGGAAGAAACAGTAGCAGCGTACTCCAGCGTCCCGGAGCGACCTCACCGTTCGCCCGTCCACGAACGAGCCCTTGAACACGAGGAGGATCTCCGCCCCGGCGCGGCGCGCCTGGCGCGCGAGCTCGGCGTTGAACTCACGGGCCGCGCGAGATCGAATCGCTCGACCGAGGGCACGCATCTCCGCCGACCGCCAGTGCAACGGGACGAATTCCCATTCCGGCACCACCTGTACGGCCCAGCCGGCGCGACGGAGCGCCTTCATTCCGGCGTAGCCGTTGCTGCCGAGCCACTGGTCGCACACGACGACCGCTCGTCCGCTCCCCTGACTGCCGAGCGCGCGATCTTCCCTCCGTGGTCCGCGATCGACAGCGATTCGGGTGTGGACCGGCGCCTCAGCTGGCCGCGCCGTGGTACCTTCAGGCTGCATGCCGGCGCAACGGTCCGGTCTTTCCAGGAGCGCGCTCGCGCACGCCGGCCACGGTGCGCAGGCCCGCACCCACGGCCAGGAAGATCAGGTACATCGCGATCACGGTGACGATGATCTGAAGATCCGCGCCGAGTCCGACGCCGAGCGACAGGAGGTAGAAGCCAAATGCCCCGCCCGGCACGTTCGTTGGATCGGTCCAGAAGCGCGTACGGGTCCACAACGCGGCGAGCAATCCTCCGAAAATCGAGCACCCGGCCACCACGCCGAACCACCCGAAGTTCAGATAGAGCTCGCCGGGGATGGTCATGTTCACCGAGTTCGAGTAGCGGCCATCGGCCCGGCGGTAGGCGAGTCCAATCCGCACCGCGAACCAGGATCCCTTGGCGATCAGCGGCTTCTCGGGCCAGAGTGCGCGCGGAACGAATGCATACGCGAGGTATTCGAGCGTCTCTCCGCCGAGGAATCCATCCTCCTCCACAACGCGCCCAACCTGCGAGAGCTGGTTGAAGCTCGTGAGCCGGCTGAGGAGCGTCTGCTGCGAGGCCGGTGCGGCCTCCGGCGCCGGCTCGGTGCGGGCGTATACGGCGCTGATGCGCTCGACGCCGCCTGACGTCTGTGTGCGCGCCTCGCCGAACGCGCCGAAGCCGATGATGAAAGCCGCGCCCGCCACATAGATGGGGATGAACCAGATGCTGCGGAGCGGCCTGGTCGATCGTGCACCGATCAATGCGCCCGTCGCGAAGGCGAACAGCGGGGCCACGATCTCGATACGCAGGTATGACTGGAGTACCGCGCGGGCGGCTTCGAGGAGCGCGATTACGAGCGCGGCCGGCATCGCGTAAGGGACGCGCCGTTGCGCGCCGGCGCGCGCCAGCACAAAGGTCGCGAAGAGCGGGATCTGCAGGTAGAAGAAGCTGACAGTGCCGAGCGCCGCCGGCGCGGGCACGAGGCGGCTCGCGAACGACAGCAGTGTCAACGCGACCGCGCCGAAGACGAGCTGCCGGTCCCGAACGCGACCAATCACCGTGGGCAGCATGTCCGCCCACATGCGAATTGCCGGTTCCCGGAGAACCGCGCGGAAGGCGAGGATCGGGATCACGCCGCCCGCGAGCGACAGCATCGTCGCCAGCATGAGCTGGGACTCCACGCTGTAGAGAAAGTAGGTGGCGCGACGCGGCCCATCCTCGTTCATGAACGCCGCGACATTGCCCAAGCTGGTCGCCGCAAAGCCCAGCGCGTAGAAGGTGGCAGGGCTCAGGCCGCCTCGCCGAATGCGGGCCACATCCTGGCCGATGAACGCGAGGCCGGCGAACAAGCCGGCAAGCGACACTGTCGCGAGCGACTGGTTGACGACGCCGAGCGTGAAGGCGAGAGCCGCGGCCCCAAAGGCGAGGACCGCGCCCGACCGGAGCACGCGCGCGGCGGTCGGCCCGCGGCCCGGGCCGGCGCGACGGGCAGCGCTGGCCGCGACCGCGTGAACGGACGGAGCGGCGCTCACGCGGACCCTGCAACCACGGCCGTCGCGGAGCGCGCGCGCGCCGGGGAAGGCTGGGTCGCGACTACCGTTATCGGACCGGGCGAGCCGCCAAGGGGCGCGACGCCGAAGCGCTCCGCCCAGAGGTGAAAGACGAACCCGCGCCAGATCTCGAGCTCCGCGCTGTCGTCACCCGCCTCGAAGGCGGCAAGCCGCGTCCCATAACGGTCGGCGTCGAGGACGCCCATCTCCCGCACGTGCTCGGGCCGCATGACGTCCCGCACCCAATCGCGCTGAGCGCGCAGCCATCGCGCCAGCGGGGTGTAGAAGCCGATCTTGTCCCGACGCGTTCGGACGATCTCCGGCATCTCGCCCGCGAACGCGTCGCGCAGCACGCGCTTCGTCAGGCCGTCGTGGTAGAGCGCCTCGTACCGTACGGAGAACATCATCTCGACGAGCCGGTAATCGAGGAAGGGCATTCGCCCTTCCACCGAGAACGTCATGGCGTTGCGATCGTCGTAGTGCGTGAGGTGCGGAATGGCGAATCGCTTGAAGACCTGCGCAAGGTAGCTGTCGAATGATCCTCGGCCGGGCTCCGCGCCGAACCGTCGCAACGACGCGCGCCGCCGCAACGCGTTCGTCACCCGGCTCGCGAGCGCGGCTACCCCGCGAGCACGCACCCGGTCACGCGGGCCGAGCGGCAACGCGTGCAGGAGCGAGCCTCGCAACACGCGCGCTGGCGAGCCGCCGCCCGCGTCCGCCCACGCGGTTATCTCGCGGCGCGCGCGAGACCACCGGCCGCTGCCGATCAGGTGGCCAAGGTACGCCTGCACCATCGACGGGTAACCGAGGAGCAGCTCGTCACCGCCCTGCCCCGAGAGTACGACGGGTACTCCGTTCGCCCGCGCCGTTTCCATGAGGTGGTAGTGCGCGAAGATCGACGTGTCGCCGAACGGCTCCTCCTGCGCCTCGAGCACCGCGAGGAGACGCTCGCGCCAGCCGCCCTCCGCCGGCAGCACGCGATGGACGACCGGACGCGAAAGCTTCTCGACGACCGCGTCGAAGTACACCGTCTCGTCGTATCCGGAACCCGGGTAGACGCTGGTGAAGAGGTGCATCGGCGCGCCTCCCGTCTCGCGCTCGACGCACAGCGCGATCGCGGAGCTGTCGAGGCCCCCGGAGAGCGTCATGCCGACTGGCACGTCGGCACGGAGGCGCAGCTTCACGGCATCCTGCAGAAGGTCGCGGAAGCGCCGCCGGAATGCTGCGTCGTACGGGACCCGGTCTGCCTGCCGCACGACCGGGATGTCCCAGTACCGGTGGATCCTTGGTGCCTCGCCCGCGCGCGCGGTGAGGTAGTGCGCAGGCGGGAGCTGACTCAGTCCGTCAAAGAATCCAGCGGCGCCAAGATGGCCATACGTGCCCTGCGTCAGGAAATCGAACGCCGCCTGCGGATTGAGCCCGAACCGTAGACCCTCCGCGCGGAGCGCGCGAACCTCGCTGGCGAAATGGAACGAGCCGTCATCGGTGATGGCATAGTAGAACGGCTTCTTGCCCGCGCGGTCGCGCGCCGCGAACAGCTCCCGCCGCTCGGCGTCCCAGATGGCCAACGCCCACATGCCGTTGAAGCGCGCGAGCGCGGCTACGCCCCACTCGCGGTACGCGCGGAGGACGACCTCCGAATCCGTTCCGGTGCGGAACCGGTGGCCATTCCCCTCCAGCTCCTGCCGGAGCTCGCGGTAGTTGTACACCTCGCCATTGTAGACGAGCGTATACCGTCCCTCGGGCTCCCCCATCGGCTGGCAGCCGGCATCGGAGAGGTCGATGATGCTGAGCCGTCGGTGGCCGAGGTAGAGCGGATCGTCGGCGTGGATGCCGGACGCATCGGGACCGCGATGAGCCAGCGTCTCCGTCATCCTCCGCACAGAAGCCCGGCGCGGCAGCGCGTCGCCAGGCTGCGCGTACAGGATCCCCGCGATTCCGCACATGCGCTGGGGCTCCTACCGCGCCACGTCGCGGCGTGCGATGCGCCAAAGCGACGGCACCGTCACCGCAGGTTGTACTTCACGATGCACCAGATCGCGCGCACGCCATCCTTCCAGCCGATCTTCTTCCCTTCGTTGTAGGTACGCCCGGAGTACGAGATGCCCACTTCGTAGACACGGCA
This sequence comes from Gemmatimonadaceae bacterium, assembly GCA_037720885.1. Classification (GTDB taxonomy): domain Bacteria; phylum Gemmatimonadota; class Gemmatimonadetes; order Gemmatimonadales; family Gemmatimonadaceae; genus JACMME01. Next base: position 28,780 of record JBBJNN010000021.1, on the reverse strand, counting down.
CTTCGTGCGCGCCACCTTCGCCGTGATCTCCGGCTCGAAGCCGAAGCGCGCCTCCTCGATACGGATCCCCTGTATGATCTCCCGACGAAAGAGCTTGTAGCCCGTCTCCATGTCGGTGAGGTTGAGGTTCGTGAAGCAGTTCGAGACGAATGTGAGAAACTTGTTTCCCATGTAGTGCCAGAAGTACAGCACGCGGTGCGTCTCGCCGCCGGCGAAGCGCGAGCCGAACACGACATCAGCCTTCCCTTCCGCGATTGGACGCATGAGCCGCGGGTACTCGGCCGGATCATACTCGAGGTCGGCGTCCTGCACGATCACGACATCGCCCGTCGCCGCCGCGAAGCCCGTGCGGACCGCGGCTCCCTTCCCCTGGTTCCGGTCGTGATAGAGAACGACGACGCCGGGCGTTCGCGCGATCTCCGGCAACAGGTCGCGCGTCCCGTCCGTGGAGAAATCGTCGACGACGATGATCTCCTTCTCGACGGGCACGGCGCGGACGCTCTCGATCAGCATGCGGAGCGTCGCGGCCTCGTTGTACACGGGGATGACGACCGAGAGCTTGAGGGTGCCCGTCATGCGCGATCGACGCGCGTCGACGCGGACGGAGATGCCGGAGCGTGGATGGCAGGCACGTGCGGGTCACTGGTGACGGTTGAGAGTGCCGAGTGGGAGGCGAGAAGGTCGAGCACCGGGCGCGCTTGCCACTCCATGCTGTACCAGGTATCGGCGGCGGTGCGAACGGCCTGCCGCGTGTCCGACGCGACCGATCGCTCGATTGCGGTCTGCACCGCGCGCCCGATGGCCGTCGGCTCCAGCGCGTCGGCGAGCACCGCGATGCCGTGCTCGGCGAGCCGATCCATGTACGGCATGCGATTCGACACCACGAGCAGACCCGCATGCAAGTATTCCCCAACCTTGTTCGGAGCTGGCATGCGGGTCTCCGGTGCCGTCGTCTCACGCAGCAGGCACACGCCGACCGTCGCGCTGTGCTGGATCGCGAGCATGTCCTGCCGCTCGATCAACGGCAACAACAGAATGTCGTCGCGCCGCGGCGACGACGCCACGCGTGCGCGAACAACCCGGGCGTACGCGGTGTCCTGCATGTTCGTGATCACAAGGCGGGCTCGCTCCGGCCAGACGGCGACACTGTCCACGAGCTCGAGGATCGCCTGCGTCGGCCCAACGTTACCGGTGTTGAGTACGATGACGCCCTGTCGAATGCGATCTGGCACGAGACGGCTCAAAGACACATCCGCCACACGAGCTCGCGACGCGCGCGTGAGCGCGGCCGATGGCGCATTCAGGATGGTCACCGGGAGTCGCGATAGAGCCGCGTGGCCCGCCAGCCACCCCGATCGTTCGGGCGACGGCGTGGAGACGAGAGACGCCTCGTCGAGCCGGCGCAGCACGCGCCAGTTTCGGAACGTCGTGAGCGGAGATCGCAGGACGTCGCGCGCCGGAGCCTCGTAGAGCTCGTACGCGAGATAGACCATCGGGACCGCACCGACGAGCTTGCGCGCGACGCCGAAGCTGAACGGACACGTTGCCAGAATCGCCGCCGGCCGCGCGGACCGTACGATGTCGGCGGCGACGCGGCCGAAGTGTTGGCGCGCGCGGAAGCGCGACAGCGCGCTACCGGCGTGCGCGCCGCAATCATGCAGCTCGACACCGTTCATGGACATGGCCTGCCCGGCAGCCGGCGAGGAGAAACTCACGACGTCGACCGGATAGCCACGGTCGGCGAGGACGGACGCCAGCGCGTAAACAGGAGGGAGAAAATCCGGATGGACGAGGGTCAGGACGACGGCCCCGCCCACAGGGTCACCCGTGCCTGGGCGCAAGGCAGGTGGCATCGCGCGCGTCGCCGTGTCGTGCTGCTCAGTCGTCGCTGCCGGCGTCATGTCACGGTTCCGGTTTCGGGCCGTCGCTCTCCCAACCGGACCCGGACCGCGCGCGCGGCGGCGACCGGATACGACACCAGGCGGGTCCAGATATCACCCATGGCGCGCGAGGGCGTGCTCGACTCCGCCTGGCGCGGCAGCGCTTCGATGAGCGTCTCGTAGCGATCCATGCACGCACCGATCGAAAACTCGGCCTCCGCGAGCGCCCGCGCGTGACGCCGGCGGTCGGACTCGGGCTGCGCGAGCAGCCCGAGCACGCCAGCCGCCGCCTCCGCGATGTCACCGATCTGGTGGACGCGCAAGCACTCGGCCGCGAACGCATGGCGCTCGTAATCTTCGATCCCGCTCACGCGACTCGCCACGACGGCGCAGCCGGCCGACAGCGCTTCCATCGCCGATACGGGCATGCCTTCGAAGTTCGAGGGAAGGAGCATCACGTCCGACGCGGTGAGCAGCGACCAGACTCGTTCCGTCGGTTGCCAACCCGCGAACGTGACGCGGTCCGCGAGTCCCGCTGCGCGTACGGCGTCGCCGAGCGCGGCGACTTCGGGCCCGTCTCCGACCACCGTCAGCTCGAAGTCGAGCTCCGCATCACGTAGCCCTGCGGCAATGCGAGGGAGATCGAGCACGCGCTTCTGGTGCTCTTCGACCCGCCCGACCCAAGCGAGGCGCGCCCGGACTGCTGCCTCGGGCGGTGCCGCGGCCAGTGGCCGGAGCGGCACGCCGCACGGGATCGTCGCCACCTTGCCGGCCTCGCCCCCGACGACCTTGCGCGCCCGCCGCTCGACACGCCCAGACACGCAGACCAGTGCCGCGGCCACGCCCGCGTACGCGCGAGCGAGGGCATAGTATGGTTCGTCGTCGCTGTGCAACACGCCAATGAACGGATTGCGCGTCGCGAGCGACGCCGCGGCGGCCCACACGGACGGGTCGTCCGAAACTACGAGCGGGACGCCGGCTGGCACCTCGCGCGCCGCCGCGGCATACACCGAGGTGCGATACGCGGCTGTTCCAAACTCGAACTCCTGTCCCGCCAGTGGCGCCACGAGTGTTGGACGCACATCTGCATCGCACGACTCGACGAGCGCGACCATCGTAGGCCGCCGACCGCCACTGCGAAACGCGGCACGAGGCTTCGGCGTCACGAACCAGGATGCTCCGCCGCGCGCACGCCACTCTGCCGCCGCGTCTACCATCCAGCGAGTCACCCCCCCCCGGTGATACGGGTGACACAGGAACGCCAGCGCCGGCGTCCCGCCGTTCGCCTCTGCGCCTCTTCGCGTCGTGGTGTCCGCCGACACACTCATGGCGTGCCCTCCATCATCCGGAGGCCATCGCCGTCGGCGTCGCTCTCGTATCGGGTGCCGCACGCCGCACATGCGACACGAGCAGCGTCGGTGAGTTCGGGCGGCAACGGCAGCGTCTCGCCACACTGGCACATCCACCCGATCCGGCGCGCAGGAACTCCCGCGACGAGCGCGAAGTCCGGCACACTCCGCGTCACCACCGCTCCCGCCGCCACGAAGGAGTACGCACCGAGCGCGTGCCCGCACACGATCGTGGCGTTCGCGCCGACTGACGCGCCGCGTCCCACGCGCGTGGAGCGATACTCGTTCTTTCGCGAGACGTGACTGCGCGGGTTGAGCACGTTCGTGAAGACCATGGACGGGCCGAGAAATACGTCGTCGTCGCACTCGACGCCTTCGTAGATGCTGACGTTGTTCTGCACCTTCACGTTGTTCCCGAGCCGGACGCGCGGCATCACCACGACGTTCTGGCCGAGGCTGCAGCGTTCACCGATGACCGTCCCGGCGCTCACGTGGCAGAAGTGCCAGATCCGCGTGCCGCGCCCTATCAGGGCGCCCTGGTCCACGTAGCTCGACTCGTGAAGCAGGTAGCCGCCCGGCATCTCTCGCATCTGCGCTGTCGCCGACGCTGTCACGCGAGTCTCGCCTCGGCGGTGAACGGGCGCAACGGGAGCGCGACGTCACGCCCGGTACGCGCTGCCTCATAGATCCCGAGAATCAACTCCAGCGACTTGCGGCCTTCCCGCCCGTCGGTCTCGGGCACTGCCTCGCCGCGGAGCACGCGCACGACGTTCTCGTAGTAGGGGCGATGTCCTGAACCGTAGACCGAGAGCGGGTTTGGCGCGGCACGCAGCGCCGCGGCCTCGCGATCGTCATCGTCGTATTCGGCGAACTCCCAATGCTCGATCCGGTTGAGCGCGGTACCACCCACCTTCACGCTTCCCTTCTCCCCGAGCACGGTGATCGAACCCTCCATGTTGTGCGGGTACGCCAGCATCGTCACCTCGATCGTGCCGAGCGCGCCGTTGCGGAAGCTGAGGAGCGCGACGCCCGTGTCCTCGGACTCGATGCGGCGCGCGAGCGTGGCGGTCTTCGCGCTCACGCTCTTCACCGGACCGATCAGCCACTGGATCATGTCCACATAGTGGCTCGCCTGGTTCATGAACGCGCCACCATCGAACTCCCAGGTGCCACGCCACGGTGCCATGTCGTAATAGCTCTGCGGGCGGCTCCAGCGCACCGTCGTATTCGCGAGGTAGACCTGCCCGAAGCGACCGCGCTCGACCGCGCGCTTCAGAAGCTGAATGCCGGGATTGAGCCGGTTCTGCTTGACGACGAAGAGGTGCACGCCGCGCGCATCGCACACGTGTACGAGCTGGTCGGCCTCCTCCAGGCGCGTCGCCATCGGCTTCTCGCAGATGACGTGAAGCCCGCGCTCGGCGGCCAGGATGCCATGGCGCGGGTGCAGCCCGCTCGGCGTACAGACCACAGCGACTTCAGCCTCGGAGCCGGCCAGCATCTCGGCGTACGACGTGAACCACGGGACGCCGGCCCGTTCTCCAGCGGCACGTGCCCGCTCCGGTAGCTCGTCGCACACTGCGACCAGCCGTAGCTCTCGATTCGCGGCGATGGCATCGAGATGCCGTTCGCTGATGCGGCCACACCCGACGAGCATGACGCGGAACACCGGCCGCAAGGTATCGGCTCCGGTCACGACTGCCACGCGAGGGCGTGGCGATACGCGTCACGCACCACATTCGTGTAGCGCGACCAGAGAAAGTCACGCTCGCACAGCGCGAGCGCGGCGTCGCGCATACGGTCGCCCTGCTCACGGAGGATCGCGCAGGTCCGCGACACCTCGCCCGGGACGTCGTCGCAGGCCTGCCCTTCGAGCGCGACCACCACGCCCGCGCCCGCGTCCTCGACGAGCGAATCAACCGTGCCCGCGCCGCGCGAGACGACGACCGGGAGACCCGCCGCGAGGTACTCGCCGAGCTTCACTGGCTGCACCACGCGAGTCAGGCGGCTGCTCTCCCGGAGCAGCAGTCCGGCGTCACCGGCGGCGAGATGCTCAGCCACCTCGTCCTGCGGCACGTGGAGGGCCGTGTAGTGCCGCGCCGTCACGCCCCCTTCCTCGAGCATGCCACGCACGGCCGCGACGTCTGGCGTCAGCACGAGCAGATGTACGTCGTCGCCGAGTTGGCGCGCCGCTTCACGCATGAAGGGAACGACACCGCCCTGCACATGCTGGTAGCGCGTGACGATGCCGAGGTACGTGAATACGAGCTTCGTGCCGAGCGCGAGTCGGGTACGCGTTCGTTCACGCGCGACCGATGTATAGGTGACGCGCGGGACGCAGCAGGGAACGTACGCCATCCGATCGCGTCCGACGCCGAGACCTTCCAGCCAGTCGAGCATCCCGGCGGAGACGGAGATCACCGCGCCGGCGTGCGCGAGCCCGTCATGGAGCCTTCCGAGGTTCACGTGGTAGTCGCGGAGGGAACGGGGGTCCGCGCGTGCCGGTCCGTCGAAGCCGCGCGCGAACAGCAGCTCCTCCGGCCACGGGCCCCGGATGTCGGCGACGATTCCGCCACGCGCGAACGACGGCCGTAGCGCGACCGCCCATTCGACCGCGCTCTCGCCCCTGCAGTGGAACACCACCGGCAGATCGCCAATGAGCTGCTTGAGCCGCGCCGCGAGAAATGGCGCGTTGGCGGCCGCGCTGAAGCGACTCACGTACGGTAGCACGGCCACGCGTACGCCCGGCGCCCGCTTTTGCAGCTCGCGTGCGCGCCGGCCCGTCGCGGGAGACGTCGCTACGCGCGCCGCCTCGATCAGTCCGACGACGACGCGACGCGGGCTGTTCGCGCCGGGAGCGACTGCCTGCCACTGCATATGATCCAGCACCTGCGGGCCGATCAACGGTTTACCCGACTCCTGCGCGACGAGATGCACGACCGCGTAGGGCGCCTCAGCTGCTTGAGGTCCGGCCGAGCTGCGCGCGATCGGTGCGGGCCGCGCCATGACGGCGGTCATGCCGCGCGCGCCGGTGGCGCGATCCGCGCCATTTGCTGGCGCGCCGCCGCGAGCGCCATCACGCCGAGCGCTGCCGCGGAGCCCGGACGCGCGATACCGGGCCGGACGAGGTGCGGGAGTGCGCGCTCGGACTCGAGCAGCCGCTCGCGCAGCGCGGGCCCGCAGCGGCCCGACCACCACGACTCCCAGGGCGTGGCGAAGCCAATCTTGTCGGAGCGATCGAGTATCACGTCGGGGACGATGCCCCGCATGGCACGCCGGAGCAGACGTTTGCTCTCGGCCAGCGAGTAGAGATATTCGGTCGGAACGGAGAGAGCGAGCTCGATGAGCCGGTGGTCGAGAAACGGCAGTCGCACCTCGCGCGAGAACGCCATGGAATTGCGGTCCGCGTAGCGCAGCAACTCCTGCAGGTGGCCCATGGTAAGGTCGGCGCGAAGCCGAGCGTCGAGGGCGTTGCGCCCTGCCGCCATGGGGCGGGACACGTCGCTTCCGAATTCGACGTGAAGGTCAGCCGAGAGATGCGATGCGTCGAGCGACGCGTCGAGCGGTTCACCCGCAGCGAGAACCTGCTTGCCCGCCAGCCAGTGGTGAAGCGCGGCGCGCGGCGGAATCGGATCCACCGCCCGACGAGTCGCGAGCGCGGCGCGCTCTCGCCACCAGCGCCGCAGCTCACCCCGGCGCGCGAGGTCGAGCAGCACGAGGGCCGGGTAGTGCGAGTAGCCGGCCAGATACTCGTCGGCCCCCTGTCCGTCGAGCATCACGGTCACGCCATGCTCGCGGGCAAGCCGGTGCACGAGGAACGACGCGAAGATGCTCGCCGTCGGGAATGGCTCCTCCTGATGGTAGAAGAGCCGATCGAACTGCGCCACCAAATCGTCGGCCGTCGGCGTGACGGTGTGGCCCTCGATGCCCGTATGCCGGAGCACGATCTCCGCGTACTTGAACTCGTCCAAGGCCGGCTCGTCCGCGCGAGACGTGAACGCCTTCTGCCCTGCGGCCGCACCGAGCCGGTGGATCTGACAGGCGACACTGCTGGAGTCGAGGCCACCCGAAAGACTCGTGCCGACCGCCACGTCGGAGCGGAGGCGAATGCGCACGCTGTCCGCGAACAGCTCCGCGAACCGCGCGGCCGCGGCACCTTCGGACAGCGCCAGTGGGGGCGCGTCCCCGGGCTCCCAGTAGCGCTCGGCGTGCGCGGCGAGGCCTCGGCCGCTTGCGCGCACGGTAAGGGAATGCGACGGCAGGAGCTTGCGCACCCCCCGCCAGATCGTCGTCTCGACTCCAGCCTGCTCCCCGAACCGGAAATAGCGATAGACCGCGCGCTCGTCGAGCTCGGGGAGCGCCAGCCCGCCGGCGATGAGCGCCTTGACCTCCGACGCGAATGCGAAGAACCCGGCGCGCTCGTCCAAGACGTAGTAGAACGGCTTCTCGCCGAATCGGTCGCGCGCGCAGAACAGCTCCGAGCGCTCGGCGTCCCAGATCGCGAAGGCGAACATCCCGTTGAGTCGCGGAAGCGCATCTGCGCCCCATTGGGCGTAGGCCGCCAGCAACACTTCGGTGTCGCAGTCGGACGTGAAACCGTGCCCGAGACCGCGGAGCTCGTCGCGCAGCTCGACGAAGTTGTAGATCTCGCCGTTGAACACGAGGCTGAGCCGTGCACCGCCCTCCTCGTTCCGCCGCGCCGGACGCGCGCCCCCTCGCTCCTGCAAGAGCAGCGGCTGCGCGCCCCGCTCGCTGAGGTCGAGAATGCTCAAGCGTCGGTGTCCGAGCGCGACGCGAAGGGCGCCATCGCGCGAGACACCGGACCACAACCCGGCGCCGTCCGGCCCGCGGTGCGCGAGCGTATCGCGCGCGCGCTCCACCGCCCCGCGATCAATCTCGCGGCCGCTCCGCAGCACTCCGACCAATCCGCACATCGCGCTCAGCCCCGCGCCCGGGCGGCGGCGGTGCTCGACTCCGCGTCGCCGGCGTGCGCGCCGACCGCGCGTCGAATCACACTCGCCAGGCGCGCCGCGTTGTCGGACGGCGTGCCGACGCGCTCGGCTGCCGCTCGCGCCAACCGCCCGCGCCTGACGCGCTCGTCAGGGCGCGCCGTGACGTCGGCGAGCGCTGCCGCGAGTGCGGCACTGTCGCGCGGAGGGACCAGCCACCCCTCGCGGCCGTCGCGGATGACTTCGGCGTGCCCGCCCACGTCCGTCGCCACCGTCGCGAGTCCGGTCGCCATGGCCTCGAGCACCGAGATCGAGAGGCCCTCGCCGTGGCTTGGCAGCACGAACGCGTCGCTCGCTCGAAGCAGCTCCGGTATCGCCTCCGGCGCCAGGGCGCCGAGCCAGTGCGCTCGGCCTCCGAGGCCGCGGCTGGCGATCTCACGCTCGACGTCCACGTTGCCCCAATTTCCGCCAGCCATCACGAGGTGCCAACCCGGAGCACCCGGCGCGGTTGCTGCCCACGCATCGAGCACGTCGAGATACCCCTTGGCGAGCACGGGCTGGGCGAGCATGAGAAGAACTCGTGCGTCGGGGGCTGCAAGCTCGGGATGTGCCGGGAAAGCTTCGTTCCGGTGCACGGCGCTGCTCACCGCCGGCCGGAAGCGATCGAGTTGCACGCCCGCATAGACGACCTCCCAGTCGTCGCGCGGTGAATCGAGCCATTCATTGGCGTCGGTCGCGAGCTGCTCGGAGCAGGCTATCGGGACGTCCACGCCGCTCAGCACGACGCGCAGTCGATCGCGCCACGTGGAGTGCTGCGCCGGCCACGCGTGCACGTCATCACCCCAAGCCATACTCAGCGCCGGCACGCCGAGCGCGCGGGCAAGCCCGAGCGCGTGGTATCCGTCGGGCACCATGAAATGGCCGATCACGGCGTCCACGCCTCGCAGGGCGGGCCGCGCGGCGCAATATCGCACGAGTGCGCGCACCTGCCGCTGCCACACGTCTCCCGGAAAGAGCCGGCTGGGCCGGGGCTCCACGGTCTCGGGGTGGTGAAACGTGATCCCGTCGAGCGCGGGGAGCAGATCGCGTCGGTGCGCGCGATTGGCGCGCCACGCAGGCAGGAGGGCCGACGCGGGCCACGGCGGCGCCCAATCGGCGAGCTGGAGCACTTCCACGTCTATGCCGTGGTCGCGTAGCCCGAGGTGAAGCGCATGAGAGAACAGCCCCGCGCCCGGCGCCGACCGGCGCGGGTAGTTGTGACAGACCGCCAGAACCCGCAGCCTGCTACTTCGATTCATCCGCGACGATGTCGTCGATGACGTCGTCCAGCGTTCGCGTGGGCTCGAACCCGATCAGGCGCTTGGCCTTGCTGATGTCCGGCACCCGGCGCTGCATGTCCTCGAAGCCCGGACGGTATGCGACATCGTACGGGATGAAACGAATCTCGGAGGTGGAGCCGAGTCGGGCGCGGATACGATCGGCGAGCTGGAGAATCGTGATCTCGCTGTCGGACCCCAGGTTGACGACCTCGCCGAGCGCGGCCTCGGTATGCGCGAGCTTGTGGATGGCCGGCACGATGTCGAGCACATGGCCAAAGCAACGGCTCTGGGCGCCGTCACCATAGACAGTGATCGGCTCGTTCACTTTCGCCTGCGCGATGAATCGCGGAATCACCATGCCGTAGAACGGTACCTGCCGCGGCCCGACGGTGTTGAAGAGCCGTCCGACCACTCCCGGCAGCGCGTGCGATTCGTGATAGGCGAGGAGCAGGAACTCATCCACCGCCTTCGAGATGGCATAGTTCCACCGCCGCTTCGACGTCGGCCCGTATACCACATCGTCATCCTCCGCGAACGGGATGCGCATTCCCTTGCCGTACACCTCGCTCGTCGATGCGACGAAGATCCGCTTCCCGAACTTCGCGGCCGCCTTGAGCGCCACTTCGGTGCCGACGATGTTCGTCTCGATCGTGCGTACGGGATCGTTGACGATGAGCTGCACGCCCACGGCCGCCGCCAGGTGGTACACGACGTCCATGCGCCCGACTACAGACTCGAACGTCTGGTCGCGCGTGAAGTCTCCGATGATGTAGCCGAAGCCGGGCCGGCCGAGACAGCGCTGCAGGTTCGCCATGCGCCCGGTGGACAGATTGTCCCATACCAGCACCTCCTCGCCGTTGTCGAGGAGGTGTTCGGCCAGGTGACTGCCGATGAAACCGGCACCGCCGGTAATGAGATTACGCATTTCAAAAAGGCGCGCGTTGCGAGGAACGGTGGGTCAGGCGCGTAAGGATTGCGCGCCGGGGACGTGCCCGCCGGAATGCATCAGCGCCGCGGCGCCGCGGGTACGCGGGAGGCGACCGGAGCGACTGCCTCGTCGTGAGTGGCGGAGTATTGCCAGGGCCAGATCGGAGCGACGACGCCCTTCTTCAGTCCGAGCGACGGGGCCGTCGAGGCACTCTGTTCTTCAACGACGAGCACAGCGGCATCTCCCACATAATCGAGCAAGAGTGGCCCCGAGAGGAGCGCCGCCTCGACGTAGTATGTGCCGGGCCGCAGCCATGGCTGCCCGATCGCCACGCGCGCGCTGCCGGCCGTCGCGCCGTCTGCGAGGCGCGCGCCGCCGATGTCGCTGCTGTGGCTCGTCAGCACATCTTCGCCCCGGTCGTTCCGGAATCCCATCGCGGTGACGAGGTCTGGAATCGGCCGCTCGAGCGCGAATTCGATGTCGAGCGTGAACGCCTCGCCGAACGCGACGTGCCAGGACGGACGCGCCAGCGCGTCGGCTCCACGACCGAACTTGATTCCCCGAAGCCGCGCCATCCCCGCCGTCCACGCGGAACGGTGTGACGCCGAGAGGTCCACCTTCGCCGCAGAGGGACCGGCATCCGCGAGGCCGGCCGCCAGATACTCGCGGATCACGTGGTCCGGCTCCCCCTCGCTCCGGATACGCCCGGCATCCATCCACATCACGCGCGAGCACAGCGACTCGACCGCCGACATGTTGTGGCTGACGAAGAGGGTTGTTCGGCCCTTCGTGCTGACGTCGCGCATCGCGCCCAGACACTTGCGCTGGAATTCCGCGTCGCCGACGGCCAGCACTTCGTCGATGATCATCGTATCGGCCGCCAGATGGGCGGCCACGGCGAATGCGAGGCGAAGCTGCATCCCGCTGGAGTAGCGCTTGATCGGCACATTGATGTACTGCCCGACTCCGGCAAACTCACAGATCGCGTCGAACGCGTCGTCCACCTGCGCCGGGCGCATCCCGAGTAGCATCCCGTTGAGGTACACGTTCTCGCGCCCCGTGAGATCGGGGTGAAACCCGGTACCGACCTCGAGCAGACTCGCGACCCGGCCCGCCATCGCCACGCGCCCCGCGGACGGGCTCGTGATCCGCGAGAGCACCTTGAGGAGCGTGCTCTTCCCCGCCCCGTTGCGGCCGATGATGCCGAGGACCTCGCCCTGCCGCACCGAGAACGTGACGTCGTCGAGCGCCAGGACCTCCGTGCGGCGCTCGGCCGCGAACGCCTCGCGCGGCCGGCGCAGGTAATCGCGCCACCCCGGTGCGTTGGCGCTCGGAATCCAATAGCTCTTTGACACGCCCTCCGCACGCACGGCCTCGCGACTCATACCACGTCCACGATGCTCGCCTCGGACCGCGTGAACCACCAGAACCCGAGCACCACGACCACGGCGCTCGCCGCCAGCGATGTGGCGAGCACGCGCGGCGCCGGCAGGGGGATGTCGAGCACGGCGGCGCGGAACACCTCGATCAGGCCGGTCAGCGGGTTCAGCGCAACCAGCCACCGCCACCGCTCCGGGACGAGCGTCTCGCGGTACAGCACCGGGGTGACGAACAGGCCGACCTGGAGCACGAACGGAATCGTGTGTTGAACATCGCGCCATCGCGCGTTGACCGCGGCGAGGAGCGCGGCCAGCCCATACGAGAGCAGTACGACGCCGAGAAAGGCGGGCACGGCCAGGACGACGCCGACTCCCGGCTCACGCCCGAACGCTACCATGAACACTACGAGCAGCCCGAGCGTGACGAGCGCGTCGAGCAACGCCGATGCGCCAGCCGCGAGCACGAGGTACACGCGGGGGAAGAAGAGCTTGGTGATGAGATGCTGATTCGAGACGAGCGAGACCGCGCCCTCGCTGACGATCTTCGAGAAGGCGTTCCAGGGGAGGAGGCCCGCGAGCGCGAGCAACGGATAGGGCACGTCACCGGACGGCACCTTCGCCAGCGTACCGAACAGCACCGTGAACACGCCCACCTGAACGGCCGGTTGCACGACGGCCCACGTCATCCCCAGCGCCGCTTGCTTGTAGCGCGAGCGCACGTTGCGCCACGCGAGGCTACGGAGCGCGCCCCGGTACAGATACAGATCAGCCCACCAGCGCTTCCAGTGGGCCGATCCGTCGATGATGATTGTCTGTGTGTCGCGCGCGTCTACGGGCGTGGACGCGGGACGACTGCTCATGGTCTCCGGCGGGCGATCCGCCGAGACGTGTGTCGCCATCGAGCTCCGCGTGCGCTAGACGAGCGCCATCGCGGGCTTGTGCTGCGCTTCGGGCGGCATCGGCCGCCGCCCGCCGGCGGCATTCCGCGTATCAATCAGGATCTGCGCCAGATCGGCAACGCGCGCGTAGTCCACGTTCGAGTGGTCGGTCACGATCATCACGACGTCGGACTCGCGCAGCAGCTCCTCGGTCAGCTCGACGGACTTCCCGACGGCATTCTTCGGCGTATGGCCGTCGTCACTGATCTCCGGGCAGAATGTGTCGTGGTAGACGACGTCGGCGCCTTTCTGGCGGAGGAGATCCAGGACCTCGAGCGCCGGCGACTCGCGCAGATCGTCGATGTCCTTCTTGTACGCGACGCCAAGCACGAGGATCTTGGCCCCCTTCATCGCCTTGCCGGCCGAATTGAGCGCATCCTGCGTCTTCGTCACCCAGAATGCCGGCATCTCGGTATTGATCTCGCCGGCCAGCTCGATCATGCGCGTCTTGTAGGCGAGCGTACGCATCTTCCACGCGAGGTAGTGCGGATCGAGCGGAATGCAGTGGCCGCCGAGGCCAGGGCCTGGCGTGAACTTCATGAAGCCGAATGGCTTCGTCTCCGCCGCCTCGATGACCTCCCACACGTTCACACCGAGCTTGTCGCAGATGACGGCCATCTCGTTGGCCAGGCCGATGTTGATCATGCGGAACGTGTTCTCGAGCAGCTTCGTCAGCTCGGCCGCCTCCGGCGAGGAGACGCGGACGACCCGATCGATGAAGATCTCGTAGAGCCGGACCCCGAGGTCCGTGCAGCGCGTCGTAACGCCGCCGAGCACCTTCGGAGTGTTCTTCGTATGGTACTTCAGATTGCCCGGATCCACGCGCTCCGGCGAGAAGCAGAGAAAGAAGTCCGCCCCGACCTCGAGTCCCCGCGCCTCGAGCTTCGGGAGCATCAGCTCGCGTGTCGTGCCCGGATACGTCGTGGATTCGAGGATGATGAGCTGACCAGGCCGCAGCGAATCCGCTACCGCTTCCGTCGCGCTCACCACGTACGACATGTCCGGATCCTTTGTTTTGCCGAGCGGCGTCGGCACGCAGATCGAGATGATGTCGCATTCGGACAGGCGCGACATGTCGGTCGTCGCCTCGAGCAGACCCTGCTCGTTCAGCTTCGCAACGTGGGTGGCGGCCACATCCTTGATGTGGCTCTCGCCCGAGTTCACAAGCTCGGCGACGCGGTCGGACTTCTCGAACCCGATGACCCGGAGGCCTTCCCGGCCCATCTCCACAGCGAGCGGAAGGCCGACGTACCCGAGACCGACGACGCCGCAGGTGAGCTGGCGGTTGGCGATCTTATCTGAAAGCGCTTGATAGGTGCTCATGCTGTGCGGCGAGTAAGAAAGCGTGAACCTACGATGGGGTTGCGGCTACCGCTCGGACGCGCCGATCGGCCCCCCGGTAACGCGCTCTGCCGACGTCCGCCGCGCTCAGGCAACGACCCGAAATCCGGCGCGCGCAAACTTCTCGAGCGTCCTCACGCGCTCGCGCTCGGCCTTCGCGAAGAGAGCGTCCTGTGCGCGCTCCTGGCCGTCGAGCGCCACCACGCCGCGCGAATCCATCCGCCCCTGAATCTCCGCGATGACCGCTGCCGGCACGCGCGTCGGCTCGGCGCCACAGTGGACCACGTACTGGATACCCCGCGTGCTGCGTAGAGGCAGCGTATCCTGTCCCGCCGAATAGGCCGCGAAGAGGTAGCGCGGGAAGAGCGGCGAGAAGCCGCCACCCCGCCACACGCGCGGAAGAAGCGTCGCGAATCCCTGCCGCCGGATGTTGATCTCGGCCCACGTTTCCGCTCGCGGTTTCGTGAAGAGCAACAGCCAGTTCAATTGCAGATCCAAATCTCCCCTCCGGAGCGCAACCAGCGCGCGTCGGCAGCCAGCGCACAAAGCTACCGCGCGTTCTGCGCGATCCGCGCAAACCGTTCCGATGCCCCGCCCCACGCGCATTTGCCGACAATGACCCGCTAGGGTCGCGCACGTCTCTCGGCCTCGACGGCGCGATGTTTCGCCCGCCCAGCCGCCGGGAGGCGGCGATGTTGATGCCAATCGCTAAGTCCAAGAAACTAACGGGATTACCGGGGCCGTTCAAGCGAGCGTGCGCGTTGTCCAGCCCGCCGCGCTCGCCCCGCGAGGCGGCGCGGGTCACGGCGGTCACGGAGCGTCGGGCGGCTCCCGGCGTTCCGGAGCGCGGACGCGCACCCTGCTCACGAGGTAGGTCGGTCGGCCGAGCACCTGCGCGTAGATCCGCGCAACGTAGGCGCCGACCAATCCGGTGGCGCACAGGTTGAGCGCGCCGACGAACAGGATGAGCGCCGTGCCGACGCCGAACGAGGCTGGCGCGCGACCGAGTAGGCTCGCTACGGCGACGACGACGAGACCGAGCGTGCTGAACCCGAGAGCGGCCAATCCGACGATCAGCGCCGAATAGAGCGGTGCGTCGGAGAAGTCGAACAGCGCGCGTGTGAAGAGAGCGAAGAGCTGCTTCAGGTTGTACTGCGATGCGCCGGCCGCTCTCGCTCCCGCGACATAGGGGAGCACGCACTGACGGAAGCCGACCCACGGGGTGAGGCCGCGGTACAGTCGCCGCTTTTCCGGCAGCGAGCGCAGTGCGTCGAGCACTTGCCGGTCCATCAATCGGTAGTCCGAGGCTTGCGGAATGATCGTCACCTCCGACACGCGCGACACGAGCCCGTACGCCACCTCCGTGGCGACCGCGCGCCCGCGGGAGAGGTCCACCGTGGCCAACTTCCGGGTGTGCACGACGTCGTACCCGTCGCGCCAGGCTTCGAGCATGGTGCGGAGTAGCGCCGGCGGATGCTGCAGGTCGGCATCCATGCAGATGACGACATCCCCCTCGGCATGCTCGAGTCCGGCCGTCAGCGCGGCTTGGTGGCCGAAATTGCGTGAGAGCAGGAGGTAGCCGACGCGCTCGTCTTGCCGGTAGAGCCGCTCCAGCACGCCAGCCGTCCCGTCGCGGCTGCCGTCGTTCACGAACAGGAGTCGCCAGCTCACCTCGAGCTCGTCGAGGGCGTCGCGAAGCGCCGCATGCGTGAGAGGGAGCGATGCTTCCTCATTATAGGCCGGGAGCACGAGACACAACGTCGGACGCCGCTGCTCGCGCGGCTCCAACGCGAACGGCAGCGGGAGCATCGGCTCGACGGCAGGAGGCTCCACAGCCGGCTCGACCGGGTCGCGAGGAGCCTCGCTCGGCCGATTCTCTGGCATCAGCGTGGCCATTCAGCGCGCGAGCACCGCGGGAGCTTCGGCCTGCGCCGCGGCGTGCTCGCCGGTGCGCGGGTCCCAGAGGTTGATGCGGACAGAGTCGGTCATCGGCCGCAGCAGGCGCCAGTGAAGGTAGGCGAACGGCGACCGCAACCATCGCGTGGGTGGCGGCAGATCCTTCATCACGTGCGCGCACCGGTCGACATAGAGGACGATCGGCGCCGCTGGAGCGCGCCGAGCGGCGGTCCCGATGCGATCGCAGGTGACGCCCACGACGCGCAGCGAGAGCGGCTGACCCGCAACCGCATAGCGTCCGAGGCGCGCCGGAAGTCCCCACCACACGCGCGCTTCCTCCGGCCAGGCTGCCACGAGGATCGAGTCACTCCCCGCGTAGGCCCGCATCGCGATCGCCGCGTCGGCCTCCACCACGCTCAGAACCATGAACCGAGTCGCGTCCTTCTGCGTGACGATGGATGCGTGCGCGACGGTGAGCGCCGCCAGCGCGTACGCCGCCAGTCCGACGCCCCGCTTCCCGACCGACTCGAGCCACGTGAGCGAGAAGGCGAGCAGGATTGCAGACCCGAGAAGGAATACGAGCGCGTAGGTACTGTGGAACCACGGCCACGGCAAGTACACGACAAGACCGGCGATCGGAATGGACAGCGCGATGCCCGCGCGCGCCGCGGTCGCGCGACCGTCCCCTCGCTTCCAGGCGACAGTCACCCCAGCGGCGACGAGGAGAAGAAAGATCACGTTCGCCGGCACGAGGAGCGCCCGAGCCTCCGAGCGCCACCGATCCGCATTGTCCGTCAACAGCCACGACCCGCGCACCGGCAAGGTGAGGGCTCGGAGCCGATCGAACACTTCCCGCGTCCATCCCTCGGCCGAGCGACCGCCAGCCGCATAGTTGGCCGCGTACGCCTCCGGCGAGCCGTGTGACGACGCGTACAGGAACGCGCTCAGCGAGAGGGCAACCGGCGCGGCGATCGCGAGCACCAGAAACCAGGCGCGGCGGTCAAGACGCAGCGGCAGTAGCTGACCGCCGCGTTGCCAACAGCACCCGACGAGTACGATGAAGGGGACGAATGCGACGAATGTCTCCTTGAACCACATCGCGAGCGTGATGAGGGCGGCAATCGCGACGGCGCGCTCGCGCCAACGCGCCGCCGTCTGGTAGCTCGTGGCTACCCAGGTCGCGGCGAGGATGAGCAGAAACCCCGACGGCTCGGTGATGTGAACGCGCAGCCAGTTCGCCACATCGACCGGCGCGCAGACGAGCAGCGCGGCGCCGGCGGTCGCGCCGGCGCGACTTGCCCCGAGCCGCCGCATCAGCGCGTACGTCACCGCGACAACTACGGCGAGCGTCACGAACTTCACGACCTTCCAGCCCAACGGCTGCGCGCCGAACAGCTCCCAGGTGAGCACGAGCTGGATGTACTGAAGCACCGGTATCCGGCCCTGCTGTGCGTAGTAGTGCAGTACGGCGCGCATCCTCGCGCCCACGGTGTCGTTGTCGAGGAGGTAGCCGAGAAACTCGGAAAAATCGTAGAGCTCGAACGGCGTCGCGTGCCACGGCCGGTATAACGCCGCGGCGAGCGCGATCAGGACGCTCACGAGCGCGGCATCACGTGCGCGGGACGATAGGCGGGAGGGCGTCGCGCCGCGGGAGGCCGTCATTCGCTACGCCCCTCGCCGGCGCGCCCCCGCGCGGATGTCGCGCCGGTCGGCACGAGGCGGGCGGGCTCCGCGCGACTCCCTATCGCATCCCAGAAATCCGCCCGCACCGAGTCCCGCACGCGCCGGAAGGTCTTCCAGCTGTAGTAGTCGTACATGCGTCGAACCGAGCGCACCGGCTTCGGCACCTGCCGCGGAAACTCGGCGCACGACCCGGCGTAGACGAGCACCACTGTGTCGGCCGGCATTCTGCGCGCGATGGGTGCCGCGTCCGCGCACGCCACGTCCATCATAGCGGGCGGGGGAGAGGCGCCGATAAGGCGACTGTACCGGCCGAGCGTTTCCGCGAACCCTTGCCACCGTTGGTGCGGCGGCAGCGGGTAGTTGAGCCCGACCAGCACGGTCCCTCGGCTCGCGTACTCGGAGAGCGCGCGGGCGGCGGCGTCATCCACGAGCCGGCGGGCCGCGCGCTCGCGCGCCTGGCGGTGCGCGGACACTCCCGTGAAGAGCACGATAGCCGCGCACGCCCCATAGCTCGCCCACCGCACGGGGACGGATGCGCTACCGTCGATCACGGCGAGCGCGCCCGCGACGAGCAGCGCCGGTCCCAGGAGGAATGGGAAGCCATAGTAGTCGAACACGTTGGGCCACGGAAGATAGGCCACGACTCCGGCGACCGGAAGCGAAACCGCGACGAGTGAAAGGACAGTCCCGGCGCGCCTGCGCGATGCTGGCCCTCGCGCGAGGAACGTGGTTCCGGCGAGGAGGACCGCGAGAAAGCATGTGTTGGCGGGATAGAGTAGCGCTTTCGCCAGCGACATCCACGCGACGCGACTCGGCAACAGCATCACGCGCGCCCAGGCCGCGACACGTGCCGTATCAGGACCGGCGTCGCCATAGACCTGCGCGTAGCCGTCGGCCGGTGTGCGGAGGTAGGTGAGGACGATCGGCACGGCAGCAGCGGCGCTTGCGAGCGCGACGGCGCCGACCAACGCGAGCTCCCGCCGGCCGAGCCGGGGGGCACGCGGCGCGCCGTGATGCCAGCAGCAGCCTACCGCGAGCACGAACGGGATCGTGGCGGCGAGCATCTCCTTCGTGAGCATCGCGAGGCCGAGGAGGCAGGCGATCGCCACCGCACGCGTATGCCATCTGGCGGAATCGCTATACGAGGCAGCCAGCCACGTCGCGCCGAGTATGAAAACGAACCCTACGGGCTCGGCAAGGTGAGGCGCCAGCCAGTGATCGACCGTTGCGCTGGAGAAGAGGAAGAGGCTCGCTCCGGCGAATGGTCCGGCCAGGCCGCTCACCAGTCGGCGAAGCAGGAAGAACACCCCCGCCGCGAGCCCGAACATCCAGCAGAACCGCAGTATCTGCCACCCCGCGGCATTCCATCCGAAGACGGACCAATACAGCACGGTGAGAGCGTGCTGGATGGGATTGAAGCGTCCACGTTGCGCGTAGTATTCCGTGAAGGCGCCCAGACGCTCACGAACGGATCCACCGCCGATCAGCGCGGGGAGAAACTCGGAGAAGTCTACGATCTGGAACGGCAGGGACCGCCACGGCTGGTACACGAACAGCGCCGCCGAGAGCGCGGCGCACGCTACCGCCACGCTCAGGGCCAACGCGCGTTGCGGTAGCGCCTGTTGGCGTAAAACCGTCCGGCCTCCCTCGCTTCCCTCCCGCGCCGCGCCCTTCGCTGCCGCGATGATCTTCTCCCTCCACGCGCACCGGGAATGGGCAGGCGCGTCGGGCGACGCGAAGCCGCGGCAACCTATCCCGCGCCCACCGGCCCGTGCAAGCGCAGCGCACTGACGTCTCGCCGCGACGGGCGTGTATGTTAACGCAGGTAGACCCGTCGATGATGCTCCCGCCACTGCACCTGCTCCCTTGCCCGAGTTGACGCGGCGCTGGTATCGAAAACCGCGAACGTGGCTCGCGCTTGCCGTCGCCGGCGCGATCGTCGGGCTCGCCTGCGCCGCGCTCCTGTGTGACATCGCGCCGTACGCCGGATCCGTCGGCGCGACGGGGTGCGAGGCGTCACCGACACTCCGACGCTTCCGTGTGGCCGTCGCATGGCTCTCCGGACTATGCGGCGTGCTGACCGCCGCGTTGTTGTTCTCCGGGCCGCGCCCATCGCGACTCGCCACCGATGCGAATCGTCTGCGCGCCCGCCTGCGTGCCGCCGCGGCGGCGACCCCCAGGGCGGACTGGGTGGCGCTCACGCTCATCGTCGGGATTGGCGTCGCCTTGCGCGCAGCGTACCTCACGCAGCCGATGCGCTCCGACGAAGCATTCACGTACACCGAGTACGCCTCGCTGCCGTGGTTCGTCGCGGTCGGGTATTACACGTACCCCAACAACCACATCTTCCACACCCTACTCGTGCAGGCGGCCACGGCGCTCGCCGGCCCGGCACCCTGGGCTATCCGGATGCCTGCATTCGTGGCCAGCGTGCTCGTCATCCCTGCGGCCTACGCCGCTGCCCGCGCCCGATCCTCTCCGCGCGCCGCGCTCTGGACTGCAGGCCTCGCCGCCGGCTCGGGCTGGCTCACGCTGTACGCGACGAACGCCCGCGGGTACTCGCTCGTGCTCCTGCTCTTTCTCGCCCAGCTCGCGGCGGCGCGCACCCTCGTGGCCGACCCCGAGCGCAACCGCGCCGCGTGGGCGGTGTTCGGCTTGAGCGGCGCACTGGCGCTGTTCACCACGCCCGGTGCGTTGTACTCCGTTGGCGCCGTGACGCTCTGGGTGGCGGTCGCGTTCGGCGCCGCTCCGCGCGCGCGGAGCGGCGCCGCGTTGCGCGAGCTGCTCACTGTGTCGGCAGGCATGGCGGTCCTGGCGGGGTACCTCTATGTACCCGTCCTTCTGGATACCGGAATCCGTTCGCTCGTCGCGAACGAGTACGTCGTACCCTCCGATCTCCACCAGCTAGAGGTCGCCGCGCGTCCCTTCGTCCAGAAGCTCGCGTCGGAATGGATGCTCGGCCTTCCGCTGGCCGCCGCCCTCACGCTTGCCGTCATTGCCGTCGTGGGCGCTGCGCGCGAGGGAATCTTCTGGCGCGACGCGCCTCCCTTCTGGATCGTCGCACTTGGTTGGACGGCGGCCCTGCTCGCCGGCACGCGGCATCTGCCGTATACGCGCGTGTGGATGTACCTCCTGATCGTGACTATGCTGTCGGCCGGCTCAGGCCTCGCTCTCGTTGCGGGGGGTAGCAATCGCGCCCAGTCGAAGCTTGCGGGCCGCGGTCGCGCGCTGCTCCCGGTTCTCCTAGCGCTCGCCCTCGCCACGAGCGTATATCGCTCGAGAGCTGTGTATCTGTCCGATGACACGGGAACGCTGCGCGAGGCTCCAGCCATCGCCGCCTGGCTCGGCGATCGCCTGGCTCCGGCGGACGCGGTCGTCACTGACGCGGCGTCCGGCAACACGCTCCGCTACTATTTCGCACGCCGCGGTGTCCCGATGAGCCATCTCACACAGCCCGCGGCGGTTGCCGATCGCGTATACGCCGTCGTGAACTGGCGCCTTGCCCAGACCATGGACTCCGTCTTCGCCACGCATCACCTCGCGAAGGCGGCCTACTTGCCGCCGACAACGCGTCACGCTTTTCGCGACGCGACGGTCTACGAGCTCCGCGCGCGCGGCTCGCCCTGACGCGGAGCGTTTCGTCCGCCGCGAACGGCTGCCGGCGAGGCGCGCGTACCCGGAGGCTCGTCGTTGGAGTGCGTGCTTTGCGTCTCCCGGCTCGCCGCCGCATCGCGTGGCGGCCAGATATTGACGCGCACAGAATCCGTCATTGGCCGGAGCAGCCGCCAGTGCACGTAGGTGTACGACCCGCGTACCCACCGGGGCGGCGGTGGCAGCTCGTTCATCACGTGCGCGCAGCGTTCGACGTAGAGAAATATCGGCGCGCTCGGGTCGCCGCGTGATGCCGCCCCGACGCTGTCACAGACGATGCCGACGGCCCGAACCGGCGCCGGCCCGCCGAGCGATGCGTATCGCGCGAGCGTCGCTGGGAGCCCCGCCCAGGCGTGCTCCTCGCCCGCAATGGCCGTCACGAACATCGAATCGCTCTTCGCGTACTCTCGCATGACGGCGGCGACGCCCGATTCGACGGTGCTACGCGTCGTGAATCGGCGCGCCTGACGATGCGCGAGGAGAGACGCGTGTCCGACCGTAACCACCGCGATCGCGAGCGCGAGCGCGCGGGTAGTCGAACTCCCATAGCGCCCGAGCCAGGTGACGGCCAGGGCCAACAGCAGGGCGGCACCGAGCAGAAACTTGAGGGCGTACGTGTCCTGGAAGACGGGCCAGGGGAGGTACAGCGCCACCGCCGCAGTCGGGATGGACAGGGCGATTGCCAGGCGACCCGCCACATCCCACGGCCGCTCGCTCCGCCGCCAGGCAATCGTCACGCCCGCCGCGAGCAGGAGGATGAAGAGCGCATTCGCTGGTACGAGCGGCACCTGCGTCGCCGTCAGGTAATCCACGCGGACAGGTAGCAGCACAGCACGCGCGATGTCCATTGGCGCGGTCAACCAATGCGAAGACGGGTACCGGCGAACGCCGTAGCCAGAGGTATAGGCTCCGACGGCCGAAGCGCGCGACATACCGATCATGAAGGCGCCGAGCGTCGCTCCGAGCATCACGACGAGCGAGCCGGCTAGCCACGCGAGCCGCCGGTCGAGCCGCGGGACTGCCAGCCGGGCGCCCACCTGCCAGCACGCGCCTACGAGACAGACAAAGGGCGCGAACGCGACGAAGGTCTCCTTGAACCACGCGGCAAGGGCAACCAGGGCGGCAATGGTGAATGCCTTCCGTCGCCACCGATTCGTGCTCTGGTAGGTAGCGGCGAGCCAGATTGCGCCGAGGAGCAGGAGCAGTCCCGACGACTCGGTGATGTGCACCCGGAGCCAGTTCGCCGCGCTCACCGGCGCGCAAACAAAGAGCGCGGCCCCAGCGGCCGCTCCCGCGCGCGCCGCGCCCAGGCGCCTGAGGACGAAGTACGCGCCGATCACGACCGCCGACATCGCGACGAACTTCGCGGCTTTCCAGCCGAGCGGGTCCGCTCCGAACAGTTGCCACAGCGTGACGACCTGCACGTACTGGAGAATCGGAATACGACCGTGCGACGCGTAGTAGTGCATCATCGCCGCCAGGCGCGCGCCCGCCGACCCGTTGCCCGCTAGGAAGGGGAGGAATTCGCCGAAGTCCGTTACCTCGAACGGCGTCCGCTGCCAGGGTTGGTACAGGAACAGGGCGAGGGCGATCAGACATCCGAGGAGCGCCGCATCCTGCCACGCGAAGGATCGCGGTCTGTGCTCCGCGTCGTTCGCGCGGGCCGTACCGTTCACATCCACGATCGCTCCATCGGTGTGGGCAGTCCGGCCGCGGCGGTCGCGAGCGTCGCCTCGCGCGAACCGCGCGCGGGCCGCAACCTAGCCGGACGCCGACGCCCGCTCAAGAGAGTCTCACTATGCCGCGGTACCTGTGACGGCGGGCCACCGCTAACTTGCACGCCGCCCATTCCACCCACGAGCGCACCGTCGTGAACGAATCCGCTGCCGCCAGCTTGATCGGACCGCCAGACTCTCGAGACCAGGTGCGCCAGACGATCGTCCGCGTGATCGCCTGGTCGGTCGCCGCCACGTTGGGCGCGGCGCAGGCGTGGGTCAATCGCCACTACATGAACCCGGACGGCGTCTCCTATCTCGACATCGGTGACGCGTACGCGCGGGGCGACTGGGCACACGCCATCAACACCTACTTCAGCCCACTCTACTCCTGGATTCTCGGTGTCGTCCTGCGCGAAACGCGGCCGGCGATCGCCCACGAGTTCACGGTCGTTCACATCGTGAACTTTGCGATCTACCTTGGCGCGCTCGCCTGTTTCGACACATTCCTCGGCGCCTTCCTTCGGGCTTACCGCACCTGGACAGGGCGGGACGGCTCCGCTGCCGTTCAAAATTGGGTTCTCCGCGCGTGCGGCTATTCGCTGTTCCTGTGGACGTCGCTCGAGCATGTGTCGCTCGCGCTCGTCACGCCGGACATGGCGGTCTCCGCGATCACCTATCTCGCGGCCGCGCTCATCCTGCGGATCAGGAACGGCGCGCGCGGTCCCGGGATGTTCGCGGCGCTCGGCGCCCTGCTCGGCGTCGGCTACCTCACGAAGACGGCCATGTTCCCGCTCGCCTTCGTGTTCCTCACCGCCGCGCTGCTCGCTGCTGGCGATTTGCGGGCGGCGCGTTGGCGTATCGCCGCCGCGCTCGTTGCGTTCGCGATCACTGCGGGGCCGTTCGTCGCGATCGTCTCACGCGCGCGGCATCACTTCACGTTTGGCGATACGGCGCGGTTGAACTACGCGTGGTACGTGAACGGCGTGACGACCTGGGTCTTCTGGCAGGGCGGTCCGCCAGGGAGCGGAACGCCGACACATCCGCCGCGCATCATTTCGAAGGATCCGACAGTCTACGAGTTCCGATCGGAGATCCCAGGTACGTACCCGCTCTGGTATGACGCGCCCTACTGGCACGACGGAATCCGAACCCACTTCGACCCGCTGCGGCAGGTCAAGCGGCTGATCAGCCACGTCGGCCTGTACGTCGCCGTGTTCACTCCGATCTTGATCGCGTTGGCCGCACACTGGTACGCCGCCGGCCGCGGCGGCGTGACACGACGCTCGCTCGCCGAGGTCTCCATCGTCGCGCTGCCGGCCGCGGCGGCGCTGGTGATGTACGGGCTCGTGTACGTGGAGACGCGCTTCGTCGGTCCCTCGTTCGTTTTGCTCGCCCTCGCGGCCATCGGCGCGGCGCGCTTCCGGACGTCGGGCGCATCCGCGCCGGCGGCGGGTGCCGCACCACTCGCCATCGCGACGGTCTTTCTCGTCGGTACGGCGTACGCGATGATGTCGGCCGTTCCAGCCGCGGTTCGCGACCTGACCGGCGCCGATCCGCTCCGTAACGACCACGCGCTCGTCGCCGAGGCACTGCGCTCGGCCGGTATCCGAGCGGGTGACGACGTTGCCGCCATGGGCCCAGCGCTCGTCGCCTACTGGGCGCGCCTCACGCGCACGCGAATCGTGGCCGAAATGCCGACGGGTGGGCTGGCTGGCTTCTGGGCGGAAGATGCCGCATACCGTGACCGCGTCCTCGCGCTTCTCGCCGGGACGGGTGCGCGCGTGGTCGTCGCACCGGGGGTCCCGGCGGCGGTGCCGGCTCCGGGGTGGACGCGCGTAGGTAGCTCGGGCTACGCGTTCCACCTGCTTGCCCCCGCCGACGGGGTCCGGTAGCGCCAGGCGCCGCGCGCACTCCCAACTCGCGGAATCGCGGCGCTCGTTACCTCCAGCGCACCTCGAATCGGCCGACCTGTTCGACGTTCGCGTAGCGGAGAGCGATCGCCGCGGCCAGTTCGGCATCCAGCCGCGAGAACTCGGGCTGGTGGTTGAGCACGACGACGTTGACGCGACGGCGCTCCAGAAGCTCGAGCATAGCCGCCGATCGCGTGTTGTCGGGGTCGAGCACGTCGAACAACGTCCGCGTCGGATTGGCGAGCCCGGTGAGGAAGTACACTTCAGGGCAGTCGGGCGCCGCATAGATGTAGGCACCGCGCGCGTGCGCTTGCACCAGCGGCACCAGCCGCTCGTACTCGACCTTCTCGGCTGGACTGATGCGCATGCCGCCCCGTTCGAGCGTGAGACGCGCGGTCTGCTCGTGCGGCGCGTAGTTGAGCCCGATCAGGTGAATGAAACCGGTGTCTATCCACCTGACGCCGTAGAGCAGGTAGAACGCCAGGACGACTCCCGGTACCGCCAATCGCTCCGGCATCTTGGAGGGTGCCAGCGACAGCAGTGCCAGCACGGCGAGCGGCACGACGTAGCAGACGTAGACCGGCGCCGCGAAAGGTAGTTGAACCAGATTCTGCATGGCGGCCAGGCCAAGCACGATCACAGTCCGCTCGACGCGTGGCGAGCGCGCGAGCGCTAGGGCTCCTGCGACCGCCACGAGCGGGACGATCGATTGCAGCGAGTACCAAACCGCTCGATACGCCAACGCGTACGGTCCGACGGCCAACAGGACGACGCAGGCTCCCACGATGCCTCCCTCGAGCCACGAGGCTCGCCGGCCGCGCAGGCGCCAGCCGGCGGCGAGCAGCGCGAGCAGCGCCGCGGCGTACGCCGCGGTCGAGGGCCCTGGCGGCCAACGGCTCGCGGTCGCGTATCGCTTGGCGGGGGCGAGGAGCACGCCGCGGGCGAGGTCGTCGAGCGCTCCGCCGAGCGCGTACGGACCGAGGAAGAGGCCGATTGGAATGGCGACGCCCAGAAAGAACGGGGCAGCCAGGCGCACCAACGCCGCGATCCGCTGCGCATTCGACCGCTCGCCACGCCGCATCCACGTGCGGAAGGCGAGGCCGCCGGCTATCGCCGCGCCCGGGAGGACGAAATGGTACAGCACGATCGCCGCGTGCTTCGCTCGCGCGGCGATCGGCTCCGCCGCGTCGCTGGCACTCCAGTACCCATAGGCGAGCGCGGCGAGCATCGACGCGAACAACCCGAGGCCAGCGATCACGAACAGGCGGTACGCCACTGCCCGCGCAATCGGCTTCGCGGGCCACTCCCGGTCGTCCTCCACCTCGTCGGATTCGCGGGACACGAAATACAGCAACGCGGCCGCGATAGTGTAGAGCCCAACCACCTTCACGAGAAGCGAGACGCCGGCGGCAGCGCCCGCCGCGATCAGCCAGCGCTTGCGGCCCGTCTCCGAATGGCGCAGCAGGGCACACCCCGCGAACGTCGCGAGGAACAAGTTGTACCATGACGGCATCGCCGCCGGGTAGGCCGGCACGCTCCATACGACCGCGACGAGTACGGCGGCGGCGGCCAGCAGCGGCCGCACGAACCTCGTCGCGGCGTAGTACAGGGCCGGAACCCACACGGCGAAGACCGCGAGCAACACGTAGCGCAAGGTCATGACATTGATGCCGAACAGCCGGAAGGCCGCGGCGTGGAAAAATGTCAGACCGCCCGTGTACAGCTCGTCGAAGTCTCGATGCGGAAGCTCTCCCTGCAGTACGCGCTCCGCGCTGTGGCCGAGCGTACCCTCGTCGTGCGGGTACCACCCGCGGTCGAGAAAGAGCCAGAGATAGAGGGTCGCGACCACCGCGAGCGCGGCCGCAATGAGGACGTCGCGGGTCACGGGCGAGGTCGCGTGTGCCGACCCGGAAGTTGGCGCGCTCGCGGCGGCACGGAGTGGCGCGACGTCGCCCGGGGAGGTCACCTCGGGCGCGGGAGAGGCGGCGGCGGGCACGTCCGGCGTGCGCCCAATCGGTAGCTTCACGCGCCGGAAGCTAGTTTTTCGCCCCGCGCCGCGCGACCCGACAGCGCCCCCGATCCGCGCGCCTTCCCGCTCCGCGCCGTGACTCGCATCATTCCGGATGGTCCCTTCGACACCCGCCGACATCGCCGCGCGACTTCCGCCAACGAGGGGAGCGATCAATGAGCGGCCCGTGCCTCAGCCCATGTCGGAAGTGCTCGAGGCGCTAGCACCGGCGGGGCTTGCTCTCGCCGTCCTGGCCGCGTGCGTGACGTTGATGCGGTCGAGCGGTGAACAGCTCGAGTGGAACACGTACCTCGCACTGGGCACCGTGCTGCCGGCCGGCGTCTTGCTCATCGCCGCGCCTCTCCCGCGCTGGCAGCGTGCGCGTCGGCTCGCCGCCCTGGCGCTCGGCGCGGCGTTCGCGGTCGCGAGCACCGTCCTGATTTTCGGGCAGCCGAGCCTACCGGCCGCGTGCTTCGCGCTGGTGACAGTCGGTGTGGTCGCGTGGCACGCTCGCCGGAATGCGCAAGATTACTGGCGCACCCCCGCGGTCCTGTTCGTACCGGTCGCGTTCGCGGCCTGGATCGCCGCGCAACGCTTCCTCTGGTGGACGCCGCCCGCTGCGTGGGGCTGGCGCTCCCTCACTGGCGGCGCCGTTGTCGCTGGGCTCACCGCGCATCAGATCTTCGCGCGTCACTCCACCGTGAATAGCATCGGCCGTCGTGCCGTCGTGCTTGCGGCCGATGCCTTCGCGGTTGCTCTACTCCTCCTCGCGTCCGTCCGGGCCGATCGGCTATTCACACCGAACGCGCTACACCACTGGTCCTTCATTGCGGGCCCCGCGCAGCTCGTGCGCGAAGGCGGCTGGCTCCTCTGGGACGTTCCCTCTCAGTACGGGTTCTTGAGCACGCTCGCCATCGCGGCTCTGCCGGCGCGCGATGTCTGGCAAGCGATCTATCTACTCGATTCCGCGCTGCTGTTCCTCTCCGCGGCGTTCGTCTATTTGCTGCTTCGCACATCGAGCCCCGGTCCGCTTCGGCAAGCGTTCGCGCTACTCGCGACCCTCGCCGCGGTTTTCCTCGTACCGGGCGAGGTCGTCACACGCTCCGGACCGCAGGAGTACCCAAGCATCGGTGCGCTCCGGTTCTTCTGGTGTTACGCGATGCTCGCCGTGCTCGTGTGGGCACACCGCGACGACACCGTGCCTTCGCACCACCGTCGGATCCTCATCACCGGATGCGCGGTGTGGCTGGCGGGTACGCTGTGGTCGTTCGAGAGCGCCGTCTACTGCGCGGCGATCTGGCTACCGGCCTATGCGCTCCTCGTCTGGCGCTGGACGCCACGTGGCGGCGCGCGAACGAGTCGCCGGATCCGAGCGTGCGCCGCGTGGTGGCTCCTACCGGCCGCGCTCCTCGGCGCAATCGTGATCGGGCTGCATCTGACCTACGTGGCCACGCTAGGCAACGCCCCCGA
Source organism: Gemmatimonadaceae bacterium (assembly GCA_037720885.1). Taxonomy (GTDB): domain Bacteria; phylum Gemmatimonadota; class Gemmatimonadetes; order Gemmatimonadales; family Gemmatimonadaceae; genus JACMME01. Next base: position 364 of record JBBJNN010000021.1, on the reverse strand, counting down.
CTGGTGGGCATTCGCCGAATACTCCGCCTCCTACGCTGCGGGGTTCGCCGCGCTGCCAGTGCAATCGGGCGGTCCCGTCGGCGCCATCGTGCTCGTGTTCTGTGCGCTGACGGCGGTCGTCGGGTGCGGGCTGCGTGGCGCCCTGCCACCGGCCGCGCTAGCGCCGGCGGTCGGCGCCTGGGCTACGGTCTGGGCGACCGCCAGCTACTTCGTGGGACGGAGTGCGGACAGCAGTGCCACGAACATCACGTCGCTGCTCTGCGTCGCGGCGCTCGTCGCGCTATCCCTCGTTCGGCGCGCGGACGCAGCGAGCGCGCCCGCGATGCGCGCTCGGCTCCGCCGCGTGCCCTTTCTGTCGGTGGTC
>JBBJNN010000020.1:0-56383 GCA_037720885.1 Gemmatimonadaceae bacterium | reverse complement strand
CCTGCCCGGCCCGCCACCGGCCGGCGGCGCAACCACGCTCGGCGGTGCCACACGGACCGTGGCGCGGACGACGCCGCCACCAGGCCCGACACCACCGACGCCGCCCCCACCGCCGCCGCCCGTACCGAGGCCGCCGCCGAAGCCACCTCGGCCCGGCGTGCGCGAGCCCTCGCCGCCCTGGCCATAGCCGAGGACCGCCTTGCCGCCCGAGCCGCCGCCGCCGGAGCCGGCGTTGCCACCCCCGGTGCCGCCGCTGCCCGACGCCACGTCCACGCCGCGCAGGATATTCGAGACGTCACCGACCATGCCGCCGCTCCCGGTGCCGCTCCCGCTGCCGAACGCCGAACCGATCGCGGCGCTGGCGTTCCGCTCGGTCTGCGAACCGGGCCGGCCCTGGCGCGGGTTACCGGTCTGCGGCCCCTGCCGTCCGGGTGGCTTGTTCACCGGACCCGGAGCCGCCACCTCGACCGCCTCGCCCTCCTGCGCCGCGGGCGGCGTCGTAGCCGGCTCGTCCTCGAGCTCCACCGTCAACCCCTGCTCGTTCTCGGGCAGGAGCGACAGCGGCTTGGCGGCTGGGAAAAAGAACACGAGCACCAGCCAGACGATGCCGAGCGCGACAGCGATCGCGTACGAGCCGGCCAGCGCCCGCCCCTCATCGTCCAGCATCTCCCAACGGAGATTACCGGTAAAGGTCGAGTCGCGCCGGCTCGCCGCGCTCGCACTCCCCTGCGTGCCTGCTGGCTGCAGCTGTGCCATCTCAGTTCCCCGTACCGGACGGCGCGCCACCCTCCGTCCGCGTCACCTGGAGTGACAGCGTCCGGAACCCGGCGTAGCGTGCCGTCTGGATCATTCGCGACATCAGATTGTAGCGCAACGCCTTGTCACCCTGAATTGCCAGCGGCGTCTCGACTGACTGGTCCGGACGGAGCTTCTTCTCCTTCCGGATCGAATCCGCCGTCGCCTTGAGCGCCGTGTAGAGTTGCGGGATCACGAGCGGCTGATTCGGGATCGTAGACTGCGCCGACGCGGCCTGCCCGATGCCCATGATGACATGGTCACCAAGCCGTACGCTCGTGTTCGTTATACCCAGCGTCAGCTGCTGGTGTGCCACCGCCCCAACGCGAGATTCCGGCAGGCTGATACCGGACACGATCGGCGTCAGCTCACCGACGGTCGACGTGGTGAGCGCGAAGAAGACGATCGAGACGAACGTATCCACCAGCGGGATCAGGTTCAGCTCCGTGATCCGGAACTTGGCGAACTGCGCGGCGCGTCGGGCCGCGCGGGCTTCGCGGGCACGACTCATCGCGCACCCCCCGCCGCCGTCAGTCTCGCGGCCGGAATCAGCGCTTCGCCGCGGGCGCGCGTGCCGAGCGAGATGCCACGGTAGCCCACGAGCTTGAGGCGCTCGAGCACGTGGATCACGTCGTCGTAGCTCACTTCGTCGGTGGGCACCACGAGCACGTCCGCATTCTGCGGATACCGCGCGCGAACCTGCTTCATGAGCGCCTCGAGCTGGTCCATTGATTGGGGACCGAGGCCGGCGATCTGCTGGCGCATCCCCTCGGAGTGCTCGACCTGAAGCTTATCGGCGTCGATGCGGACCGCGAGCAGCAGGTTGAGCAGCTTCTGGTCGTTCCGCACTGCTGACGGCGCGCTCACGACCGTGGGCGGCAGCGAGAGGTCGAACGCCGTGAGTGCCGCGAGCGTCGCGCCCGTATAGGTGAGGAGGCTGAAGAAGACGATGGACGTCAGGATGTCCACCAACGGCACGAGGTTGATGTTCCCGTGCGCGGTCATCGGCGCGCGTTCGGCGCGCCGTTGCTTCGATCGATGGAAGAGAGAGGACATTCGGCGGCTCGTCTCGCTGTGGACTGCGAGCTACCGACTGCGGACGCTCGCGACGCGGGCTCCCATGCTGGTACCGGGAGCGCGCGGTCGCCGGGCCGCCGTCGGTGGCTCGCTCCTACCGATGTCCGAGGCGGACGTCCGGCCGGTCAATGAGCGCGTTGATCAGACGCACCGAGAACTCGTCCACCTGCTCGATGATCGTCTCCGCCTGGCTCACGAGGTAAGCGTGCGCCACGGAGAGCGGCACCGCCGTGAACAAGCCGAAGCCCGTCGCGTTCAGCGCGATCGCGATACCTGCCGCGAGACGTGCCGAGCGCTCGGCGGCCGCGGCCTCGGCGACGGACGAGAACGCCTCACGTAGACCAAAGATCGTGCCGAGAAGCCCGATCAGGGTCGCGACGTTGGCGAGCATCGGGAGGTAGTGTAGGCGCCGCGTCAGCCGCGGCAGCACGGCGAGCGCCGCAGCGTCCGCGACGTTCTGGAGGTCGGCCTCGTCGCGGCTCCGGCTCCGGAGGATGAGAAGACCCATGTCGGGGAGCACGGCCTTGCTCTGCGTGCAGAGCTTGATCGCGTCCTCGATCTTGCCGGCGCGCACGAGCTGGATGATCCGCTCGATGAAGGCTCGGCCGTTGATCTTCGACCGGATCACAATGGTGTACAGTCGCTCGAGGAACACGGCGAGACCCACCACCGCGACCACGAGGATGAAGTACATGATGAAGCCACCGGCCCGGAAATACTCAACTAGACTGCCCATGAACGCGCGTCCTCCAGGAAAGTTCGATCAGCCGACGGTTGGCCGGCGCGACAAAGCAGAAGGCGTGCCGGGGGGCCGCCTCGTGGTATCAGGCGGGGGCGGGTTTCGCATCTCCCGCCGCGCACGAGCCTCCAGGGAATCGAGCCGCGCGCGCCGTACACGGTCCAACGAATCCAGGCGCGCCCGACGCAGCTCGAGCTCCCGCCGGATGATGCGCAGCTCCTCATCCCTCGCCATAGTAGACGGCCCGACCGGCTGCGGCGTCACGACTGGACGCGGCGTCGCGGGTTGGAGCAACGGCGCCGGCGCCGTGAGCGCCTGCGTTCCCACCGCGGGCGTGGCCGTGCTCGCGACCGGCGGGGCGACACTGTCGGCCGCGGCGCCACCTGTGATGTCGCGCAGGAGCACGAGCTGGTACCCGGGCAGGAGCGACGGCCAGAACGACCGGTCGTAGAACGCCGGCACGAGGACCTGCCGGCTGAACACCGGCGTCTCCCGCGGACGCACCGTCACGACCTGCGGCGTCGGAACCTGACCACGGATCTCGATGGTCTGCCCGCGACGCGGCGGCGTACGCTGCGCGCTCGCACCGGCCGCGGGGATCGCCGCGGCGCAAACGAGGACCAACATCGCGCCACGTGTACGTGCCTTTAAGCTCATTGCCGGCCTCCCGCGGTTCCCGCGCTCGGCGGCGCCGGCGGCGTCTCGGGCACATTACCCTGTACGCCCTCGCGAGCCCGGTCCACCCACGGATTCGAGAACTTGTCCGCCGCGGCCTTGTCGAGCAGCGACTGCCACGTCTTCTTCGCTTGCGCGTAGTTCTGCTCGGCTTGCTGTGTGGAGCCGGTCACGGCGGCGGCCCGCTGCTCGTCGGTGAGCCCCTCGGGCAACTGCACGTTCTTGAGGAAGTTGCCATAGTCCCACTGCGAGAGGCCGATGTAGTACGTCGCCGCCGAGAGCCAGTCCGGCGAACCGCTTCCGATCGCTCGCGTGAAGTGCCCGCTCATCGTTGCGAGTAGCGAGCGCTTCCGCGCCGAAGCGCGCTGCACGCCGGCCGCGGTGAGCTGGCCAAGCGTCGGGATTACGAGCCGCACGGCCTGGTATTGCGGGAAGAGCGCCGCGCCCCGGCGGAAGTCCGCCTCGCCAGCGCGCGCTGCGCAGGTCGCGCGAAGGTCCGCGGTCGGACGGAGGCAGAGCCGCGCCAGCTCGGTGTTCGCGGTTACGGTATCGCCCGACGTGCGCAGCAGCTCGAGCCGGGCCTGCCGTGCCTCGGTCACCCGCGGGTCGGTCGGGAAGCGTGTCGCGAAGGCACCGAACGCACGCGCCGCGGCCGCCTGATCGCCAGCCTCACGGTACGTGATCGCCGCATTGTACTGTGCGCCGGCCGCGCGCGAATCCTTCGGAAAGCTCGAGGCGAACTGCTCGTACGCCGCCGCCGCTTCCCGCTTCTGCCCGAGCGAATCGAGCAGCACGGCGAGCCTCACCATCGCGTCCGCCTTCGCGGCGCCCGTGGGCGTTCCCGCGATGACGGAGCGCAGCGCGACCACCGCGTCCTCGCGCCGGCCACTCTCCGCGAGCAGGCGCGCCTGCAGCGTCTGGTACTGCAGCCGGTAGCGATACTGCGGATACTGCGTGACGAGACGCCCCGAGAGCTCGATCGCGCGGTCGCGCGCCTGGCGCGACGCGGCGTCGTCCCGGCGCCCGCGCGACACGGAGTCCGCGAGCATGTACGTCTCGATCGCATTCCGGAGGGCGTCCGGCGCTTTGGGGTCGTTCGGATATTTCTCGGCGAACGCGACGTAGACTTCCTCCGCCGCGCGCCGGTAATCACCCTGCTTGACCAGGGTGTCGGCGAAGCTCGACGCGGCGGCCGCCTGCAACTTGGTGATCGAATCGGCCAGCGCGCGCCGCCCGGCCGTCGACGCCACACCGCGCGCCGACTCCCACTGCGCCTGCGCCTCGGCATACTGACCGCCGCGATAGAGCGCGTCGCCGATCAGCTTCTGCGCGGTCGGCGTATACGGGTCGGTAGGGTAGCGCTCCGCATAGGCGCGGAAGGTGGCGGCCATCACGTCCCACCGCTGCGACTCCGAAGCGCGGCGCCCCTTCTGGATGAGCGCCTTCTTCGCCACATCGCTCTCCGGGAATGCGGCGACGAACTGATCCACGGCCTGGAAGAGCGCGTCCTGCGCCGCGCGATCGCCCTTGTTCCGCACCACTGCGGAGTCCGTGGCGACGATCGCGTTCTGGCCGGCCTGCAACGCGAGCTTCGCGTCACGCCCCTGGAATGCATACGCTGCCCGGGCGTATTCCGCACTCGCCCGCGCGTACTCGCCCTGCCCGAAGAGCGACTCGCCGAGCAAGAAGCTCATGGCCTGCGCGCTATCGGACGACGCGAACTCCTGCATGTAGCGCCCGTACAACTCGGCCGCCCGCGCGAACTGCGCGCGGTCGTTCCGCCGCTGCGCCTGCGCCAGTGCATACTGGCCGCTCTGTCGCAGCGCTTCCTCGCGCGCCTTCGTAGCCTCGGCCGCGAGGCCGGGGTTAGCCTGCTCCCACGGCGAGCCACGTCCGAACTTGTCCACCAGCTCGAGGCGCGCCGTCTGCGCGCTCTCGGCCTCGAGCATACGGTTCTGGTAGATGTCCACGATCTCGCGCTGCGCTGCGAGCGCGCTGGAGTCCGTGGGCGCTTCCGAGATCACCGCGCGATATGCGTCGACCGCTCGCGAGAAATCGCCTTGATCGCGCAGACTCCCGGCGACCCGGCGCAGCACGGGCAGCTTGAACGAGCTCTGGCCGCGGCTCGCGAAGAACTGATTCGCCGCCTCGGCGCCACCCACCTGCGTGAAGGCAATGGCCATGTACTCGATGGCTTCGCCGCGGAGTCCGAGCTTCGCCTGCTGGTCGGAGGAGAGCTGGTCGTATTCCGTGACGAGGCGGCCGAACACGTCTACGGCCTGGCGGTACTCGCTCTGCGCCGCTCGCGTCGCCTGATTGTAGTAGGCCCAGCCGAGCTTGTAGAGCGAGAGAAAGTAGATGTCGCCGCCCTTCGGCGCGGTGTTCACCGCACGCTCGTACGCCGTCGCGGCGCGGGCGAACTGGGCCTGGCGCGACGCGCCACGCTCACGTGCCGCGACCTCGAAGAACGAATCGCCAAGGCGGAAGTACGACTCGGCGCGAAACCGCGACGAATCGGAGGCCGAGACCAGCTCGAACATCCGCGCGGCATCGGGATAGCGCTGCACCCGGAAATAGAGCGTGCCGAGCGTGTACGCGGCCGCGTCGATCTGCGCGAAGCGCGGATACCCGCGCACGAGCTCCTCGTACCGCGTGATCGCCGGCTCGTACGCGGGCCGGATCGGCGCGTCGGCGGCGCGCAGGCTGTCGCCGGACGCCACACGCTGCGACGCATTGAACTCCTCGTCGGCGCGGCGCACCAGCAGCTCACCGAGCTGGAAGAGCGCGGCCGGCCGAAGCGGACTGCTCGGATAGCGCGCGAGGAACGACGTGAGCTTCGTGATCGCGGTGTCGCGCGCCGGCTCCGCCGCGGCAGGTGCGCGCGCCACTGTCGCGACGACCCGTGGAGCCTCTGCTTGCGCGGCGAGACGATCGGCGGACCCGAGGGAGCCCGCGGTGAACGCCGCGAGCGAAAGAGCCCGGATGTATCGAATGTGTGAGATGTGCTGCATGATCTGCTACCGGGGCGAGGTGGTCCCGCCCGGAGGACGGGTCGAAGACGTGGCGGGAGCCGCCAGTTTGGCGGGGACGCCACCCTCCGTACCCGCTGCTGTACCCCCGGCCGAAGCACCGGTGCCGCTCGTGCGCGTGGCGCCCGCCACGCCGTCAACGGCGCTGAAGAATGCCGCCGTCGCCGACCCGAATTCGGCGGCCTCCGCGTCGTGCCGGAGCACGGAGAGCATGCGCGTCGCACGCGCCCGAAGCTCCGCTTCCACAGCGGCGACGAGCTGCGTCTCCGCGGCGCGCTGCCCTGTCTCGGCCGCGGCGAGCGACGCGCGAAGTGTGCGCACCCGCTCCGTGTCGCCGGCGCGCAACCTTGCCAGCTCGTCATTCACGCTCTGGCTGCTCGACGCGATCGCGCTCTGCGTCTCCGCGATCAACCCCTGGATGCGCTCCGCGCGGCCGCGCACCGAGTCCTGCAGCAATACCACGGGATGGCGCGCGAAGGCCCCGTCGATGTTGCCGGCGATCGCCTCCGACATCTGCCGGTAGATCACCGACGTCTCGCGTTCCGAGCCGAGCGCCGTCACATCCTCCGGACGGAGCACGCCGCCGAGCGCGCCGCGCAGCGAATCGAGGCGCGCAGCGTTTTCCGTCGCCATCAGCCGTGTGGCTTCGGCCTGCCCACGCATCAGATCGCGGAGACGCGTACGCGTCGCGTTGACCGTGCCGGCGAGCCGGGTGAGCGAGTCGCGCACGGCCGTGAGCCGTGCCGCAACTTCATTCAGCCGCGCGCCCTCCTCACCGAGGAGGACTTGCAGCCGGCTGAGCAGCGCGATCTTTGCCGCCTGGGCGTCGGTCGCTTCCTGGAGCCGGGCCTGGGCCATCCGCGTCGAGACGTCCGCGACGCGAAGAGCTTGCGAGCGCTGTACGTAGCCTGCGCGGCTCGCCGGGTCGCCGCCGGTCAGGAACACGAGCCGCCGCGGAAAATCGGCGCCGAGCGGGGGGGTCAGCGTGCCCATCCTGGTCTCGACGTCGGCGAGCGACACCAACTCCGCGCGCAGCGAGTCGGCGCTCGCGCCGGCGGGAACCGGCGAGCCGAGTGCCGCGGCCAGGGAAGCCACGTCGGACCCGACGGCCTCGGGCAGCGCCAGCGTCTTGCCAGTGGCCGGATCGTTCAGGAACAGGAGCCCGGCCGCGCGAGCCGCGACGAGTGAGCGCGCCGCCTCCGTCATCGCGGAGCCCGCGCGCGCCTGGAGCGCGCCCGCCTCGGCCACGATCGAGTCGGCGACCTGCTGGAAGTAGGGCGACGCCTCGCCGGCGCGGCCGCTCTGCAGGAGAACCTGGCCGGCCATCAGCCGCGCCTCGTCCCGCTCCGGAAGGTGCGGGTAGCGAGTCCCGAAGTCGCGGAACGCGGCCGCCGAGGCGTCGAGCTGGTTCGCCTTGTAGAGCGCCCAGCCACGTGCGAAGAGTGCCTGCGCCGCCAGACCGCCGTCCGCTGAAACGTTACCCGCCAACGTGCCGGCCGCGTCGAACTGGCCGCGCTGGTAGGCGAGCTGCGCGGCGGCCAGGTTCACCTGATCGGCGAACTCGCCGGGAGCGCTGCCAGCCGCCGCCCGCAGTGCCTCGATACCCGCCGCCGCGCCCTTCGCCGTATCCGCGGCGACGGTGGCGAGGGCGCTCATGTAGCGCGCGTAGCCCGAGAACTCGCCGCCGGCCTGCGCCGCGGCATCGAACGTCGTACGGGCCGTCGGATAGTTCTTCGCGCTGTAGCTGGCGAGCCCCGCTACGAGGGAGGCGAGTCCGCGTCCACCCCACGAGCTCACGCCGTCCGACATGGCGACAACCTGCTGGTAGTCACCACGGCGATACGCATCGAGCATGAGCTGAACGCGCAGGATCCCACCGTAACGCGAGGCCGATGAGCTGGACACGAGCTGCTGCGCGGTGGTCCGGAAGGCGTCCGCCATCCCCAAGCGATATTGGGCCTGCGCGAGGAGAAAAAGCATGTCCTCCCGCGCCAGCAGCACGTTCGGCGCGCCGGAGCCGGCGACGATGACGGGCGACGTCGTGAGGAAGTCGAGCCGGTTGAGCGCTTGGAGCGGCCGCCCGCCGATAATGTCGAAGAGCGCCGCGCGAAGCTCCGCATCTACGCCGCGAGGCTGGTCGGCCCGCGGGACGAGTGTACTGTCGCGGCGGACGCCGGCGGTCGCGGGGCTGGCGACGGCCGCGCTGTCGCGGCGGAGGCTGTCTCCCCTGACGGGCGTCACCTGAGCCGCGGCCGTCGTGACGAGCGGAGCGACGGTGGCGAGCACTGCGAGCGCCGTCGCGCTACGGATGGTCAGCACCTGACGGTCAGCTCAGAACGGGGTCGTGCCGCGGCTGGTCCACGTAGTGGGCACCAATTGCCCATTGCGGACCGCGAACTGAATGTAGGTGACCGTCTCGCCCTGGGCGCTGACGTCCACGCTCTGGGTGAGAGGCTGCCCGTTCACCGTCACCTGGATGCGCACGGTGTGAGCAGTCGGAAGCACCTCGGAGCGATAGAGCTGGTCCACCGCGCCGAGCTGGAGCGCGCTGTTCGCCTCGGCGGAATAGCTGCGCGACGCCGCGGTCCCGTTGTCCACCTGCAGCTCGGTCGCGCCAAGCGACTGCGCCCCCGAGGAGTCGGCACGTAGCACGACGACGAGAACGGCACCCGTGCGCCGGCGCACGGCATCGCCCAGATCGCGGAATCGCTCGCGTTGCGAGACCAGGTTGTCCTGCGCCACGACGAGGATCGAGTCCAGCTGCTGGAGCGCGTTCTGCTCGTTGCTCATGAGGAGCTGCTGCGCGCGCTGCTGCATGTCGGCGGCGATCGCGTGCTCCAGGCGCGCCTGGAGTGACACGCGCTGACTCCGGAGCTCGCTCAAGCGCGACTGCGTCTCGTCGACCTCCTTGGCCAGATCGGCCCGCTTCCGCTCGTACGCCTCCTGCTGCGGTGTCTTTACTGGCCGCTGCGCGGCCATCCGGGCAACTGGGAGCACAGCGAGTAGGCCGAGCAGCGCCCACTGGTGTCGTCTCATTCGCATCTGTTGTGGTAGGTCCAATCGCGCGCGCTCACTGGAGCGGCGGCCGCACGGGCGGTGTAGGCGGCGGGTTACGTCCCTCGAGCGCCTTCAGCCGCTCTTCCAACCGTTGGAGCGCTTCGCGCTCAGCTTTGAGCTGCGCTTCGGCTTCCTGCCGGCGCTGCTCCAACTCGAGCAGATTCTGCGCCTCGTATCGATTGATCTCGAGCTCGAGGGACTGGATCCGCTGCTGCCTCGCGTTGATCTCCGCGAGCAATCCCTCGCGCCGCCGCTCGAGCTCCGCGACGCGGCCACGCAGGAAATCGCCGCGGAGAAGGGCGAAGATGTTGCTCTGCCAGCCGACGGTGAACGCGAACTTGCTGTAGTTGTACAGGAAGTTCGGCGCGGTGTCGCGCCTCGCCGAGCCGGAGCCGATCTCCGTGAAGTACAGCCCCGCGCGGATGCCGCGGTAGTCGATCGAGCCGCCGAGGTTGTAATCCCAGGCGTTGTTCTCCGCCATGAGTGACACGGTCGTGAGACGCGCCGGCTGGAAGTCCACCTTCACGCCGCCGAACAACCCACCGGTCGAATGCTTCGCGTACAGATTGTCGAGGTCGTTGTCATCCTTGAACAGGCCGTTGCCGTAGCCGAGCGTGAGGCTCAGGTCCACGTTCGGCCACCCCGACCGGAGATCCGCGAAGTTGAGGCCCTTCGTCGCGACGCCGTAGAACGTGTTCTGCGTGTCGAAGCCGCGATGCACGCCGTCCGCCACATGCCGGTAATTGGGCGAGCCAGCCCTCGGCGGGATCAGGTCGTATCCCGCGCCGAAGCGATCGATCTGCTGGTACGGCCCCACGTTCCGGACACCGACCGCGACGCTCGGGATCCAGCGCGCAAGCCCGCCGCGCTCGCGAAGCGTCTCCTCGTTGAGGAGGAGCCCCTGCCCAAAGAACCCGTACTCCGGATTGCTCGAGTAGAACGCAACGCCCGCCTCGAGCCGCCCCAGAAACGACATCGAGAGCGTGAGCTGCGAGTTCTGCTGGTCGTCGTAGTTGATCTTCGTGACGTTCGGGTCGCCCCGCTCGAAGCGCTTGTTCGAGTAGTTGAGCGCGAAGTCGCCAGTGAGCGGCGCGACCCAGGCCACCGGGATGTCCACGAGGCCCGCACCCCAGTACAGCGTCTGCGGGTACGTCTGCTGCGCTCCAGCTCGGCCGGCGGCCAGCGCCAGCAGAGCGAGCGCCGAGGTCGCGGCAACCACGCGGCGACCGATCGTCAGCTTCGGCATCGGTTCCATATCAGAACGACGGCGTCGAGCCGACGCCCGCCAGCGGTGACGTGGTAGGCGGCCTGGTCGGCGGCGGAGGGGTCGGCGGGCGCTGGTTGCGCTCGAGCTGCTGCAACCGCTCGGTCGCACGACGGATCGCGTCGCGCTCCTCGGTGATCTGGCGCTCGAGCTCTTGCCGGCGGCGCGCGATCTCCGCGAGCTCGCCAGCCTGCGCCTGCCGCAGGGACACCTCGAGACCACGAATCCGCCGCTCGCGCGCGGCGACCTCCGCCCGGAGCCGTTGCTGCTCGCGGGTGAGATCCGTGATACGGGTCCGCAGGAGCACTCCGCGGGAGATGTCAATGATGTTGCCGTTGTAACCGAGCGAGAGATTCAACTTCGAGTAGTTATAGACCCTGCACAGTCCACGGTTGACGACGTCACACTTGTTCTGGTCACGGGAGCCCTCCTCGAGCTCCGAGCCGTAGACGCCGAGGGAGATCCCGCGCCAATCGGCGACGATCCCCGCGTTCCAGTCCCAGCCGTCGTTCTCGGCGAGAATCGTGAGCGTCGTATTGAGGCTCGGATGCCCGACCACGCGCCCGCCGAGAAAGAGGCCCTCGGCGATCTGCCCCTTCGCGTTGTAGTTCTTCCCGAGCCCGCCATCCTCCGAGAAGAGCCCGTTGCCGTAGCCGACGCTCAGGCTCCCCCCCCAGCTCGCGAGGCGGAACTCCTGCGTCGCGACGCCGTAGAGCGTGGGCGACGTGTCGAACTCGCCGGAGAACACGCTGACCATCTCGTCGTACGTGCTGTCCGCGGGGTTGAGCGCGATGTCGTGGCCCACCAGGAGCCGGTCCTCGTGCTTGAACTTCCCGACGTTGCGAATGCCCAGCGCGATGCCTGGCACATACCCGAACTGATTCGGGCGAATCGCGAGCACCTGGCCGAAGAACCCGTACTCGGGGTTCTGGCTATACGCCGACGCACCCACGGAGAAGCGGCCGAGGAAGTGCGCGTCGAGCGAGATGTTCGTGTTCCACTTCGTGGAGATGTTCGACGCGGACGGATCGACGTAGTGGTTGATCGTCTTGCCGGACATCTGCAGCCACGCGTCGGCGTTGTTCGGTGAGACCCACGCGACAGGGATGTTGATCAACCCTGTGCCGAACTGCAGCGTCGCCGGGTAGGCATCGCGTTGCTGCGCGGGCAGCGCGTGAGCCGCGGCCACGAGAGCCGCGAGCGCCGCTGCCACAAAGGCGCGACCCGACCGCGTCGTGCGCATGACTCCTCCAGAGGCTTGGTTGAACCGAAACTCGACAGTCGCGAGGAAATTCAGCACACACTCACAACGAAGCGGGCTCGTCAACCCGGCGCCGTCCCCGCGATGGCGGCAGAAACTAGCGGGACATTGCGCTGTCGTCAAACCCGGGTGCAAGACGTATACCCCATTGCCACTGGAGATGCGGGACGGCATAAGTGCAGACGCGATAATGACGAACGAGCCTTCAGAATGGTTCATCTCGGCTAGTCCTCACTGCTTTGACACCTGTCGCTCGCTTTACGCGCACAGATGCAAACGAGGGAGGGCCGGCTGGCCCTCCCTCGTTTCAGATCGTCGCTTACGTATTGCGTCACTGTCTCCGAGCGTCGCCGGTCACGGATACCGCGGCTGCACCGCCCCGAGCGCCGAACGTGCGCCGATGCTTGGCGCCGCCAGCGTTCGGCGCGCGCCGCGGCGGGCGGCCGGCTCGACCGGGGGATCGCCGTCGTCATCGCCCCCGCCGCCGAAGCCAAGCAACTCACGGCTCGCGATGAAGGCGACGACCGCGAGCACCGCGCCCCCCGCCACCAGCGCGGTCCGCTGCTTGGACAGACGGCGCTCGGAGATATCCCGAACGTACTCGCGGCGCAGGCTCACCGTCTCATCGCTCCAGTGTCGGCTGCTTCCACGTATTCCCTGCACCGCCTTCACCTGCACGACGTACAACGAATCGGTACTCCGCAGCAGTACTCCATCCACGCGCGCCACCTCCGGCCCGAGGCTGTCGGCGACGCCCACGCGCCCCCGGTCGTTGAGGTCGAAGGCGAAGCGAACGCCGGGCTGCGGCGTGGTGGAAACCGGCGTGTACACATGACATCCGGCGAGCAGCGCCGCGAGCAGGGGCACGATCGCGCCCTGCCCGCGCCGAGCGCGCCGACTGCGTTTCAGCATGTTCGCATCTCCCGAAAGCCTACCCGGACCCTGGCCACGGCCGGCGGGGCGCCGGCTCGCGTACGGGAGCCGGCGCGCCCAGCGCCCCGCACACCATGCCGCCTTACGGGGTCCGGGCCGGCCGGTTGTCGAGCAGGTAGATGATGGTGGGCGCCGTCGCGGTACCGGTGGGCGCCGTTACGATCGCCGTCAGGAGGCTCCCGCCGATGGTCGCCCCGGCAATCTGATCCTGATTGAGCGTTGCATCGCCTGCACTGCCGGCCGGCGCCGCCGCGCTGGCGAGCACCGTCGCGGACGCGGTCGGCGTCACCCGGAGCGTGGTGGCGCCGGTGGACAGCAGGCGGTAGTCGGACGCGGTGCCGAAGGCCAGATTCGGGATGAGCGGCGCCACCCCTGCGCCAGGCGCCGCCGCGTACACGTCCACCGCGCTCGGTCCGACGTTGATGGTCCGGACGCCGAACTGGGTGCCGGACACTGTCGGCCGCTCGTCCTGGAACACGATGATCCGATCCGTGTTCGATCGCGCCGAGCCGGTCCAGACCAGCGTGTAGTAGCGGGTCGCCTCGAATGTGATCGTGGTATCGAGGAGGATTTGGGACGTGACGTCGATGTTCTCGCTCGTCGGGAAGATCCGAATCCGCCGAGCGCCTGCGGCTATCCCCTGGTACGGGGTAGAGCCGCGGTAGGCCACCGCGATCCCGGGCGGGGCGAGTTCCAACCGGTCGATCGGGCGCCAGTCGGTCGCGCCCGTGTCCGGAACGGCGTGGACGTATCGGACAAACGCCTGCGCTTCCAACCGCGGGCGCGTGGGATCGTTGTCCTCGTCGCAGGCGCTCACAGCTACGGCGACCGACGCGGCGGCGAGGAGCGGAAAGACACGAGTGTATCTCATTCTGCGGGCACTCCGCTGAGTATGAAGGGACGAGACTGCCTCGTGATGACGTGTGCGCTCGTGCACCGCACTCACCCCGTCTCGCGCAGCCCGGGCAGCGCGGCGAGGCCGCCTGCCCGGGAGCGCAACACGATGCGGAAGACGAGATCGGCACGGAGCGGTCAGAAGCCGTAGGTGCCCTTGGCCGCGGCGGACGGCAGACCTTGCCCACCCAGGTTGTAGCCACCGAGCGGGAGGTTTCTCCCACGCGCGTCCAGCTCCTGATACGGCACGGGGTACTCCAGCCCGGTGAACTCCGGCAGATCACCCCAGCCGCGCGAGTCGAAGTACCAGACTGCGTAGCCGGTAAGAGTGGTCTCCATCCGCTTCTCCCACTTCAGCGCCTCGAAGATGTTCCCGCAGACCGTGGCCGTGTAGCTCGGCGCGGCGGGCACGCGCGGCACACAGGCGTTGCCGCCCGGCACCGGCTGTGTGGCGCTCGTGATGTTCGCCGCCACCAGCGAGGGAAGCCCCGCGGGAATGCGCGACTTGTCGATCAACGCCGCGGCCTGCGCAAAGCGCCCGGCGCGGATGTGCCCCTCCGCCGCCAGCATGTCCATCTCCACCTTGGTGATCACCGGCCACCGCCCGCGGCTGGAGGCGTTGTAGAGAGGGATGAAGCGATAATGGTCGTAATACGACGTCCCCCACGGCTCGCCCGGGGTGTCCAGTCCGGTGGCCCGGTTGCGGAAGTACAGCGGGGTGCCCGCGGGAGTCGCCGGCGAGTTGGTGATCTGGGCCGCCCGCGTCTCGCCTGACGGGAAGCGCTTGTCCGGCGTGCGAATGAGGAAGGGCGCGCGCGAATTGATCGGGAGGGCGAGCCACGCGTCATACGCGCGCGAGGTGTCCGCCATGCCGATGATGAACGGCGCCATTTGGTGCCAGCCCTGGTAGATGTGGTGCTGGCCGATCCAGGCGTTGTTCCACCCTTCGGACGGCTCGAGGTCCACCTCGAAGTTCTGCGTAATGCCGCCCTCGACATCGGCGATCACCTTGGCCCAGTCCACTGCCGAGCGCTCGGCGGGCGTGCGGGCCACGTTGGCGCGGAACCGCGCCCGGTAGGACTTCACCACGCGGATGAACTGGTCCTTCGTCAGCGGGTTACCGCGGATCCACCCGGTCGGTATCGGGAAGCCGTCCGTGCCAGTCGGCGCCGCCGTCGCGATTGCCTCGGCGGAATCGAGCAGCGCTATTGCCGCCGCCATCACGTCGGCGGCCGAGCTCAGGGGTGGCGTGATGTCGCTCGGGAAGGGGATGGCCATCGGCGTGATGATCGCCGCCGAGTCGTAGACGAGTGCCACGAAGCCGAGCGCAGTCGCGTTGCCGAAGAAGGCGAACGCGCGCGCCCGCGCATTCCGCGCTGTGGTCCCGAGCGAGCCGCTGCGCGCGACCAGACTATCCAGCGCGCCGATGGCATTCGTAGACGTCCGCGCCGCCAACTGAAGCTGCCGGAACTCGCGAAAGTTCTCATTCTGCGTCGTGTGGCCACGCGTGTTCTGGATCGATTGGCGCGGCAGCGCCGCGCGCAGCGCCATGCCGTTGTTCGCCACCGACGCGTAGCTCTCGAACGCCATGTTCATGAGCTGCGGCTTCACGCTCGTGTTCGAGCCGTGGAGCGCCTGGAAGGTGAGCTGGAACGTCGTCCCGATCACGCTCTCGATGCCGGCGGGCGTGGAGTACGCGCGGTCGATGTCCGGCTGATTGGTGTTCTCGACTTCCAGTGGACTGTCGTCGCAGCCGGCCGCGGCGATCACGGTCGCCGCGCCCGCAAAGATGCTGACCCATTTTCGCATATGTCGGACTCCTTGGAGCTTCGTATCCGGAAGCCGGCGAACCGCCGCCGGCCCGAGGGCCGGCGGCGCTCGCCGCGTAGAATGTCGGCGCGCTAGAAGCGCGAGCCGAGCGAGAACGTGAAGGTGCGGATGTTCGGGTACTGGAAGGCGTCGATCCCGTTGACCGCCGCCGAGCCCGTCACACCGCCCGCGCGCCCGACCTCGGGGTCGAAGCCGGTATAGTCCGTGAACGTCTTCAGGTTGCGGCCGATCAGGCTCAGCGTCCAATCGCCGGTGCGGAAGACCGGGCCGAAGTTGTAGCTCAGGCTGACCTCGCGGATCTTGGCGTAGCTCGCCGTCTCGACGGTGCGGCTGTTCGGGCCGAGGGCATCGTAGAAGCCGCCCACGCCGGCGGAGTGCGTCGGCAGGCCGCCGCGCCAGTAGTATCCGATCGGCTTCGCCGACTCTACCGTCTTGCCGGTCTGGTCAGTCTCCCGCGTCTGGAAGTCGCCGAGCGACCAGTGCCGCCCCTCATTCCACACCTCCTGGCCGACAGCCGCGTCCAAGAGCGCATAGGCCGAGAACTTCCGGAACGTGAGCGTCTGCGACACGGACCAGCGGAAGTCCGGGAGCGTGTTGCCGATTGGAATGGTCAGCGCGTCGCCGAAGAGCGAGTCGCGCATCAGCATCGGCATCCCCCAGTTCGTCGGGACGCCGAAGGGCGCGTTCACCTGCCCGTTGGACTTCCGGCAGGCGGCAACACTCGAGGTGGCGATGGCAGCGCCGGTCGTCGGGTTGACGCACGCCGGGAGCACTGCTTGCCACAGGTTGTCGGTGATACCCGCGCCCACCGAGCGCCCGCCAGTCCAGACGATGTACCCCTCGTCGTTGCGCTGGAACTGGCTCGCCGACCCACCGCACTGCCCACGGTACTCGGCCGGGAGTTGACCGCAGTCCCTGATGTACTTGCGGCCGTAGATCGTGCCGTACCGCTCCCCCTCCGCGAACCGGAACATCGTCTCCGAGCCCTGCTGCCCCGCCGCGCTGGAAAAGAACGGCGGCACGTCGAGCTTGGTGATGAAGGTCCGGTTGCGGTCCCAGTTGAACCGCGTCGAATACGTGAAGTTCCGGCGGGTGATGATCGGGACGTTGAGCGAGACCTCCCAGGTCTTGTTCTCGAGCGTCCCCGCGTTCTTCCACTGGGTCAGGAACCCGGTGGATACCGAGGGCGGGATGGGGAGGATCTGGTCCTCCGTCCGCCCGAAGGCGTACGTCACGTTCAGCCCGATGCGGTTGAAGAACTCCGCGTCGAGGCCGTACTCCTGCTCGGTCGTCGTCTCCGGGCGCAGGTTCTTGTTGCCGAGCGTCTGCGGCGTCAGCACGCCGCCGGTTCCGATCGAGAAGGCCTCATACTGCGCAGCGAAGCTCGGTCGCCCGCCGGCCGTCCCGACCGAGGCGCGGAGCTTGAACTCGTTGGCCTGCGGGAGGATCCACCACGGCTCCTGCGACGCGCGCCAAGCGAGCGACGCGCGCCCATAATTGGCCCACCGGTTCTCGGAGCCGAACAGCGAGCTGCCATCACGCCGGAAGAGCACGTCGGCAATGTACCGCTCCCTCCATGTCGTCGAGATACCGGTGAGATAGCTCGTGGTGCGGACCGACGTCTTGCTGGAGCCGAGCTCCTTGTCCTGCTGCGCGGCGTCGGCCGTTTCGAGCCCGGGCACCGCGAGCAGGTTCCCCGCCAGGGAGAGCCCCTTGGTGTCGCGCTGCTCGTACACGTAGCCCGCGGTGAAGCGCGTGTCGAGGTCGGTGAAGAACTGCCGCGTCGCGGATGCGTTGAGGCTCCCGTTGAGCGACTGCCCCTCGTTGTTCGCCTCCGTGATGCGCCCGAGCGGGAGCGTGGCCGACGGCTGCGTGATGCGGAACCCGCGGTCGCGAAGGAACTGCGTCGTCCCTTGCGAGCGGTCGTAGCCGACGTTCGCGTCAACGCTCAGCCAATTGAGGGGGGTGTAGTGCGCGTTGAGGCCGCCAATGAAGCGGTCGTTGTCGTCCGTCTGCCGCTCGTTATCCCAGAGGTACAGCGGGTTGGAGTTCTGCGCCCCGCCGGACAGCGGGTTCGAGCGGACGAGCAGGCGACCGAGGCTGTCGCGCTGGCCGAGGTCGATGCCGGCCGGCACCCGCGTCAGACGGAAGAAGCCCGTCCCACCCTCATCGGCGTTCCCGGCGCCCGCCCGGCTCCGGCTGTAGAACGTCGAGAGCCCCAGGCGGAACGTCTCGCCGACGTTCTGGTCCACGTTCAGGCGGAACGTGTTCCGCTGGAAGCCCTCGAGGAACTGGAACGCCCCGTCCTGCTGGAATTGCGAGGCACTGGCGAAGATCGACGCC
The DNA here is from genome assembly GCA_037720885.1 of Gemmatimonadaceae bacterium. Classification (GTDB taxonomy): domain Bacteria; phylum Gemmatimonadota; class Gemmatimonadetes; order Gemmatimonadales; family Gemmatimonadaceae; genus JACMME01. The sequence continues at coordinate 38,486 of JBBJNN010000020.1, read as the reverse complement.
CCGCCGAAGCGCCCGGTCATGTCCAGGTTCGTGTTGGTGAACAGGCTCGGGTCGACTGCCTCGCTGATCGCGTCGTACTGCGTCGGCCACCGGTTCACCTGGAAGATACCGCGCAATGCCTGCTTCCCGGGCGGCGCGGCGATCCCGAAGTCCTGGACGAACGTCGCCGGCGGGAGCGTCAGGTCGCCGGTCGCCTTCTCGTTGATCCGGATCGCCTCCTCCCTCAGGTCCACCGTGCGCGCGCACGCGGGCTGCCCCGTCGCCGCCACGCAGAAGCGCGTCTGCGTCTCGTCCATCAGCAGGAAGTGCCGCTGCGAGAGCGGGTACTTGCCTTCGATGCCGCCCTGTCCAGCCTCCACCCGGGCGCTGAAGCGGACGCCGTCGGTGTTGCCGCCCCGCCTGGTCGTGATCTGGATGACGCCGTTGCCCGCATTGGAGCCGTACAGCGACGAGGCCGCCGCCCCCTTCACGACCTCGACACTCTCGATGTCCTGCGGGTTGAGGTCGGGGAGGCCGCCCGTGATCAGCACGCCATCCACAATGTAGAGCGGGCCCTGGCTGCGCCCCGCCGCGTTGATGGATTTCGGGCCGCGCAGCAGGACGCTCGGCGCGGTGCCGGGCCGGCCGCTGGCCGACACGATGTTGGCGCCCGTCACCTTGCCCTGGAGCTGCGTCAGCGGATTCTGCGCCGGCACAGGCATGTCGGCGGCCGTCACCTTCGACACAGTGAACGGCAGCTTCGTCTGCTCGGTCGCCGTCGTCACGCCCGTCACCACGATATCCGACAGGCGGTTCACGTCAACGGCGAGCTTGAAGTCCTGCGTCTGCGGCGCGGTCGTCGAGAGCGTGATCGTGCGGCTCTGCGGGACGTGCCCGATTATGCGCACGCGGAGTGTCACCGGCCGGTCGGTCACGCGGGCCGCCGGCACGAGAATGTTGAACCGCCCCTCGGCGTTCGTCAGGTTACCGATGCTCAGCTCGGCGATGAACGCCTGAACGGCTTCGAGCGGCCGGCCATACTCGTCCGTGACCTGGCCGGTGATGAGCGCGTTCTGCGCCTGCGCGGGCGCGACGGCCGCGGCGCATGCGAGCAGCGCGGCGGCACAACAGCGTACGACTGATTCTAGTTTCATAGCACGTCCCTCGAATACGGAAAGGATTCGGCTGTCGGTCTGATCCCGCATGTCATCATTACAGTCGCCGGCCGGGCCGGGTCACACACCTCGTCGCGCTCCCTGGCAACTCGAATCACGCCGCCATCCAGCACGCGGCAGCACTCGTGGCGCTCCCCGCATCGGGAGGGCGTGAACGCGCGGGGCGCTGCCCGCCACGTCCGGAACTGGCTCGCACTACGTTCCCAAGGACATTGGCCTCCCGACCCGGTAGGAAATGACGAAGGGCTGGCGGCACAGAGGCCGGCCGTTTCACGTCGGCTGCGTTCGATCTCGATGCATCCATTCCGGCGCGGGGCAGGGAGCACCGTGTCGCGATGCGATCACTCGAGAATCCCATGAGGACGCTGCCACCGATGCCAAGAGGCCTCGCGCTCGCGTGACGGTCCGGCGCGGGGCCTTGGGACTATGGCAGGAGACTACAAAATCCTTACAGGAAGACAACAATTAACCGTTGCCCGGCGCGCCGCAAGGTGTAGGAGCGCATTTTGGTCCCATGTACGGCGAATGGCCGCCATGGCGGGGTGACGGTCCGGCGCGCTTCACTCCTTGGGTGCCCCTCCGACGCCCGACCTGACATCCGACACCGCGCGTCTCTTGTGACATCAGGCGTTGGGGATTACTCTCTCGGTTGGGAGCATTTGCTCCCGCTCGCCCCACGCGGCACACGTCCCTGCCCCGCCGCGGAGGCAGGAGGTCCCCATGCGACGCGGCTCGAGCGCGACACGACCCTCAGCTGTACCCTTCCAGCGGGCTGGAAGGGTGGCGATCGCGGGCGCGCTCGTCGCGCTCCTCGCCGCTGGCGCCGACCCACTCCACGCCCAGGCACTGCGCGGGGTGGTGCTCGAGGACAGCACGCTGGCACCGATCACGGCGGTCGAGGTCTCAGTGCTGAGCGGCGATTCGGTTGTGCAAACGACCCGGACGGACGATGAGGGTCGGTTCACCATCGCGCTGTCCGTGGGCGGCGGCTACACGCTGCGCGCGCGCCGGATCGGCTACGAGGCCGCGGAGTGGCCGATCGAGCTCGCCGCAGAGCAGGAGATGTCGCTCGACATTCGCCTCTCGCGTGCGACCGAGATCCTGCCGACGATGCTCGCCCTCGCGCCGGCCGGGCCCGCGCACTACTTCCTCGAGGCCTTCGAGCGCCGGCGACAAATGGGACTCGGTGGCATCTTCTTCACCCGCGAAGACCTGGAGAAGCGCGGCCTCCCGCGGCTGCCGGAGTTGCTCCGCGGCATTTCCGGGATCACGGTGATGGCGGGCGGCCGGCGCGGCGGGAACCCTGTCTCGAACCGCTCGACCGTCGCCCGCCAGTGCAGCGCCGTCCTCTACATGGATGGCCACCGTATGCATCGCTCCGACGAGCCGGTGGACGTCGTGCGCGCGCTGTACGACGCGATCCCACCGAACACCCTCCAGGCCGTCGAGATCTACAAGGGCCGCTCCGCGCTGCCGGCCGAGTATGGAGACCCGGAATCCCGGTGCGGGGTCGTGGCGGTCTGGACCAGGCGCGGCAGCATGAGGCCGGCTTCTCCGCGCCCGACGCCTCCGGCACCACCCCCGGTTACACCACGGCCCACTCCCCCCGGCGCACCGCTGCTTCACTGACGGACCGGTCGCCTGCTACTCCGGGCGCGCCGCTCCGAGTCTCTTCACTCGCCGCAGTCGCGGTCGCCTTCGCGTGACGCGGGCGATTGTCCGGACGCGATTCGCTCTATCATATTAGGGACGCCATAGCGATCCGCGCCGCGACACCTGTGCGGCTCGGCGGCGACCGGTCGGGCGTAGGCCCCCCGTCCGCCGCCACGGATCCTCTGGTGGACGCAGGCCGACCGCTCCCGCCAAGGAGTGGCCGCTACGTGAACGGTCGCCTACCCACCACCGCGCAGGCCCGTACCCTCCTATGCATCTTCAGCGGCCGAGCCGACGGATTCCCCGCTTCCTCTACCTGTGCGCGCCACTCGCCGCCGCGGGGGTGGGGTGTGCCGCGGCGACGCGCGCCGATGCGCAGCGTCGTGCACCCGCGCTGTCGGCAGAAGCGCGAGTCTCGGTCGCCGATTCACTCATCGCGCACGCCCTCGACCAGGCGCGCGCCGGCGACACGGCGGCGGCGCTCAAGGTTCTCGAGCGTGCCACGCACGTCGCGCCCAAGTATGCGCCGGCGCATTACCAGCGCGGCATGCTCCTCTCGCGCTCCACCTCCCTCTCCATCGGGGTGAGCGATTTCTTCCGCCGGCGGACCGCGACGAACGAGCTCAAGGATGCGCTCGACCTCGACCCGAACAACCCGCTCTACCTCATGGAGCTCGGGCGGATTCGGCTCAAGACGCCCTTTCTCCGGCTCGATGCGGAGCGGCTGTTCAAACGCGCGCTCGGCGCCGCCGTCAAGCGCGACGACGCGCGTGTGCTGGCCGAGGTGCACTGGGAGATCGGCCAGATCCACGAGCGCCGCTACGTGACCACCGCCAACCGGCGCAACCTCTCCCCGCCACTCGTCACGTTCAGCCCGGTCGAGGCGGTCGCCGACTGGCACTATACGGCGGACTTCTTCGACACGCGATCATACGCCATCGAGGGCGCCGGTGAGCTCGATTATCGGAAGGCGGAGGACAATTACCGCTCCGCGCTCCGTGCCGACTCCACGCATCTGGGCGCCGCCGTCGGACTGCTTGGACTGCTTCACGACGAGGCACGCTTCGAGGAGATGGTCGCGCTCGTCGAGGCGTTGAGCCGCTCGAATCCCAACGAGCCGCGACTGCTCCTTGGTCAGGGGTTGGCGCTCCACCGGCTCGACCGCGACGCGGAGGCGGCCACGGCGTTCGACCTCGCCATCGCGCTCCTCATGCCAGACGAGCGACGCGACATGCTCGCGCTCGAGACGCTCCTGCGAAAGGAAGCAGCGTCCGACTACGCGAAGCTCTCGGACAGCGCACGCGTCCGGTTCGAGGAGCTGTACTGGAGCGTTGCAGACCCGCTGCGGCTCACACCGGCGAACGAGGCGCGCGTCGAATTCCTGTCCCGCGTCACCTACTCCGATCTCCGCTTCTCGTCGGCCGAATTCAATCAGCGCGGTTGGAAGACGGACCGCGGCGAGATCTACATCCGCTACGGGCCGCCCCCGCTCATCGGCACCGTCGCGCCCGAGACGGCCGAGATCGACGACTTGGAGTCATTGGCGAAGATCACGACGGTTTGGTACTACCCGGACTCGAAGCTCCGCTTTGTGTTCGTGGGGCCACCGGCGATGAACTACGCGCGGTTCGCCGGCGATTTCATCAGCTACGCGGAGAACGCGCGCTTCGTGGTGCCGGTCTCCTTCGACAACCTGAAGGCGCGGCTTCCGGTGGACTCCGTGGGCGTGCAGGTCGCCGGGTTCCGCGGCGAGCGCCTCGGAGAGACGGATGTCTCGGTCTTCGCGGACATTCCCACCGCCAGACTTCTCCACGATACCGACGTCGCGCAGGCGCTCCTCGAGACAGGCTTCTTCCTCACCGACGCCGCTCGCCGCTCCGTCGTGGAATCGCGCGACTCTTCCGTCATCCGCCTCGACCGCCCTGACGCCGTCGCGGAACGCGCATGGCACCGGGCCATACCGCCGGGCGACTACATGTACCGCGTCGAGGCGCGGCAACGCGTGAGCGGCCGGAGCGCGCGCGGCCTTGCCGCAGTTTCGGTCCGCGTGTTCACGCCCGGCGCGTTCGAGCTCTCCGATATTCTGCTCGCGCGGCGCATCGGCCTCAAGAGCGCTGGATCGAAGCCTCGCGGACGTGGCGACCTGATCATCACGCCGAACGGCTCGCTGACCTATGCACCGGGTGATACGATCTACCTCTACTGGGAGACGTACGGTCTCAAGCACGACTCGACCGGTTCCGCGCACGCCCGGGTGCAGCTCGGCTTGCGTGTGGACAAGATCCAGCGCCGGAACACCATCGAGGTGATCGTCGGCGGGCTCGGAGACGCGCTCGGGCTCACGGCGAAAGGTGACGACCGCATTTCCCTCAGCTACGAGCGCACCATCCCGCCCGATCCCGGCGACCGCGCGCCAGATTATCTCGCCGTCGCCATCGGTAAGTCGCCGGCGGGCACCTATACGTTGGATATCCAGGTGACTGATCTGCTCACCCAGAAGACCACGTCCCAACAGCGCGTCATCACCGTCCGCGACCGATGAGGCGCGTCATCCTGTGTGCCGCCCTGGCGGCGTCGCTCGCGCCCGCGCTCGCGCCGCCGCTCGACGCGCAGGCGCGCCAGAACAGCGGCGGCGGACGCCGCATCGCCCGCCGGGTGCTGTTCGCCGGCGTCGGCGCGGCGATCGGCGGATTGGCAGGCACCACGTACGTGCTCTTCCGCGGCCAGGAGCAGCCAGGGAGCTGCGGCAACCCGACCTGCGTCCTGATCGTCACGCTCGGATCGGGCACCCTGCTGGGCTACATGATCGGACGCGAATTCGACGATCTCCACGCGCTGCGCTACCGCGGCGGTGCGCCGCTCCATCCCAAGGACGTTTCGATCGGTCTCTCGGGTGAGCCCAACGTGCTGGCGGTCCGCGACCAGCTCGTGGCCGTCGGGGGGAACACGGGCGTGCAGCTCTTCCGGAGCGGCGCCGGATTCCAAGCGCAGCCCGCCCGCGCGCGGGGCGTCCGCGGCATCGCGGCGCTCGACATCACGCCACCGGGCGCGCTCACGCTCGGCTCACTCTCCGGCCTCTACGTCTACCCGCCGGTCACCGGGCGCGGGACGCTCGTGCGCGAGGGAGAGATCATGGCAACGAGCGCCGCCACAGACCGCGTCTACTTCGCGGCGGGCGCCCGCATCGAGTCGGCGCCACTGACCGCGGACACGGCGCGCACCTGGCCGGGCTTGACGCTCGACAGTCCAGTGCGCGCGATCCGCTTCGACGCGTCGAACAATATCCTCTGGGCCGTCACGGATAGCGCGCTCGTGAGTCTCCGCCCGACCGGCGATTCACTCTCCGTCGTCGGCCGCTTGGCCATGCCTAGCGGCGCGCGACGCGTCAGCGCGGGCGAGGGACGTGTCGCCGTCGCGTTCGGAGAAGGCGGGGTTCGCGTGATGGACGCCGCCAACCCCGCCGCGCCGCGTGAGATCTCCGCCTGGACGGGTGCGCGCTTCAGCTACGATGTCGCGCTGGCCGCCGGGCGCGTCTTCGTCGCCGCCGGACCCGAAGGCGTCTACGTCCTCGAGGCCGGCGAGGGCGACCCTCGCGTGGTGGGGCTCGCGCGCGAGCTCGGCTTCGCCGCCGCCATCGAGGCGGAAGGGCCGTACCTGTACATCCTCGACCGGCGCACCAACGCGCTCCGACGTATCTCTTCCGACTTCCAGTGACCGTGCGCCTCGCTCGTACCCTCGCCCCGGCGATCGCCATCGCCCTCCTCGCTCTGGCCTGTACCGCGACGGAAGCCGCGCGCTCCGAGGGAGCGCGCGCGGACGCCGCGCGCCAGGACGGGAAACCCGATGCCGGCCGGGCCGATAGCGGCCGCATCCAGGGGCGGGCCGACGCGCCGATCTGGATCGTCGAGATCAGCGACTTCCAGTGCCCCTTCTGCCGCGATTGGCACGAGGCGACCTACAGTCAGCTCAAGCGCGAGTACATCGACGCGGGCAAGGCGCGCTTCGCCTACATCAACCTGCCGCTCCCGAGCCACCCGCATGCGTGGCCCGCCGCCGAGCGGGCGATGTGCGCCGCCGCGCAGGGGAAGTTCTGGGAAATGCACGACGCGCTCTTCGGGTCGCAGCCCAAGTGGGCGCCGCTCCCCGACGCCACGGCATACTTCGACTCACTCGCGGGAACCGCCGGCGTGAACGTGCAGAGGATGCGGGCGTGCGTGACGAGCAAGGCGCTCCGCGCGCTCATCCAGGCGGACTACGATCGCGCGACGGAGGCCGGCGTCAACTCGACACCGACATTCATCGTCGGCGGCGTCGGGCTCACCGGGGCACACCCGATCGAGAACTTCCGGAAGGTCATCGACTCGCTCCTCGTCGCCCGCGCCGCGGCACCGGCGGCGAAACCGTAGACGCCCGCCCTGTCGCTCAGGGAGCGAAAAGAACAAGGCCGCCGGAGCAATGCTCCGGCGGCCTTCGTCCTTGGCCGGCTCGTGGCGATTCGCCAGAGACCGAGGCCCGTTTAGCGGACGGCGATCAGGCGATCGCTTGCCCAGTACGAGCCGGCAGTGGGACTGGAACTAGACAATTGATCACCTCCTGGGTTGCATGGTTCGACATTGGGCGACACACCGCACGACGACGCGGTGATTGTTATCTATCCTAGCAAGGTGATCGGCACATCGCAACGGCTTCGACGAGGGGGTCGCGCGTCGGTTTTCTCTTGTCGTCCCAACACTCGCTCGTGTACGCTCGCTCCAGCGAGATGACAACCATTCCCGCGCTCCTCCGCGCCGCGTACGAGGCAGCGATGCGCGGCGCGGCCGGAGCGGCCGGCATCGCGCCGGCGGGAGAGTCGAAGGCACTCCGCTCCCTGCGCGCCCGTCATCGCATCCGCGAACGCTACGCTGCCTGGGCCGCCTCGGCGCGGCGCACGGACCGGCCGCTGCTCTGGATGCATGCACCGTCCGTCGGTGAAGGACTCCAGGCGCGACCGGTACTCGTCGCGCTCCGCTCGGCGCGTCCCGATGTGCAGCTCGCGTACACCTGGTTCTCGCCGAGCGCCGAAGCCTTCGCCTCCGGCCTCGACGTGGACTTTCGCGACTATCTCCCCTTCGATACCGCCAGCGACGCTCGCGCGGCGCTGGCGGCGCTACGTCCACGCGCCCTGGTGTTCAGCAAGCTCGACGTGTGGCCCACGCTCGCCCGCGAAGCGTCGCGGCGCGGCGTTCGGCTCGGACTCGTGAGCGCGACGCTCGCCACGACGTCCGGCCGCCGCCGCCCGCTTGCGGCGGCGCTGCTGCGGCCCGCATATGCGGCGCTCGACGCGGTCGGCGCCATCGCCGGCGAGGATGCGGACCGGCTTATCGAGCTAGGTGTTCGGCGGAGCGCCATCGTCGTCACGGGCGATACGCGATACGATCAGGTCTGGTCCCGCGCCCGGGCCGCGGATCTCCGCTCTCCCCTGCTCTCGCCGCTTGCGCCCGATGCGGGCACCGCGGCCTCGCCCCGCGCGCGGCTCACCGTCGTCGCCGGCTCCACCTGGCCGGCGGACGAGATGCCGCTGCTCGCCGCGTGGACGGAGATGGTCTCGTCAGCCGAGCACGGGGCACGGCCGCTCAACCGGCCCCGTCTGATCATCGCGCCGCACGAGCCGACACCGGCGCACTTGCAGCCGATCGAACGCTGGGCGGCCGGCGCCGGACTCTCCCTCGCACGACTTGGCAGCACGGCGGCACCGAGCGCGGACGTGGTGCTCGTGGACCGCCTCGGCGTGCTCGGCGACCTGTACGCGTTGGCGGACATCGCGTTCGTGGGCGGAGCGTTTCACGCCGCGGGACTCCACTCGGTGCTCGAGCCCGCCGCGTTCGGCGCGCCCGTGCTCTTCGGACCGCGGTTCGGTGCGAGCCGGGACGCGGCGTTGCTCATCGAGGCTGGAGGCGGCGCGTCGGTCGAGCGCACCCTGCAGCTGCGGGAGCGCCTCGAGGCATGGCTCGGGAACGATGCTGCACGGCACGCTGCCGGCGCTCGTGCAAGGGAGGTCGTTCGCGGCGGACTCGGCGCTGCTGGCCGCTCGCTCGCGCTGGTGGAAGGACTGCTGGACGCGCGGTGACGCGCGGTCTTGCGCGCTCTTACGCCGGCTCGCGCGCGAGCGGGGTGCTCGCCTCCTGAAGGCCGGGCGTGTCGAGACGCCCGGGGCGATGCAGGAAAAAGCCTTGCACGAGATGGACGCCCAACCGCTTCACCGCGTCCAGCTCCTCCGCACGCTCCACCCCCTCCGCAATGACCATGGCGCCGTGCTCTTCGGCGAAGCGCACCATCGTCTCGACGAGATTCTGCTTGATGAAGTTCGTGTCGATCGAGTTGATGAGCGAGATGTCGAGCTTGATGAAGTCGGGCTCGAGGTTGGCGATGGAGCCCAGGCCGGCGTAGCCGCTCCCGGCATCGTCCACCGCGAACCGGAAGCCGCGTTCGCGAAAGACCTTCAGGCGCTCGCGGAACTTGGGGTAGTCCTTGATCGCCGTGCGCTCGGTGATCTCGATGACCACGCGCTGCGGGTCCGCGACTTCGAGTCCGGCCAGTGTCGGATCCGCGAAGTCGTGCGGGTCCACGTTCAGGAAGAGAAGCTGGTCGCCCGTCAACCGCGTCGCCATCGCTTCGACCGCGCGGGCCCGGCAGAGCCGGCTCAGCTCCCACACGAGATCGGCCTCGGCCGCGACATCGAACATCACTTCGGGGCTGCGCAGGCTGCGCATCACGCCGCGCGCGAGTGCCTCGAAGCCGAAGACCGCGCCCGTCTCCGCGAGGACGATCGGGTGGTAGTCCACATAGACGCTGCGCTCGCGCAAGGTCTGTCGGAGGTCGGCGACCCGGCGCGCCCGCTCGCGCTCCCCGACGCCTTTCGCCGCGTTCGCAGCCTCGCGGATCCCGCGGTAGATAAGCCGCTCGAGCCGGATCTTCGGGTTGTAGTAGACGTGCGCGCTCCCCACGTACACGTCCACGAGCGCGGCGATCTCTTCGCCGTGTGCTTCCTCGAGGCGTGCACCGACGTGCTGCTGTAGCCGGACCGCCACGTCGGTCACGTCGCGCTCGGTCGCGGCCTGCGCGTCCTTCGCGGGTACATGGAAGAAGATGAAATCATCGTCGTTCGTGAACGACACCATCATCTTCGTGGCGCGCAGCTTGTTCCCATCGAGAAACTCGCGCACGGCGGCCGCGGTCGTCTCGAGCACGCCGTCTAGCTTTTCCCAGCCGTAGATCTCCTCGATCTTCGTGTACCGCACGAAGTTGAGGTACAGCACCGCGAGCTCTCCCCGGTCCTTGAACAGCGCCCGGATGTGCTCGATCATCACCGGCAAGGTCGGGAGGCCAGTTAGCGCGTCGTAGAGCATCTCCTCGTACTCCACGTGCGCCACGCGCTGCGCCAGCTCGGCGCCACTTGGCGCCACGCGCGCCACGGCGGACTGCACCCGCCACGCGATCTCCTCCGCCGGCGCTGGCGCGCGATACCACTCGTCCGCACGAAGCTCGACGGCGCGCCGGCGCGACGCTTCGTCCGAACATGCCATCACGACGGCCACGCGGCGCGCGTGCGCCCGCTCCACCAGGGCACGCTGGACGCTAGGATCGTCCGACGTGACGATCACCGCGCGCAGATTGGGCACGGTGTCAATGGCCGCCAGCATCTCGGCAGCAGGGCGGGTCTCCACCTCCCAGGACCGGAGCGAGGCGATCGCCTCCGGGATGAGCGGCCCGCCGCCGTCCGTAAGGACGATGCCGGCGCTCACGGCGCGACCGGCTCCCTCACCGCGACGGGATCAGCAGGGCGAGGTTCCGCTCGACCCGCTTCGCCAGGTCGGGAAGGTCCACGGGCTTGGTCACGTAATCGTCGGCCCCCGTTTGCAATGCCTCGCGCTTGTCTTCCCATTCGGCGAGTGCGGTCACCATGATGACTCGTACGTTCCGGCCGTGCGAGGGGTGCTGCTTCATGAGGCGACACACATCCCAGCCGCTCTTCCCTGGCATCATGACGTCGAGCAACACCAAAATTGGCCGCACCGACTCGAAGGTCGCGACCGCTTCGTCCCCGTCGTGGGCGATGATGACGGAATAGCCGCGCGCCTCGAGGAATTGCCGGATAATCTCGGCGTTGTCCTGGTTGTCATCCACCACGAGGATCGGCGGGAGGGGCTGCGCGGTCATGCTCCGTCTACCGGGGAAGATAACTCAAAGCAGGTTCGCAAGATACAAGCCACCTACGACCGACCGAACGCCGGCGGGAGGGGCCCACCCGGCGCGAGGCCCGGACCCAGACGTCCGGCCGAGTGTTAGCGCAACGACCGAGCGAGCATGCCTGGCTTCCAGGCCAACGAGAACCCGAACGCATTGTCGTCAGCCCCGCTCGGAATCAAGATGCTGAACCTGAGAGCGAGTTGCCGATTCAGCTCGAAGTCCGTGCCGAGATCGAAGTTGATGGTGATGTCGGAGTCGTCGCATGCATCGCCGCTGCAGAAGTCGAGTGACACGCGCGGGTGAACATACGGCGTGATGAAGCGCGCGTTTTGGAGGGGAAGTCGGCGGCCGAGCGAGACGCCGAACGGGACCCGGACGGTCGTGATGCCGTCACCGAACGAGGGATAGATGCCCCCGGTCAAATGAAAGTCGATGGGCAGATTCGGCTGGGCGGCGAAGACCGGCAACGCGAGACCCGCTCCCAGGAAGAAGCGTCCCTTCGCGTCCCGGACCTTCGGATCAGCGAATCCCCCCTCGAAGTCGAGCTCCAACGTCGGACTCAGCCCCTCGCGCCATTGCGCGAACAGCGACGTTCCGGCGTTGCCGCCGCTCGCGACGGCGAAGTTGAACTGGCGCTCCATGATCACCGGATGATGCATCGAGGGGTAGCTCCACGCCTGCGCCGACGCTCGCGCGGTCCCAAGCCCACAAGTAAGCAGCGCCAATCCGATCGTCCCGCACACGGTGCTGACTTTCATTATCGCTCCTGTCGAGATGCTCATGCCTCCAGCCGCATGCTGGATGCGCTAGCGAGGCCGCCGGAGCGCGTACGACACACCTACGCCGAATACGCCACCGGTCGGCCCCGGGTCACCCTCGGCCGCCGTCGCGCCGCCCTCGTATCCCAGCGTGAGCCCTAGGGAGCCGAAGAGCGTGACGTCTACGCCGCCGGAAACCCGGAAGAGATTTCCGCTCGCCGATGCCGAGTCAGCCGACGCCCGCGTGATCGCGTAAAATGGCGCGACGTAGGCCGACACGCCACGGGTTGCGCCCAGTGCGCGCCGATATCCGAGCGCGACCCCGAAGGGTATCGACAGATAGGACACTCCATCCGAGCTTGCCCCCCCCACACCGGCGAACGCCGCGACACCGAGCGCCCCCTCCCGGTTCAAGAGCGGCAATGGCGCCATGGCGCGCGCACCGAAGGTGACCGTGTTGTCGGCGAGCTCGGTCTCGGGGTCGAGCAGGCCGGCTCCGGCGCTCACCTGGAAGCGCATGCTGGAGGGCGCCCAGGCGCCCGCGCCGCCGTACGTCCGCGTCCCATCACCGCTCGCGACGTTGGCTGCGACGGTGATGCCGGGATTCGCCCACGCGTTCTGCAAGACCGGCGTCCCGAGCATCTGCGCGTGCGCCAACGCCGGCGCGGCGAGCAGAGTCGCAGCAAGCACGATGACGGGAGCGAATCGAGGAGGCGACGTCATTCTGGTAGTTGTATTCGGAAGCATCATGGAAGAATTCCTTCCCGCGTGCGAGACATCCGGTCAGTGCGCCGCGAACGCGTTGCGCCCCGGCCATTCGCCTGCCGCCAAGTGCAAGCGGCATGCACCCGCCAGTAGGTGGCGGCTGGATTCCGGACAAAAACACGCGTGGCGCGCGACCGGTATCGAGGTCGCGCGCCACGCGTGGAAGGTACCGGAGCCGCGAGCTAGCCCGGCAACTCTCCCTCGTCGGGCTTACTGCGGAGGGTTCTGCGGAGGGTTCCGGACGATGTTCGGGAGGTCGGCGCGGAAGACAATCGCCGGTCCCAGCCGTCCCTGCAGCGCATTCTTCGATTCGAGCGACACGAAAATCTGCGCGATGCCCGCGAATTTTTTTCCCTTCGGATCTACGAGCGCGGCAATCGTATCCGAGCTGGCACGGGTGGACGCGAACAGAATGGCCCTCGGCGACGGGCGGGCCCAACTGCCCGGATAGTTCGAGGGAATGACATCGACCTGCGCTTCGGGGTCGGCCTGAACGCTGTCGGCGTCGATGAGCGAGATGTTCCGCCGCGGGTACGGGGAGTGTTGAGCCCCGAGGAAGATCGTGTCGATTGCGGCATTCACCGAATCGCGCTTCAGCGCATACGTCGCGTAATAGAAGCCTAGCGGTGGGCGCGGAAGCGACGAATCGTTGACGATGATCACATCGTCGCGGACGTAGACACGCCCGCTGCCGCCTGGCGTGAAGACGTACATGCTGTCACGGTTGACCGTGAAGTTGCCGAAGACCAGCGACCCCGTTCGTGTGTTGCGGCCTCCGATCGCGACAGCTGCTGCCGCGTCGGCGCGGCGCGCCCAGAGGAACCGGCGCGTCGCCGACGGAGTCGTAGCAGCGCCATCCTTCTCGATAGACACGAGGATAGTCTGGATCGAGTCGGATACGGCGAGACCGGACAGCGCGCGGTTCGTGACGAACCGGGTTACCGTGCGGGCGCCGATGCCTTGCCTCGTCGGGGCGGCCGCCGCCGTCCGGAGATTGAAGCTGTCCACGTTCGCGAACGTCTGAACGTACGTCTGGCCTTCCGGGTCGCCCAGCTTGTTGGTGACCGTGTCCGTATACGTTTGCGTCACGATTCCACGCAGCCGCCGGAACCGCGCGGGCTGACCGGTGGTCGCGGCGGAGTCTACTACCCAGACGACGTAGCGCGCGTCAGCGAGCGAATCGAGACCGAGCAACGTCACCACCACAGAGTCCAACGTCGTGCTTGGCGCCGTCGCGGGAGCGGGAAAGCGCACCGAACCGCGCGGCAGGTTCGTGGACGCGAGGCCGAGCGTCGTGCCATAGGCGCGAGCGCCGGCTGGCGAGGTGATGATCGCGCGCTCGCTCTCACACGCCGCGACCAGGGCGACTGTGGCCGTCAGCGCGGCCAGGACGAGGCGGCGGCGCATCACGTGCCACTCCCTTCGCCACGGCCGCCGCCTTGCGGCGCCCCACCTGGGAGATACCGGAAGCCAAGGCTGAACATGAAGTTGTGTACGGTTTCCTTCCGGGAGGGAGCCGCCGGAAAGTCTTCGATGAAGATCGTGTTGGGGCTGCGCTGCCCCGTCGGGTCGAGGCGAGACGCGCGATACTTCGTGAAGACGAGATCGCGGGCATCGAACTGGATGCCAGCCCGGTCGCTGAGCCGCACGGCAAGCCCGCCACCGACCGTCCCGCTGATCCCGGACATACGCCGCGAGCCCGCATTGATCTCGGGGTCGAGGAACATGCCATAGAGTCCGCCACCGCCCAGAACGAATGGCGTGAACCGGCCGGCGGGAAAACGACCGACTCCCACAATGCTGCCCTCGATCAAGCTCACCGATTGACCCGTCTGAACGAAGAGGGTGGTGTCGCCAGTCGCGCCGAGGCCAAAGGTGAGGACGCTGAGAAAATCCTCGGCGCGCGTGTTCGGCCGGGACACATTGATCGAGGTCCCGATGCCGAAATTACGCGTGAGGCTGTACTCCGCGTCGAGCCCGAGGAGCGCCGCCGTCTTGAGGCTCGCGGCGCGATCGAAGTGGATGCCGCCGGCTCGCGTCGTGATACTGAACTGGTGCACCGCCACCTGAGCGTCGATGGCGGATGCTCCACCCGCCATCACGAGCGCGGCAACCGCCGCGCGCGTGAGGATGGCTTTGGGGGACGAGTGATAGCTCGAAAGGGTCATCGGCCAAACTCGAATGAGAAGACCTGGATGTCCTGCAGGGCGCCGAGGGCGGTATACGAGTAGTCGAAGCGCACGTTCCGGCCGGAAAGCCCGAACCGCAGCCCGAAACCGCCGGACAGCCCGTACGTGCTGCTGTTCGAGCCGACGTCGCGGTCATCGTTGTAGAACTTCTTTCCGCCGCGAACGAACAGCGTGTTCCGGAACGAGTATTCCGAGCCCACCGCGAACTGCGTCGCCAGGTCCACGGCGTCATTCACCGCGAGCTCGGCCGTCACGCGGTGCACGCCACCGCCACCGCCAAGGAGCGACTCCGGGCCCCCGTACAGATCCTCGCCCACCGAGAAGCGGAACGCCGTCGGCAACTCCACACGGTTGGTGAAGAGATCATACCGGGTGTTCTCGCGGTTGATGTTCGCGTCATTGATCTGCCGCGTGATGAGCGGGCCACTCACGCGCGCACCACCGCCGATGTGCTGCAGCGTGCCACCCAGCACCAGACCGTAGATCCCGGTCTGGAACTGAGTGCCGACGTCGAAGGCGAGCCAGTTGAGGCTGGCGTTCGTGATGCCCTCGGTGACGAACTTGAAGTCGCCGCCCACGCTCAGGCGATCGGTCAGCCGCCGGCCGTATCCGAGCGAGACCGCGGTCGAGTTCCACTGGAACGCATCACCTTGCCCCCGGCGGCCGAACGGGAACGTCTCCGTTGTCCGAGTGATGTCGCCTGAATTGAGGTTGTTGAAGGCGATGCCGACCACGCCGCCCAGGATGGGCATGTTGAGGGCGGCATACGTCTGATGCAGACCGAGGTCGCCGTACAGGTTCTGGCGCCCCGCGGCAATCGAGAACCCTTCGGTCGCGGACACACCGGCGGGGTTCCAGAACCAGGCCATCGGCCCGCGTGTCGAGCTGCCCACGGCGCCGGCCATTGCGTTGCCGCGTGCGCCTATTCCGATGTGCAGGAAGCCGCCGCCGCGTGTGCCCTGCCGAGAGGGCGGATCCTCCGGCGTGGGGAGGAGCCCGCCGATCTGCCCCAGCGCGGGTGACCCCCAGAGGGTGCTCGCCAGCAGTAGGCCCGCGCCTACCGTTCGCAGAATAGTCATCTCTGAATTCCTCAACGGATGATCACGAATTTGCCGCGGGCCTTGAAGCACCCGGCGCTCGCCTGCGTGCTGGCGGAGGTGCCGCACGTCCCGGTCTCGTTCAGCACGAACATGTACAGGCCGGACCCGAGCTCGAGACCCTCACGCGTGCGGAGATTGTACGGCAGGTCTCCGTTCGAGGTGAGCCCGGCCCCCCCAAGACCCTGACCGCGGTTCAGGAGATCGGCCTCCGTCCAGGTGAGCTGCTGCAAGAACTGACCGGAGACGCTGTAGATCCGGATGAGCCCCTGCGACGGTACGTTCGTGAACATGATCGTCGGCACACCGACGCGCGCCGCGCTGATCACGTCGTACTGGCTCTGGATCACGAACGGATTCGGCACCACCACCACCTCGTTGCCCACTCGCGACGCGGGCAGCCCATTCGCGACCTGCGCGGTCGCCGTGAGGCCCACGGCGCTGAACAGCTCAAATGGCCGCGGGAAGTCGAGAATGGTCTTCCACCCCGCCTCGAAGGGCAGGTAGGCAGTCGCGCCACGCGTCCCGAGCGAGATCGGATTGCAGGTCTGGCGGCTCGGGTTCGTGTTGGTCGTGCACGCGAGCACGAACCGCGGGAAGGTCACCTGCTTCGAGAGCACCTGGATCGGCGCGCGCACCGTCCGTCCGCCGATCGTCGTGTCGCGCACGATCGTAGTCGTCGCGCCACCCACCGTCACGGTGCTGTCACGCCTCACGTTCTCGATGATCACGATGCTGTCACCTGGCATCCACAGATCGGGCGGGATCGCCACGCGCGTGGTGTCCGCCAGCGTGCCAAGCAGGATCGAGTTCTTCACGGCGGAGTCCGGCGCGCCGGTCGTGTGGCGCTGGAGCATCGCGATCGTCACGGGCTGCCCGTCCGGCCCGCGGAGCTCGAACGGGAACTTCGCGGCCACGAGCGGCCGCGCCGTCGTCGCGCCAGCAAGCCGGGCGGTCATCGTGTCGGTCGCCGCGGTCATCCCGACTGGACGGGCCGCCAGCGATTGGTTCAGGATCGGCTGGAGCTGCTCCTTGGTGCCGAACGTGAACGGCGCGCCCGGACCAAACGCATCTTCCAGCCAGCGGATCTCGTACAACCCACCCGGACCCGTCCGCGACGACGCCGTGGACTGGTAGATCACGCCGTTACCCTGATGGACGCTCACGTAGAGCGTGTCCCCCGGCGCGCGGAGCAGAATGCCCGCCGTCGAGGTGCCCGATGTAGTCGCGATGCCGCGCGGCGTGGCCGCCGTCGGTAGTGTCTCGAGCGCGAGCACGAAGCCGGGGAAGTTGGCGCCGGTCTCGAACTCGACTGGCGGGTTCAGCAGCGTCGTCGTCGAGAGGAAGAACGGGCGTAGATTGCCATTGTCGTTCCGCGCGACGAGGTACCCGACGCCACCCGTGGTGTAGTTGAACGACGTCACCACGTCGCGGTAGATCACCGAGTCGCCGGACCGACCAATCCGGGTGCCCGGGATCGTCTGGAGCTGCGACGTCGCCGTCGTACCCGTGGCGGCCGTCGTCCCCTGCACGACGACCTCGCCCGGCCCCTTGAACACCACCGAGTCCACGACGAGAGCCGTATCGCGCGCGCCCCCCGCCGTGGACGCCCCGCGCACCACGCGCTGCGCCGTGATCGTTTGCTCCGAGCCGCCGCGCACCGTGTCGCGCGCCGTCCGGATCACAAACCGGTTGGCGAAGAACACCTGATAGTTGCCCGCCTGCACGGAGCTGCGCGCCGTCGCCGTAACCCGCTGCGTCGCCGAGCCACTCAGCATCGCCGTGTCGAGCGTCGCCAGCTTGGTCCCGGCTGGCAGCGTGATCGGCGCGTAGACTGTCAGCGTTGACGGCCCGGACCGGAAGAGTGGGCTGCTGATCGTGTCGGCGTCGATGTTCAGAGCACGCTGGAGGTTTGTCGGCCCGATCAACGCCGTGCCGGCGGCCACCGAGCATGTGGTGAGCCCTGGTCGGCACCCGACGCTGTCCACGACCGGAACGCCGATGACACCGCGCGTCCGGGTAACGAAGGAGTACATGTACGTCCGCCCGGGCGTCACAACGTGGGTGAAGACGTTCGACGCGAGCTTCCCTGTCAGCGTGTCGACGTTGATCACCGAGATCGGTCGCCAGCCGAAGCCGATGTTCGTGCCTGTGACATCCGTTGCCCGCGCCGGCGTGCAATCCGTGGACACGGAGAACGTCTGCCCCTTGTCACACGAGAAGAAGACGAGCAGCTGCGAGAAGTTGCGGCTGACTCGGCTCTGGACCGAGGTGGCCAAGGTCGGGTTCAACGTGCGCAGGCGCGCGTACCGCGGATCAGTCGAGGTCTGGATCCGGCCGAGCAAGTCGTTGACGAACCGGTCCTGGTACGGGTCCGGCTCGCGCAGCCGAATTCGGATCTCGGCTGTCTGCACGCCCGAGATCGAGTCGCGTACCTCGGCAGGCGTAACCGTCAGGTCCGCGGCCGTGAAGAGCGGTGGCGCGATCGCGTTGGCACCGGCGAAATTGTTCAGGTACGCCGAGATGATGTTGTTCAGCATGTTCTCGTACGTAGCCGAGTCCGGGGTACCGGCGAAGGCCATGAGGAACTGCGTCGTGTCCCCCGCCTTGAGCTTGAACGGCCCGGCGTCCACGACGTTGCCGACGTTACCGGCGAGGTTCTGCAGGCCGCTCGGAAGGGTATCGCTCCAGTTCACCACGCACCCGCGCCGTCCGCACGTGGGGGTGGAAATGGTGTCCGGCACGCCATCGTCGTCATGGTCCCACTTGCCGTACCCGAGCGTGCCGCTCGGCACGAACTTGTTGAAGCGCGCCGCCTCCGGCCCGATCCCACCCTGAAAGTCCTCGCTCGAGAAGAACGTGAACAGCTGTGCCGCCGTGAAATCGGCGAGGGTGCGGCCGTCGAGGAAGTTGTCCTCGGTGCCGGAGAGATACCCGAAGACCGTGCGGTCGCTGCGACCGAAGGTGTTGTTGTAGGTGCCGCCAAACCCACCCCGCTTGGCGTGATTGAACGTGATCGTGTCGTCCGCGTTCTTGCTCGTCGGGTTGTAGAACGCGCTCGCCGGATCGCTGAACAACTTGTTCCGGAGATCGCCGAGCGGCGACTTGAGGAACATGATCGCCTGCATGCCATTGGCGAACGGCGTGGTGGTCGTGCTCGAGCAACCGGTTGTGTTGGTGACGCGCCGCGGGTAGGTCGTACCGTTGCACTTCCCGGATGTGTTGCCGACCGTGCCGATCACGGTGCCGCGCTGCATGTCGTGGTACCACGTCACGGTCTGATTGCCGTTGATCAGGTACCCTGGCATGAACCCCATGTACAGGGAGTCATAATCAATGCCGGTGCCGTAGAGACGCGCGCTGTTGTTCACGATCGTCAGCTGCCAGAACACCGCGTTGCGGATCGAGGGGCGCGCGAACTGCCAGGCGTCGAACTTGATGTCCAGCCCGAGCGGGTAGCCGCGCTCCTGGGAGGGGCCACTCCCCAACTTTGTGACGGAGCCGTAGCGCGCGATCTGCTCGCGGTACGAGTCCGAGATGGCGCCGTACGTCGAAAACGACCCGAGAAATTGCGAGGTGTCGAGTGCCGCGCGTGGGAGCTGCCAGTCGTTCCACTCGAAATTCGCCGGGTTGGCGCGGAACGCCGCCACCCAACCGGAGTCGAGAACCGGCCGCTTCCCCCTGAACCCGCCGGCGGCCCAGCTCGGTGGGCAGTCACTCGCGGCCAGCATCGTGAAGCCGACCGGAACCTGGCCATTCGGGTTCCCCGTGTTGTCGCGGCAGGAGCCGTCCTGAACCGTCGTGATCCCGGAGAAGAAATTCCCGAACTGGCCGTCCGCCGGACCGAACCGCTTGGTCTTCGGCGAGGCAAGCTCGGCGAAGTACGGCGTCGTATAGCCGAACGACCCGGTCATGTTCGACACCCCGGGGTGCACCGCGCGAATTTTCCGGAATTCGGAGATCGGCGTGCCGGCCACCATCTGGATCTCGAAGTAGCCAGACGTGAACGCGCCGGACGCCAACTGGGTGCGCCCGCAGAAGAACGCAGGCACCGTCAGTGCGTAGTACGGGCACGGCCCTCCCGTGTTCGGGAAGCCCCATCCGTAGCCCCCCGTCATCTTCATGCCAGCCGCGGCGAGATCCTCCTCGGCGAACAGGCGGAAGCCCTTCGGGTTCGTAATCGGAACCCGGGTGCCATCCTCGGTCAGCAGGTAGTTCACCGGCGGCGTCGAACCGCCCTTCGCCTGCGCGGTCGCACTACCCGGCAGTAGCGCGAGCGCGGCCGCAAGACTCAGCGCGACGGTTCGCAGCAGCCCGCGGGGGCCGCACGGCAGAGCGCCGCGCGGCCCAGGGGCCTGAGGTTGTATCGTCATGAGGTCCGGATCAGAAGCTGATAGTAAGGCCCGCGTTGATGCTGCGGCGGGCACCAATGTACTCGGGCTGGTCGTAGCTCGTAGATGTGGACTCGCCGTTGTTTCCTACACGGCGGTTGGTCGCGTCGCGAAGTCCGGCGTCGCAGTTGCCCGTATTCACGAACACCTGGTTGCAGTTCTTCCGGTCGAACAGATTGTTCGCCCGGACGATGACGCCGTAGCGCACGTTGCCGAGCGAGAAGTCCTTGCGGAGCTGCGCGCCCACGTCCTGCGTCGTGGGGGCGCGGCCGGTGTTGATGTCCGCCGCGCGCGCGGAGTTCGTCACCTGGCCCTGCGTGAGGGCGTCCACGGGCGTGTACGGGAAGCCGCTCCGGAACGAGTAGGTGAGGGACGCCGAAGTGTTCCGCAGCAGATGGCCGTAGCGGAACTTCGGCACGTCACGGCGCACCTGGTAGCCGAGCGACATGTTGAAGTTGTGCGTCTGGTCAATGTCGGCCAGCGTTTCCGTGAGCTTCGTGCGGTCCAGCTCTCCGCTCTCCTCGATCTCGGCCGACCGCTCCGGCGGCGGCGAGTTTGTCGTCACGCGCGACCAGCCGTAGCTGATGTCGAAGCTCCAACGGTTCGATGGGGCACGGCGGAACTGGAGCTCCACGCCGCGCGCCGTCAGGAAGTCCTGGTTGACGATCGTGGTGTACGCCGGCAGCGCTTGCCCTGCGTACGTCGTCCCGATGTCCTGCACCGGACGCGATTGGACGATCCCGCTCAACCCCGTCTCGTCGCGGTTGTACATCGCGACATTCACCGAGAAGATCCGTGCGAACTGCGAGGCGTAGCCGACCTCGTACTGCGTCGCCTGCTCGAGCAGCAGGTTCGGGTTGCCGATAAACTCGGGGGTGGAGGGACGCAGCGGCGGCACGCACTCCGACGTGCCCGGCTTCGTCTCGTTGTCGGCGCAGAATCCATCGCGTCCCGACGCCGCGGAGCCGGCCACCGTCCCGACGCCGGAGTTCCGGTACAGGTTGTGGTACAGCGGGTTCATCGTGTAGCGGCCCGCGTTGAAGAACACCTGCGACCGCTCCGTCAGCGGGAATGATACGCCGATACGCGGGCTGAACGCCGTGCGCGCCTTCGCGTCGCGGAAGTCATCAGTCTGTGCGAGCCGAGTGGCGCTGTCGAGCAGGAACGGCTTGCCACCCGACGTGAGCGCGGGCGAGCCAAGGCACGCCGCGACGCCCGTCAGCAGCAGGGAGTCCTGCTTTGCCGCGTTCTTCGTCTGGTACTGGAACGCCGTCGTCGCGCCGAGGCCGGGAGCCTCCCCCGCGCATACATCGCGCGCCGTCGTGTTGTTCGTCGGATTCAGCGGGTCGCTGAAGCCGCGCCCCTTCGCCTTTCCATAGTCGTACCGGGCGCCGATGCGGACGGTGAGGAAATCGTACTCGATGCGGTCCTGCAGGTAGAACGCAGCCTCGATAGGCTTGGCGCGGTAGAGCTGCGGGACCGCGGGCACGAAGCCCGATTGCTGCCCAGACAGGCCGCGAAGCTCGTTGTACGTGATGTCGTGCCGCAGGTACGAGGCGCCGACTTGGGCGTTGTGGTGGTCCGTGAGCTGCGACTGGATGTCGGCACGGAGCGAGTTCGTGTTGTAGTCCTCACCACCGTACACCAAATCCGAACCTGGGTAGGGAATCCCCGGCACGGTGAAGGCCGCGCGGAAGTTCTCGCTGAAGTTGGGGTTCGTGAACGGCTGCGGAACGCACGCGCCGAGGAAGATGTTGCAGCTCAGGCGTGTCAGCTCCGACCGCGACCCGCGGAGCTGCACCAGCGTACGCCCGAAGCGCTGCTCCGCACTCACTCCGTACAACCGGCTCTGGTCGTGTACCGCGGACTGCAGAATGTTCCGCTCCGTCCGCCGCCCGGCGTTACCGAGCGAATCCACGATGTTGGTCGCCAAGCTCCACGGGTCACCGGTGTAGACGCGGAAGTTACGCCGGTCGTAGCGGGCCGTCTGTCGTTCCTGGTCGATACCGAGGACGTTGATCTTGAGCGTCGAGGTCGGCAGGAACGTGAGCTTCCCGACGATCTGCCGGTTCTGCCGGCCGCCGAAGGCTCGCCACCCCGGCGTCAGGTCGAGCACGTCGGGCGGGAAGGTCACGAACGCCTGCGGATCGTTGTACGAGAAGACGTCGTTGTCGAACTCGAGCACGTTCGCTGCCGACGTCGAGATCTCGCCCGACACCGAGTAGCGCACTCGCGCCGCCGTGCCGGGCACCGGCCCGGAGAGGTTCCCCTGGAAGTTGTGGCTCCCGTTCAGCTCGTCCGGCCGCGACCCCAGCGCTCCCGCGATCGCGGAGGTCTGGTAGTTCACGCGCCCGGCGACTTCCGAGCCACCCTCCCGCACCGCCTGGTTGATGACGCCGGAGAGGCCGTTGCCGTACTGCGGCTCCATGTAGCCGCGTACGAATTCGACGCCCGAGATGGCCTGGGCGTTCAGGTTGATCGCCGCTGAGCCAAAAATTGGATTGTTTACCGGGAAGCCGTCCACAAGTGTTACCGTGGCACCCCCGCGCCCACCGCGCACCCGGATCGGCGAGATCGTGGAGCGCTGCTCCTCGGCTAGCGACATCAGCTGGGTGTTCTGCGGCACGTCAACGAAACCCTGTTGCAGCGCCAACACCCCATTGATGTTCGTCACCGGCAGGTTCTCGATCGCCTCCGCGGTGATCGTGGTCGAGCTGCCCGTGGTCCCTCGCTCGACGAGCGGCGTGGACTCGGCGACGATCGTCTGCGTCGTCAGGGTCGTCGCCGCCGTGTTGAGCTTGAAGCCCTGCTCGCGCGTCACGTCGATCACGACCTGCACACCCGTGAATTGCGTGCTCGCATAGCCAATGCGCCGGGCCACCACCGTATACGTGCCGGGCGGCACGCCGATGATGAAGTACCGCCCGTTGGGCTGCGTGATGGAACCGTAGCCGGTCCCCTGCACGACGACCTGCACGCCCTCGATCGGGCTTCCGCTCGTGGCGTCGGTCACGACGCCCGAAATCTTGCCAGTCTGCGCGCGGACGACCTGCGGAAGGAGGAACGCCGCGCCGGCGACGGCAAGGGCCGCACTGATTCGCCGCCAACTCACCTGTTGCATACTACCTCCGTGGAGAGACGCAAGAGTATCCGGCTCGGCTACCAGGCTACCCACGGGAGGGAAGCGTGCATCGGCAGCAGGGCACGGCGGGACAGCGGAACCGCCACTGCCCTCGTTCTCGGGGCGAGAGACGAGGGTAGCGTGGGCGGAGCTGAATACTCTTCGTGGTGTGCGTCACTAAGTACCACCCGGTTGCGCGAGATGTCAAGACAACGTAAGCACCAGGTAATGACGCCGAGATGAAGAGCTCGCCGCCGGGCAAACAAATTGGGCGGCACCCCGGAGAGATGCCGCCCAAACTGTCTCAGACCCCGGGCGCGCGCGTCAGGTCACTCACCGCGGGGAAAGCCTCCTAGACCGCACCGGCCTACCCTGGCGTGTACCGGTCTACGCCGGCCGGGCCTGCTCCGTGACGACCCGCACGGTGTCGTCCACCACTTGAAGAAATCCGCCCGTCACCTCGAACCGTTGATCAGGCGCCGCGCCGCCGGCGAGCCGGAGCGTTCCGCGCCCGAGAAGCGTCATCATCGGCGCGTGCCCCGAAAGTATCCCCACCTCTCCGTCGTGAGCGGGGGCCACGACCGACGCCGCCTGCCCCTCGAAGAGCACGCGCTCTGGCGAGATCACCGAAACCGTGAGCACCCTGGCACCCCCGTCAGCCGCGCGCGAGCTGTTCAGCCTGCGCGATCGCCTCGTCGATCGTGCCGACCATGTAGAACGCCTGTTCCGGAAGATCGTCGAACTCGCCCGCTACGAGTCGCTCGAACGAGCTCACCGTCTCCTCGAGCTTCACGTACTTCCCTTCCCGGCCTGTGAACTGCGCCGCCACCGAGAAGGGCTGCGACATGAAGCGCTGCACGCGTCGCGCGCGCGCCACGATCTTCTTGTCGTCCTCCGAGAGCTCGTCCATGCCGAGGATCGCGATGATGTCCTGCAGCTCCTTATACCGCTGGAGAACGCGCTGCACGTCGGTCGCCGCCTTGTAGTGCCGCGCCCCCAGGTACTGGGCATCCAGAATACGCGACGAGGAGGCGAGCGGGTCCACCGCCGGGTAGATGCCCAGCTCCGTAATCGCGCGCGAGAGCACCACGGTCGCGTCGAGATGCGCGAACGCGGTTGCCGGCGCCGGGTCCGTGATGTCATCCGCCGGCACGTAGATCGCCTGCACGGACGTGATGGAGCCCGACCGTGTCGAGGTGATTCGCTCCTGCAAGTCGCCCATCTCCGTCGCCAGCGTCGGCTGGTAGCCCACGGCGCTCGGCATGCGACCGAGGAGCGCGGACACCTCCGACCCCGCCTGCGTGAAGCGGAAGATGTTGTCGATGAAGACAAGGACGTCCTGACCCTCGGTGTCGCGGAAGTACTCGGCGACCGTGAGCCCAGTGAGGCCGACGCGGAGGCGCGCGCCCGGCGGCTCGTTCATCTGCCCGTAGATGAGGGCGACCGAGTCGAGGATGTTCGCTTCCTTGAACTCGAGGTAGAGGTCGTTCCCCTCGCGGGTCCGCTCGCCCACGCCGCAGAAGACCGAGCGGCCGCCGTGGCCCTTCGCCACGTTGTTGATCAGCTCCTGGATCACGACCGTCTTGCCGACGCCCGCACCCCCGAAGAGCCCGATCTTCCCACCGCGCACGAACGGCGCGATCAGGTCGATGACCTTGATCCCGGTCTCGAATACCTCGGTCTTCGGCTCGAGATCCACGAAGTCGGGCCTGCCGCGATGGATCGGCCAGCGCGGCGCGCTCGCCGGGATATCGGGCCCGTTGTCGATCGGCTGGCCGAGCACGTTGAGGATACGGCCGAGCGCGAACTCGCCGACGGGGACAGTGATCGGTCCGCCAGTATCCACCGCGTCCATCCCCCGCTGCACGCCGTCGCTGCTCGACATGGCGACTGCCCGAACCTGATTGCGCCCGATGTGCTGCTGCACCTCGGCCACGAGCGTGTTCGCGCCGCTGTCCGTCTGCGTCGTCACCTCGATCGCATTGTAGATCTCGGGTAACCGGTCCGCTTCGAACTCGACGTCGAGCACCGGCCCGATGACCTGGACGACCCTGCCGACGTTCTTCGTGCCTGCCTTCGTGCCTACCTTCATGCCTACTGTGGTTGCCATGACTGGTCTCTCTGAGTTCGAGCTGCCATTGGAGCCCCGGACTTAGCCGGTCAGCGCTTCCGCGCCGCCTACGATCTCCGCGATCTCCTGCGTGATCTGCGCCTGGCGCGCGCGGTTGTACGTGCGGCGCAGGACATTCAGCATCTCGCCGGCATTGTCTGTCGCGTTCTTCATTGCCGTGCGCTGGGCGCTCTGGAACCCGGCCGCTGATTCGACCAGGGCGCGGTACACCGCATTCCGCACGTAGAGCGGAAGGAGCTCCGTGAGGATCGCCTCGGCCGACGGATAGAGCAGGTAATCGCGCTGGCCACCCACGCGCTCGGGGGGCGCGACCGGGAGAATCCGCTCCGCCGTCGGGGGCGTGGAGAGCGGCGAGTTGTACTTCGAGTACACGAGGTAGACGGCGTCGAGCCGAGCCGCCGCGAAATCTCCCATCATCCCATTGATCAGGTCGGCCGCATCCTGCGCCGTCGGCCGGTCGCTCAGATCTGTCCGCGCGCTCGCGACGCGCCGGCCAACGTAGCGGAAATAGCCGAGCCCTTTGCGTCCCACCACATGGAGCTCGATCTCGGCACCCTCGCCCTCCAACCGCCGCAGGAGCAGGCGCGCCTCGCGGATGAGATTCGAGTTGAACGCGCCGGCGAGTCCACGGTTCGACGTCATGAGTAGCACGCCCACCCGCCGCCCCGCCAACGGGGCGTCGCCGCGCGTACCGGAGGCCGGCTGCCGGAGCAGTGGAAAGCGCTCGGCCAGCATCGGCGAGTACAGGTCAGCGATGACGCCCGCGAGCGCGCGGGCGTACGGACGGGCCGCCTGCACCCGGTCCTGCGCGCGCTTCAGCTTGGACGTCGCCACCATCTCCATGGTGCGCGTGATCTTCCGCGTGCCCTCGACGGACTTGATCCGCTGCTTCAGCTCCCTTCCCTTGGCCATAGATCGCTGCGCCCGGTCAGCCCGCCCTGATCAACGCGCCGCGGCAGCCGCCGCCGCCGTCGCGGCAGCCGCCTTCACCCCGTCGCCGCGGAGCTCCTTGTAGGAGGCGATCGCGCGCTTCAGCAGATCTTCCGTCTCCTTCGAGAGCAGCTTCTCCGATCGCACGTGCTCGCCCACCTGCGGGTGCTGTGCCATCATGAAGTCGTGGAATCCGCGTTCCCACTCGCGCACCTGCTCCACGGGAACGTCATCGACGTGACCATTCGTGACGGCGTACAGGATCATGACCTGTTGCTCGACGGGCATCGGCGCGTACTGCGGCTGCTTCAACACCTCGACCGTGCGCGCGCCGCGATCGAGCTGCCGCTTCGTCGCGGCATCGAGATCCGACGCGAACGCGGAGAACGCCTCCAGCTCGCGGAACTGCGCGAGGTCGAGCCGCAGGCGGCCGGCGACCGAGCGCATCGCCTTGATCTGCGCCGCCCCGCCCACGCGCGACACCGAGATACCGACGTTCACCGCCGGGCGCACACCACCGTAGAAGAGGTCGCCCTCGAGGAAGATCTGTCCGTCCGTGATCGAGATGACGTTCGTCGGGATGTAGGCAGACACGTCGCCGGCCTGCGTCTCGATCACGGGGAGCGCCGTCAGGGAGCCACCGGGCGCGAAGATCATCTTTCCATCGACGACGCCCGCGTCCTCGCGCAGCTTCGCCGCGCGCTCGAGCAGCCGGGAATGCAGGTAGAACACGTCGCCCGGGTACGCCTCGCGCCCCGGCGGGCGGCGCAGGATGAGCGACAGCTGCCGGTACGCGGCGGCCTGCTTGGACAGATCGTCGTACACGCAGAGCGTCGCCTTCCCCTCGTGATACATGAAATACTCGGCCATCGCGCAACCCGAGTACGGCGCGATGTACTGCATGGGGGCGGGATCGGACGCCGTGGCGACGACGACGATCGAGTACTCGAGCGCACCCGACTCGCGCAGCCGCTCGACCGTTGCCGCGACCGTCGAGGCCTTTTGCCCGATCGCGACATAGACGCAGATGACGCCCTGCCCCTTTTGATTGATAATCGTATCGATCGCGATGGCAGTCTTCCCGATGCCACGGTCGCCGATGATCAGCTCGCGCTGCCCGCGCCCGATCGGGATCATCGAATCGATCGCCTTGAGTCCAGTCTGCAGGGGCTCCCGCACTGGCTGCCGCACGATGATGCCAGGGGCGTTCGACTCCACCTTGCGGGACATCGTCGTGGCGATCGGACCCAGCCCATCGATGGGGCTCCCGAGCGCATCCACGACCCGACCGACCATCGCGGGCCCAACGGGTACCTCGAGAACACGCGCGGTGCGGCGCACCTCGTCGCCTTCCTTCAGCTTGAGGTAATCGCCGAGGATGACCGCGCCGATGTTGTCTTCCTCGAGGTTGAGCGCCAGGCCTGTCACGCGGTCGTTCGACGCCTTCGACGTCACCTCCAGCATCTCGCCCGCCATCGCCTTTGACAGGCCATAGATGCGGGCGATTCCGTCCTTCACCTCGAGGATCGTTCCCACTTCCTCGACGCCGAGGTTGTCCAGGTCGGCTGCCTCGATCTCCCGCAGCAGAATGTCCTTGATCTCGGCAGGGCGGAGCGACGTGTCGGTAGCCATATGGGAAAGCTCGGGGGTGAAGAAATGCCTGGTGGCGCTTGTGAAATTTATCACAAGGTCGGGTTCCGTACAAGACCTACGATTCGTCAGGACGCCGCGGGCACCACCTCCATCATCGCCGCCGCGCGTCGAAGGACATCGCGCGCGTTGGTGTACGAGATCATGTCCAGCGCATCCGCCAGCGATACCCAGCGGCAGGCCGTGATGCCCTCCTCGCGCTGTGGACATGTCGCGGCGCTCGCCGACTCGATCAGGTAGAAGTGGCAGTACTTGTGTATGAGCCGGCCGCGAAAGCGGAAGTACCAGTCAATCGTCTCGATCTCGCCGCGCAACGAGAGCTCCGACAGACCCGTTTCCTCTTCCACCTCGCGGAGCGCCGCACACTCGGGCGCCTCCCCCTTCTCGAGGTGTCCCTTCGGGAAGCCCCAGTTCCGGTAGCTGTCCCGGATCAGGAGGAAGAGCGGACGCGCGACACCAGCTCCGTCCTGCTCGGCGCGGAACACCACGCCGCCGGCGGATCGCTCCTGCCTGGCGCGCGCCCGACTCATCGAGTGGGGCGATCGTACGTCCCGCTCCGGCCACCGGGAGCCTCGGCCTCGGCGCCGTCCGCCTCCTCGTCCTGATCCTCATCCTCATCGAGGTCGGCCCTCCCCTCGATGAACTGCCGGACGACGGGGTCGTGCGTATGCTGGATCTCGCTCACCGTGCCGACCTGCCGGACGGCACCTTCGTACAGCATCGCGATCCGCGTACCCACGGTGTAGGCGCTCCGCATGTCGTGGGTGATGACGACGCTCGTGACCCCCAGCTTGTCGCGCATGCGGACCATGAGCCGGTCGATGACGGCGCTCGTCACGGGGTCGAGGCCGGTTGTCGGCTCATCGTACAGGATGTACTTGGGCCGGAGTGCGATCGCGCGGGCAATGCCGACGCGCTTCCGCATCCCGCCCGACAATTCCGCGGGAAAACGCTCGCGCACGTTCGGGAGGTCAACCAGATCGAGGGCCTCGTCCACCCGCTCGATGATCTCGCTCCCCGAGAGCTCACCCTGCTTGCGGAGCCCCATCGCGACGTTCTCACCGATGGAGAGCGAGTCGAAGAGCGCGGCGAACTGGAAGACGTAGCCGATCCGCGCCCGCAATTGATACAGGTCCCTGCGGGGAAGGCGTGGCACGTTCTGATCGTCCACTAGAACCTCGCCCGCGTCGGGCTCGAGCAGCCCGACGATATGCTTGATCGCCACTGACTTACCCGTGCCCGAATAGCCGATGATCACCATCGTCTCGCCCTCGCGCACGTCGAGGGTGAAGTTGGTGAGCACCCGCTTGGGGCCGAACGCCTTCGCTACGTTCACCAGCCGGATCATTCCGCGACTCGCTCCTCCGGGCTCTCGGCGCGAGACCCACTTCCCGCACCGGTCTCGCCCTGACCGCGACGCGAAATGTGCGAAGGAAGATCGCCGACAGCAACGCCGCGCGCGGCGAAGCCAAGGGAACGGCCGGCAGTTCCTCCAGTCCCGAATACGCGACGACGGGGGTGCCTTCGCGGCACCCCCGTCTCCCCACCGTCGCATCGCCGTGCGGCCGACGCTACGCGGCGAAACTCCCGAGCGCGCGGCCGACATCGCCCTCGCGCAGGCGCTTCAGCGCGCGGTCGCGAAGCTGACGCACCCGCTCGCGCGTGACGCCGAGCATGGAGCCGATCTCCTCGAGCGTATGCTCCCGCCCGCCATCGAGCCCGAAGTAGAGCCGGAGCACCTTGGCGTCGCGCACGGGCAGCGTGTCGAGTGCCTGCTCCACCTCGTCCGTGAGGAAACGGTTCATCGCCTCCTCCTCGGTGTCGGGCATCTCGTCGAGCACGAACCGCTCGATGAGCGACCGGTCACCCTCGGGATCGAGCGGCGCATCGAGCCGGACGTCGCCCGTGTTGAGCGCGGCCAGGGACTGCACCACATCCACGGACAGCTCGGTGAGGTGCGCCAGCTCCTCCAGGCTCGGCTCACGCCGCAGCTTCTGCCGGAGGATCTCCGATGCCTTGATGATCCGCGAAAGGTCGGCGGTGCGGTTGAGTGGGACGCGCACCGTGCGCCCCTGCCGGGCCAGCGCCGAGAGGATTGCCTGCCGGATCCACCACACCGCGTAGGAGATGAACTTCACCCCCTGATCCGGGTCGAACTTCCGCGCCGCCGTCAACAGCCCGACGTTCCCCTCACCGATCAGGTCGATGAGCGGCAAGCCGCGGTTCTGATACTTCTTCGCCACGGAGATCACGAATCGGAGATTCCGCTTGACGAGCTCCTGCAGCGCGTCGGGGTCGCCGGCGCGGATCTTCCGAGCGACGTCGATCTCCTCGGTTCCCTTCAGCAGCGGGTACGTGCTGACCTCGTAGAGGTACTGATCCAGGATGTCGCGCTCCGGCTCACTGGGGGCAATACCTGCGGGAACGACCCTGCGGCGGCGGCGCTTCACTTCAGTCATGGTAACTATGCCTCACAGTGCGTGCGTATCTGGTTGGTCCAAGTAGTTAACGGCGGGAGCGGGGGTTGAGTTCGCCCACCCCCGCGCCCGCGCGCGCCCGCCGGTCGAGTGGCAGTGCGGGCGATAAAATACACGCCACAGCTGATTCCGCCAGGCCGAATTTCTTGACACATGACCTACACCCGGATATACTTCGCGGTTCCAGCCGGAACGCTCGTTTGCCGGACCGGCGGGGGCGTAGCTCAGTTGGGAGAGCGCTTGAATGGCATTCAAGAGGTCAGGGGTTCGATTCCCCTCGCCTCCACTGACCGGGCGGCGGACGGTCTCACTGCATGGAGCCGCGTCTCGGTCACCGGAGAGTAGGTCTCGCGGGAATAGCTCAGTTGGTAGAGCACAACCTTGCCAAGGTTGGGGTCGCGGGTTCGAGTCCCGTTTCCCGCTTCAGCCGGATGGGTCACACAGGCGGGAACAGCGGGCGGTTAGCTCAGTTGGTTAGAGCGCCACGTTGACATCGTGGAGGTCACAAGTTCGAGTCTTGTACCGCCCATGCGCCTCACGGAAATCCGTGAGGCTTTTTTTGTCTGCGCGCATCGTGTGTCGCCGCGGCCGGAGAGGGAAGAACGGGCCTTGACCCCTCCTACCTCGATGGCTACGTTACACGCGTCGATGGCGGGCGCGCGGGTGCGTGTCCGCCGTTGTGTCTCGACAGTCGAAGCGCCCGTAGCTCAATTGGATAGAGCATCAGACTACGGATCTGAGGGTTGGGAGTTCGACTCTCTCCGGGCGCGCTCGGATGTTCGCGGAGTGGGGCGGTCGGCCGGAACGATCGCCATGCGGTGGGTCGGCGGGGCGTGGCGCAGCCCGGTTAGCGCGCCTGGTTCGGGACCAGGAGGTCGGTGGTTCAAATCCACTCGCCCCGACCATCGTGAGAGGAGCTCGACCGGGCTCCTCTTACGTTTGCGCGAGTAGCTCAGTTGGATAGAGCGTCGGCCTCCGGAGCCGAAGGTCGTGGGTTCGAATCCCTCCTCGCGCACTCTCCCGATGTCAGAGCCCCGGCCCGACGATCTGTCTGGCCGGGGCGTTGTGCTTCCGGATGTGGACCCGGGCGCAGTATTCCTTTGTCTCGAGGACGGTAGCCGGTGGCCGGACGCCGAGGTACGTGGGACATGCTCATACCGGGATTGATCGCGCTGCTCGCGATCGTGACCGCCGTCGCGAGCGTGCTGCTCTTCGCGCGGGTGGGTGCGCTCCATGGCGATACCTACCGACTCTACATGAACGCCGAACAGGCGCGTGGCGTCCTCGCGGGGACAGAAGTCTGGCTGGCCGGAAAGAAGATCGGCCTCGTCGAGAGCATCACGTTCCGCTCCCCAGCGTCCGACACGACCAACCGCCTGCTCGTCGCGCTCGAGGTGCTCACGCCCTACCGCCCGTGGATTCGCGGCGACTCGCGGGCCCAGATCGCCTCGGGAGGCAGCTTCATCGGCGCGCCGGTCGTCCACATCACGCCGGGCACCCCGGCGGCGCCGCCGCTCGCGGATGGAGCGCTCCTCAGGAGCTCCGCTCAGGTAGACGCCGAGCAGTTCGCGTCGGATGTGGGCCTGGCGACGCGGGAATTTCCCGAGATCTTCCGCAACGTCCGGATGCTCAACGAGCAGGTGAAGGGTGTCACGTCAGCGTTCGGAGACCGGCCTCCGCTCGCGCTCGTCGTGCCACGCGTGATGCGATTCGGAGCGCGCGCGCTCGAGGGCAAGGGAACGCTCGCGCTCGTGGTAGGCGAGGATGATCCGCTCGCGCGCCGCGCCGAGAGCGCTCTTGCCCGCGTCGACTCCGTCATGGCCACCGTCGCCGCCGGAAAGGGGACCGCCGGCCGGATCACCCGCGATTCGCTGCTGGCCCCGCATCTTCAGGACATGCGCAACGAGCTTTCGATCATCCGAGCGCTCCTGGCCGAACCGCGGGGAACGGCCGGGCGCATTCTCGCCGACAGCGCGATCCGCATGCAGGTGGGGCGAGCCGAGCGCGAGCTCGCGGCGACGATTGCGGACATGAAGAAGAACCCCTTCCGGTACGTTCCCTTCTAGCCCGACGGATCCTCACCCGACGGACGGCCGGCGCCGGATTCTGCCAGCGCCCTCACCCGAGGCCACCAGCCCGGCTACGGCGTCACGGTCGGAAGTGGGACGGGCATGAATGAGAGGGCGAAGAGGAGCGCTGCCGCCAGTGCGGTCAGTCGGCGCCCGGGCGTGAGCGCTCGGCGCGGCGACACGACGGGTGGGTGCCCGAGCCGTCCCCGTCCGAGCAGAAGCGCGAGCGCGGCCCAGAGCCACCACTGTCCCCACAGGAAGCCAAGGGCGAGGAGAACCCCCCAGAACGCGCGCGCGACCCAGAGTTGCCCGCGGCCGACGAGCGCGTACGCGATGTGCCCGCCGTCAAGCTGGGCGAGCGGCATCAGGTTGAGCATGGTGACGAGGAGCCCGACCCACCCTGCGAACGCGGCCGGGTGCAGGCGAAGGACGCCGTCGGGCGCGGCGAGCGCGCGCAGCCCCACGAGGAGGAGGGAGTCGCCGACCATCACGCGGGTGCCATCGAAGTTGACGAACTGGTGCGCGAGGGGAAGGCCCGTGGCTCCCGGCACCACGTCGCTCATCGCAAGTCCGGCCACGAGTACCGGGATGGCGATCACCATCCCGGCGAGCGGGCCGGCGACGCCGATGTCGAAGAGCGTGCGGCGGTCGAAGACAGGTGCCCGCAAGCGGATGAACGCGCCCATCGTTCCGACGAGGTTGAAGTGCGGCGGAAACGGGATGAGATAGGGCGGACTCGCATTCACTCTGTACCGTCGCGCCATCAGATAATGGCCCGTTTCATGCCCGCACAGGATGCCCATCAATGGGAGCGAGAACGGCAGGCCGCTCAGCAGCGTCGCAGGCGACGGGACTCGTAGCAGAATGTCTGGTGGCCCAACGAGCGCGGCGCCGGCGAGCGTCGTCGTCAGGATTGTGAGGATGAGCAGGACGGAGTGGAGCCACCAGCGCTCCGTTGGCGGCGACGGCTCACGTACCAGCACGAGCCACGCGCCATCAGGCGTCCGCTCGGTGTAGTGAAACCCGTCCCACTCTCCAAGCTCGCGCGCAAACTCGGCTGACGGGTCGCGGTGCGCTTCCGCGATCTCCCCCTCCAGATACTCCCGCCCGCCGATGACGATCCCGCGCCAGGATGTGAGGTATGTCGTGATCACCGCGTGCTTTACCCTTGACCTCGCTCCTGGCCAACCTTAGGTTCCCGTGCTCTCCATTTCACCCGCCTTCCCTCCGCGGTCCGTCCGGCCACGCCGCATTTCCCGCCAGATCGTTCACACTCGCACACGGCCGGCGATGCGTCGCTCTCCGTCGCAAGAAGCCAACCCGTCGGAATCCGGCTGCTCTCGGAGCTCTTGTTCGTGGATATCACCGAGTTGAAACAGAAGTCCGTCGCCCAGCTGCACGAACTGGCGGAGGACCTGAACATCTCGAACTACTCGGGGCTCAGGAAGCAAGATCTGATCTTCCGCATCGAGCAAAATCTGCTCGACTCGGACATCGTGCTCCGGGGCGAGGGAGTACTCGAGATCCTGCCCGAGGGCTACGGGTTCCTACGCAGTCAGGACTGGAACTACCTGTACGGCCCCGATGACATCTATGTCTCCCCGTCGCAGATCAAGCGCTTTGATCTGCGCACAGGCGATACGGTGCTCGGGCAGGTGCGGCCCCCGAAGGAGGGCGAGCGATACCTCGCGTTGCTCAAGGTCGAGACGATCAACGGCGAAGATCCGGAGAAGGCAAAGCATCGGATCGCGTTCGACAACCTGCGGCCGCGCTACCCGCAGGGGCGCCTGCGGCTCGAGCCGAAGAACGGCGACCTGAGCATGCGGGTCGTGGATCTGATCGCGCCGATCGGAAAGGGCCAGCGCGGCCTGATCGTGGCGCCGCCGCGAGCTGGCAAGACGATCCTCATGCAGAAGATCGCGAACGCGGTGATCGAGAATCACCCCGAGGTGACGCTCATCGTGCTCCTGATCGACGAGCGCCCCGAGGAGGTCACCGACATGCAGCAGAACGTTGCGGCGGAAGTGATCAGCTCGACCTTCGATGAGCCCGCCGACCGGCACGTTCAGGTCGCCGACATGGTGATCGAGAAGGCGAAGCGGCTCGTCGAGCACGGGAAGGATGTCGTGATCCTCCTCGACTCGATCACCCGGCTTGCCAGGGCGCACAATGTCGTCGTTCCGCATTCGGGAAAGATTCTCTCGGGGGGCGTGGATGCGCAGGCGCTCCACAAGCCGAAGCGCTTCTTCGGTGCCGCCCGGAACATCGACACGGGGGGCTCGCTCACGATCATCGCGACCGCGTTGATCGAGACAGGCTCGCGCATGGACGAGGTGATCTTCGAGGAGTTCAAGGGGACGGGCAACATGGAGCTCGTCCTGGATCGCAAGATCGCCGACCGGCGTATCTTTCCCGCGATCGACATCCAGCGCTCCGGCACGCGGAAGGAAGAGTTGCTCTTCGACAAGGACGAGCTGAATCGCGTCTATCTCCTGCGCAACTTCCTCAGCGACATGCCATCGGTCGAAGCGATCGAGTTTCTCCTGCAGCGGATGGGGCGGACGAAGAACAACCGGGAGTTCTTCGCCAGCATGGCCCAGGGGTGATCGCGAGCCCGGCGAGTTGTGGATGACACGCTCGGCCGCGTACTCGCCGTGGACTATGGCGAGAAGCGGGTGGGGCTCGCGGTGAGCGATCCAACGCGCACGGTCGCCAGCCCGGCCGGGTTCATCACGAGGCGGCCCGGAAAGCGGCCTCCGATCGCCGAGCTCATCAGGAGGGGCCAGGCGCTCGAGGTGCGCGCCTTCGTGCTTGGCCTCCCGCTCGACGACGCGGGCGACGACACACCGCGCGCGGTCGAAGTTCGCCGGATCGCGATCGAGATCGAGCGGCGGACCGGGTTCCCCGTGTCGCTCGTGGATGAACGTTACACGACCGCGGCGGCCCTCAGGGCCATCCGGGAGATGGGCGGTTCCGTGCGTGGACGAAAGGGCGACGTCGATGCCCTGGCGGCGACGATTTTGCTCCAACATGCGCTCCATGCGTCACGCTAGGTTCACTACGATCATGATGGCCGGCCTGGTCGCCGCCGCGCCGCTGATTGGCGGCTGTGCCGGCACGAGCGGCGAATGCGAGAATGGCCGGAAGTACGTGCAGGCGACCGTACCCGCGGGGTCGTCCTTTGCCTCTGCCGCCGACTCGCTGGAGCGCGCGGGCGTCGTGAGCCAAGCGTGGCTCTTTCGCGTCTATGCCAAGATGCGCGGACGCGACCGCGACCTGAAGCCGGGCCGCTATTTCTTCGCATGCGGCGACACGGACTGGTCCTCGGTGCTCGCACGCCTATCCGCCGGGCCGGGCGAGCGGACCGTCACGATCCCCGAAGGATTCGCGATCTCGGACATCGTTCCGCTGCTGGCGAAGGCGCTGGGCGTTCCAGAGGATTCGGTGCGTGTCGCCGCGAGCGACTCGGTCATTCGGCGCGAGCTCGACGTGCCGACGCCGACGCTCGAAGGCTACCTCTTCCCCGACACGTACCGGTTCGCACCCGGCTCACCGGCGCGCGACGCGATCGGCCAGCTCGTGCGACGCTTCCGTCAGGAGTGGAATCCGGCGTGGGATCAGCGGCTGCAGCGGCTCGCGCTGAGCCGGCACGACATTCTGACGCTCGCCTCGATCATCGAGAAGGAGGCGCGCCTTCCTGAGGAGCGCCCCGTCATCTCCGCCGTCTACCACAACCGCCTACGGGACCAGATGCCGCTGCAGGCCGATCCGACGGTCCAGTACGCGCTTGGGCAGCACGTGAATCGCGTGCGCTACAAGGATCTGGAGGTAGAGTCGCCGTACAACACGTACAAGCGCCGCGGGCTGCCGCCGGGACCCATCGCGTCGCCCGGGCGCGCCAGCATCGAGGCCGCGCTCTTCCCCGCCGACGTGCCATACAAGTTCTTCGTGGCGCATCCGGACGGACACCACGAATTTCGGACGACCTTTCGCGAGCATACGGAAGCGCGGGCGGAGATCCGTCAGGCGGTGCGCGCCCGGCCTCGATAGCCGTGTTCTCCTCGGCGTCGCTCCTCCTCGTCGCCATTACGGATACTCAGACCGAGGACCCGGCAGCGCTGATTCAGCGCGCGGAAGCCGCGGTCCGCGGCGGCGCGACGATGATTCAGCTCCGCCTCAAGGGGGCCGACTCACGGGTACAGGTGGAGCTCGCGCGTGCGCTCGTCGCGGCACTGCCGGTTCCGGTGATCGTCAACGACCGCGCCGATGTCGCGCTGGCCGCGGGTGCGGCCGGCGTCCACGTCGGCGCGGACGATCTGCCGGTGGTGGCCATCCGCCGCTTCGCGCCGACTGGGTTCATCGTCGGCGCCTCGGTCGGGAGCGATGCGGAGGTGGGTGGGGCGAGCGGGGCTGACTACGTCGGCATCGGTCCGGTGTTCGGCACACCGACCAAAGCGGATGCGGGGCCTGCGATCGGCGTCGCGGAAGCGGTGCGGCTCGCGCGGCGGTGCGCGCTGCCAGCCGTCGCCATCGGCGGCGTCACCCCGGAGAATGCGTCTCTTCTTCTGGGGGCTGGGATGAGCGGGATTGCCGTCGTGAGCTCCGTGTTTCGAGCGCCGGATCCGGAAGCGGCTGCTCGCGCGTTGCGCTCCGCCAGCGGAAGGTGATGTCCGGCGCGCCCTCCTCTTCGGTCGGGTGGCGGCGGTCGTCTGTGGGAGCCCCTTGCCTTTGGGCCGCGCTCACCGCGCGCGCCACGAGTGCCAGGATGCTGGGCTGAAGGAAGAGGTCAGTCAGCTCGGGATCGAACTGGGTGCCCGAGCCTTTCCCGATCGAATCGGCTGCGGCCGCGACCGTATCCTTCTCCTTGTATGGCCGGCTGTGCGTGATGACGTCGAACGTGTCGGCGATCGCGACGATGCGGGAAGCGCGTGGAATCTGGATGCCGCGAAGACGCCGCGGGTAGCCGGTGCCGTCCCAGCGCTCGTGGTGGGAGAGGACGCCGTCGGACAGATCGGGGTAGAAGACGGAGAGCGGGCGCATGACGTCGGCGCCGCGCTTGGGGTGGGTCGCGATGAGCTCGCGCTCGCTCTTGGACAGCGGGCTCGCCTCGTGCACGATGTCGAAGAGTGCCGCGTGGATCTTCCCAATGTCGTGAAAGAGCGCGACACGTTCGACGCTCCGCTGCTCGCGCTCGTCGAGCTCCGCGGCGCGGGCGAGAATGAGGGAGTACGCGGCGACGCGGCGGACGTGGGCGCCCGTGACGGGATCGTTCGCGTCCACGGCATTCATGAGCGTCTCGAGTGCCGCAGCGGCGAGGCGCTCGCGGCGCCGTAGCTCGCGTCTGGCGCGGGCGGCCGCGACGGCGGCCGCGCTGGCGACGGCGCCAAGTCCGAAGAGCAGAGGGTATCGCACGGCGAAGTAAGGTGGCGAGATACGTGCCTTGTGACGTGAAACGCATCGCGCCCCCGATCTCCTGGAGACCGAGGGCGCGATGGTGAAGCGACTGACCCTGGTGCAACGGACCATGTTGGTGCCGGCGACGGCCTACTCTCCCGCGACCTCTCGGTCGGAGTACCATCGGCGCTGTAGGGCTTAACGACCGTGTTCGGGATGGGAACGGGTGTGGCCCCTACGCTCTAGTCGCCAGCGAATTCGAGTGCTCGTTTCCGAGCGAACAGACTCGTACGGTCGACCGTACGGCCCCCTAGCTGGTGTGGCCGGGAGCGAA
Source organism: Gemmatimonadaceae bacterium (assembly GCA_037720885.1). Lineage (GTDB taxonomy): Bacteria > Gemmatimonadota > Gemmatimonadetes > Gemmatimonadales > Gemmatimonadaceae > JACMME01. Next base: position 147 of record JBBJNN010000020.1, on the reverse strand, counting down.
AGTGAATGACGAAGTGATGGGATCGAGGAGTGTGGGACCGAATCGCAACCGTGCGGTGCTCTGCGTGATGCGGTGTTCTTCCAAGAAGACGTGCTTGAGTAGTCAAGCCGCCCGGGCGATTAGGACCGCTGCGCTCGGAAGGGATCG
>JBBJNN010000197.1:0-3480 GCA_037720885.1 Gemmatimonadaceae bacterium | reverse complement strand
CCCCCCCAACTCGCACCCGCGCCGCGGCGGTGTCAACCCACCCGCCCCCTGCACGGCTCGGGCACCGGCCGCTCGCACGACGATGTGGCGAAGTAGTGTTAGCCCGGGTGCCGAATCTTCCCAGCCCACACCGCCGAGCGTCTCCGGCTCGCTCCGCGCATCGAGCGTACCCACCGAGGGCCGGCGTAGGTCGTGGACAGTCAGTGACGTTGCCGCGGCTCTGCTACCGTTTGTGCTACCGCGGTTACCGCCGTCAGCGATCTCCCCGGGAGAACTGCCCCGCTCACTGGTACTGGATGTACACCGGCACCGGATTGAGCTTGAGCAGATCGGCCGGCGACATGAGCGGGTGCCCGCGCTTCGTGTCGTTCTTGTAGAACAGCTTGAACCCCGTGAACTGCACCGGCTCCTCGTACACAAAGCGCTCATACGATCCGAGCTTGAGGGTCGGCGGGCCCCAGCCGTCCATGTGGATCACGATCTGGACGCGCGGGTCGAGGCGAATCTGCTTCGACCGCGTGAGCATGCTGCGCGTGAAGCGGTGGACGACGAGCATCTTGGGCGGAAGCCCATGCTGTGTGACGAGCCCGGCGAGATACTCCGCGGCGTAGTTGACGTCGGCCGCATCGAAGCTGCCGATCCGCGTTCCGGGCTTGTGGCCGGTCTTCATCGAGAACTCGGGATCGATGCCGAGGTGGACGTTCGGACGCTGGAGAAACGCTTCGAGCTTCGGCAGCTCTTCCTTCAGCGTGCTCTTGCCCACCTGTACGTCCAGAAAGAGCAAGGCATTCTTCGACGCGGCCCAACCGGCTACGCGCTCGATGAGCGAGTCGGCCATCTTCGCCCGATACTTGCCGTCGCGGCCGGCGCCCGCCTGCGCGACGACCGCAATGAGGTGGAGCGCCGGCTGCGCCGGCGTCCCCGGGTCGGCGCGATTCCAGGCCGCAACCTCACCGTCGAGCTTCGCGAGCATCCTGTCTGGCGCCAGCTCGCCGAGAATGCCCATCCGCTTGGAGAGCGGGTTTCCGTAGAACGCAACGACTCGGCGCGCCGGGAGGATGGAGCCCGGCAGCGGCGCCGGCCCGGGCACGGGCCAGACCGGTGTGGGCTTGGGCGTCGCTGGCGGCTTCGCGGCGGCGGCGCTGCTCGCAGTGCCCGTTTTTCGCTTCGCGGAGGTGACCTTTCGTACCGGGCGCTTCGCTGCGCCCGCGCTGTCGCCGCGGCGCGCCGTGTCGGCCCGCGTGCGCGCTCGTGCGGTATCCTGTGCCCCGAGCGCGCTGGCGCCGAGCTGGAGCGCGGCCAGGACGGCGCCAAGCGCGAGTGCCCGGGCGAGCGTACGCCGCCGGCGTGGAGCGATAGAGGTAAACACTGCGAGCATCGGATCGGTCGGGTTCGGGGCGAAGTGGCAGGCAATCTAACCGGCGCGATCAGCCCGGCGTCGCGCCCGCCCGGAAGACCGTCGCGCCGCCGAGCACCGTCTCCTCCACACGGACATCGCTGAGGGAGGAGACGGGCACTCGACACGGGTCGTCGGAGAGGATGACGAGGTCCGCGCGCTTCCCTGGCTCGATGGTTCCGGTCGTGTCGAGACAGCCGCACGCGCGCGCCGCCTCCCGTGTGTACATCGCGAGCGCCTCGCGCACGCTCACCGCTTCCTCGGGGGTCAGCGCTTCGCCGCTTGCGGTGCGGCGTTCGACCGCGCTCCGCACGCCGTCGAGCGGTGCGAAGGTCGTCACCGGCGCGTCCGAGCTCGCGGCCACGCGCGCGCCCGCGTCGAGCATCGAGCGGAAGCCGAGGACGACCAGCGGATCGAGTGGCGGGGCGTCGGTCACGGCCGGAACCGTGACGAACGACGGCTGCACGACCAGCGTGATCCCGTCGCGCGATGCGCGCGCGAACGACTCGCGACTCGCGAGCATGGCGTGCTCGATTCGCGGCGGCGGCGAATCCCGGTGGCGCGCCCGGACTGCGGCGAGCGTACTGAGCGCCTGCTCGACGCCCTCGTTCCCCATCGCGTGGATCGCGAGCGCCCACCCGCGCTCGACGGCGCGCGAGGCGAAAGCAACGGAGCTGGCGTCGGTTTCGTAGTAGTGAACTCCCGTGTGGATGCGCAGATCGCGTCCGAGGCGGGCGTGCGCACGCAGGCCGAAGCGTAGCGGCGCGAGCGACCGAGTACGGAGCATCCGCACGGCGGAGGCGAGCCCGGCGCGGGCTCCCTGCGCCACCGTGATGCAGACCGCGCAGTTGTCGCCGCCGTCGAAGAAGAGCTTGAGCGGCCCCACGCGCAGCTCGTCAGGCCCCTCCCCCGTCGGCGCGTCGTCGAGCCGGTCGCCCGGGTGCTCGAGGTAGCCGCGCTCCGACACGGGCATCATCACGACCGGCAGGCGGAGGCGGCCGGACGCGTGCGCCGCTCGATACAGGCTCTCGAAGTCCCGTGTTACGGTGGGGTCGGCAACGCGAGTGATGCCGACGGCGAAGAGCTCCTGCTGGTAGCGCTCGAGACGCGCGATGAAGCCGTCCGTGTCGCGCTGGAGGAGGCCGGCGCGCGCCAGCGGCTCGACGCGCGAGATGGCCGTCTCGAAGAGTTGCCCGTTCGGCTCGCCCCGCCTCCCGCGCCCGATGCGGCCGGCTGGCGGGTCGCGCGTCTCGCGCCCGATCCCGGCCGCTTCGAGGGCGCGCGAGTTCACGACGCACTGGTGGAAGGAGAAGTGCATCGCCATCACCGGATGATCCGGGCACGCGTCGTCGAGCTCGCGCCGCGTCGGCGGCCGTCGCTCGGCCAGCGCGAAGTCATCGTAGCCGATGCCGACGACCCAGGCGCCAAGCGGGAGGGACGCCGCCGCGCGGCGGAGCGCGATGAGAATGTCGCCGACGGAGCGCGCCGAGCGCGGTGTGAGGTCCACTGCGCCGCGGTAGAGCGTGGCGTTGGACAGGTGATGGTGCGCGTCAACGAATCCGGGAACGACGGCCCTCCCGCGGAGCTCCGTTACCTCGGCACCCACACCGGCGAGTGCGATCATTCGCTCGGCCGACCCAACGGCGACGATGCGGCCGGCGTCGAACGCGACGGCCTCCGCCGGTGTGCCGGACGACGGATCGTCCCCGGCGAACGTGTGGACGGCGCCGCCGCTCAGGACGCGAATGGCGCCGCTCGCGGACGGAGTGGAGGGCTACGGCGCCCCGCGCGCGCAGTGGCGCGCGTACGGCAGTGCGTGGTGCCCGTTACGTCGGACGCGAGGGCGTCGGGCGGCGAACTGGAGAGTGCAGTAGATCGTGATGAACGCGCATGCGCCGGCCGCCATGAACTCGCCGAGCGCGAGCCAGGCTTCGGGCTCGCTAGCGATGGAGAGGCGGTGATCGTAGTAGAGGTAGGTACCGGCCGGAATGGCGACCATCGCGACGGCGAGCGCGGCGACCGTATTGAGGAGCGCCGCGGCGAGCGGTCGCTCTGGCCAGCGCCGGAGTACATACCACGCAAGG
>JBBJNN010000127.1:0-13613 GCA_037720885.1 Gemmatimonadaceae bacterium | reverse complement strand
TCGAGAGCATATCGCATCCCGGAACTGCTGCCAGATCTTTTATAATCGCCTTCGTAGTTTCCGGAGCATCCGCATACCCCTTCGTCCGTGATGGCGGCCCTTCGCCACGCGTGTCGATTTCGCGGCTCCTCGTTCGACGTGCTAGTAGAGCCTCGGTTCAGCCGGTCGAAATCGTCCGGATGCCTGGCTCCGGAACCCGACACTGCAAGGAGATACGACGATGCGATTCATGATCCTGGTGAAGGCCGACAAGAACTCGGAGGCGGGCGTGCTCCCCGACGAGAAGCAGCTCGCCGAGATGGGCAAGTTCAACGAGGAGCTGGCGAAAGCCGGCGTGCTACTCGCGGCCGAGGGGCTCCACCCGAGCTCGAAGGGCGCGCGCGTCAAGTTCTCGGGATCGAAGCGGACCGTGACCGATGGGCCGTTCACCGAAACGAAGGAGCTGATCGCCGGCTTCTGGCTCTGGCAGGTGAAGTCGAAGGAAGAGGCGATCGAATGGGTCAAGCGCGCTCCGAATCCCATGCCGGGCACGGAGTCGGAGATCGAGATTCGCCAGGTGTTCGAGGCGGAAGACTTCGGTGCGGAGTTCACGCCCGAGCTCAGGGAGCAGGAAGCGCGCATCCGCGCGCAGGCGGCCGCGAAAAAGCAGTAGTCGCGCGGTAGTCGCGCTCCCCGTCACGGCCTTGCACTAGCGGAGGACGATGGGCTGATTGCTAGCCGTGACGGCCCCCGACGTACACCGCGCGATCGACGCCGTCTGGCGGATCGAGTCGGCGAAGCTGATTGCCGGGCTCGCGCGGATCGTGCGCGACGTCGGGCTCGCCGAAGACCTCGCGCAGGACGCGCTCGTCGCCGCGCTCGAGCGGTGGCCGGAGTCGGGCGTTCCGGACAGGCCGGGCGCCTGGCTCATGGCCACCGCGAAGCACCGCGCGGTGGATCACCTGCGCCGGCATGCCCGGCTCGAGCGAAAGCACGCGGAGCTCGGGCACGAGCTCGATGCCCTCACCGAGAGCCCCGAGCCCGATCTCGTCGCCGCCATCGACGACCACGTCGGCGACGATCTCCTGCGCCTGGTCTTCACCACCTGTCATCCCGTTCTCTCCACCGAAGCGCGCGTCGCGCTCACGCTCCGCCTGCTCGGCGGTCTGACGACGGAGGAGATCGCGCGCGCCTTCCTCGTCCCGGAGCCGACGATCGCCCAGCGCATCGTCCGGGCCAAGCGCACGCTCGCCGACGCCCGCGTCCCCTTCGACGTCCCGCGTGGCGCCGACTTCGCCGCTCGCCTGTCGTCGGTGCTCCAGGTCATCTACCTCGTCTTCAACGAGGGCTACTCGGCCACCGCGGGCGACGACTGGCTGCGCCCCGCGCTCTGCGAGGACGCGCTCCGGCTCGGCCGCATCCTGGCCGGGCTCGTGCCGCAGGAAGGGGAAGTGCACGGCCTGGTCGCGCTGATGGAGATCCAGACGTCGCGCATGCGCGCGCGGGTGGGCCCATCCGGCGAGCCAGTGCTCCTGCTCGATCAGGACCGCGCGCGGTGGGATCACCTCCTCATCCACCGGGGCCTCGCCGCGCTCGAGCGCGCCGAGCAGCTCGGCGCGCCGGGTCCCTACACGCTCCAGGCCGCGATCGCCGCGTGTCACGCCCGCGCACGCACGGCGGGAGAGACGGAATGGCCACGCATCGTGGCGCTCTACGATGCGCTCGCCCGGCTCGCGCCCTCGCCGGTCGTGGAGCTCAACCGCGCGGTCGCGCTCGGGATGGCCTTCGGTCCGGCCGCGGGGCTCGCGCTCGTCGATACGCTGACGAGCGAGCCCTCGTTACAGTGCTACCACCTGTTGCGGAGCGTGCGCGGCGACCTGTTGGCCAAGCTGGGACGGTGGGGCGAGGCCCGCGCGGAGTTCGAGCACGCGGCGTCACTCACACGCAACGCGCGCGTGCGGGCCCTGCTGCTCGCGCGCGCCGCCGCGACGACGACCGAGGAACGCTGACGGGCGGCGCCGAGCGCTCCACTGTTCATCGTCCAGGTGTGCGAGGTGACTACTGCGCCCGCAACGCCACCCCCGGATCGATGCGCGCCGCCCTGACCGCTGGTATCCAGCACGCGCCGACGCCGACCGCCGCCATGAGCACCACGACGAGCGCGAGCGCGACCGGATCGTGCGGCGCCACGCCGAAGAGCAGGCCGCGCATCAGCCGCGAGAGCGAGAGCGCGCCCACCACGCCGAGCGCGAGCCCTACACCCACCAGGACCCCGCCCTCCGAGAGGATCATCCGCTGGACCCGCGCGGCGTCGGCGCCGAGGCTCATGCGGATGCCGATCTCGTTCGCGCGGGCGCTGACGGAGAACGCCAGCACCGCGGCGATCCCGATGGCCGCGACGATCAGGGCCAGCACTCCGAAGGAGGCGACCAGGCGCGCGTTGAGCCGGCGCGGCGCGACGCTCTCGTCGCGGATCTGATTCAGCGTCATCACCTTCTCGATCGGCTGCCCCGGGGCGATTCCCCGAACGATGCGCGTGGCCGCCGGCGCGATGGCCGCGGCGTCCCCTCGCGAGCGGATCACCAATCCGCCGGATGGAAAGGGCTCCTGCGCGAACGGCATGAACATCACGGGCATGGACTCGGCGTCGAGCCCGCCGTCCTTCGTGTTCCCAGCCACCCCGACGACGGTGCGCCAGTCGCCCGAGACGGGGATGAACTTGAGCACCTCGCCGGTCCACGCCACGCGCCGGCCGATCGGATCCTGACCGGGAAAGAGCCGGTCCGCGAGCGCCTTGTTGACGACGACCACGCGCGTGGTGCCGGCGCGGTCGGTGGTGGAGAATTCCCTGCCCCGCAGCACCGGGATGCCCGCGGCGCGGAAGTACTCCGGGCTCGCGGTGCGATACTCGGAGCGCGGCATCGGCTCTCCCGGCGCCACGGGGCGGCCCTCGGCCTTGATGTCGAGCATGAAGCCGGCGGCGCGGAGCGGCACCGTGGAGCCGAAGCCGACCCGGCTCACACCGGGGAGGGCGGCGAGCTGGCTCTGCATCTGCTCGTACTGGGCGGTCGCGGTCGCATCGCCCGCACCGCCGAAGTCGCGAGGCACCTCCATCGTGAGGACGTTCTCCGTGTTCATCCCGGTATCCACCACGGCCAGCCGCTGCATGGTGCGGATCAACAGGCCGGCGCCCGTGAGGAGCACGACCGAAACGGCGATCTGCGCCACCACCAGCGTCTGTTGCAACCGCTGGCGGCGGACGCCGCCGGTGGCCCGCCGTCCGCCCGCCGCGAGCGCGGCGCCGAGTGCGCGCTCCCGGGCGAGCGTCGGCGCGAAGGAGAGCAGCAGGGCGACGAGAAGGACGAGCGCCAGGGTGAAGCCGAGCACCGCGCCGTCGAGCCGGATCTCGCCGGCGCGCGGGCTGTACCGCTCGGCAAACGCGATGAGCATCCGGACGCCGCCAAAGGCCAGGAACAGGCCGAGCGCGCCGCCGAGCAGCGCGAGCACCAGGTTTTCGGCCAGGAGCAGCCGGCGAAGGCGACCGGTGCCGGCGCCCAGTGCGGCGCGCACCACCAACTCGTGCTCCCGGCGCACGCCGCGCATGAGCGTGAGGTTGGCGACGTTGGCGCAGGCGATGACCAGCACGAACGCCGCGGCGCCCATCAGGAGCCAGAGCGTGAGCTTGGCCTTCTGGCCGAGCACTTCCTGGAACGGCGTCAGCGTCACGCGATAGCCCGAGGCCGCATCGTAGGCGTCGGGATGGTCGGCGTGCACCTTGGTGGAAATGGCGGCTACCTCGGCGCGTGCCTGGGGCACGGTAGCTCCTGGGGCGAGCCGGGCGATCATCTCGGTCATCCGATGCGTCCGTCCGGTCACCATCATGGCGCTCAGGTGATGCTCGCTGTTCACCATGTTCATGAGGGCGTCCATGCGCTCCGGGAAGCTCGGCGCGGGCTGCAGGACGCCCACCACGGTGACGGCCTGGCCGTTGACGCGAACGGATTTCCCGACGATCCCGCGGTCTCCCCCGAAGCGTTTCGTCCAGTACTCGTGGGTCAGCATCATCACGGGCGCGGCGCCGGTGCCGTCGTCGCCCTCGTTGAAGGAGCGGCCGAGCACCGGCGAGAGCCCCATCACCGAGAAGTAGTTCCCGGTGACCAGCCCGACATCGATGCGCACCGCATCACGCTCCCCCACGAGGCTGAAGGTGATGGGCGAGTACTCGGCGATGCCCCGGAGCGACTTGGCCGAGGTGCGGAAGTCGGTGATCTCGGGAACGGAGAAGAGCACGTTCTCGCCGCCGACCCCCTCCGCGGATTGGCGGAGGTACATCAGCCGGTCGCCCCCCTTGTGCGGCAGCGGCCGGAGCAGCACTCCGCGCACGACGCTGAAGATGGCGGTGTTGGCGCCGATGCCGAGCCCCAGGGTCAGCACCACGGCGAGCGTGAAGCCCCGGGCGCGGGAGAGGCTTCGGAGGGCGTAGCGAAGGTCGAGCATGGGAGGGACCTGACTTGCCTGAAGGGTCGGAGCTGCCATGAGGACGTAATCGCTCAGGCGACCGGCGCGCTACTCCGAATGGCGGCGACGCCGGTTACCGGGCGCGCGGCAGGCCCGGGCGTGGAGCCGGCGTCGCGCTCTGGCGCGCCTTACAGCGCGCAGATAGCGCGTCGCGGTGGCGCACCCGATGGCGGCACCGGCGTGACCTCCAGGTACTGCACCGCGGGCGGCATCGTTGGCGCGAGCGTGATCGTCACGCGCAGCGCGCCGCGCTCGCACGGCATGAGCCACTGGCCGCGCAGCGCGTTCTCCACCACCTCGAACCCGTCGCCCTGCCGGCAGGGGCCGGCCTGTTCCAGCAGCCGGGCGATCTCCGCGCGTCGCCGGTCGCGCGAGCGGTCGAGAAAGAGGTTGACCGCGGCGACGCTGTCGGCGAGCGCGTCGTCCCAGCGTAGAACGAGACGCGACACCGATTCGCGCCCCGCGGCCAGTGCGGACGACGGCTGGGGCACGCGCGGCTCGAGCGCCCCGGTCTTCGCGAGCATCGCCAGCGCCTCGTCCGCCGGCCCGCCCCAGCCCGAGTACGTCCGGTTGCCGAAGGCGATGATCCCGACGCCGTACTCCGGGAGCCAGCGCATGAGGGAGCCGAAGCCCGGCAGCCCGCCGCTGTGCGCGACGATGTGCGCGAAGCTGCAGTTGCCGGAAATGCCGAGCCCGAAGCCGTAGCCGCCGGCCGAGAGCTGCGCCGCACCGGCCGCGGTGCGCCCAGCCGACGCCGGGCGCGGGCGCGCGACCTGCTGCATCTCGCGCAGGGACGCGCGGCGCACCGGACCCGCGTCCGCACCATCGCGCGGCGGCCACGCCGCGAGGAAGCTCGCGACGTACACACCCAGGTCGCGCACCGATGTCAGCATGCCGCCCATCGAGCCGAACGCCCCGTCCGGGAGCTGCGGCTCGAGCTTCCACGTTTCATCTTCCCAGCGGTACCCCTGCGCCAGCCGGGCTGGCGCGACCGCCGACGGGGAGAGCGTCGTGGACGTCATGCCCAGCGGGCGCAGGATGTTCGCGGCGATGTACTCCCGGTACGGCACGCCCGACGCCCGCGTCACGACCCGGCCGAGAATCGCGAAGCCATAGTTCGAGTACTCGTACGCGATCCCGGGCGCGTTCGAGAAGGGTATGCCGCCCCGCATCATCCGCGACATCTCGGCGTCGGTGACGGCGAGCTGCTGGTCGCCCCACGGATTGTCTTCCGGAAAGCCCTCCGCGTGCGAGAGCAGATGCCGGATCGTGATGCGCGGGGCGTCGCTCGTCGGGTACGCGAGCCTCTGCAGCTCCGGCACGTAGCGCTCGGCCGGATCGTCGAGCGAGAGCTTGCCCTCGTCGCGGAGCTTGAGGATCGCCATCGCGGTGAAGCTCTTCGTCATCGACGCGATGCGGAACACGGTGTTCGTGTCCACGGGCGAGCGCGACGCAACCTCACGATACCCCGTCACCCCGACGTGCGCGAGCCGGCCGTCAATGACGATTCCCCACGCCGCGCCGGGAATGTGCTCGCGCGTGGCGAAGTCGCGGAACGCGCGGTCGATGTCGCCGAAGGCGGAGGACAGCTTCGCGACGCGCTCCGGATCGGTGAAGCGCGCGGGCTCCATGCGGACCGCGTGCGCGGGCGCTGCGGCGCGCGGTCTGGCGCTCGATTGCGCGGGCAGCGCCCCGTCGCCCAGGCTTCCCACCGCCGCGACGAGCAGCGCGGCCAGGGCCCCAGGGAGAGACGGGCGGCGGAGTCGGGTCATCGCGGCACCCCCGGTGAGTCATGGTGAATGAGACGCTGGGTCACGTGGCGGCCCCCGCTCTATATACGGCGGGGCGGCTGCCGCGAGCAATCGTCGCCGAGGGGGGCGCACAGGCCGCGACGTGCTCGATGTCGCCACGGGAGTTCCCATCACCGGCCCAACGACGCCCGCGGTCGCTCCGTAGTACATCGGTGCCTCCGAGTCGCCGGCGAGCCGTGGTCCACGGCGGCGCGGGGCCTTCGAATCCTCTCGTCACGACGAGCTCACAGGAGTCAGAAATGGTCAACCGCCGGAAATGGATCGGCATCACGGTCGGTGCGGGCGCGACGCTTGGCCTCACCCCCCGCTTGCTCCAAGCGCTGCAGCAGGGCCAACTCATCAAGCGCGCGATCCCATCGACCGGCGAGATGCTGCCGGTCGTGGGGCTCGGGAGCTCGGCGACGTTTTCCCAGGTGGCGCGCAGCGAGGAGCTCACCGCGCTGAAGGAAGTGATCAAGACGATGGTGGAGCGAGGCGCCACGGTCTTCGACACCGCCCCCAGCTACGGCGCGTCGGAGCAGGTCGCGGGCGCCATCGCGAACGAGCTGGGTGTCGCCAACAAGATCTTCTGGGCGACCAAGGTCAACGTCGTCGATCGCGGCGGGGGCGGCACGGCGGATCCCGCCGCCGCGCGCGCACAGATCGAGGCGTCGTTCGCGAAGTTCAAGGTGCCGAAGATCGACCTGATGCAGGTGCACAACCTCGCCGACGTCCCCACGCAACTCGGCATCCTGAAGGAGCTCAAGCGAGCGGGGCGCATCCGCTACCTCGGGGTCACGACGACGAGCGACCGTCAGTATGGGCAGCTCGAGACGATCATGCGGAACGAGCCGCTCGACTTCATCGGCGTCGACTACGCCGCCGACAACCGCGGCGTCGAGGAGACGATCCTCCCGCTCGCGATCCAGAGGAAGATCGGCGTGCTCGTGTACGTGCCATTCGGGCGAACCAGTCTCTTCCGGCGCGCGGAGGGCAAGGAGCTCCCCGAGTGGGCCAAGGAGTTCGACGCGACGACGTGGGCGCAGTTCTTCATCAAGTACGTCGTCAGCCACCCGGCCGTCACCGCCGTGACCCCCGCCACGAGCCAGGCGCGTCACATGATCGACAACATCGGGGGCGGCATCGGGCGGCTGCCGAACGAGGCGACGCGGAAGCGCATGGCGGAGTTCGTCGATGCGCTGCCGCCGGCACCGCCGCGGGGCGGGCGATCCGGCGCCCCGCCGGCCGGCGGTACCACGCCGCCGCCCGTCAGGCCGCCGGTGTAGGGGTCGCTCTCGTGAGCGCTACGGGCGTCAGGAGTCGTTCCTGCGCCCGCCGCGCTCCCTCGTGGTGCCCGCCGCGTCGGGCTTGGCCGGCGCACGCACGGGCCGCCCCGGCGCTACTCCGACCACGACGCGGCCGCTGTCCACGACCACCACGCCGTTGACGAGCACGAAGGGGATCCCCTCCGGCGCTAGGGCGGGTTCGGCGTACGAGGAGCGATCCGTGATCTGCTCCGGGCTGAAGACGACGAGGTCGGCGTCCGCGCCCGGACGCAGCCGCCCCTTGGCGCGCATGGCCGGCACTCGCGCCTCGAGGCGGCGCGCGGGCATCAGCGTCATCTTGCGGATGGCGTCTATCAGCGGGAGCGACTTCGCCTCTCGCACGTAGCGTCCGCGGCGGGTTGCGCCGCGTCGGTCGCGGTGACCGTCGTCGCTGGCGCTGCCGCGTTCGGTGACGCAGGGTTAGCCGAGCTGCGACCCGGAGTTCCAGCCGCCGTCGGCTGATCGACTTGGCGCACCGCAGGCGCAGTCGCGTCGTCCGGGGATCGCCGCCGCGGCGCGGCGCGCGAGTGGCTGCTCCGCCGTCGCTGTCAGAACCACCGTCGGACGATGGAAGGTGTGGCTCCGTGACCGCGATCGGCCGCACGGTCACCCTGCCCGGAGTATCCAATCCCGCCGACGCACGGGCGCCGACGGTCGCGGCCGCTGGACCGTCGCTGGCCGGGACTTGCCTGCTGGTGGACGTCGCCTCGGGAGCGTCGGGCTGGGGTGCGTCGTCGTCCTCGAGAATCGTCCGGCGCGGGTTGCTCAGGATGGCGCCCAGCGACTTGCCGATCCGCGATTGCGCGCTCTGGCGTGGCGTGGTCATCGTCGGCCGCCGGTCAGAATTTCACGGCGGTCGGCGCCGCGGTCGGCGCGGCCGTCCCCGGTGCCTTCGCGAGCTTGCCTTTGCCCGCCGATCGCAGCCGCGCCGTCCGGCCGCCGGCGGTGCCATCATCGTCACCCGCACCGTATGCCCCTGTACAAACGCACCCCCGTCGTGAATACTGCCGTCCGCCTTCACCGGAACTGCCGTGACCGCCGCCCCCGCCTCCACGGTTCCCGCTACTCCCAGAGTCGCACAGATGCTCCTACCGGTTGAGGGCCACGAGGGGTGCCCGGCTCAAGAGCGGCTCCGATGACGAGCGGTCCCAAGCAGGCCTGCACCCTTGAGTCGCTCTGGGCGGAGGCCGGCTTCACGCCGAACGGCGCGCAGCGCCAGGCCATCCTCCACATCGACGGCCCGCTCTTCCTCCCGGCCGGCCCCGGCTCGGGCAAGACCCGCGTCCTCCTCTGGCGCACGCTCAACCTGATCGTCTTTCACGGCGTCCGGTCAGACGAGATCTACCTCTCGACATTCACCGAGAAGGCCGCCCGCCAGCTCCAGGAGGGGCTGCGGACGCTGCTCGGCGCGGTTACCACCCGCACCGGCGTCCCGTACGACATCGCCCGGATGTACGTGGGCACGGTGCACTCGCTTTGCCAGCGGCTCCTCCTCGACCGCCGCTTCCACCCCGACCGCAACCGCGGCCACGCACCCGCGCTGCTCGACGAGCTCGATCAGTACCTGTGGCTCGCCCGGACGCGCGCCTGGCGAGAGCTCCTGGCCGCGGCCGGGTTCGACGCCGACGACGAGGCAGCCGCCAACGTCCACATCAACGGCTGGTTCGAGGGCCGGGCTGCAGGCTCGATGAGCAAGCACGTCGCCGTCACCAACTGCGTCGCGCTGTTCAACCGGTTGTCGGAGGAGTGCGTCGACCCCGCCGAGGGCATCGCGCGCACCAACGACGAGACATTCGCGCGGCTGCTGCGCGCGTATGCGCACTACCGGGGCACGCTCGCCGCCGGTGGCGCCACGCCGCAGACCGACTTCTCTGTCCTGCAGCAGCACGCCCTGGATCTGCTCGAGGGAACCCCGGCGGCGGCCGGCGTCTTCCGCCACGTCATCATCGACGAGTATCAGGACACCAACGCCGTCCAGGAGCGCATCTTTTTCCATCTCGCCGGCGGTACGCGCAACCTGTGCGTGGTCGGCGACGACGACCAGGCACTCTACCGGTTCCGCGGAGCCACGGTCGAGAACTTCGTCGAGTTCGGCGCGCGGTGCGCGGACCGGTGGGGGTGCACGCCCACGGCGGTCCCGCTCGTCACCAACTACCGCTCGCGCCGACGCATCGTCGACTTCTACGGCGCCTTCGTCGGTCGCTGCGACTGGGCCAAGGCGCCTCCGGCCGTTGGGCACCACCGGGTGGTGGACAAGCAGATCGTCGCCCACAGCACCGACGCCGGGCCCGCCGTTGTCGCCACCATGCCGGCCAAGCCGGTGGACGCGTGCGCCGAGATCGCCGGGTTGGTGCGACGACTCATCGACGAGGAGAAGGTCACCGACCCCAATCAGGTCGCCTTTCTCTACCCGTCACTCAAGAGCGAGAACGTCCAGCGCATGATGGACGCACTCGCGGCCGTGGGGATCCGCGCCTACGCCCCCCGCGCGAAGCGCTTCCTCGAGGGCGACGAGGCGACCGCGATGCTCGGCCTCTTCGCCAGCGTTCTCGGCCGCCCGGCACGCGGGGCCTTCCCCGGCTCCGACTACAGCGAGTACCACGACTGGCTTGACCGCGCCGAGGACACGGCCAACGACCTGCTGCGCGGCGACAAGGCCCTCGCGGCATTCGTTCGCGACCGCCAGGCCGACCTCGAAACTGCGCGCTCCGACTGGGCTGCCCTCCGCGCCGTCGCGGACGCTCGCGGCTGGGCCATCGCCGCCCCGTACGCGCCCGACACGATGAAGCGTGCATTCTACGAGGCCCCTGGCCTCAGTGCCCGCGCCAAGCGCACCCTGGGCTCGCAATACTTCGACCGACTCGTGCAGGCGCGCATCCGCGAGGGCCGGCCGCACACAGTCGACTACGTGTTCAAGCGCGCCACCTCGGTCGACTGGAGCGTGCTCGACCTCTTCTGGCGCCTCTGCGGGTTCGACCACTTTCGCGCGATGTTCGACGCCGCGCATCGCGCCGCGGATCCGGACGAGGGCCCCGTCTCGAATCTGTCCCTCCTGTCGCAGTACCTCGGCCGTTTCATGGACCGGCGCGCACCCATCGTCACCGGTGAACTCCTGCAGGACGGCGGGGTCGCGCGCCTCTTCTTCGCGTCGTACTGCTTCGCCCTCTTCCGCCGGGGCGAGAGCGAGTACGAGGACGCCGAGGACCCGTTCCCCAAGGGGCGCGTCCCGTTCCTCACCATCCACCAGGCCAAGGGGCTCGAATTCCCCGTCGTGGTGCTCGGCAACCTGCGCAAGGATGACAAGGGGGCGCCCTTCCTCGAGAAGTGCGTGCGCCCGCTGCTCGACCGCGGCGCCGAGCCGCTCGACCGCCTCGCCGAGTTCGACATCATGCGCATGTTCTACGTCGCGCTGTCGCGCGCCAAGAACCTGCTCGTCCTCGCGCACCACAAGGGCCAGGGACAGCGCATCAATGCGCCGTTCTCGCACCTGCTCGGCGGCGGTACCGTGCCGCGGATCCCGGAGCTCGACGTGCGCGCGCTCCCCGCGGCCGCTCCGGACGGCGACGTCCTGCCGCGCAGCTACTCGTACACCGCGGACTACCTGCATTACCAGCGGTGTCCGCGGCAGTACATGGTGTTCCGCGAGTACGACTTCGTTCCCTCGCGCTCGCAGACCATGCTCTTCGGCACCCTAGTCCACCGCACGATGGACGACCTGCACCAGTGGCTGATCGCCCGCGGAGGCGCGGCATGAGCGGGCGGTCTCCGGTCTCGCGGGCGGTCCCGCGCCGTGCGCCGGCGGACGGCCCCGGCCTCGCCGGCAGCGCTGCCGCGCCCCCGACCCCTGCGCCGCTCACCGACGCGGACGTCGAGGCGCGCATCCGGGAGATGTTCGCGCGGAACCTGGCCGAGTTGCAGGCCGAGGGCGGGCACCCGCTGGCGCCCGAGGTGCGCGAGACCGCGCTCGTGCAGGTGCTGCTCTACTGGCGGCGGCTACGCGAGCTGGCGCAGAGCGTGACGGACACCGAGGTCAAGCTCAACCTGCCGAACCAGCGCACCCCGCGCGGACGCCCGTTCGCGATCGAGGGGGTGGTGGACATCGTGCGCGAGGACGGGCGCACCACGCTCTACGACGTCAAGACGCACCCGCCCGACGTGATCCGTGCCGATCCCGGACCGTACGAGCGGCAGCTCAACGTCTACGCGCACATCTGGCGCGTGCTGCGCGGCGAGCCGCTCGACGCCACGGCGATCATCTGCACCGCGCTCCCTCGCGCGCTGGAGCAGGCGGCCAAGGGCGGCGACCAGGCGGCCATTGCGCGCGAGCTCCCGCGCTGGGACCCGGTGATCCCGCTCGCGTTCGACGCGCGTGGCGTGGACGAGACGGTGCGCGACTTCGGCGCGACGGTAGACCGGATCGAGGAGCGGCGCTTCGACCCGCCCGGCGACGACGTCCTGCGCCGACCGCTCCCGGGGATGACGCGCCCGTTCGCGACGGCCGTGTGCCGCAACTGCGACGCCCGGTTCTCGTGCGCTCCCTACCGTCGCTACCTCGGTGCCGGGCGTGCCCGCGCCGGCGAGGCCGGCTACGCGCGCTACGTGCGCGACCTGTATGATGACTACGGGGACGACCCCGCGCGCGAGGCGGTGCTCGGCGCGGCGCTCGACGCGCTTCCGGCTGCCCTCCCCGACGACCTGGCCTGACGGCCGAACCTTCACGCTGTAAGGCGAGACATGCCGCATACGAGACTGCGCCCCGCGTTCACCTTCACCGAAGATCGGCTGGCCGAGCTGCGCCGGGTCGCGCCCGAGGCGTTCGCCGACGGGCGCGTGAACTGGGAGTCACTACGCGAGGCGTTAGGTGAGTTCCTGGAGCCCGAGGACGGCGGGGCGGAGCACTTCGGGCTGTTCTGGCCCGGCAAGCGCGAGGCGCGGCGGCTGGCGGCGATGCCGAGCCGCGGCACGCTCGTCCCAGTGCCCGGCGAGGGCGTGGACGAGGACACCACGCGCAACCTCTTCATCGAAGGTGACAACCTGGAGGTGCTCAAGCTCCTCCGGAAGAGCTACGCGGGGCGGGTGAAAATGATCTACATCGACCCGCCGTACAACACGGGCAACGACTTCGTCTATGCGGATGACTTCTCCGAACCTCTAGATGCGTACCTACGGCGTACCGGCAAGGTTAGCGAGGAGGGGGAGTCATGGACGACGAACACACGGGCAGATGGACGGTTCCACTCAAAGTGGCTGTCTATGATGTACCCACGGCTGCTACTCGCTCGGCAGCTGCTTGCGAGTGATGGAGTTTTGCTGGCCAGCATCGACGACAACGAAGTTCACAACCTTCGAGCTTTGCTCGGCGAGGTATTCGGCGAAGAGAACTTCGTTGGCTGTGTCGTCTGGGAGCGGAAGCGGAAGGGATCCCATTTGTCTAAGAAGCTCACCCTGAAGACAGAATACATCCTCGTCTTCGGTGCCAATGGCGCCTCCGTTGAGCTGTTTGGTGAACCCGTCGGGCTTGAGGAAGACGGCCCGTTGGTGAAGCGGACGAACGCTGAAAAGGTCATCGTTGTCCCGCCCGGAGTCGTCGAGACTACCTTGCCCGACGGCATGTACCCCGCCCGTCGCTACGGTGATGGCTCCTCTAGTGTCGAGCTGCTGGAGCCTGCGCAAGTCAGCAACGGACGCTTCGTCTCTGCTGTTCGACTGAAGGGCCCGTTCGTATGGAATCAAGCGAAGGTGAACGAAGAGGCGGCAGCAGGGGGACGTTTCTTCATCCGCACGATGAACTTCTCTCTTCGGGCATTGAAGGCCGACCAAGCTTCCGGTTTCAAAGCGCTGTCCAGCTTACTGACGAAAGACGTTGGAACGAACGAGGACGCAAAGAGCGAGTTAGCCGAGCTGCTTGGTCTCGATGAGGAGAATCTGCCGATCGACTATCCCAAGCCTTCTAGTGTAGCGATGCCAAAGTCTCGTTCGCTTTAGCGACTTTGGCGAGAAT
>JBBJNN010000126.1:6940-13695 GCA_037720885.1 Gemmatimonadaceae bacterium | reverse complement strand
GGCCCGGCATCAAGGTGGGAGGGTTCATACGGATGCTTCGGAAACAACGGATAAGAGCAAATTGCTCCCCCTGGCGCACGAGGCCCTCGCACCACACCCACAAAGAATGCTTTGGTGACTTGGCGCGAGAGACTCGCGCGCCGCACGGAGCGATCCGTTGTTATCCGTTGTTTCCGAAGCATCCGTATGAGAATTCTCCCCACCCTGATGCCCGCTCCCGGGGCGCGTTCCTGGCGTGCTGGGGTACAAGCTCTAGCGTTTGGCTGGAAAGCTGATATGCTTCAGGCGCAGCCCGACGTCCCGTACCGCTGTCGAAATACGTTGTGCCCCAACGACTTGACCGCGAGCGCCGACTGTGACCGTGACCCATTCCGATCTTCCGCTCGCCGGAGCGCGCCAGGAGTTGGGCTCAGTCAACTTTCCGCTCGGCTGGCTCCTCGACAATGGCGCGCAGCCAATCCAGTATCGCGCCACAATCGAGGTGGCGAGGCTCCACCTGCCGGATCGGGCGCGCTTCCACGTGCTGCCGCACGCGTTCCCGCCCGCCGTGACGCTCGCGGTCACCCAGGATCGGAATGGAACCTGGGGCAACCGAATGCTGTCCGCTCCGTCGCGCGGCGAATCGCTGCAGGGCGCCGGTACGATCGTCGCGGTCCGGCGCCTGCTCGAGTACGGGTGGGATGCGGACTCGCCCCCGCTGCTCCGCGCGCGGCGCCTCCTGTTCCGCTTGCTGGCGGAGGACGACGATCCGGCGTATGGCTTCGAGCTCGTGCCACGGAAGGGCGCGGATGCCGCCGCCGTCCATCGCGCGCGCGCGACCTTGCGCGAGGCCGCCGCGGCGACCCTCGCGCAAGCGGGCTACGAGAAGGACCCGCGCCTGCGCGGCGCGGCCACCCGCATCGTGGACCGGCTCGGCGCCTTTCTCGCCTCGCCGCTAGCATCGGAGCCCCTCGTGCGGGTGGGCAACCAGCGCGCGCTCGCCCCCGAGGCCGCGCCGCCGTCCATCTACTCGCTCATCATGCTCGCGTACATGCCGCTCTTCCGCACGGAGCGGTACGAGGTGATGGATCGGCTCGCGCAGTACCTGTCGCAGGGTGCGCCGAGGACCGCGCCGGCGATCCTCGTGGGCAAGGAGCTCCTGCCGGTACCACACCTGCTGCTCGGCGACCCGCTCCCGAGCACCTCCGTTGCCGACGCGGACGTTCCGTGGGCGCTGACCTGGCTCGAGCTCATCGCGCGGCTTGGCTTCCTGCGCCGGAGTAATACGTGGGAGCACGTGCTCGACCGGTTCCTGAACGACTGCGATGCCAGCGGCATCTGGCATGCGCGGAAGGGGGCGACCACCGCGCCGCGGTCGGCCAACCCCTTCACATGGCCAAGCTTCCCGCTCGAGCCCCACGCAACGGGGGAAGCGCGCTGGACTGATGTGACCTTTCGCGTCGGCCTCATCGCCCGGCTGTCCGGGCGGCAGGTGAACCTGACGTGAGCCGTGGTCGCCGGCCGCTGACCACCGGATAGCGCGCTCGTTGGCACGTCGAGTCGCGCCGGAGGAGATGTATCCCGCCGGCGTCCCCGGGGTCGCGGCCCGGTTTGTCACCACGCGGGCCGGCTTGCGCGTCCGCGTGACCGAGACGGGGTGCCCTGCGGGACGGCCGGTCGTCTGCATCCACGGGTGGGGTGGCTCGGCCTACCTGTTCCGGAAGAACCTGCCGGCGCTGGCGGACGCGGGGTTCCACGCGATCGCGCCCGATCTCCCCGGACACGGGTCGAGCGACAAGCCACTCGATCCGGCCGCGTACACGCTGCCCGCGCTCGGCGCGTACGTGGTCGAGATTCTCGACGCGCTGGGGCTCCCTCGCGTGGCTCTCATGGGGCAATCGATGGGAGGCGCGGTGGCAGCCGAGGTGGCGCTCCGCTGGCCGGAGCGGGTGGAGAAGCTCGTGCTCCTCGCGCCGGTGGGATACGGGCGGATCGGGGCCGTGGCGGCGGTTCGGGCGCTCGCGCCGGCGGTCATCGCGCCGCTCCTGCCCCGCTTCACGATGCCGTGGATGTTCTCCCTCGTGCTCCGCGGCGTGTACGGAACGCTCGGCGCGCCCACCTCCCGCGATGTCGCCGAGTACTTCGCGCCCACGGCGGACCCGCGCTACATCCGCGCCCTCCATTCGCTCATCCGGAATCTGGATTGGAGCCCGGACGACGGAGGGCGAATGCGGGGTCTGCGGATGCCATGCCTCGTGGTGTTCGGGAGCGCCGACCCGATCATTCCCCAAGGTGCCCTCGAGCGCTACCGCCGGGATGCGCCGAGCGTGCGAACGGTGGAAATACCGGGTGGCGGACACCTCATCAACGAGGAGGCGCCAGACGCCGTGAACGCCGCCATCCTGGAGTTCCTGAAGGCGTCCTGAAGGCGTAGCGCACGATTCCACAAGGGTTTAACTTCAGCGGGCAAACGAAACGAGCAAGGACAAAGCGATGCGGTGCGACCGTCGGGAGGGCCCCGGCGCTGGCCACCGCCCTCCGATGCGGTATGGGAACCAGTACAATAGACACGGAAGAATCCGCGGACCTGGCGACGATCACCTTCGATGACCTCGCCCTCGCGCCCGAGCTGCTTCGGGCGGTGCATGAAGCCGGTTATGAGCGCCCGACCCCGATCCAGGCCCAGGCTATCCCGCTCGCCCTCAAGGGGCGCGACCTGATCGGCCTGGCCCAGACCGGTACGGGCAAGACAGCCGCGTTCACCCTACCTATTCTCAACCAGCTGCTCGACGGCCCGGGGCGGCTGCGGACGCTCGTGCTGGCGCCGACGCGCGAGCTGGCCGCGCAGGTGCACCAGAGCTTCCGGAAGTATGGCCTCCACACCGGCCTTCGCGTCGCAGAGGTGTTCGGGGGCGTCCCGATCGGGCCGCAGGAGAAGGCGCTCAAGGACGGCGTGGACATCATCGTCGCCACGCCGGGCCGGTTGATTGATCACATGGAGCGCCAGAACGTCGTCTTCGACGACCTCGAGGTACTGGTGCTCGACGAGGCGGACCGGATGCTCGACATGGGCTTCGCGCCCCAGATCAACCGGATCGTGCGCGAGATCCCGCCCTACCGGCAGACGCTGCTCTTCAGTGCCACGATGCCCCCTGAGGTGGAGGCGCTCGCGCGGAAGTATCTGCGGAAGCCCGTGGTCGTGCAGGTGGGACGCCGGTCGCAGGCGGCGCACACGGTCACGCACGCCGTCTACCCGGTGCCGCGGGAACGGAAGAGCGCGCTGGTGGTGGAGCTGCTCAAGCGCCAGGAGCTCGACTCCGTGCTCGTGTTCGTTCGGACGAAGGGTGGCGCCGACCGCCTGTTGCGCGATCTCGATGGCGCCGGCATCTCGGTCGGGGTGATGCACGGCGACCGGAGCCAGGCCGAGCGGATGCAGGCGCTCGCGGACTTCAAGCGGGGCGCGCTCCGCGTGCTCGTCGCCACGGATATCGCGCAGCGTGGGCTCGACATCGCCGGGATCTCGCACGTCATCAACTACGACGTGCCGCAGGATGCGGAGGACTACGTCCACCGGATCGGGCGGACGGGGCGCGCTGCGGCGACCGGCGACGCCTTCACCTTCATGGCCCCGGACGAGATCGCGATGGTCCGCACGATCGAGCGCGTGCTCGGGCAGCCGATACCGCGCATCTCGCTCGCCGGGTACGATTTCGGCACCGTGGCGGCGGATTAGATGATCGGGACTCGGCGCTCGGCGCTCGTCATGGTACTCGTGACGGCCTGCGCGCGCGTACAGGCGCCGCCCCCGCCGGCAGGGGCGCCCGCGCTGAGCCAGGAGCTCACCGTTCCCGGCACCCGGCTCGCCGTCGCCGCCAAGTCCGCGCGCACGCTCGGCGACCTCTCCTACACGACGAGGCGCTTCGGCTCCGATTCCACGTGGGGGTACCGCGCGGGGGAGGGGCTCGCCGTCCGCCTCCGCTACTCCATGCCGTCGCGCGATTCGACGCGCCTGCTCCTCGAGTTCTGGGGGCGGTGCGAGGAGCGTGGGGTGTCGTGCTTGCGCGGGGAGCTCGCGCTGCTCGCGAGCGCGATCGTAGCAGTCGAGGCGCCACCGCCATAGCCGGCCCGGGGAATCTCAGTGCCGCACCCTCCCCAATCGCGAGATGATCACGGTGTCTGTCGCGGCTCGGCGCGACAGCGTGATCGTCGTGTTCGATGCGCCGTAGCCGACGCCCAGGGGACCGTACGTGATCGAGTCTCGGCTCGTGGCGAGCGAGACGCCATGGGTTGCGCGCAACGGGTGGACGCCGAGCGTGTCGGCTCCGGCGATCACGAGGACGCGGGCGGCCGCGGTATCGAAGCGGACAGCTACCCTGCGGCCACCGAGGACGGCGCTGTGACGCGCGCGGGCGAGGACAGCCACGAGGTCTGTCGTCGCGCTCCGGACGGACGCATGGTCGTGCGCGGAGATGAGCGGTGGGAGGCCGACCGCGGCCATGATCGCGACGATCGCGATCACGACGGTGAGCTCGATGAGCGTCGCGCCGGTTCGCATGCCTGGACTTTCCACTGGACTTTCCATCCGTCGGGGACGCGGCGTATATACCACGCGCCCGCGGCCAGCACCGTATCGAAAACGCTCGGCTGGGACCGGATGATCGCGACAGGACGGGTGAGACGAACCGACGGGAGAGGGCGCATGCGGCAGCGCGCGACGGATTGGGCGGCGCGGGCGGCGGCGCTCGCGGGCGCCGTGGTGATGCCGGCCGTGGCGGTCGCGGCGGCGTGCTCGCCGGTGCCCGCGAGCACGAACGATACAGTGGCGCAGACGGTGATCGAGATGAGCGACGCGGTCAACGCGCTCCAGGGGACGAACGCGGATCTGCAGGGGCAGATCGATTCGCTGCGGACAGTGCTCGCGCAGCAGGACACGGTGATCCGCCGGCTCGCGAATCTGGCCGGGGTTCCGCTGCCGCCGCCCCCCGTCCCCTGAGCGCGGCCGCTCATACTTCCTCCACCGCCGCGGCGCCCGTATACTCGGACCACGCCTCAGCCAGAGAGAGCCTCATGTCGTCCCTCCGTCGCTCCGTCGCCGGTGTCCTCGCCGTCGCGTCCGCTCTGGGCGCCACGGGCCCCGCGTCCGCGCAGGCGATTTCGCAAGCGCTGGATAGCGCGTACACGGCGAAGATCCGTGAGCTGACGCTGACGCACCCGCTGTGGAAGTTCACGACGGAGCTGGTGGATCACCTCCCGGCGTCCGCCACGGTGCCGAGCCCGCTCAGGACGCTCGGATACGTGCCGGGCACAATCGGCAAGCTCTCGTACGTCGCCGACGTCAACCGGTACTTCAAGGCCGTGGCCGACGCATCGCCCAGGGTGGAGCTCTTCTCGCTCGGGATGAGCGATGAGGGGCGCGAGATGATCGTCGCCGCGGTCGCGGACGAGGCGACAATTGGGAAGCTCGCCGACTACCGCGCGATGATCGCACGGCTCGCCGACCCGCGCGGGCTGAGCGCGGATGAGCGCGCGCGGCTGCTGCGCGAGGCGAAGCCCATCTACTGGCTCACGGGCACCATCCACTCGCCAGAGACGGGCAGCCCCGAGATGCTCATGGAGCTCCTCTACCGCCTGGCGGTGGAGGAGTCCGACTACATCAAGGCGATCCGCGGGGGCGTCATCACGCTCATCACCCCGGTGACCGAGGTGGACGGCCGCGACCGGATGGTGGACGTGTATAACCAGTCGAAGCGGCTTGGCGTCCCGAACCGCAACCTCGTCTACTGGGGGAAGTACACGGCGCACGACAACAATCGCGATGCCATCGGCATGTCGCAGAAGCTGACGCAGCACATGCTGCGCGGCTGGCTCGGATGGCGGCCGACGGTCGCGCACGACCTGCACGAGTCGGTGCCGTTCCTCTACACGAGCACGGGCACGGGGCCGTACAACGAGCAGTTCGATCCGATCCAGGTCGGCGAGTGGCATCAGCTCGCGTACCAGGAGATCAACGAGCTCACGCGGTGCGGGCTCCCGGGCATCTGGACGCACGGCTTCTACGACGGCTGGGCACCGAACTACATGCTGGCGATCGCCAACTTCCACAACGGCATCGGGAAGTTCTACGAGACGTATACATCGAGTGGCGCCGATTGCACGAACGTGAACCTCGGCGCTGCGCAGGTCAGCCGCGTGTGGTACCGCCCGAACCCCGCGGTGAACGGCGTGCGCTGGTGCATCCGCTCGAACATCAACTTCCAGCAGAGCGGCGTGCTCATCGCGCTCAAGTACGTGGCCGACAACCGCGGGACTTTCCTCGAGAACTTTGTCGCGAAGGGGGAGCGCATGGTGCGGCGGGGGCAGACGACGTCGCCCTACGCGTTCGTCATCCCGCGCACGCAGCGCCACGCGGCGGAAGCGGCGGATCTCGTCAACCTCATCCGCATGCAGGGGACCGAGGTGCAGGTCGCCTCGGGCGAGTGGGCGACGCGGAGCGGGCCGAAGGTGGTCGAGAACATGCTGCCGGCGCCCGGCGCCCCTGCCGCTGGCAGCGCGGCGCCTGCCGCGCGCGATTCCGCGGCGGACGCCCCTGTCCGCCGCGAGCCGAGTGATGCGAATGCGGCGCAGCCGCCCGACTCCGCGCGGCGCGATACGACGGCCCGGCGCGATACGGCGGCAGCCCGCGGCGACAGCGCCGCGCGGAGCGTCGCGGCCGCGCCGGCTCCGGCTGCGCCGGGCGGCCGCGGAGCCGGTGGCGGGCGGGGTGGTGGGGGGCGCGG
>JBBJNN010000126.1:0-6930 GCA_037720885.1 Gemmatimonadaceae bacterium | reverse complement strand
CCCCGAGGTACGCACCGTTACCGTCCGCGCCGGCGACTGGATCGTCCGCCTGGACCAGCCGTACACGCAGTTCGTGCGCACGCTCCTCGCGCGACAGAACTACAAGCAGGATGACCCGTCGCCCTACGACGATACGGGGTGGACCATCGACGAGCAGCGGCACGTTGTCACCTACACGATCACGGACTCCACCGTGCTCGCGAAGCCGATGCAGCCGCTCGCCGCGGACGCCACGGTGCCGGGTGTGGTGACGGGGAGCGGGCCGGTGCTCCTCGTCAAGCACCTCGGCGATTGGCGGTCGGCGGTACTGCCCTGGAAGGCCGGCGGGCGCGTGAGCGTCGCCGACACGGCGTTCACCGCCGGCGGCGCGAGCTACCCCGCGGGGACGTTCATCGTAGAAGGGGCGAAGGCGCGCGACGTCGTGACGCAGCTCGGGCTCCAGGGGGCGGCGGTGGCCGCCGCACCGGCCGTGCGCTCCCACCCGATCCAGCTCCCGCGCATCCTCTACCTCCACACCTGGCAGGAGACGCAGAACGAGGGGTGGGTGCGCTACGCGCTCGATCAGCTCGGCGTCCCCTACACCTACACGTCCGACCAGGCGCTGCGCACGCCGCGCATCCTCGACCGCTACGACGTCGTCGTGTTCCCGCACTCGGGGCAGGGGGGGATGTCGCTCGTCAACGGGCGTCCGATGGTCGGCCCACCGATCCCGTGGAAGAAGACCGCCGCGACGCCGAACCTCGGTCGCGGCGCCTCGGGGGGGCTGGATGAGACGGATGACATTCGCCCCGGCATGGGCCTCGAGGGCGCGGCCGCGCTCCGGCGCTTCGTCGAGCGGGGCGGGCTCCTGCTGGTGGAGGGTTCCACGAGCCGTCTGCCGATCGAGCTCGGCTTCACCCCGCAGGTGAGCGTGGCCGAGGCGCGAACGCTCGGTGCGCGTGGCGGCATCTACCGTGCACAAGTGGTGACAGCATCGAGCCCGATCCTCTACGGCTACGACCCCTCGTTCTCGGTATACTTCAACCAGGCGCCACTGCTGCAGGTTGGGGGCGGTGGAGGTGGAGGTGGAGGTGGAGGTGGAGGTGGAGGTGGGGGCGGCGAGGGCGGCGGCGCGGAGACGTCGGCTGCGTTGCGGCGCGACCAGGAGCGGATGCGGCCCCGCGTCATTCTCCGCTTCCACGATCGGGCCGACTCGCTGGGTGTCTCCGGAATGTTGTTCAACGCGACGGAGATGGTGGGGAAGGCGGCTGTGGTCGATGCGCCGGTGGGGAACGGGCACGTCGTGATGTTCGGCATCCGTCCCTTCTGGCGCTGGCAGACGCAGGGTACGTTCGCGCTCGCGCTCAACGCGATCGCCAACTGGAATCGGCTCGACGCGGCCGCGCCAAGGCGCGCGGCGCCGGTGGCTGCGGGGGCACAATGAAGATCACCATCGAATACTGCACGGTCTGAAACTACGAACCCCGGGCCACCAGTCTGGCGGCCGAGATCAGGGCGCGCGTCCCAGCTGCGGAGGTCGAGCTCATTCCCTCGAGCGGGGGGCGGTTCGAGGTCACCCGCAACGGCGCGTACATCTTCCGGAAGTCGCAGTTGAAGCGCCACGCGGCGCCGGGCGAGATCGTGCGGCTGCTGGACGCGGCGCGCTGACGTCCCGCTCATCGGGACTCGGCGAGCGCCGAGTTCTGCCCCGCTAGTCCATGCGGATCGCCATCTCCACCGGCGGCGGCGACGCGCCGGGACTCAACGCGGTCATCCGCGCGGCCGTACTTTCCGCGGTCGGGCGCGGCTGGGAGGTGCTCGGGATCAAGCGCGGCTTCGCCGGCCTGCTCGGCGCCGACGAGGTGGTGCCGCTCACGCGCGAATCCGTGCGCGGGATCGCGCACCTGGGCGGCACCATTCTCCGTACGACAAGCCGCGGCAATCCCTTCCACTACCCGCGCCGCCGGAGCGACGGGACGATCGAGGAGATCGACCGCTCCGACGAGCTGATCGACAACGCGCGCGAGCGCGGGATCGACGCGATGATCACGATTGGCGGTGACGGTTCCCTGCTCATCGCGCAGCGGCTCTACGAGAAGGGGATGAAGATCGTCGGCGTGCCGAAGACGATCGACAACGATGTGAGTGGGACGATCACGACGTTTGGCTTCGACACCGCAGTAAACACCGCGCTCGAGGCGATCGACAAGTTGCACACGACGGCCGAGAGCCACGACCGCGTGATCGTGCTCGAGGTGATGGGGCGGCATGCGGGGTTCATCGCGCTGCACTCCGGGCTCGCCGGCACGGCGGATGTCATCCTCATCCCGGAGATCCCGTACGACATCGAGCGCGTGTGCGAGAAGATCATGGCGCGCGACCGCGCGGGTCGTCACTTCTCGATCGTCGTGGTGGCCGAGGGCGCGTTCCCGCGCGGGGGAAACGTGTCCATCATCGGCGATTCGCTGCCCGGCGAGGCGAAGCGCCTCGGAGGCGTGGCGGACGGCCTCGCGCGCGAGATCGCGGCGCGCACGGGAAAGGAGACGCGCTCGCTCGTGCTCGGCCACCTCCAGCGCGGCGGCATGCCCACGGGCTATGACCGTCTGCTCGCCACACGCTTCGGCGGCATGGCGGTGCGGGCGGTGGCGGAGGAGCGGTGGGGGTGCATGGTGGCGCTACAGTCTCCGCACATCGTCATGATCCCGATCGCGGAGGTGTTAGAGACGCCGAAGCGCGTGGACCCGGAGCACGATGTGGTGCAGACCGCGCGCGCGACGGGGGTGAGCTTCGGGGATTAGGGGCTGGCGGCTGCAGGGGCCAGACGAGAAGAGGTCAGGGGTTGGGGATACGCGGAGAGTCGCCCTCACCCCTGGCCCTCCGGAGTCACTATGTCGCTGCTGGTTACCGTCGCCGGGCCGAGCGTGCAAACGGATCGATGGCCACAATAATCCGCTGCGGCCGCGCCCGACCCGTCACGACAACGAAACGCTTCCCGTCCGGGTGCACGTCGTAATTCGGGTGGTCGGCGCTCGCGTAACTTGTCTTCAGAACGGTGGTGGAATTCACGACCCGCGGGCGGGCCCTCAAGTCGAGACGCACCGCGATGAGCCGGTCGTCCTTCCAATAGAACAACTCGCGGCCATCAGGCCCCCAGCGCGGATTCCTTCCCCCGCCTGAGGACACGATCGCGGGTGAAGCGGAGGGTTGGGGGAAACTGTTGATGAACACCTCGAACCGGCCGGGCGCGTTGGAATCGTATGCGATCCAGCGGCCGTCGGGGGACACAGCTGCCGACTTCTCGATGAAGGGCGTATCGAGATAGGGAAACGGGGCCTCGCTTCCGTCCGCCTTCACCACCCAGATGTCGCGATCTTCATCCAGCGGAACGTCGGTGAAGACGAGAAATCCGGTGCGCGTCCAGTCGGACGGCCATTGGAGTCCTTCTCTCACGACGAGCTGTCGTGCGGTACCGGTTCCGTCAGTGGCGCGAACGAGCACGTCCTTTCCCGAAGGCCGATCCGCGGCGAAGGCGATTTGTCTGCCGTCGGGGCTCCACGCAGGATCGTTGCTGCTCGCTCCGTCGAGCGTAAAACGCCGGCGCGTTTGTGTACGGAGGTCGTAGATCCACATGTCGTCCGGGTTCCGGTCGCCGAAGACAATCAAATTTCCATCGGGGGAGAACCGTGGCGCCCAGAATCCGCCGTTGCGGAAGACCGTCTCCTGCCGCCCGGTGCGGTCGAACAACGACAGGTCGAGAACGGTACCGGCGGCGCGAATGATGGCCAGCGTGCCCCCGCGCGACACGGAATAGAACGCGCGGCCCCGGCCGGTTCCCAGCTCCTCGGGCAGAACGATCGGCGTCCCAATCGTGTCGAGGCGGGTGAGATCGAACTGCTGGATGGCGAGACGACCGTCCGGGTTGGCAAAGACCAGGTGCCCCGTCTCGATGAAGCTCGGACGAAGTCCGCGACCCAACGTCTTGCGTTCTCCGGTCGTCAGGTCGAGAACGCCGAGCAGGCCGCCCGTCGACTCGGTGTTGAAGACGACTGCGTCGCCTCCCGGGAGGGAGTGCGGGAAGAAGAAACCGGACTCGAAGGTGCGCTCTCCGATGACGAGCGGGGTTGGCGCGCCACCTTTCGCCGGGACCGTGAACAACGATCCCTTCGGCAACATGGAGAGCAGAATCGTGTCGTCGTCACGCCAGGTCGCGCCGGCGAGCCCTTCGACGTACGGAGCGATGACGGCATCACTTCCGTCGTCCAAGCGGACTTTCTTCAGCGACTGATCGGAGAGGAATCCCACCCACTCCCCGTCCGTCGAGAAAAACGCGAACTGGCCCCCCTCCGTCCTCGGGATCGGCGCGGGCGTCGGGTTGTCTAGTCGCCGCAGATACAGACGGTTCGAACCGGCGTCCCCGGCCGGATAGACGAGGGCGGTCCCGTCGGGCGACATGGCCGGGTATCCCGCGACGGCGGTGCCCGAGTCCAGCGGGAGGAAGAACACCACCGGACGGGCCGCGCGCGCTACGGCTCGAGGCGACGTCGCGGTGCGAATGGACCAACCGGCCAACAGGCCGATGGCGAGCGTCGCGGATGCGACAGCCCAGCGCCAGGTGGTTCGATTCGGCCCGGAGCGCCCAGCCGCGATTCTCACTCCTGCCGTTTCAGGCAGTCTGAACCCGGGGTTGGTCAGGGCATCAGCAAAGTGTGCGGCGCGCACAAACCGGTCGGCCGGGCTCTTTGCGAGCGCGCGTTGGACGGCGGCGTCGACGTTTGCTGGTACCAGGTCTCGGCTTCGCGAAATCGGTGACGGGCTCTCCGTGAGAATCTTGGCGATGACAGCTTGGACTGACTTCGCGGTGTGAGGCGGGTCGCCGGTCAACATCTCGTACGTGATGGCGCCCAGCGCATAGATGTCACTGCGCGCGTCCAGGACCCGATCGCCAGCCGCCTGTTCGGGCGACATGTAGTGTGGCGTACCGATGCTGAGCCCCGCTTCGGTGAGACGCGTGCCACCAGCAGCAGTGACGGCCAGTGCGATTCCGAAATCGGCGACGAGCGCTTGCCCGTGTTGGAGCAGGACGTTCTCGGGCTTGATGTCGCGGTGAACGACGCCGTGTTCATGCGCGTAGGCGAGCGCGGCCGCGACCGCCCGGGCGATGTCGATCGTTTCCTCCACGCTCAGCTGTCGATCGCGATCGATCTTTGCGCGCAACGACTCTCCCTCCACGTACGGCATCACATAGTAGAGGAACTCGTCGGCCGCGCCGGAGTCGTAGAGTGGGAGGATGTTGGGGTGCTGCAGGTTCGCCGTAACCTTGATTTCCTGGACGAACCGCTCACTGCCCAGCTGTGCGGCAAGTTCCGGCTTGAGCACCTTGATGGCGACCTTGCGCCCGTGCTTGAGGTCGCGCGCGAGGTAGACGGTGGCCATGCCCCCTTCGCCGACCCGTCGCTCGAGTTCATACCGAGCGGCAAGAACGGCCGACAGCCGACCCATGGTCTCGCCGATCTCGCTCATCGCGGCATTACCGATTAGCCTTCCGAACGCAGAGATCCAAATCGCGCGGCGCTCGCAGCATCGCACGAAGGATCCGATACTCTGCGGCGCAGTACAACCGATGGCGCCGGCGCTGGTTCCGAGGGCGCACGGTCAGCGCGCCAGTCCGGCGATCCGCGCGACCGGCGCGGTCGGATACCACTCCGCACGCCCCACGCCGCCAATGATACGGTCCGATGTCGTAGCCCGCCTCCATAGAGATGTGCGGCGAACGAGTGGCACATCACCCGAGCCCGCGTCGACGTCGTGCCGGTTGGCCCGGAACACGAACTGCCATCCGCATGCGGCGGCGCCGTTCGGGTACTTGCGGCCGAGCGCACGCGATAACGGCGCTCCGAAGCAGTTCGAGGTTCAGGAACGGAGCAGGACGCGGAACGTGACGAACGAGGGCTCATGCCTTGGGGGGCCCCCCCCAATGAACGAAGCTACGCGGGGTCGGCGCGCGAGCATCATCGAACGATTGCCCACGAGGTCCGGCCCCCGCGCTGTTCAGTCCCGCATCCGGCGTCCTGCTCCCCTCGTATGGCTCCATGTGGATCAGGACGCTCAGTGCGCTCGGCACCGCGTCGCGGATCGCGCTCTTCACGCGCCCGCTCAGGATGTGCGCATCGTGCAGCGACATCTCCGGGTCGGCCTGCACGTGAAGATCGACGTAGTAGCCGAGTCCCGCCTTGCGCACCATCAACTTCTCGATCGCGCGCACATCGGGCACGGCGGCGGCCGCGGCGCCGACGCGGCCGATGAGCGTGGCGTCCGGGGCGCGGTCCATCAAATCCGCGATCGCGGGACGTATGATCCTGACACCGTTGAAGGCGATGATGCCGGCCGCGAGGACCGCTGCCCAGTCATCCGCCGACTCCCAGCCCGGCCCGCCGAGGAGCGCGATGCCGATACCGACAAAGGCGGCCGCGGAGGTGAGCACGTCGCTACGGTGGTGCCAGGCATCGGCGGTGACGGCGGTACTCTCCAGCTCGGACCCCACGCGTAGCACGGAGCGAAAGAGCGATTCCTTGACGATGATGACGACGACGAGCACGACGAGCGTGAAGGGCGCGGGCGCATGGTGCGGCGTCACGATCTCGCGCGTCGCGGCGATCAGGATCCCGACGGCGGCGCCGAAGAGCATGAGCCCCACGACCGCGGCGGCGAGCGCCTCGGCTTTCCCGTGGCCAAAGGGGTGGTCATCGTCGGCCGGCCGCGCCGCGATGGAGAGCCCGGTCCAGACGACGAGCGATGAGAAGATGTCGGCCGTGGACTCGACCGCGTCCGCGATGAGCGCGTACGAATGCCCGACCACCCCCGCCACGAGCTTGGCGAGCGCGAGTGTGGCGTTGACGAGGAGCCCAGTCTGCGCGCTGCGGATTCCGAGGTAGACGCGCTCCGTCATGCTCC
>JBBJNN010000125.1:0-13791 GCA_037720885.1 Gemmatimonadaceae bacterium | reverse complement strand
TTTACGACATGGTGAGCGAGCCAGATCCTGAGGGCGGCACCACGGTGGCCGTGACGCAGGGAAGTGTGCTCGTCGCGCGGGCCGGCGCGCCGGATAGCAGCGGGACCGTGCTCCGACAGGGGGACGTCGGTGCGATCGCAGCTGATGGACGCGTCACGGCGCGGCGCGGCGTCGTGCTCGACCGGGAGCTTGCGTGGACGCGCGGCCGGCTCGTCTTCCGTGACACGCCGCTCGCGGAGGTGGCCGTCGCGCTCCGGCGCTGGTACGGTGTGGACGTTCGCTTTGCCGAGCCCCTGCTCTCCGCGCGCCACTGGACAGCCGAATTCGATGCCGGCACGTCACTGGCTGACGTGTTGCGCGTGATGGAGCTCGGGATCGGCGGGATCACCGTGGAGCGGAGTGATAGCGTGGTGGTGATCGGTACGAGAGCCAGTACGGGTGGCATGACGCGGTGAGCTTCCGCGCGTCTCGAGGCGGCCTCATCGCGCTCGTCACGACCGCCGCCGCACTGCCGTTCGTCACGCCCTCGCGCGCCATCCGCGCGCAGGGCGTCGTGTCGTGCGCGGCGAAGCCAGATGACGACGCCGGGCGTGCGACGGCGCGAGCCTCCACGCGCGCGTGGCTGGCGCCGCTGGACCGCCTGGTGTCGCTCCACACGCGCGAGGTCTCGCTCCGCGAAGCCCTCGACCGCCTCGCCGCCTCCGCCGACATCCGTCTCTCGTACAGCCGCGAGGCGCTTCCGCTCGAGCGGCGCGTCTGCCTCGACTTCGACCGCGTGGCGGTCGGCCAGGCGCTCGAGGAAATCCTGGGCGGCAGCGACGTGGAGCCTGTTCCCGCCGGTGGCGATCAGATCGCGCTCCGCCCGCTCGCCGCGCTCACGCGCCGCGACGAGTCGCCCGGCGGCCAGGCCCGAACGGCGCAGGTGCTCGAGGGCGTCGTCGTCACGGGAAGCGCCGAGGGCCGCCCACAACGCGGGCTCGCGGTCGCGATCGGGACGCTGGGGTACGGCGATCTCGCGCTCCGCGATGTCCGCTCGTACTCGCAGCTCTTCAACGGCGTGGTGCCTGGCCTGTGGGCGTGGGAGCAAGCACCGTCCGCGGTCATCGCGCGCTACGCGAGCATCCGTGGCGCGAGCTCGTTCGGGGTGAGCTATCCGAAGGTCTACATCGACGGGGTGGAGGTCGCCAACCCGCTCCTCACCACCGAGCTCCGGCCGGAGATGGTCGAGCGCGTCGAGGTGATTCGCGGGCCTCAGGGCGCCGCGCTCTACGGCTCGGACGCGATCAGCGGTGTCGTCAACATCACCACGCGCCACGAGGGCTCCGCGGGAGGCGGGCTCGATCTGCGCCTGCACAGCACCGCCGGCCTCTCGCAGACGGAGTACGCGAGCCGGCCGCCCGTTGCGCAGGATCATTCGCTCACCCTGCACACGGGCTCGAGCACGCGCTCGGCCAGCCTGGCGCTCGCCGGCAGCCAGACGGGCGCGTACGTGACCGGCGCGGATGCGCGGCGTCTGAGCGCACTCGCCACCGCGCGCGCCGTCGGATCCAGGAGCATCCTGACCGGCACGGCGCGCTTCGCGGCGGCGGATGCGTCCTCGCCGCTCAGCCCGCTCATCACCGGCGCGGGTAGCTCGCCAGGCGGCGAGATCGCCGGCGACCTCTCGAACGAGTCGCTCCGCCAGTACACGCTCGGCGTCACCGCGGCGATCATCCCGGGCACACGTTGGCGCCACTCGCTCATCCTCGGCGCGGACGGCTACCGCTTGTCCGGCATTCCCGACGACCAGGCGCCGATCCCCTCTGCGGCGGACTCCGTGCTCCGCGCGGCACGCGGTGGCGCGGACCGTGGTACGGCGCGCCTGAGCAGCGTCCTGCGGCTCGGTGGAAACCGGAACGTAGCGACCACGCTCACCCTCGCGGCTGAGCACTCGGTGCTCCGGCAGACGGTCGAAGAGCCTGTCCCTCCACCGTCCCACCACGCGTCGTACGGCCAGGGCCGCGGGGATATGGGCCGGTCTGGCCCGCCCGGCGGCTACGTGAACGAGGATACGACGCCCGAGCGCTACGGCGTGCCGCGCGAGGTGGTCGCCTGGCGGCACAACTCGGGCGCGGTCGGCCAGCTCAACGTCGCGCTGAACGATGTGGTCCTTCTCACGGGCGGGCTGCGTGTCGAGCACGACGACGCCTTCGGCACGCTGGACAACCTGGTGACGCTCCCCATGATCGGCGCCGCCGTGGTACGCGAGCGCGGGAACATCACGCTCAAGGCGCGCGCCGCGTACGGCAAGGGCGTCCGAGCGCCGAGCGCATCGCCGCGCGAGGCGTTCTGGTATGGGGCCCGCCGACAGGTGAGGACGTTGGGACTCGAGCCCGAACAACAGCAGGGCGTCGAGGTGGGACTCGAGATGTACGTCGGCCGATCGCTCTCCCTGCAGGTCACGCGCTTCGACCAGCGCGCGACGGGCCTCATCCAGCGCGTGCTCCTGCCGACGGTCTCGGGACGCCTGGCCTATCAGCTTCAGAACGTCGGCGAGATCTCGAACCGGGGCTGGGAGATGCAGGGTACGCTCGGCGCCGGCGCGCTCTCGCTCGCCGGCGCGCTCGCCCTCGTGGACAGCCGTGTGCAGACGCTCGCCGCCGGCTACCTCGGCGATCTGCGACCGGGCGATCGCATGCTCGAGGTGCCGTCGGCGACCGCCGGCCTCACGCTCGGCTTCGTGAGCAAGCGCGCGACAATGTCCCTCGGCGTGTCCCGCGCCGCAGACTGGATCAACTACGACCGCCTCGCGCTCTACGGGAGCGCCGCGCGCAGTGAACTCCGCGGCGAGGAGCTCCGCAGCTTCTGGCGCGAGTACTCGGGCGCCACACGTGTCCGCGCGAGCATCTCGCAGCGGCTGAGCCGCGGCCTTTCCCTCGTCTTCACCGGCGACAACCTCCTCGACCGCCAGCGCGGCGAGCCGGACAACGTCACCGTCGTTCCGGGGCGGACGGGGATGGTGGGTCTGCGCGCGCAGTTCTAGCACCGCGCTCCTCACGGCGCGTGGACGCGGTCCGTTGACAGCGAGCAGGGCTCCGTGCATCCTCTCACCTTAGAACGTACGGGGACGATGCTGAGAGGAGGGGACGCCCGATGTCCGACGCGCTGCCGCTGCTCAAGGGGACGCTCGACCTACTCGTGCTCAAGACGCTGAGCTGGGGCGCGATGCATGGCTTCGGCATCGCGAGCTGGCTCGAGGATCGCTCGGGCGGCACGCTCGGCGTGGACGACTCCGCGCTGTACCAGGCGCTGCACCGCCTGGAGGCACGCGGCCTCGTGGAGGCCGAGTGGGGCGTCACGGGGAACAGCCGCCGCGCCCGCTACTACCGCCTCACGACCGTTGGCCGCCAACGGCTGCGCGCCGAGACCGCGACCTGGCTGCGCTACACGCAGTCGGTGACGCACATTCTCAGCCTGCACGGGCGATCCGCGTAGACGCGGACCCGGCGCACGGGCGAGCGACTCACGGACATCACGATGCGCGACGAGCGGTGGGGCTTCCGGCGCGGTTTCCGCCTGCCGCGGCGCGGCCCGCGTGCGCTGGCCGACGAGATCGAGGAGGAGATTCTCACCCACCTGGCCATGCGTACCGAACGGCTGGTGGCGCAGGGACTGAGCGAGGGTGCGGCGCGCGAGGAAGCGCTCCGCCGGTTTGGCGACATGGACGACGCGCGCCAGCGGCTTCGGGCAACCGCGCGCGAACGGGAGGCTCACATGCGGCGACGCGAATGGCTGGAATCGCTCCGGCACGACCTCACCTACGCCGCGCGCCAGCTGCGCCGCGCGCCAGGCTTCACGGTTGCCGTCGCGCTCACGCTGGCGCTGGGCATCGGTGCAAATGCCGTGATGTTCGGCGTGGTGGACCGGCTGCTCCTCTCGCCACCACCGCACGTTCGCGACGCGGATCAGGTCTCGCGCGTGCAGCTCAGCCGCACGTGGCGGGGCATGGGTGAGTTCACGAGTCCCATCACTGGTTATGCGAACTACCGCGACCTCGCGGTCGTGCGGTCCTTCGCCGGCGTCGCTGCCTTCGGCTTTCCCATGGAGATGTCGCTCGGGCGCGGGCGCGAGGCGCTCCCCGTCCGTGTCGCATCCGCCAGCGCAGGCTTCTTCCCCCTGCTCGGAGTGAAGCCACGCCTCGGCCGGTTCTTTCTCGCGGGGGAAGATGGCGAGCCGCAGGGGATGCCCGTGGCCGTCGTGAGTGAGGAGTTCTGGCGACGGCATTTCGGCGCCGATCCCGGTGCGCTCGGCACCCAGCTCCCCCTCGGGGATGCATCCTTCACCGTGGTCGGCGTCGCGCCGCGCAACTTCACAGGCGTGGATCTCCGCGCCGTGGACATCTGGGTGCCAGTGACGACGGCGAGCTACATCTGGATGCAGCCCGGCTACGCCACTGACCGCGGGTCGTCGTGGCTCCAGGTGGTCGCTCGCCTCCGGCTGGGCGCCGACCCCGCGCTCGCCGCGACCGAAGCGACACTCGCGCACCGGCGCGGCAACGCCGCCGAGTCGAACAAGGACCCGAACGCGCGCGTCTCGCTGTCGTCCGTCATCGCCGCGCGCGGGCCGGGAGAGCACACGGAAGCGCGCGTCGCGGCATGGCTGCTCGGCGTCGCCGCCATCGTCCTCCTCATTGCCTGCGCGAACGTCGCGACGATGCTCCTCACCCGCGCGCTCCGCCGGCGGCAGGAGATTGCCGTGCGGCTCGCCCTCGGCGTGAGCCGGGCGCGTCTCGTGCGGCAACTGCTCGTCGAAAGCCTGCTGCTCGCCACGCTCGGCGCCGTCGCGGCGCTCGTCGCCGCGACCTGGGGTGGTGCCCTCGTCCGCGCCACGCTCCTTCCGGACGTCGGGTGGTCTGGTTCGCCCGTGGACGCGCGCGTGCTCGCCGTCACCGCCATCGCGGCGCTCGCGACAGGGCTGATCGTCGGCGCGGTGCCGGCGCTTCAGACGCGCGGCATCGACCTCGCCTCCGCGATCAAGAGCGGAGCGCGCGGTGAAGCGCGCCAGCCATGGCGCCTGCGCTCAGTGCTCCTCACGGCGCAGGTCGCGCTTTCCGTGGCGTTGCTCGTTGGCGCGGGCCTCTTCGTGCGGAGTCTCCGGAAGGCCGAAGGACTTCGCCTCGGGTTCGATGCGCGGCGCGTGACACTCGCCGAGGTGAGCCTGCATCAGGCCGGCTACGATCCCGAGCGGCAGGACGCGTTCTGGCGGAATGCCCTGGAGCGCGTACGGCGGTTGCCCGGCGTGGAGAGCGCGGCGCTCACGATCGCCACCCCCGTGCGCTTCAGCCTGGCAGGCACTTTCATCGTGCCTGGACTCGATTCGCTACCGCAACTGACGACCGGTGGACCCTACAAGAACGGTGTGAGTCCCTCGTACTTCGCCACGCTCGGCGCGCGGATGGCGCACGGGCGACCGTTCACGGAGGCCGACACGCGGACGGCCGCGCGGGTGGTGATCGTGAACGAGACGATGGCGCGGCTCCTCTGGCCTGGCCGCGAGCCGCTCGGCACGTGTGTGCGCCTCGCGCGCGCCGACTCGATTCCTTGCGCGACCGTGGTGGGCGTGGTGGAGGATGTCCGGCGCCAGCAGCTCCGCGAGGAGCCGACGATGCAGTTCTACGTGCCGCTCGCGCAGTGGCGAGGCCCGCACTCCACCTCGCTTCTGGTCCGCGCACGTGGTGATGCCGGCGGGCTCGCCGTGCCGGTGCGCCGCGAGCTGCAGGCACTCGCGCCGGACGTGCCGTTCCCACGCGTGACGTCCCTCGCGGAGCTGCTGGACCCCCAGCTCCGGCCGTGGCGGCTCGGCGCCACCATGTTCACGCTGTTCGGTGCGCTGGCGTTCCTCGTGGCCGTCGTAGGACTCGCGGGGCTCCTCGCGTATACGGTCGCGCAACGCGGGTACGAGATTGGGGTGCGGGTCGCGCTCGGCGCGCGGTCGCCCGACGTCGTGCGCCTCGTGCTGGCACGCGGCGCGGTGGCCACGGCGGCCGGACTGGCGGTCGGACTCGCTGCCGCGCTGCTCGCAGGACGTCTGGTGCGCGGTCTCCTCTTCGATGTCACGCCGGCCGACCCGATCGTATTTGCCGCGGTCGCCGGGGTCGTGGTGTTCGTGGCAGCCGTGGCGGCGCTCCCTGCGGCGCGGCGCGCTGCCCGTGTGAGCCCGATGATCGCGCTCCGCGCCGAGTGAGAAGTGGGCACTCAAGACGGCACTGCCAGCGGAATCCCTCCCGGTCAGGCGGCGCGTGAGCCCGCCGCCGAGTGCGGAATGCCGAGTGCCGAGCCCCGAGTCTCGATGAGCGTCTCGATCTCCGATGCCACGATCGGTGCGGAGAAGTAGTATCCCTGCCCGAGCTCGTAGCCCAGGCGGCGTAGCTCGGTGAGCTGTTCGGCAGTCTCGATTCCTTCCGCCACCAGGCGCAGCCCGAGCGCCGAGCCGAGCGTGAGGATTGCACGCGCGAGCGTCGAGTCGGCCGTTCCGCGGCCGAGCCCCTCGACGAACAGCTTGTCGAGCTTGAGGAGCTGGATCGGGAAGCGGTGCAGGTAGCTGAGCGATGAGTAGCCCGTCCCGAAGTCGTCGAGGGCGATGCGCACGCCGAGCGCCTCGAGCGCGCGCAGGCGCCCGAGCATCGTCTCGGTTTTCTGCATGACCACGCTCTCCGTCGCCTCGAGCACCAGCGCGGAGGCGTCGAGATTCGAGGCGGCGAGCGCCTCGGCGACGTCGCTGACGAGGGACGTTTCGTGAAGCTGCCGGCCAGACACGTTCACCGCGACCCACAGATTGGCGGCGCCAGGCAACGCGCGCCAGCGCGCGAGCTGGGCGCACGCCTCGTTCAGCACGTAGCGCCCGAGTGGCACCACCATCCCCGTCTCCTCGGCGAGCGGGATGAATACGGAGGGCGGAATGATCCCGCGCTCCGCGTGCGTCCAGCGAAGGAGCGCTTCGATGCCGATGATGTTGCCGTGGTCGAGCCGGACGATGGGCTGGAAGACGACCTCGAACTCTTCGGCGGCGACCGCGCGGCGGAGCGCGGCCTCGAGCTCCAGCCGGTCGAGCGCCTCGGCGTGCATGGGTGGCTCGAAGAAGTGGTAGCGCCCCTTGCCGCGCCGCTTCGACATGTACATGGCGACGTCCGCGCTGCGGAGCAGATCGTCGGCGGAGTCACCCTCCTTCCAGCGCGCGATGCCGATACTCCCGCCGACGAACGCCTCTTTCCCCTCGAGGACGACGGGACGCCGCATGGAGCCGAGGAGCCGCTCGATGATCGTGATGACGTCCACATCGCGAGGTACGTCGCCGAGCAGGATGGCGAACTCGTCGCCGCCCAGCCGTGCGACGACGTCCGCACCGCGTGTGCAATGGAGCAGGCGCTCCGCGACGGTGACGAGCAGACGGTCGCCCGCGGCGTGGCCGAGTGAGTCGTTCACCGTCTTGAAGTTGTCGAGGTCGAGGAACACGACGGCGATGCCGTCGCACGCGTCCGCACCCCGCGAGAGCGTGCGGCGCACCGCGTTCCGGAAGAGCGTGCGGTTGGCGAGGTTGGTGAGCGGATCGTGCGAGGCCTGGTGCGTGAGCTGCGCCTCGAGTGCCGCGCGGTCGCTGACGTCCCGCGTGTTGAGCACGATTCCGCGGACGGCGGGGTCATCGAGGAGGTTCGAGACGAAGCTCTCGGTGTGGCACGAGCTCCCATCGGGCCGCCGCACACGCGCCAGCACCGGCGCCGAGTTCGGGCGCTCGGCGGCGGTTCGGAGGGCGACGAGTGCGACGCCCGCGTCGTCCGGATGGAGGTGCGCGCCGAGTTCCGCGCCGAGCAGCTCATCCGGGTGGACACCGAAGAGTCGTTGGGCCGAGGGGCTGACGAAGCGGATGCGCGTGTCCTCGCCGATGACCGCGATGACGTCGGACGAGTTGTGCACGAGCGTGCCGAAGCGTGTCTCGCTCTGGCGCGCCGCGCGCTCGGCGACCACCTGCCGTGCGACGACCATGGCCGTGAGGCCGATCGCGCCGATCGCGAGACCGCTCAGCGGCTGCACCGGGTGGATGAGCGCAACGGCGAGGAGCAAGCCGTATCCGGCGAGGAGCGCCGCATAGGGCAGGAGCCGCATCCGGCGCGTCCCGGTGTTGGCCGTGATCACCTCGCCGCTCAATTGCCGGAGTGCCGTTCGCGCAGTGTGCGTGCGGTGGACGTGGGCACTGGCTGCCAGGAACCAGACCGCCGGGATCCAGAGTGCATCCGGCCAGCTCCCGCTCGTGTAATCACGCTCGAGCACGATGGAGCTGTAGCCGAGGTCCGCGGCCGCAAAGCTCAGGAGCGCGAGAGCCAGGAATCCCATGGACGCTCGCGCGACCGCGTTATGCGGGCGCAGCGCGACGATCACCACGCCGGCGAGCAGCACGAGGTCGCCGAGTGGGTACGCGAGCGCGACCATGCTCTCGAAGACGGAGCTGTAGCCGGCGTCCGCGATGCTGCGGAGGAAGAAGTACCAGAACAGGAGTCCGGCGCTGACGAGCACCGTGGCCAGATCGAGACCGAAGCGCAGGCGCTCCGCCCCGCGTGGAGGAGCGGCCGGGAAGCTCACGAGCCCGCCGAGGAGCAGCGGGTAGAAGGTGAGATAGATCGGATCTACCCACGACACGGCGGGGAGCGAGCCGATAATGTGCTCGTAGTAGAGCCAGCCCGCGTCGGCGATGGTGTACATCGTCTGCGCGGCCGCCACCAGTCGCCAGGCCGTACGCGCTTCGCGGCGGAGACCCGCGAGGCAGGAGGCACGCCACGCGAGGGTGATCGCGAGCGCGTGCAGCGGGAAGATCGCGAGGTTGTTGATGAGGGCCCGATTCTCGGGACCATCCCATCCAGTGCGAAGCCAGATCCAGAAGAGGACGATGTAGACGCCCCCGATGACGAGCGCGCGACCGGCCCAGTCGTCGAGCCACACGCGGCGGTCGAGCGTCGTGGGCAGACGGGGCACGGTGTGCGCGTCGCCGGGCAGTGCGGGCATCATGCGGTGCGGGGGGACATCACCGGCCCCCGGCCTCGCGGCTCCAGGTGAGCATCGCGCCGAGCACGGTGGCGAGGGTCACGACCGTCGCGCCGCGGGCATGTACGTCATAGCCCAGCCCGGTCTCCAGGTACACGCCGCCGATGCGTGCGACATCATCTCATCGGCGCCATCGTAGCGTGCGGGCTCGAAGCTCGCCCAGGCGCCGAGTGTCACCTCGCCGCGCGCGGCGGCGGTGGTGAGATATGCGTCGGGCTGCAGGACGGGCCGGTTCGTGGCGGTCACGCCGCGCCAGACGAACGCGTTCTGGACGAGGACGTCGAGCGTGACGGCGCGCTGCGCGCGGGCCGCCGCGGGCGCGAGGGTCGCGAGGACGAGCACGGCGGCGGAGAGCCGCGAGACGGTGGTACCGGGGAGGGATGAGCGCACGGGATGAAGCGCCCGGAGTGTAGTGTCGGGAATGGAGCGTACGAGGGAAGCGACGTGAGCTTGACGCGCCGGATGTGCCGGCGGTCACGCCCCGGGGATCCGCGCGCTTGTCCCTCGGAGCGCGAGGCATCTACTTTCGCGCTCATGCCACACGATCCGGCTCCGCGCGATGTCTGACGACCTGACGAGCGTACTCCAGGCGGCCCTCGGCGACGCCTATGCGCTCGAGCGGGAGCTGGGCGGCGGCGGCATGTCGCGCGTGTTTCTCGCGGAGGAGCGCGCGCTCGCGCGGCAGGTGGTCGTCAAGGTGCTGCCGCCGGCGCTCGCCGTGGGG
Source organism: Gemmatimonadaceae bacterium (assembly GCA_037720885.1). Taxonomy (GTDB): domain Bacteria; phylum Gemmatimonadota; class Gemmatimonadetes; order Gemmatimonadales; family Gemmatimonadaceae; genus JACMME01. The sequence continues at coordinate 3,996 of JBBJNN010000125.1, read as the reverse complement.
CTGAGCCCCGACCGCTTTCGTCGCGAGATTCTGCTCGCGGCGCGGCTCCAGCACCCCCACATCGTCCCGGTGCTCGCCACGGGCGAAGCGGGCGGCGTCCCCTTCTTCACCATGCCATTCGTGGAGGGGCGGTCACTCCGCGAGCGGCTGGCGAGCGGGGAGCCGATCCCCGTGCGCGAGACCGTCCGGCTCCTGCGCGATGTCGCGGGCGCGCTGGACTACGCGCACGAGCGCGGCGTCATCCACCGCGACATCAAACCCGACAACGTGCTCGTGTCGCACGGGTCGGCGGTCGTGACGGACTTTGGAGTCGCGAAGGCGATCTCGTCCGCGCGCGACGGTGGCGGCACGGGGACGTCGAGCGCGACGCTGACGGCGCTCGGCACCTCGCTCGGCACGCCCGCCTACATGGCGCCGGAGCAGGCCGCTGGCGACCCCGCGGCGGATCATCGCGTGGACCTCTATGCGTTCGGGGTGCTCGCGTACGAGATGCTCGCGGGCGCGCCGCCCTTCGCCGGGAGGGCGCCGCACGCATTGCTCGTCGCGCATCTCACCGAGGTGCCGCCACCACTTCGCGCGGCGCGTCCGGACGTTCCAGCGGCGCTGGCCGCTCTCGTGCACGATTGCCTCGCGAAAGACCCGGAGGCTCGTCCGCGCGTCGCGGCGGATCTGGTCGCGCGGCTCGACGATGTGCTGGCGAGCGCCACGGGCGAGGGCGTGATCCCGTCTGTGCCCGCCGCGGCGAGGGCGGCGCCAAGCAGCGCGGCGCCTGCCGGAGCGAGCGCCGGGCGAGCGGGGAGCACGCTCGCGGGGCGTCGCACGCGTGCGGTCGCCGGGGCGGTACTGGGACTCGCCGCCGTGGGCTCGGGTGCGTGGTTCGTGCTTGGACGTGGACGCAATACAACTGCCGGCGCGCCGGCGGCGACGTCCGTGGCTGTGCTCCCCTTCGTGAACGTGGGCCGAGCGGGGCAGGACGAGTACTTCAGCGACGGGATGACCGACGAGATCACCGATGCGCTGGGGGAGATCCCGGGGCTTCGTGTCGCCTCGCGCACCTCCGCGTTCGCGTTCAAGGGGAAGAACGTGGATGCGCGCGAGATCGGGCGTGCGTTGAGCGTGGGCTCGCTCCTCGAGGGACGTGTGCGGCGCGAGGGTGATCGGTTGCGCGTGAGTGCGCAGCTGACGGGCGCGCGGGATGGTCTCACGTTGTGGTCCGAGTCGTACGAGCGCCGGCAGCAGGACGTGTTCGCGGTGCAGGACGACATCGCGCGCGCGATCGCCACCGCACTCCGTCTCCGGCTCGTCACGGACGAGGCGGGCACGACGGATGCCCGCGCGCGGCATGGCACGGCGGACCTCGCGGCCTACGACCTGTACCTGCGCGGCCGCTACCACTTCCATCAGCGTGGCGCGGCGGCACTCCACAAGGCGGCCGACTACTTCGGGCAGGCGATCCGCCGCGACACGGCCTATGCCGAAGCGTACGCGGGGCTGGCCGACGCGATGGCGCTGCTTCCGGTCTACGGGGACACGCCCGCCGATTCGGCGTTCCGCGTGGCGCAGCAGGCCGCGGACCGCGCGGTGGCGCTCGACAGCACGCTCGCCGAGGCGCACACCACCCTCGGGCTCGTGCACAAGAGCGTGGGGCGCTGGGCCGACGCGGAGCGCGAGCTGCGCCGCGCGGTCGCGCTCGACCCGCGCTACCCGCCGGCGCACCAGTGGCTGAGCGAGGTGCTCATCGTCACCGGCCGGGTGCAGGAGTCGCTCATCCCCATGCGCGACGCTGCCCGGCTCGACCCGATGTCGCCGGTGATCCAGGCGGAGCTGGCCTATGCGCTGGGGATGGCGGGCGATGGGCCCGGCGCGGACGCCGCCGGACGGCGCGGCGTGGAGCTCGCGCCACAGCTCTGGACCACGCACGCGTTCCTCGGCTACGCGTATCTGTTCACGGGGCGCACCGCGGATGGATTGGCGCAGATCGAGACTGCCGCCGGACTCGACTCGAGCGTCGTGCCGGTGCTCGGAACGCTGGCGTTCGCGTACGCCGTGGCCGGGCAGGTACCGCGTGCGCGCGTGCTGGCGGCACGGCTCGCGCGTGCGGGCGGCCTACCGGGTGGCTCCGCCATGGCGCCAACGATCGCCTACCTCGGCCTCGGCGACCGGGAGCAGGCGCTGCGCTGGCTCGAGCGCGCGGCGGAACGCCGGGATTCCTGGCTCTACGCGATGTCGGTGAACGCGCCCTTCTTCGACCCGGTGCGCGCGGACCCGCGATTCGCCGCCGTGGTGCGCGGCATGGGGCTCGACGTGGAGCGCATGACGACCGACCCACGACGGTAGTCGCGGACCTTGCTCTCTGGCCGTCCCACGCGCAAGCTGATCGCTCGACCCTCCTCCGGAGCCGACATGCACCTCCGCTCTCTGCTCGCACTCGCTGCCATCGCGCCGGCGGCATCGCTCGCTGCATGCGCGGGGCAATCCAACCCGCCGGCGCGCACACCCGGCGCCGCACCTACGGCGGGCGTGCCGGATGCGCAGCTCGTCGCCCGCGCGCGTGTGATCCATGATCGCGCGGTCACCATCGATACGCACGACGACATCCCCTTCAACTTCGCCACGCCAGAGGTAGACCCTGGCACGCGCGGAGCGCGCCAGGTGGACATCCCGAAGATGGTGGAGGGCGGGCTCGACGCCGCCTTCTTCGTCGTCTACGTGGGGCAGGGGCCGCGCACGCCGGAAGGCAACGCAAAGGCGAAGGAGGACGCGATGACGAAATTCACCGCGATCCACCGGCTGGTCGAGCAGATGCACCCGGACAAGATCGCGATCGCGAACCATCCCGAGGACGTCGAGCGCATTCTCGGAACAGGGAAGAAGGTGGCGGCGATCGGCATCGAGAATGGCTACGTGATCGGGCGCGATCTCTCGCTCGTGAAGACGTACTACGATCTCGGCGCGCGGTACATGACGCTCACGCACGGTGGGAACAACGACATCGGCGACTCGGCCACGCCGCGCGCGGATGAGCAGGCGGCGGAGCATGGCGGGCTGAGCGAGTTCGGCAAGCAGGTGGTGGCAGAGATGAACCGCGTGGGCATGATGGTGGACGTGTCGCACGTCGCGAAGTCCACGAGCCTCGACGCCATCCGGCTGTCGAAGGCGCCGGTGATCGCGTCCCATTCCGGGTCGCGCGCGGTGAACGACCACGCGCGGAACATGGACGACGAGCAGCTCCGCGCGCTCCAGGCGAATGGGGGCGTGATTCAGACCGTCGCGCTCGGCGAGTTCGTGAAAGTCTCGCCGCCGGAGAAGCAGGCCGCACTCGCCGCGCTGCGGCAGGAGTTCGGGCTCGGCGCCGGTCGTGGGGGCGGCGGTGGTGCGGGGGGCGCCGCGGGCGGCGGCGGCGGCGGTGGAGGTGGAGGCGGCCGCGGCGGCCTCGCCGCCCTCCCCGAGGAGCGACGGGCGGAGTACCAGCGCCGCGTGGCAGCGCTCGATGCGAAGTGGCCGCCGGCCACGATGCACGACTTCGCGAACCACATCGATCACATGGTCAAGCTCATTGGCATCGATCACGTGGGGATCTCGTCCGACTTCGACGGTGGCGGCGGGATCACCGGCTGGCGCGATGCGAGCGAAACGTTCAACGTGACGCTCGAGCTCGTGCGGCGCGGCTACACGGAGGAGCAGATCCGCAAGTTGTGGGGTGGGAACGTGCTCCGCGTGTGGCGTGAGGTCGAACGGGTCGCGAAGGAGATGCAGCGGAACGCGAGCGAATGAGTGAGTAGTAGGGCGCGTACAAGCGCGAAGCGGGTAGGGAACTGTAAGGCCCCATACCTTGGGGGGCCCCCCCAACAACGAAGATCGCGGCGGAGCGGTGATTTCCTCTCACCATTCCGCCGCGATCCGTATCAACGCGCTTCGCTACCCGCTACCCACTACCGCTCACTTGCTGTTCGTGTCGAGGCTCCGCAGGTACGCGATCATCGCCGAGCGATCCGA
>JBBJNN010000124.1:0-13829 GCA_037720885.1 Gemmatimonadaceae bacterium | reverse complement strand
GTATCCTTGTCGACCGGCCGAGGCATGGCCGGGGGCCGCCGGCCGCGACGACGCGTTGCGCCTGGCGTACCGAGCAGCCGTTGGAGGTCGTCCCAGCATTCGCACTCGTGCCCTCGCGCGTCGTCGAGGAGGCGCTGGAGTATGTGCGCGGTGGCAATCGCGTCGCCGCCCGCGCGGTGGCGCGCCGGGATCTCCACGCCGTAATGCTCCGCGACCGAATCGAGGCGCCGGCTGCGAAGCTGCGGCAGGAGCTTTCGCGCCAGCCGCACCGTGCAGAGCCGTTGCCCGTCGAGCAGCATCCCCGTCGCGCGCGATACCTCGGCACTGACAAAGCGCCAATCGAAATCGGCATTGTGCGCGACGAAGATGCGCCCGTCGAGGAGCGCCAACACGTCCCGGCAGACGTCACGAAACCGCGGCGCGTCCTTCACCATGCTCCAATTGATCCGGGTGATGGCCGTGATCATCGGCGGAATCGCGCGTTCGGGGTTCACGAGGGTTTCGTAGCGCTCGACGATCTCCCCATCGCGGACGACGATTGCGGCGATCTCGGTGATCCGGTCGCCAGCCCACGGGCGCGATCCGGTCGTCTCGACGTCTACGACCACGAACGGCATGCCCGCGAGCGCCGAGATGCGGCGCCTGCCCGGCTGGCCGCTCGCCGGCACGTGGAGCTCGGAGCGCGGCTCGGCCGCTGTAGCCGCGATCGGCGCGGAGGGTGGCGAGACGACGCGTGCGGCGGCAAGAAGCCAGTGTCCCTCGCCATCGCGCGAGAACTCCCGGTACGGTGCGAGCAGCACCCGCGCCATGTGCTCGGCGACGGCCGGAGGTGGTGCCGGCATCTGGCAGATGTGGCCGACGAGCGAGACGGACGACGCGGGCCCGCCAGCGAGAAAGTCGAGCGCGCGCGCGACGAGCGGCGTCACTTCCGGGCGAATGGTCGTGCCGACGGTCACAGCGCCTTTCCCCCCACGCGAGTGTCGAGTGGCGGAGACATGGGTGCGGTCAGCTCCACGGGTCGTCGCGATTGAGTGGAAGCGTCATGCAGCGCGGGCCACCGCCGCCGCGCACGAGCTCGCTCCCCTCGAATGTGATGACCGCACGCTCGCCCTCCGACACGCGCGCCTGCCCTGTGAGAAACGCGACGGCCGGTACGATCCGGAAGCCCATCTTCGTCATCTCCGCCAGCGTCGCTTCGTTCCGCGCGTAGGAGAGCACGAGCCCAGGCCGCACCGCGATGAAATTGCAGGCGGAGGCCCACTGCTCGCGCTCCTGAAAGATGCGCCGCTCGCCGCCGCAGAGGATGGGCTCCATCGGAAGACCGACGTTCCCCAGTGCCGCGAAGATGTTTGGCATCTCCTTCATCCCCTGTTGCCCCTTCCGCCGCTGGAGGATGGGGAGCCGCTCGGGGCCGACGAAGTGCGGCGGGTAGACGACGCAGAGATCCCGATCCACCTGCGTGAAGATCATGTCCAGGTGGATCGCGGTGTTTTCCCTTGGCATGACGACCACGATGACGTTCGTGATTGGCGTGCTCTCGAACAGCATCGTCATGAGATTATCTATCGCGGCCGGGCTCGAGCGCTCGCTGAAACCGATGATCACCGTGTCCGCGCGCAACGGGTGGACATCGCCGCCTTCGAGCGTGTAGTTGTGCCGGCGTTCCGCCGAGCCGTCGTAGAGAATTCCGCAGTTCCGCAGCTCGGGATGGTACAGGAAGAGTGCCTTCATGATGAGCTCCTCGCTCCACCGGACGCCGTAGCGCATCGAGCCGATCATCACCCTCTCGCCGATGACCATCGCCACGTCGCGCGTGAAGTAGAGATTTGGTAACGGCGGCAGCGCGTACGAGGGCTCGTTGAGCGTGTGCGCCAGTGGTCCGGGCTCCTCCTCCTGCCCTTCGATGAGCATTTGCACGAGCTCGGCCGGAGGGCGTTGGGTGATCTCGCGGGCGAGCGGGCCGGAGGGCACCACGTCCATCGTCTCGCGCGCGAGTAGCTCACGAACCTCGGCGCTCTCCCCGACATCGGTGAGGAGATCGCGAACGTAGTGCACCGTGGCGAACCGCTCGAGGATGGCGACGAATCGCCGATGCTCCCGCTGCGCTGTCTCGACGTCGATGATGTCGTCGTAGAGATAGTCCTCGCGCGTCGAGGGCGTAACGGCGAGGAGCTCGGGACCGGGTGTGTGCACCAACACGGCGCGGAGCCGGCCGATCTCCGAGGTCACATTGACAGGCATCCCGAACCAAGATACCGCCGCGGCCACGGTGCGACCAGCGCGCCACCCGTCACCGTCCAGTGTCCCGCGCGCACTCGCGCAGGCGACCCTGCCCCCAGCGGAAGGCACGCCGCGGGCGCTGGTGCCGCCAGGGCGCCTCCGCTAATTTGTGAAGAATTTCACAAACCGCGACCGGCCGTGAAACGTATTGCCGAATCAACCGTCCGACGCCTTTCCCTATACCTGCGCTACCTCGAGGAGTTCGAGGGGCGTGGGCTCGCCACCATCTCGAGCGATGAGCTGGCCGCACGAGGCGGAACGACATCGGCACAGGTGAGGAAGGATCTCTCCTTCTTCGGATCGTTCGGGAAGCGCGGCCTGGGCTACTCGGTTCCCGAGCTATCCGGCCGACTGCGCGAGATTCTCGGGCTCGGCAAGGAGTGGCGGGTGATCATCGTCGGCGCTGGCAAGATCGGGGGAGCGCTCGCGCACTATCGCGGCTTCCGGCAGCGGGGCTTTCTGGTCACCGCGGTCTACGACGCCGATGCCGCCAAAGTCGGCTCCCGGTTCGAGTCGTTCACCGTGCGAGACATGGCGCGTCTGCAGGAAGACATTCGGCGCGAGCCGGTGGATATCGCCGTCATCTCCGTTCCGGCCGAAGTCGCACAGCGCGTGGTGGATGACGTCGTACGCGCCGGGATTCGGGCGATCCTCAACTTCGCGCCCGTTCAGCTGCACGTGCCCGACGATGTGAGCGTCAAGACGGTCAACATGGCCATGGAGCTCGAGGGCCTGTCCTTCGCGCTGACGAATCGCGATTAGACGGCGCCGCGTGCACGTTCCGCGTCCAGTGCCCGCAGTAGCTCGGCGAACTGCATGGGTGTCAGCGTCTCTGGCCGAACGTCGGGGGCGACGAGGGCATTGGCGAGGATGGTATCGGCCACACCCGCGTCCACGGACGCGAGACTGCGGACGACTCGTCGCATCTGCTTCCGTCGGAACGCGAACGCGCCCTGCACCAGCTTTCGAAAGCGTTCCTCATCACCCATCGGGAGGAGGGGCGCGTCGAGCGGCGTCACCCGCACGACGGCGGACTCTACCTTCGGCGGCGGCCGGAACGCGCCGGCCGGAACCCGGAACAGCAGCTCGACGCGCGCAAAGGCCGCGACGTTCACGGTCAGTGCCCCGTACTCACCAGTCCCGGGCTGCGCAACCAACCGCTCGGCCACTTCGCGCTGCACGAGGTATACAGCGCGACGCGGTCGCGGCGGGCGCATCGCGTGGAAGAGGATCGGCGTCGTGATGTAGTAGGGCACATTACCCACCAGGACGTACTCGCTTCCACCGAGCGCGCCGAGGTCCACGGCGAGCACGTCCGCCTCGATCACAGTTACGCGCTCGCTGCCGGCGTACCGCCGGCGGAGCTGTTCGGCGAGCATGCGATCGAGCTCGATTGCCAAAACTCGCCCTGCGCGCGAAGCGAGAATGTCCGTCAACCCCCCCCGTCCTGGTCCAATCTCCAGGACCGTCTCGCGACCGGTAAGCTCGAGGCCGTCCGCGATGCGGCCCAGGATGCGCGGATCGCTCAGGAAATGTTGACCGAGGCTCTTCCTGGGACGCGGGTACGTGGCACGCGCGTTGCGCCCGTCGGGATCAACCAACTCGAGGCTCCGCGTGCGCCTTCCCTGGCAGGCTCGCAAACCACCGCTCTCCGAGCGCATCACCGAAGCGCTGCTCCGCGGCGGCGTGCTCGTGAACGATCTGACCATCTCGGCAGACGGCAGCCGCGTGATCGTACGAGGCGCGGTGCCCTCGCCGCTCGTCCGCGAACGTGCGATTCAGCTCACGAGCGCGGTCGCGGGGGTCCGCTCGGTGGATGATCGCCTCACGGTGCTGGCACCGCCGGCCGACCCACTTCCCGGGTCGGCCGGGAAGCGAACGCGCGAGCCGGTCTACGTGGCGCGTGCCGGCGACACACTCGAGTCGATTGCGGAGAAGTTGTTCGGTAACCGGACGCGCTGGCAGGAGCTGGGCGAGCTGAACCGAGGTGTCGTGAGCGATCCCCGCATCCTGCAGCCCGGGCTCCGCCTGCGCGTACCGCGCGACTAGCGGCGCGGGGTGCGGAGAAGCACGCACGTCTGGTCGTCTCGCTGGACGGTGTCGGCCGCGAATTCCGAGACCCCCGCGAAAATCCGGGCGAGAAGCGTCTGCGGATCCTCGTGCCGGTGCGCGGAGGCGATCTCGAGCACCGGCTCCTCCCCGTATCGCGCGCCCAGCCGGTCGGTGGCGTCCGTGACGCCATCCGTGAAGAGGAGCAGCGTGTCTTCCGCGCCCCACGCGCGCGTCGCGGCGCCGGGCGGCTCCTCCACCAGACCGAGCGGGGGCGCCGTCGCCTCGAGGCGCGACGGGGCGCCGCTCGGGTGCAGGAGGAAGGCGTGCGGGTGGCCGCAATTGGCGAACTGCAGGGTACCCGACGCCGTATCCACCACCCCGTAGAACACCGAGATGAACATCTCCGTCGTCAGCAGCTCTTCACGTAACGATGCGAGCAGCGCCGCGAGGGTCGCGCCCGGATCCGTCATCGCCTGCGCATGGATGGCCGATGCGCTCATCGCGAGCGCCATGATGAGGGCGGCACGATAGCCATGGCTCGAGACGTCGGCGATCATCACTCCCGTGCGGTTGCCGGGTAGGCGAAACAGGTTGTAGAAGTCGCCGCCAACACTCTCTGCGGGGACGACCCGCGCCGCGACCTGCGCGTCCGGCGCCACGACCTCGGTACGCGGGAGGAGCAGCATCTGCAGATCGTGCGCGAGTTCCATCTCGCGGACCAGACGCTGTTGGCTGAGCTGAACGCGGACGAGCTGCGCGTTCTGAATCGCCGTCCCGATCTGCGTGGCTATCGCGGCGACGAGCTTCTGATCCCCCGCCGTGAAGGTCTGAGCCGACCGGCGCGCGGACAGCATGATGACGCCCAGCGGCTCGGCGATCTTGTCCGGGCCGGTCCACGTGATGGGAACGGCGAGCATCGTTCCGCGCCGAAACGCAGACTCGGCCGGCGATGCCGGCACGGTGTCGTCAACGATGGCCGGACGCTGCTCGCGAAAGATCGCCGCGGCGATGCTCGACTCATCGTTCAAGGGGATCGGCGGAATCGCCGTCACGGGAACGCGGAGCGCGGCGACTGCCTGGAGTGTCGCCGTCGCCCGGTCGATTACGAGGATCGCGCCTCGTTGAGCTCCCACCGTCTCGGAGACTTCGCTCAGAATCGTGGCCGCGGTCTCATCGAGGGAGAGCGACCGGCCGAGCTCCTCGGTGATGGTGTAGAGAAGGTTGATCTCCTCGTAGCGCTCCGCGAGCTCGTTCGCGGCGTGCTCGACCTCGAGGGTAGACTGCAGGTAATGGGAGACGACGGGGAGGAGGAACGAGCGGTATTTTTGCAACAGCTCATCGGAGGCGTCCGACCATCCGAGCACGAGCCACGCGCGTCTGAGGCCGGGGACGGGTGACACGAGCGGCGCGCCGTCACCCGGTGGTCGGGTCGCCGGCGGGCCATTCGCCTCAACAGGATGCCAGGCCGCGGCCGAGCCGCCCGGCGGGGCGGCGGCCGCGAGGCTGATGGAGCCGCCGTCGGTGGTAGTCCAGACGGCGGCCTCGCAGCGCATCGCCTGGTGAAACGCGGACAGCAGCTCCGCCAGCTCAGGCATGGCGGTTCATGACCATCCGCACGACGTTGCCTCCCTGATTGTACCGCTCGATACGGTCCATCAGACTCTTCATCAGGAAGAGACCGCGGCCGTCCTCGCGCGTCAGGTTTTCCGGGCGCGTCGGATCGCGCGTGCTGCGTTGCAGGTCGAATCCGGCGCCCTGATCGACGATCTCGACGACCAGACGGTCGCCGTCGCTGTTGAAGCGCACGCGTACGGGTTTCGACGGATCGCGCTGATTGCCGCGCAAGATGGCGTTCGAGAGCGCCTCGCTCAGTGCCACTGGCACGTTGAGCGAGCACTGCCGGGCAGGAAATGCGAGCTCGCGGCAGACGCGCTGGACGAGATCCACGATCGACTCGATGTGGCGCACATCACTCGGGATCTCGAGGTCGAACGATGTGTGATGCCAGTGCGGCGGGACGCCGCCATTTACCCCTCCGTCCGTCGCGGCCATCACGGCGAGCTCGCGGGGCGGCGTACGGTCCGGCCGCGCGTCGGCCGCGCGCCAGTTTCCACTCGGGACACCGGCGCTCAGAAGCTCTCGAGGGCGCGCTCTTTCGTGTCGGCGATCTGGAAGAGGGTGTCGAGCTTCGTGAGCTCGAACAACGTCTTGAGATCGTCGTTCAGGTTGGCGAGACGCAGTTCCCCGCCCTGCTCCCGGATCTTCTTCGAGAGCGATACCAGGACGCCGAGCCCGGAGCTGTCGATGTACCCGGTCTGGTCGAAATCAATCAGAAATTTGCGCCCCCCGCGCTCGAGCTCATCGAGTACCTTCTGCTTCAGCTCCTGGCGATTGCCGACGATGAGCTGGCCCTCCACTTCGACAACGACGACCTCGTCCTGCTTGGTGATCGTGAAGCTCATGATACGTTCTCCCGTCCGATTTCGCGTTCGATCCCCGGAGCCGCTGGCGTCGCCTGGAGGGCGGTGACCGCGGCGACATTGATAATGTCATCCGCCGACGCGCCGCGCGAGAGATCGCTGCATGGTTGTGCCAGTCCCTGTACGATCGGGCCGATGGCGCGGGCACGGCCGATTCGCTCGACCAGCTTGTAGCCGATGTTCGCCGCATCGAGCGACGGGAAAATCAGCACGTTCGCGCGACCCGCGATCCCCGACCTCGGCGCCTTCCGCTCCGCGACGGCCGCGATGAGCGCCGCGTCGGCCTGCAGCTCGCCGTCCGCGCACAGCGCCGGCGCGCGGCGGCGGAGCAGCGCCGCCGCCGCGCGTACTTTCTCGACCGCGGCGCCGCTACCGCTTCCGAGCGTGCTGTAGGACAGAAGCGCGACGAGCGGTTCGTCGCCGACGATCCTCCGGCGATCCTCGGCCGCCGCGAGCGCGATGTCCACGAGCTGCTCGACCGTTGGGTCGGGCAACACGGCGCAGTCGGCGAAGGTGAGAATGTCCTCAGCGTCGTCGCCATCGTCGTCGCCGCGGAACGCCGGCACCACCATGTAGAAGGCGCTGGAGATAGTCGTGACGCCAGCCGCCGGTCCAACGGTCCACAACGCGGCGCGCAGGACGCTGGCCGTACTGTGCGTGGCGCCCGCGACGCAGCCATCCACTTCACCGAGAGCGGCGAGGCCGTCGGCGAAGAAGAGTGGCTCCCGAGCCAGCTGAGCCGCCTCGGCCTCCCTCAGCCCGCGCGACCGGCGGCGCGCCAGCAACCGCTCGGCGACGAGCGGCGCTCGCTGATCACTCGAGGGGTCGAGCGTCTCCACCCCAAGTGACTGTGCCGCGGCGTGCGTGTGAGGCGCCCCGGGGTCGAGCACGATGACCGGCTCGACGATTCGCTCGCTGGCCAGGAGGCGCACGGCCTCCAGCGTGCGGGTGTCGGCACTCTCGGGAAACGCGATGCGGCGGAGATTACTGGCCGCGCGCGCCCGGATCGCAGCGACGAAGCTCACGCGCCGGCTTGCGTCGCGAATCGCGCGCGGAGCGCGGCGTGCACGCGCGGGTGGACGAGCGCGGAGGTGTCGCCACCGTACCTGGCGACCTCGCGCACCAGGCTCGAACTGAGATAGGCGTAGTCCACCGAGGGGACCATGAACAAGGTCTCCAGACCAGGCGCGAGATGGCGATTCATCAACGCCATCTGGAACTCGTACTCGAAGTCGCTGACGGCGCGTAGTCCGCGGATACTGATCGTCGCACCGACGGTTCGCGCGAAATCCACAAGGAGACCGTGGAACGCGCGCACCTCCACGCGCGAGTCATCGCCGACTGCTTCCGCGATGAACGCGGTGCGCTCCTCGACCGCAAAGAGTGCCTGCTTCGCCGAGTTCGTCGCAACGGCGACGATGAGCCGGTCCACGAACGCCGTGGCGCGGCGAATGACGTCCTCGTGTCCATGCGTGATCGGATCGAAGCTGCCGGCGTAGATCGCGATGCGAGTCATGCGCGGTGTCGTGGTCCGCTGGAGGGCGATAGTGACTATTCGGAAACGCGGTAGAACGTGAGCGACGTGTCGCCATACCGGCGCGTCTCACCGCCCGCAGGAGGCACCTCGCTCGACGCATGCTCGAGCGAGAGCGTCCGCGCGAACGGAACGGCGAGCCACTGCTCCGCGATACGGTGCGCGAGTCCGAGGCGATACGGCGGATCGGCGAACGCGACGTCGAAGGCGCCGGCGAGGAGACGTTGCGCGAAGCGGACGGCATCGCCGCGGTGGAGGATCGCTGTGCCGCCGGCGCCGAGCGACTCCGCGTTCTCGCGGAGCGTCACCAGATTGCGCGCGCTCACCTCGACGAACTCAGCGCGTGCCGCGCCACGCGAGAGCGCTTCGAGTCCGAGCGCGCCCGAGCCCGCGAACAGGTCGAGGACGCGCGCATCTGGCAACTCGTACTGGAGGATGCTCATCCACGCCTCACGCACCCGGTCAGCGGTCGGGCGCACGCGGGCGTCGGCCGGCGCCCGGATCGTCCGTCCTCGCCAGCGACCGCTCACGATCCGCACGTGAGCCGCTACTGCCGGATATCGGCCAGCTTCGCCTGCACGCGCGCTTCACCCTTCCAGTCGTCGCGCTCCAAGCGGTAGGCGACGTCGAGCGGAGCCGCCGTATCGAGTGAGGCAGCACGAGCCCCCATGCCCCACCCGATCGCCTCCAGCTCGACACCGGCTTCATCCCGAAGCCGTAGGCGGAGGTGCCCGCCACCGACGACGCGGGGGCTCCCGCCCAGGCGTACCGCACGCGTCACGATGACCGGCGTCGCGTTTCCCGCGCCAAAGGGCTCGAAGTGCCGCAACAGCGCCTCGAAATCGAGCGTCGCGGCAGACAAGGGCATCTCCAGATCCACGCGGATCTCCGGGACGAGATCGTCCAGCGTCAGGCGCTCGGCAGCAATCTGATTGAACCGCTCGGTGAATTCCGGCAAGCGCGACTCGGCGATGGTAATGCCCGCGGCTGCACGATGGCCGCCGTACCGGATGAGCAGGTCGGCGCACGCGCCGAGCCCAGCGTGCAGGTCGAACGCCGAGATCGAGCGCCCCGAGCCCTTCCCCTCCCCGTCGTTCACGGCGACGAGGACGGTGGGCCGGCCGATCTCTTCGACGACCTTCGACGCGACGATGCCGATCACGCCCGGGTGCCAGCCACGCTCCGAGAGCACGAGCCCGTATGTGCTGTCGAGGTCCACCTGATCGAGCTGCTGCCGGACGCGCGCCAGCGTCTCCCGGTCCACCTGTTGGCGCTCCCGGTTGAGCTCCTCCAGCTCGCGCGCGATCGCGTTCGCCTCGTGCTCGCTCTCGGCCATCAGAAGGTCCACGCCGCGCAGTGCGTGGCCCAGCCGGCCTGCGGCGTTGAGGCGAGGGGCGAGGACGAAGCCGACGCGGCCCGCCGTGACTGGCTTGCCCTCCATCCCCGACGACCGCAGGAGCGCGCGCAAACCGACGTTCGTCGTCTCCGCCATCACCTTGAGGCCGAACCGCGCCAGCACGCGATTCTCGCCGCGCAAGGGCGCGATGTCGGCGATCGTCGCCAAGGCCACGAGATCGAGCATCCGGTACACCGGCCCATCGCTCGCGCCGAGCGCGCGAGCCAGCGCGAGCGCGAGCTTGAAGGCGACACCGACAGCGGCGAGGTCCTTGTCCGGGTACGCGCAACCGTCGCGACGCGGGTTGAGCACCGCGACGCATTCGGGCAACGGCCCGCTCGGCAAGTGGTGGTCGGAGATGATCACGTCAATCCCGGCAGCGCGTGCCTCCGCGACGGGCGCCACGGCGTTCGTGCCGCAGTCACACGTGACGAGGACGCTCGCACCAGCCGCGACAGCGGCCGCGACTCCCGCGCCAGTCAGATCGTAGCCGTCGTGGAGGCGCCGAGGGATGAAGGGCACCGCGCGCCCGCCGAAACCGCGTAGGGCGCGCAGCAGCAGCGTCGTGGAGCAGATCCCGTCCACGTCATAGTCGCCGTGCACGAGGATCGTCTCGCCATCGCGGATCGCGCGGACGAGGCGGGCGACGGCTCGGTCGAGCCCCGCCATGCCGGTGGGATCATGGAGCTGATCCAGCTTGGGCCGCAGGTAACGCTTGGCGGGCTCGACGCCGGCGTGACCCCGCTGGACCAGCAGCCGGCACATCGGCTCGGGCAGGCGCAGCTCGGCCGCGAGCGCGGTGACCGATGCGGCATCAGGGGCGGCCGGCCAGATCCAGCGTGGAGCGGCTCGCGCCGGTCGGCAGGGAGTGCCGGCTGTGTCGGTGGGAAGGATCGTAGGAAGGGCCGTCACGAGAGCAAGCTATGAGCGCTCGGGACGACGGACAAGCATCAAACGGCCGCGTAGAGTAGCACTCCGCAACCCTCGCACGTTTCGATCGACCGGCCGGAGAGAATCATGTTCCGGCGCTGCATCGGGATGGCCGTATTGCAGTGACCGCAGGCACCGCCGCGCACCTGGTACAGTACCGCGGCCTGGCCGCGCGAGCGAATCCGCTCGTATTTCGACAGGACGGTCCGAGACACCTTGCGCGCGGCCGCGTCTCGCTCGGCCCGTGCCGCCGCCAGCTCCGCGTCCAGCGCGGCGCGCTCGCCGGCGAGGGCCTCGAGTTGCGCGGCCTGTCGCTCGTCCGTCTCAGCCAACTCCAGCTCGTGCATCTCGGCCGCCTGTTGGAGGCTCGTCAGCGTGCCCGACATCGTGCGGAGATCACCCTCGTCGGTCGCGAGGGCGCGCCGCGTGAGGTCGATCTCCGCCATCGCGGCGGTCGCCTCCTTCGCCTTCTTCACCGCATCGAGGTGCGCCATGTTGCGCTCCTGGAGCCGGCGGTGCTCCTGGAGCTTCTCCTGGAGCGACCGCTGCCGATCGAGGTGCGTCGAGATCGCGCCCCGCGCGCCATCGAGGGCGGAGGAAACGTGCGCCCGCTCGTCATCGAGCCGGCGCGCCCGTGCCTCGAGCTCGCGCTGCCGCCCGACGAGCGCGTGCACCGACGAGTCGTGCTCCTGCAGCCGCAGCACCGACGCGAGATCTTCGTTCACGAACCCTCCCGGTGTTTGGTTTCCGTGCGCTTCCCGTAGTGTCCACGCAAGCACCCCAGTTGTGCACCGCGCTTCTGCAGTGTCGCCCGCTCCCTCAAGAACTCGTCTTTCGCGCTCCCGTCGGCGAGCGGCTGCAGCCGATCGATCTGGGCGAAGCGCTCCGCGATGCGCCGGCACTCGAGGTTTCGGAGGCTATCGCTCACCGAGCGCGCCAGATCCTGGACATCGCCAGGTTCCTCCAGCAGCGCGCGCAATGCCGCCACGGACTCCTCCGGAATCGCGGCCACGATCTCGTCCGCAGTCGCCTCCGGACCGAGCGAGAGTAGCGCCTGAAAGATGGCGCGATAACCCGGATCGCGGAAATCCTCCGTCCCCACACGCTCCGCGAGCCGCTCGACCTCCTCTCGCTTCAGCAACATCACCCGAATCAGCTCCCGCTCTGCCGACGTGCCTGGCTCGGCTGCCTGGCGGCGCTCCGTGCGCCGCCGCTCGCTCGTGCGAGCCCGCGGATGTTCCTCGCGCGGCGGCGTGGGCGGAGGCACGCCGGCCCCTGCGACGTCGGCGCCGGCCCGCGAGCTCGCGCCGGCCTCCACCTCGCGCAGGAAGAGCTCCTTGCTGACGCCGGCTGCCTCGCTGCCACGCGTGACGTAGATATCGCGGGTGAGCGCGTCCGCGGTCGCGCGAATCGTGGGCAGGAGGCGATCGAGCGCGCGCCGCTTGCGTTGAAGGTCGGCGAACCAGCCTCCGCGCTCGAGCAGTTGAATCTTGCGCTCGAACACGTCGACGGCGACGCCGACCTGCGCGAGAAGTTTGGCGCCGCCGTGGGACGCGACGAAGGAGTCGGGATCTTCCCCGTTCGGCAGGGTGACGACCTGCACCGCGAATCCATGCGCGAGCAGTTGGTCGCCCGCACGAAAGGTCGCCTTGAGTCCGGCCTGATCGCTGTCGTAGAGCAGGAAGGCATTCCGAGTATAGCGCCGCAACAGCGCGGCCTGGTCGTCCGCAAGTGCTGTCCCCAGCGGCGCCACGACCCACTCCACCCCGGCCGCCACCAGCCGCAGCGCGTCGAAGTAGCCTTCCACGACGAGTACGCGGTCCTCGCGACGAATGATGTGCTTCGCCCGGTGCAGGCCGTAGAGCAGCCGCGACTTCGAGAAGACGCGTGACTCCGGCGAGTTGAGGTATTTGGGCTCGCCGGTGCCGATGACCCGGGCGCCGAAGCCGACGTGGCGCCCGGCCGCGTCGTGAATCGGGATTGTGAGGCGTCCGCGAAATCGCGGGCGAATCTCGCCAGTCTCCTCGCGCCGCCCGAGCAGTCCCGCGTCCAACTGCCGTGCATCGTCATAGCCGAGCTGGCTGAGGTACGCGCGCGTCGCGGAGGCGTCGCGCGGCGCGAAGCCAAGGCCGAACTGCTCCGCTACCTCGCGCGAGATATCCCGCGTCTCGAGATACTCTCGCGCCGGCCGGCCGCCATCGCTCTCCCAGAGCTCGCGACGGAAGTACTCTGCCGCCGCAGCCACGACCTCCCAGAGCGGCTCGCGCTCGTCTGGCAGGTTGGCGCGCGACTGCGTCTCGTGGATCTCGACTCCCACGCGCTCCGCAACCTGACGGACCGCGGTCGGCCAATCGAGGCCCAGGTGCTTCTGCAGAAAGCTGAAGACGTCTCCGCTCTCGTGGCAGACGAAGCAGTAGAAGGCGTTCTTCCGAGGGGTGACGGAGAAGTTGCGATGCTTGCCCTGGTGAAAGGGGCATGGTCCTCGATAGTCCGCGCCGGTCTTCCGGAGATTCACGTGCTCGCCGATGATCTGCACGATGTCGGCGGCCTCACGCACTCGCTCGATCGTCTCCGGCGGGATCACTGCGCTACGCGAGCTCGGCGACGGTCACACCCGCGCCGCCCTCGTTCCACGCGCCGAGCCGGAACTCGCGCACGCGTCCGTCACCACGTAGCATTTCAGCCACACGGTCTCGCAAAGCGCCGGTACCCTTGCCATGGATGATGCGGATCGCTTTGAGGTCCGCGCGGACGGCGGAATCGAGCGCGTGGAGGACGATCCCATCGATCTCGTCGACGCGCATCCCTCGCAGATCCACCTCGCGCGGCGCGTGAATTTCCGGCAGATCGCCGTACACGGGCACCATCTCCCGCTCCGGGCCCGCGGGCTCGCGCGTACGGGAGAGGCTGCTCGCGGGCACGGTGAGCTTGACCGCGCCGACCGCCACGGTCGCATCGCCTCCGCGAAATCCCACGATTCGGCCGACGCGCCCGCCGAAGGTAGTCACCTCGACCGTGTCTCCGAGGGCAAGTGCGCCGGAGTCGGTGACGGCGGGCATGACGCGTTGTGCCGGCTCCCGTGCGACGAGCGCATCGAGCTCGCGCGCCTGATCGCTCGCCAGCGCCTCCACGCGGCGCCGAGCGTCTCGCGCGGCAT
>JBBJNN010000123.1:0-13937 GCA_037720885.1 Gemmatimonadaceae bacterium | reverse complement strand
ATTCTCGCCAAAGTCGCTAAAGCGAACGAGACTTTGGCATCGCTACACTAGAAGGTCGCGACGGCGCGTTGTTGCCGGACGAGATCGAGAGTTGGCGGACGGGTGCCGGTCGACAATCGTGAGCGGAACGCAACGGGTCCCATTCCGCGCTCGAAACTACCTTTTGAAGTCGGCTTCCAGCGTTAGGCACTCTCGCATGCATGATGTCAGCTGATATCCGGGTTCTGGCCATCGGGGTTTTCCGGGTAGGTGACCGCGTATTGGTGGCGCGCGGAGTCGATCCGGCATCCGGTGAACCGTTCTATCGGCCACTCGGTGGTCGCGTGGAGTTTGGTGAGCGGGCAGCCATCGCCCTGGGCCGCGAAATCGCGGAGGAGCTAGGTGGGGCGATCGAGGACCCGCGACTCCTCGGCGTCCTCGAGAACCTGTTCGAGTACGCCGGGCGTCCCCAGCACGAAATCGTCTTCGTCTTCGATGCGCGATTCAGTGATCCCTCGTGGTATCTCCGGGCCGAACTGCCGGTGACCGAAGCCGGGACCGCGTGGGAGGCTGCGCGCTGGATCTCCATCGAGGCGCTCTCGTCAGGCCCTGACCGCCTCGTGCCCGACGGCCTCTTGTCACTGCTCCAGGCCCAGACCGGCCACGGTTCTCCTGCTGAAACCTGATCGATGTTCGCTCAGATGCAGGAGAACTGTGACATGGTGAACGCTCCGAGTCATGATCACATCGGTTTCCGGACAGCGCTGGGTCGTCGTCGCCCGGTAGCGCCGCTGTTCGAGGAGCGCGGCGGCAGCGCATCCGCAAACCATCCGCAACGCGTGAACTGCGTGTCGCCCGAGCAGGGGCCAGTCGCGTCGCTCCGCACACCGGCCCCTGCCTCATCCCTCTACCGCAGCCGCGGATTCGTCGTTCGCGGCGCCTTCTGGCATTGCGGCCACTCCCTCGGGCCACCGCGCCCACCGCCGCCACGCCCGCCCGCGGCGGGAGGTGTCGCAGGCGGCGTCGTTGGTGGCGTCGCCGCCGCCGCAAGGTCCACGCGCTCACGCGTGATCGTCGTCGGATCCTCGGACGCCAGGTACACTAGCATCGCCGTCACCGTCGCGTTCGACTTGAGGTCGTCGAACACCACCTTGTCGTACGTGTCGCGGTTCGTGTGCCAGGTATATGTACCGTAGTTCCAGCCCAGGGCGCCAAGCCCGAACGCCGGCGCGCCGTAGCACGCGAACGACGCGTTGTCACTCCCGCCGCCCGCGGGAAAGCCGGGGCCGGCGAAGTTGATCTGCGTCTTCAGCTCCGTCGGGATCTTCCCGAGCCACTGCGTGATGTGCTCGGCCGCGTTCGGCAGGCCGGCCGCGTCCAGCCGCACGATGCGCCCGGTCCCGTTGTCCTGGTTGAACAGCGCCTGCAAGCCCTTGATGACTTCCGGGTGATCCTCCGTGAACGCGCGCGATCCGACGAGGCCGTTCTCCTCGGCCGCCCAGTGGCCGACGAGAATGGTGCGCTTGGGGCGTGGGTACACCTGCTTGAGGATACGCACGGCCTCCATCATCGTGAGCGTGCCCGTCCCGTTGTCTGTGGCGCCGGACGCGCCGTCCCACGAGTCGAAGTGCGCTGAGAGCATCACGTACTCGTCCGGCTTCTCCGAGCCACGGATCGTGGCCACCGTGTTGAACACCGGCTGCTCGCCGAGGACCTCCGAGTCGAGGTTCATGCGAACCTTCGCGCTCTGGTTGTTCTCCGTGAGGCGGTAGAGGAGGCCGTAGTCCTCGCAGCTCAACGCGAGCGCCGGCGCGCGGGTGTTGTACGTCTCGAAGATCTCGATCGCGCCCAGCGCGTCTTTTGGACGGGAGGTGATGACGCCAGCCACCCCGCCCTGCTCGAGCCGCATACCGAGCGCGCCCGTCCCGATGGCGAGTCCGTAGCCCGTACCGCGCACGCTCGCGCCGCCCCATTCGCGGCCGAGCTCTGCCCGAGCGGAATCCATCCGCGCGCGCGATTCCGGCGTCGCGTTCTGCTCCCAATCGGAGCGCGGCCGGCAGGTGAGTGGCGGCGCGGACACGAGTACCAGCTTCCCACGCGCGCTCGGTAGCCACTTCACGAACTCCGTGCTGTCGGCGAATCGCGGGAGGATCACGGTCGTCGCGGTCACGTCCCGGCCGCCGGTGCCCGGGCTGAAGCCGAGCATCGTCGCCTCGAGCGTGCGGGCGCGCGGCTCCACGAGGTCAATGTGCGAGTGGCCACGGCGCCAGCCGCGCCAGGTGCCGAACCGCTCGTTCTTCGCCTCCACGCCCCAACTCGCGTAGGTCTTGACGAGCCAGTCGTTGCCGCGCTTCTGCCCCGCCGTGCCCGTGAGGCGCGGGCCGATGGAATCGAACAGCACCTGGGCCAGCCGCGTGGTCTGCGAGGAATCCATCCCGATCGCCCAGATACGCCGGATCGCGGCGTCCTCGGTCGGAAAGGTCTGCGCCGCGGTGGGAAGCGCGATGGCGCCGAGGAGGACCGCGGCGAGCGCGGCGGCGAGCGGACGGGTGCGCTGCGTGCGTGTGCGCTTCATGCGTGTGCGCTTCATGCGTGGTATGGCGGTCGGAGGGCGTAGGGAATGGAAGCAAGTATGGGGCTCACAAATATTGTCGCGCGAGCACGGCGAGCGTAGGGGGCCAGTTCGGTCTGCTCGCGCCGCGGCTGACAGCGACGAATCCTTCAGGTACCGGGAGCCGGAATGCCCGTTTCACCCGTCCGCGTTGGCGTGCTCGATCAGGCGCCCATCTCTGAAGGCTCGAACGGCGCGCTGGCGCTGCGCAACTCCGTGGACCTCGCCATGCACGCCGATACGCTCGGGTTTGCTCGCTACTGGGTGGCCGAACATCATGGCACGCCGATGCTGGCCTGCGCGAGCCCCGAGGCGCTGATCGGGCCGATCGCCGCGGCGACGTCGCGCATCCGGGTAGGCAGCGGCGGCGTCATGCTGCCGCACTACAGCCCGCTCAAGGTCGCCGAGACATTCAGCATGCTTGGCGGGCTCTTTCCCGACCGCATCGACTTGGGCCTCGGCCGCGCCGCGGGTACCGATCCGACGACGACATTCGCGCTCCAACGCGACCGCCGCGAGGTGGCGCCGGACGACTTCCCGCACCAGCTCGCGGAGTTGCTGGCGTACCTGGGCGATACCCTACCTGCGAACCATCCATTCGCCCGCCTCGCCTCGCTGCCCGGCCGGCCCGGCACCGCCGATCCGTGGCTGCTCGGCTCCTCGCCGCAGAGCGCGGTGTGGGCGGCGGAGCTGGGCATCCCCTACGCGTTCGCGGACTTCATCAATCCCGCGGGTGCCGGCATCGCGCGTCGCTATCGAGACGAGTTCGTCCCGTCGAGATGGGGGCGTCAACCGCGCGTCATGGTCGCGCTCTGGGTGACTTGCGCGGAGACGGATGCGGAAGCGGAGCGGCTCGCCGCGAGCGCGCGGATGGCGTTCACGCTCCTCCAGCGCGGGGAGCTGATCGCCGTGCCCACCGTCGAGCGGGCACTGCGGTTCATCGAGGAGGAGCGAGCGCGCCCGGCGGCGGCGCTCCCGCCGCGTGCGCGTCGCCGCATCGTCGGCGCGCCAGGCGTGGTGCGAGCGGGCATCGAGGCAGCCGCGGGCGATTACGGCGCGGACGAAGTGATGGTCGTGACGATCACGCACGACCATGACGCACGCCGCCGCTCGTACGAGCTGATCGCCGAAGCGCTCGGGCTCCGTCGCGAGGACATGGCCGCCGCGTGATGGCGGCGGCCGCGGTCCGTCAGGGTGCCGCTTCGGCGCGGCGGATCCCCGCGGCCGCGGCGTCCTCCTCGCGGCGCGACGGCAGCGCGAACGCGAAGATTGCGCCGCCCTCCGCTGGGAACTCCGCCCACGCCCGCCCGCCGAGCGACTCGATGGTCTCGCGCACGATCGAGAGCCCGAGCCCGGTTCCCTCCACGCCGGTAACGGTGACGTCTGGCGCGCGATAGAACTGCTCGAAGAGGCGCGCGCGCGCATCGTCGACGACGCCGATCCCGTTGTCGCGCACGCGGACAACGAGCTCGCCACCTTTCTCGGGCCCCGCGCCGAAACGCAGCTCGCCCTCGACTTCCACCCAGCGCAGGGGCTTGGCCGGATCCGAGTACTTGATGGCGTTCGAGATGTAGTTCATGAAGCAGAGCTCCACCGCCGCCGCGTCTACCTCCACCATGGGGATGCCGGGCGCGATCCGCACGAAGACCCCGCGCGCCTGCGCGGGCTCGCGCAGCATTCGCGCCGCTTCCTGCGCCACCTGCGGAAGGAGCACGTGCCGGCGCTGCCGCGCGTCCGACTCCAGGCGTGAGAGCGCCTCCAGATTCTCGAGCACGTGCTGCAGTCCGTTCGCGTTCTCCTGGACGATGCGGTAGAAGCGCTCACGCTGCTCCGACTGAAGCCAGGGCTCCGGCAGCAGGCTCGAGGCGCCAAGAATGGCACCCACGCGATTCTTGAGCTCGTGTGACACCATACGGTTGAAGCGCCGCAGCCGGTCCTCACGCTCACGCACGCGCTCCGCCGAGAGGCGGAGAAAGTGGGTGAGCGTCGCCTGACGGATGAGCTCGACCGCGTGCGACACCCGTCCCCAGCACGCGATCAGCTCACGCCGCGAGGCCGGCTGCTCCAGCTCATCCGCGACGTCCGCGAGGAACCCGAGCAGGATGCCGCCGAGAATCTCGTGCTCCTTCAGGATCTCGTACGCGTCGAACCCCTGCCCATGCCGGAGCGCGCCGAGCTCCATCGCTTTGGCGACGACCGGCGCCTCGGAGCCGAGCTCCTTGTCCGGATGCTCGAGGTAGTCGGCCACGCCGTCGATGAGCAACGGCACGTGGTTGAGCAGCTCTTCCGTCGGGAACACCCGCTGCGGATTGAGGGCAACGCGCGCGCTGATCCGATCCAGCCAGCGCCGCACGAGATCCTCCTTCGCCACGCGCAATCGCTCGGCCAGGGCCGACGCGAGTTCGGCCGGATGCTCGGTCCTCAGCACGCTCTCCATGGGAGAGGAAAATGCCGAGGGGCAGCCCGCCGCGCCAATCGCGCGGCGGGGTCGGACGGGTGCCCTACCAAGTGGCGGTCGTCGCAGGCTTCTTCACCACAGTGATCTTGAGCTGTGACGGGTACTGCTTCGAGTGGTGCACCTTGTTGTGCGCGACCACGCTCTCCGTCTCGTCGTAGTTCCGCCCACCCGTGTTCAGGTTGCGGTCGAAGCGCGGGAAGTTGCTGCTCGAGATCTCGATCCGGATACGGTGGCCGGCATCGAAGTAGTTGCTCGTGTTCAGCGGCCCGAGTGTCACCTTGTAGACCTTCCCGTTCTCCATCATCACTTGCTTGTCGTACCCCTCGCGGTAGCGCGCGCGTTGGATCGTCTCGTCGAGATTGTATGCGCGGCCATCCGGGTAGACGTCGAGCACCTTCACCGTGAAATCCGTGTCCTTCACGTCCGTCGAGACGAAGAGCGATACCTCGATCGGCCCACTCACCTCCGTGCCCTGCTTGAGCGGCTCGGTGGAGTAGACGAGGACGTCAGGGCGCTCCTCCATCTTCCGCTGGTCCATGGCACCACCGATGACCGCGTTCCCCGTGCAGCAGACGTTGCCGCCGTAGGAGGGGACGGGCGCCTTCGGGTCATAAGTGAAGGCATCGGGCCGGTCCGATGCCGGCGGAGTCGTGGTGAGCTGGCCGTCGCCGTTCAGCGTGTTGGCCTTCCCGCCGCTCGAGAGGTAGTACGTCACGGGCCGCGCGCCGCGTGGCGGCCACGTATCCGACGTCTGCCACTTGTTGCTGCCCATGGTGAAGTAGCGCACGCGCGGGAGCGTGTCGAGCAGTCCGTTCCGCTCGCCCTTCAGGAAGTGATCGAACCACCCCCACGTGAGCGCGTCGTAGTCGAGCCGCGCATCGCCCACGCTTCGCTCGCCGACTACGGTGTTCTCCGTCGCGCGCTTGTACGAGCAATGGAGCGTGGGAGCGATCACCGCATACTGCTGATTGGCGATCTCCGGCCTCGCCGTTTTCCGCACGTGGTTGAACGTCGCGAGATTCGGCCCAACGGACACATCGTACCACGACATGAACCACAATCCCGGCGTGCTGATCGTCATGTTGTCGTGGAAGAGGCCACCCCGGTACCATGCGGAGTCGTTCGGCGTGCGCTTGATCATGGCGCCGCCCGTGGACAGGCCCGGCATCGAGTCCGCGAAGACGCCGCGCGGCCCATCCACGGCCTTCATGATGTCCTGCTCCGGCAGGTGCCGGAGCGCCTGCGCCCAGTCCACGGGCGGCGCTTGCTGCGAGAGGTCGAACGACTTCGAGGCGCGGATGAGATCGTCCTGCGAAGTATTCGGCGGAAACATCGGCCGGACCTGATTCTGCTCGCCGTACAGCCAGGCGATGAAGAGCATCTGCACTGCCCCGCCCCGATACCAGTTGCCCTGCTCGTAGTACGGCCCCACGCGGCCGACGCCCGCGCCGAATCCCTGCGGGATGATCGCGCCCAGGCCCGGCGGGTTCATCGCCGCGGCCGCCATCTGCCACTCGGCCGTGGACGAGCAACCGATCAGCCCCACCTTCCCATTCGACCACGGCAGCTCGGCCAAATACTTGATGGCGTCGTAGCCATCGGTGGTCGGCGGCCCGAGGATGTCGTAGCTCCCCTCGGAGAAGAAGTGCCCGCGCTCGTTCATTCCCACATACGCATAGCCGCGCTTCACGGCATCGAGCTGCGCCGTCATGTCGGACGGCGCGCCATTGCGGACGTCCCAGAAATTGAAGTTGTACGGCGTCCGGACGAAGACGACCGGCACCTTCCCCTGCGCGTTCTTGGGCCGGTATATGTCGGCCGCCATGCGCACCCCGTCCCGCATCGGCACCATCACCTTGCGTTCGACGACGGCGAGCGATTGGAGCTCGCGCTCCTTGGCCCACCGTTGCGCGACGAGCTGCGTGTCGCGTTGCGCGCGGGGTTGGGCAGGTGCGGCGGGGACAGCGGCCAGCAGGGCGGCGGCGATGAGCAGGAGTGCGGGGCGTGTGCGCATGGCAGTCCTTCGCGGTGTCAGAGTGACGGCCCGCCGCCCGCAAGTGAGGAGGCGCCGGGACCGGGGTCGAAGATACGGCCGGCCGAGCGGGACGCTAGCCGCCGGTCGGCAGCCAGATCGCACCCCCAGGTTGAAAACCCGCACGGGGAACCGTCCTTGCGAAGTGCGCCCGATTGGGCTACTATTTTACCCATACGGGCAACCGGAGGGCGGGATGACATACCCGGATATCAACGCGGTCGTCGGAAAGCTGGGAGGGTCGGGAGTGCTGCGCGCTCAGGTGCGCACGCTGCCGGAGCTGAGCCGCGTCGTGCGCGAGGGGCTCCCGTTACGCAGCCTCTACAAGGTCGCCGAGCGCTTTCCGGCAGCACATCAACGCCGCGTCGAACAGTTGATAGCGCCGCGGAGTACTCTCCAGCGTCGGGAGGAGTCTGGGGTGTTGAGCGCGGAGGAGAGTCAGCGGCTGGAGCGTGTCGCGCGACTCGTCGCGCTTGCCGAGCAGGTGTGGGAGTCGGAGCAGACGGCGCTTGATTGGCTGACCGCGCCACACCCCCACTTCGACGGCGAAGCACCGCTCGACGTGGGGGCGACCGAGCTTGGCGCCCGCCGCGTTGAAGAGCTGCTCTGGAAGCTCGAGCACAGCCTCCCCGTCTAGCGTGGCAGTCGTCTATCGCGTCGCGAAGAAGCGATATGTTGTCTACGATGCGAGTGGCAGTGTGCTCAATGGCGGCCGGTGGTCGTCGCCGGGCGTGGCGGTCATCTACGCAGCCGAGCATTACGCGACGGCGATTCTCGAACAGCTCGTGCACGCCGGCCGCCTCGCGCTTCCCGGCGCGCATCACGCGGCGGCCATCGTCATTCCGGACAACCTTCGCGTCGAGCGGTTCGATCCGACGGCCCACCCGGGGTGGGACTCGGATGGCTCGCAGGTCGCCCGCGACTACGGCGACGCCTGGGTCGCTGCGGCGCGGACGCCGGTACTGCAGGTGCCGTCGGTGCCCGGTCAACCCGTCGAGTGGAACTACGTGATCAACCCCGGCCACCGCGAGGCAGCGCGTATTCGGCCGCTTCCGACGTTCGATGTCGTCTGGGACGGCCGCCTGTTCGGCCCTACCACCGGGACCGTGCGCGTATCGTAGCGTTGCAGCGGCATCCTCGCGTGCAGACGCGCCTCTGGCGGGCGCCTCGCGACCGCTGTCATTTCGAGTATCGGCAGGACGTGACCTCCACCCCGGTCTGACACCACCTCTTCCATGACGATGTCCTTCGCTCGCCGCGGCCCCCATCCCCTCGCCACTACCAGTACGGCTCTCGTATTCGCGCTCACACTCGGCGCCTGCTCGGGCGCTCCGGAGTCCGGGCGAGCAGCCGACAGCACGGCCGCCGTGGGTGGTCGCTCCGTACCGCAGGCCGCCCCAATGCCCACGGGCGCCATGCAGATGGGGTCAATGATGATGGATTCCGCGATGGCCATGCTGCACGGATTCTGCGTGACCGCGCCGGGCGACGCTGCCGGCACGCCTGGCGGGCCGGCGCACATCGAGCTGATCGTCGCGGGCGACGCGACGCGCAGTCCCACGCGGATCACCATCGAGGCGACCACCTCGCCGACGGACGGCCTGACGGCCGAGCTGACGGCCGGCGACGAAGCGCGCGCCGCGTGCTCCGGGTCGGGGCGCACGATCTACATCGGCGGGACCGCGATGTACCTCGGCACGCCAACGCTGCGCATCCGAAGTGGCTCGCCCGTCACCGTCCTCGCGCGCACCGTGCAAGCGCAGACGCTGGCCGGCCCCGTGCGGGTGGAGCCCGGGCAACGCGGCGTCGTGCTGGCCTGGGGACGCGCCCAGCCCTGACGTCGGTGCCCGAGCCGCGTGCGCCGCGTCTGCGCGCCCGACCGATTACCCGCTCTTGATGCGCGTGGCCTGCCGCAGACCTTGCACGCTGACGCGCTCCGCCTGCTCGAACAGCCGGGCGAGCACCACGCGTGCGCCGGAGCGTGTCCGGCCGGCGCTCGCGGCTCCACCGTTCAACGCCCCCTCGACGACCTCGCGCAGGAGCGCGAACTCGCGTCGGATGTTCGCTTCTGTCCACCCAAGGAGCTCTCGCTGCGCGCCATGTCGCTCGGCGATCGCGCGCTGAATCTCCCCCCCGTCGCGTAAGAGCGCCGTGGGCTCCGGCCCGGCCACCTCCAGCACGATCAGCACATGGGCGAGTTCGGCGAGGAACGTCCCCACGTGGTCGCGAAGCTGGGCGTCGGTGAGCGTCCGTGCGTGCGGTATGATGGGCTCGTCGCGCAGACGCGTGACGAACGCTCGCATGATCTCGCCGAGCTGATCGAGGAGCGTCTGTCCGAGCGCGGCAGCTCCGGCCGCCTCCGGCCGCGCCGCCTCATCCCATGTCGAGGCTGCGGCGGCGCGCTGTTCGCCGGACGCACGGCCGCGCGCGCCGGCATGCTCCATTCCCGCCGCCGGGAGCCAGAACGTGAAGCGCGAGCCTTCACCGAGCCGGCTCCGCACCGTGACGTCGCCACCCATCAGCCGCGCCAGGCGCCGGCTGATGGCGAGGCCCAGTCCCGTTCCGCCCCGCGAGCGCGTGAGCCCGCTCTCCGCCTGCACGAATGGCTCGAACACCACCGCGAGCTGCTCGGGCGCGATCCCGATGCCCGTGTCCTCCACACTCACGCTCGTCCACGGCCCGCCTCCGGGCAGCTCCTGGGGCTCGGCGCCGTCGCCGGGCTGATCGCCAGTGCTGCACCGGATGGAGATGCGCCCGCCCGGGTTGGTAAACTTGATGGCGTTCGACACGAGGTTGACCAGCACCTGTCGGACTCGCTGCTCGTCACCGAGATACGCGGCGTGCCGCGCGCCGCCGCATCGTACCGTGATCGCGATCCCCTTCGCCGCCGCCAGCGGACGCGTGAGCGCCAGCGCCGCGTCGGCCGCATCGGCCGCGATCGCCCGCTCGTGCAGTACACTCAGCTCCCCCGACTCCACCTTGGCCAGGTCGAGCACCTCGTTGACGAGTCCGAGGAGATGCTGCCCGCTCGCGCGCACGCGCTCGAGCTGGGTGCGCTGCCCATCCGTCACGGGCCCGGCGATCCCCATCTCGACGAGCTGGGTGTATCCGACCATCGCGTTGATGGGCGTTCGGATCTCGTGGGACATGACGGCCAGGAAATCCGATTTGGCCTGGCTCGCTCGTTCCGCCTCCGCGCGTGCCGCCTCGGCGGCGTGCTGCGCCGACTCGGCTGCCGCCGTCTGTCCAGCCAGCCGTTCGTTGGCGACGCGAAGCTCGTCGTTCGCGGTCGCGAGCTCGGCCGCCGTCGCCTCGAGCTGCGCCGCCTGATCCTTCATCGTCGCGCTCGTCTCCGCCACCCGTCCGGCCATTGCGTTGAACGTGCCGGCGAGCCGCCCGATCTCGTCGCCGCGCGTGACTTCCACGCGCCGGCCGTAGTCGCCCGCCGCGATCGCTTCGGCCGCCGTCGTCAACGCGCCGAGTGGGCGCGTCACTCGTCGGCTGAGGACCCAGGCGGCCGCAGCGCCGAGCAGGGTGATGACCGCCCCGACGAGCCCGACGCGCCGGAGAAAAGCGCGAGGGCGCTCGAGGATCGCGGACCGCGGCATCTCGAGTACGATGGCCGATGGCGTGCCGCGCACCCAGGCGCGCGCGGCCATCTGCGTGCCGCGTACATCGGCCGGTCCATCCGCGCGCTCGTACTCGAAGAGCTTGAGCGTCGTGTCGCGCAGCCGGGTTCGTGGTGGCAGCGGCCGACCGGCGAACGTGGACCACACGCCGCCCATCGTATCCGCCACGTACACGCTCAGCTCCCGGCCGAAGAACTGCCCGAACTGTTCCATGCTCCGAGCGGACATCGCGATGCGGTGCCGGCTCACGACGTGCCCGAGCACCCCGCTCGCGTCGGTCACTGGCGCCGATCTCCAGAAGAAGACGCTGTCCCCGGCGGCGTACAAAGCCCCCGTGCGCATGGAGTCCCTCGCACCGGGGCCGAGCACGAGCGACCGAGCGTGTTCGGCGTGCGGGGCAGAAACCTCCGGCCCGATCACCGGGTGACGGCGCAACTCCGCGTCCCAGAGCTCCAGGACGAGCGTCGAGTCCAGAGGGGAGGCGAGCCGTCGCAGGACCGCGAGCGCTGGGGGCGGAAGCGTGATGGGAGCCGAGGCAGCGCGGGCGGCGCGAAGGGCGGAGCGCAGCGCATCATCCGACGTCACGTTCCGTAGAAGCTGCGCACGCGCGGCGCCCGTTCCCTGCGATCCGTCCGCCAGCTGCCGCGCCACGCGGAGCAGGCGCTCGACCGCCGCGTCGTGGGTCGCTCGCCTCACTTCTGCGTACCCCGCCCACGATGAGCCGACGAGCACCAGCACGAGCAGCGCCGAGATGAGGAGCGGGAGCCGCTGCCCGAGTGACAGCCCGCGTGTGGGCAGGCGCGCAGTCGCCCTGCCGATCACGGCGTTCCGCGCCACGGGCCGAACGACACCCAGCAGGTTACGCGAGCAAGCAACTCGGACGCTCCTGACGGCAAGAGGACCCAAAATGCGTCCAGAAAGAAGCGCTGAGCCCGGTTACTCGGCAACCCCCAATGCGAAGGACGGTGGCAGATCGTCCGGGGTCACGAACGCTCTGGCGAGCGAGCGCCCGCGGTCGTCGTGCGCCCCCTGATACTCGCGGTCCTGACACACCATCGTGTTGCGTTCCGATCGCCTCCGACGCCACAGCCCATTCAGCGGTATCACAGGAGCCGTGGCAGCGGCGCTGACTTCGCGCGCGGCTCGTCGGGATGACGCTCCGGCGGGGGCCCATTCGGCTCGCGTCTGATCCGCCGCCATGGCCACCGACAGATGGCGATGAGCCCACGGATCCCGAGCGGGGCGCGCCGCAGCTCTGGGTGCCGATGATGGCGGCGGAGATCATCTTCCCGGCGCGGACACATGGGGACGTGCTCGCCTCGCGAGGGAGGACGTGGCTGTGGAGCGTCGCGCGCCTGCGCGAGGGTGTCTCGCTCGAGCGCGCCCGCCGGACGGCGACGCTCGTGGCCGGGCGCCTCTCCGTCGCGCACCCGGAGGAGCGCCGTGGCGCGCGCGTCGTCGTCCAGCCGCTCGGCGTCGGGCCCGGCGGGCGCGCGGAGCGTCGCGCCGCAGTTGCCCTCTTCCAGTCGCTCGCGCGTCGTGCGCCAGCTCCTCGCCGAGAGCCTCGGCATCGCCACCGCGGCCGCCATCCTCGGGCTCGTGCTCGCCGCCTGGGCGAAGGATCTCGGCGCCTTGTTCGGTCTCCAGTTCCAAGTCGATGTCCCCATCGACGGGCGCGTGCTCGCCTTCGCGTGCGCCGTCGTGCTCTTCACGAGCGTGCTCGCCGGGCTCGCGCCCGCCCTGCGTGTCAGCGGCGTGGACGTCGCGGGCGTGCTCAAGGCGGGCGGACTCGCTCACGGTCGGTCACGGTGGCGCGAGACGTGGTCCGTGCGCTCGACCCGCGGCTGCCGGTGGTAGCGGCCGAGCCGATGAAGGCCGTGGTGCGGCGCGAGCTTGGAGCCTGGGGTACCATCGCCGCAGTCGCGAGCCTATTCGGCGCGCTCGCGGTGGTCCTGGCCGCGGCCGGGCTCTACGCGGTACTCGCGTACCTCGTCGCGCAGCGGGCGCGCGAGTTCGGTGTGCGCATCGCGCTGGGCGCGGGGGCACGCGCCGTTGCCCTCCTCGTCCGCCCCGGGTTCAGCCGAGGCTTGGTGGCGTGAGCGATCAGGCGGCGAGTGGGCCTGCCCGACACTGGTGATGCTGGGCTTCGGACTCCGCAGGCGGGAGGTGGCTGAGCGGCCCTCCGAAGCTCTCCACCCTGCCGAGAACTGCTCTCGCCCTTCCGGAGCCGGGGGCTCGGTCCCATGCTTATCCACGCAGAGCGATTCCTTCACCCTCTCACGACGAGATATCGCATGAGCATCTTCGGGAAAATCTGGTCCAAGATTACCGGCCACCAGGCGACGGCGCCTGGCTCGACGCCCGCGATGGGCGGCGGGGCGAGCGCCGCGCCGGCGTCGGGCGCCAGCGGGAGTTCCCCGAGCAGGGCGCCAGCGCCGGTGGACGTCGAGGCTATCATGATGGACCTCGAGGCGAAGAGCGGCCACAAGAGTAACTGGCGCACCTCGATCGTTGACCTGATGTCGCTGCTCGGCATGGAGCACAGCCTCGCCGAGCGAAAGGAGCTCGCGACGGAGCTCGGCTACACGGGCGACATGAATGACAGCGCGACCATGAACATCTGGCTGCACAAGCAGGTGATGCAACAGATGGCGGCGAACGGCGGCAAGGTGCCAGCGCACATGCTTGACTGACGGGTCGTCGCGCCGCCGGACGCGACTGCGAGTGGCGACCGCGTCCGACCCCGCGGGATCACCGCCGGAAGGCCTGATCGTGTCTCATCGTGACATGCCCGGCAACGCGACAGGCCCCGGACTTCGAAGTCCGGGGCCTGTCGCGTTGTCGGGAGCGAGCCCCCTCGATCTGCCCTGCCGAACCCCGCCGAGATCCGTTGTGGGGATGTCGTCGAAGCCCGCGGAGCCGCAGACCCGACCAGGGATGTAGGGCGCGGCCGCGACTCAGGCAATACCGAACATAGGTCGCGCGGGCGTGAGTGTGCGGTCTCGTTCGGGGCGCGTGCAGATCGTGACCGGGAGCGCCCGGCACGATGCACGTCCCCTGAGGCCTGAAAGGCGCGTCACTCTGACTACCAGCAGGGCACTTCCGCCCGCTGGCCGGAGGCGTAGTGAAAAAGAGAAACGGCTCTCCCGGCACCTCCTTGCTGTACCTGCTTTACTTGCTGTTCGTGTCGAGGCTCCGCAGGTACGCGATCATCGCCGAGCGATCCGA
>JBBJNN010000122.1:12150-14017 GCA_037720885.1 Gemmatimonadaceae bacterium | reverse complement strand
AAGAATGCCGGCGGTGGTCCTCTGCCGATCCCCGGCGGCGTGATCCCCGTCAACCCCGGCGGCGTGCCTGGCGGCCTCCGACCCGCACCGGGCGTGCACCCCGTCGTAGATGAAACCTCGAGCGACGACACTCTCCAGACGGTTGCCATCGTGGGCGGCGCCGCCCTCGCCCTCGGCGCGCTCTGGTGGGTCCTGTCGAAGTAGCCCCCCATGGGCCGCCGCTACTCGGTGAAAACGATCGGCGAGCTCGGCGAGCTCGCCGAGGACTTCCGCGGGTTCCCGTGGATGCAGATCCCGCCGGGGTGGGTGCCGCCGGGCACCGCGCCGATCCCCGGCCTCCCCTCGCCTCCGGTGCCCGCTGCACCCGCCTCGCCGACGGCTGTCCATGCCTCTGATCTCGTTCTCCCGCTCGGCGCCGCAGCGCTCGCGCTCGGCCTTCTCTACGCCCTTTCCAGGTGCCCCCCATGAGTGACGAGAACCTACCGATCATCCTTGGCGCCATTGGCCTCGCTACCGTGGCGGTCGTCGGCATCGTGGCATTGACGAAGAAGCCGGCGCCGCGTGCGCCGAGCTCTCCGACGATCCCGGGCTTCCCGATCCCGATCGAGCCAGCGGGGTTCTTCCCTGGCTTGAAGCCTGGCGATCCGGTCCTCGTCGATCCGGTGCGCGCGAAGATCCCGCTCCCCGGTGGCGTTGCGCTTCCCGCGATCGTCGGCGTCGTCGAAATGCTTCTCTCCGATCCGACGCTCGTTAGCATTGACGCGCAGGTCATCGGCTTTCGGGGCACGATCCCGCGATCGTCGATCATTCGCATCCTATCCACCGCGGACCTCGTCCTGTGATCCGCCGCGGAGGATCACCCTCCGTCGCAGTGCTGCTCGCGCTCGGCGCGATCGCCTGTAACGAGGTCATCGAGGACGGCGAACGCGCATACCGCCTCAGCAGTCGAGCGCCCACGCAGGAGGAGCGCGCCGCCGCGGCCAAGCGCGATCGGAAGCGAGCGCGCCGGCTCGAGGAAGCGCGGCGGCAAGGTGTCTGAGTGGGCGGCGATCGTGATCGTGTGCTGGCTGATCTCCCTCGCGGGCGTCGCCATGCTCACGCGCGCGTGGTGCACGCGTCGGCTCTGCCTCGCGTGTGAGGAGCTCGGGCGCCGCGCGTTTGTGCCGAAGCCAAAGAGGGAAACGCAGACATGACCTCCGCCCTTGCGCTGATCAACCCGATCACGGAACGCATTTTACCACAGAAAACGGCGCCGGGTGGGGTGGCGACGACGATCACAGACAACCAGATGGCGAACGCGCGTACGGCTGCTGGCGCGGTCACCGTGCGGCTCCCGGCGCCGTCGGCACTAGTTGCGGGAATGTGCTTCGGGGTCGTCGATCTCGACGGCAACGCGGGGGTGAATGCGATCACGGTCGACGGGAACGGAACGACGATCGACGGCGCGGCGACGGCTGTACTTGGAACCGCGGGGCTTTCCGCTTGCTTCGTCTTCGACGGTGACCAGCTCCGCCGGTTGGCTGCGCGCAGGTCCTTCGGTGCAGCGGGGCCGGTGTTGGAGCTCTACGTCGACAGTCCGGCCGCTGCGGCCCCCGCGGCCCCCACCGGCGTCCTCCCAGCGCCCACGAGCATAGGATCCAACCCGGCGCTAACCGGCGACTGCTTGCGCCTCGGGCCATCGGCGGCCAACGCCGGCGTTTACAACGACGTGATCAAGGTTCGCCAGGCAGGCGCCGACATGGCGTTCCTCAATGTTCACGACGGCGCAAGCTACGTGAACGTGGGCGATCCCGGCTACTCCATGACGTGGCGCGGGTACACAAACGCGTTCTCCTGCCACTCCTTTGGAGCGCATAACTTCTACGTG
>JBBJNN010000122.1:0-12050 GCA_037720885.1 Gemmatimonadaceae bacterium | reverse complement strand
TACGTGTGGAACGCCGGCGCCGCCGGGACGATCGTGGTTGTGCGGGACACCAACGACGTAGGTCCAGCGGCCACGCTGGCCGCAGGACAAGGCGCGTGGTTCGAGTTCTCGCTTAATTCGGTCAAGCAACTTACCGCCGCGTTCGCCGTGGCCTAAGGAAACAAAGAACATGCCGCCGGCCGCTCTCAACGCACCCCTCACGCTCGATCCGAAGCAAGCGACAACGCTCGTTCTGCGAAGCGCCGTCGTGGAGTTCGAAGCAGGCGTGATTCAGCTCCGTTACGAGCTCGTCGACGCGGCTGGCAAAGTGCTGGAGACGCGTACGGTGACGGCCGACGGCGCAGCGGTGCAGACCTGGATCGCGACGCAACGAGCCCCGCTCTACCAGCGCCTGCTGGCGAAGCTCGGCGTTGCGGGCGTCATCACGTGAAAGGACCACGCTAGATGGCTCGCCTGCACATCGTCAATCCGATCACGGGACGCATTTTCAATCTGCGAAACGCGCCCGTCGGTGCCGTGACCGACGTTCGTGACAACGAGCTCGCGATCGCGAGAACGGCCGGCGGCGCGGTCACCGTGCGGCTCCCGACGCCGGGGATGGAAGGTTGCTGCTGCGCCGTCGTGGACAACGACGGGGCCGCCGGAGTGAGCGCGATCACGGTGGACGGGAACGGATCGACGATCGACGGTGCGGCTACAGCGCGCCTCGGGGTCGGCGGGATCTCGGTGACGTTCATCTACGTTGCGGGTCAGTATCGCCGGATCACCTCCCGGCACTCGTTCGAGGTCGCCGGGCAAATCGTCGAAGCCGCGCTAGACACTCCGCCGGAGCCCCCCACGTCCACTACGATCGCCGCCGCTCGAGGGACGGCGCTGGACGCGAACCACCTGCACGCGTGGGAGCTCGTTGACGCCGCAGGCAGCTTCGCCGACACGGGGAGCTCAGCGACCAAAGTGGCGATGCCGATCGTAGGGCAGACCCCGCTCTACCAGTCCCCTGGAATGTTCGGGCCGTGCGTCCAATTCGGCATAGACAGCATAGGTGGTCTCATCACCGGCGGCGGAAGCGTGCTCACAAGCGCGTTTAACGACCTGCCTGGCGACAGCGCGACGCTGGAACTGTGGTTCCGGAGCTATGCCGGGAACCTTGGCATGCTCGCGGGGTCGTCCGACGGCGCAGAGCGCTTCATGCTCAGCGGAAACGGTGCCGTAGAGGTGCTAGCAGGTACCGTATACGCCAACGTTTTCCACAACATGGTTATCAGTGCGGTGATCCTTCCTGTGGCCAAGTACACATGGCAGCACGCGGCGATCGTCCGAAATCACGTAACTGGCGAAGATTTTATCTACCTCAATGGGGAGATCCTGGCGAAAACGGTGGGCCAGGTTGGGGCGCTCCAGTGGAACGCGACGCCAGCAACGCAGAGAATCCAGATCGCCAACGGGAGCGCGGGATCCTTCCGCGGCCAGATGAGCCGCGTAAGGATCTCAAACGTCGCACGATCGCAGGCGTATCTCCGAGGTGTTTACTCGCGTGCGGTCCTTCTCGCGTGACGCTCGCATGGCCGTACTACGCCGGCGCGTGTGGCGTTGCGATCGGCGTCGCCCTCCTCATGGCCCGCGGCGAGCCGATCGGCGTGTGGTCGCCGCCGCCCGAACCGCCGCCGCCGGCCCCTCGTGGCGTACTCAAGCTCGGCGAGGCAGTGACGGTGCACCCGGGGAGGACGTACTTCGTTGCGGTGGAAGCAAACGGCGCTGTGGCGGCCGCCGCGACGCTCGAGCGAATCAAGCGCGCAGCCGAGGGCTACGGGTTCCGCGATGTGGTCGCCGTCGAAGACGAGCCGCTACCCAACTGGCCGATCGCGGCGCACGAAGACGGGGATTACTTCGTGCGACTCACGTACGGCGGCGAGCAGTCCCGAGCGTTCCCGCGAAAGGTGTCTGTTTTTATGGGGTCGGCGATTCTGCTTGACGTGCACGAAGTCTGATAGGCTCGAGGAATGAGCACCAAGCACGCCCACGCCGATACCTGCGAGCGCTGCGGCGCGGCGAACCCTCCCGACTTCGTCTGCTGTCACAGTTGCTTGCTCCCGCGCGACGCAGATCCGGCGGCCCCGTCGCCGCCGGTCGCCGACGAGGAGGAGGAGGATGCCGCCGAGGAGGATGCCGCCGAGGAGGAAGCGCCGCCGGAGATCCCCGTCGCCGCCGCGAGCACGGAACCGACGAGCGGCCCGCGCCGCCGCGTCGTCGATCCCGCCCCTCGACGGTCGCGAGCTCGCGCGCGGCCGAAGCCGAAGACAGCCGCGAAGAAGAAGACCAGCGGATCGAAGAAGAAGTAGCCCGGCGAACCTGCGGTAAGCTGTCCTGATGGCTACTCCGCAATGGCAGCCGCTCGTGGTTGGCGGCGATCTCAACCCGTCGATCGCCGACACGGCGATCAACGCGAGCGGGGTCTACGCGATCCGCGATTCGGGCTCGCACGCGGTCAGGTACGTCGGCGAAAGCTCGCGCGGCGTCCTTTGGAAGACGCTCCTACGCCACTTTCAGGCGCCAGACTCGTTTCGATCCGTGCGCGAGCGCGGGATCTTCACCGGCGACGCAGCGAAGTACGACGTCGCGATCGAGGTGACGTCCCGAGGTCCCCGACCACGGCCCCCGGCGAAAGGGTCGGATCCATCCCACCGCCTCGCCGAGCTCCGACGCCGCGGCGTCGCGCACACGACCGACGCGGACCAGCGCGCGCTTGACCTCCAAGCCGAGTGGATCGCGAACCTCAAAGCCGCCGGTCACGAGCTCGTGAACGTCGACGACGGCACGGCGGACGACGAGGAGCTAGAGGACGTCTGCGACGTGTGTGGCGGCGAGGGAACCGATCTCGCCGGTCGCAAGTGCGCCGAGTGCGGCGGATCGGGGCGTGTGCGCGTCATGAATCCGGGCGACCCGGGCGAGTATGCCGGCCTCGTGCTCCTTTTCAAAACCACGGGACCGATTGGAAATATGGCGCGACTCCACGCGGCATCGTGCCCGATGGTCAACACCGCGAAGCGTGGCGGCAAGGTGAAGAAGATCGAAGGCGCAGGCGTCGCTGATGCCGTCGAGGATCTCAACGATCGCGGCTTTCCCGTCGTGCGTTGCAAGTGCTGCAAGCCCAGGAAGAACCCGCCGTCACTCCCGCCGAACGTCGCGCCGGAGAAGCGCGCCGAGAACCGCACGCCCGATCTGTGGACCGGACGCACGAAGCTCGACGACGGCAGCAAGGCCGCGCGCCGCGACTGGAAAAGCGAAGCCGAGCGGACCGCGCGCGAGCTCGCCGAGTGTCGCCGCCAGGTCGTCGACAAGTGTCACGCGCTGCACCAACGCGGCCCAGTGAAGGCGCTTTGCCAGCGCGAGGCGGGTCACGTAGGTGACCACCAAAACGGCACTATGAAGTGGGCCGCGTCGCCGGAAGTGCCGCCGTCGGTCGCGGTCGCCCCGCCGCTCGAGCCAGCGCGCCGGCCCGAGGGTTACGGAGCGACCGACGAAAGAGGACAGGCCACCATGTTCAAGCGAAATCCCGGATACCTGCGTCTCGATCCAACGACGCTCCTTCGCGCCCCTCGTGCACGTGACCTGCGTCTCGCGAAAGCCCCGAAGGGTAGCTACGAAGACGACACAATCCGCGATGCGCGTGGACCTCTTGTCAACCTCTCCAGCTTCTACAAGGAGAGCGCCGCCGTTGCGAAGTGGCTCACCGAAGCCGTGCGTGCGCTCAACGCGTTCAGAGACTCGGGCGAAGGGCAGTTCTTGCCCTCAGAGATGACCAGCAGCGCAGAGACGGCGCTTTTCTGGGCACGCCTCGCGCGTCGTATGCCGAAGCGGCCGACGCCCACCAAGATCGTGCAGTTCGCTCACCTCCCATGGGAGGGCAAAGCGATAAGCAGTCGAAGCGGCTGGAATGGCTACGTAGACGAGTTCCCTAGCGGGTCTTCGATCTTCGACACGCGCGACGACGAGATCGCGCGCCTCGTGGCGTTGCTTGGGAACCTCTCGAGGGTGGGCGAGGTGTTGCGCAAGGTGCCGGAGACGGCATCGCAGCGCGAGATACGCGACACGATGGCGAAGGTGGAGCGCGCGCAGGAACGTGCGGGGGGTCAGCAGCAAAAGGATCCCGACGCATCGAAGCGAAAGCAGATCGACACGGCGTTGGATATCGAAGCGCTGTCACTGGCGTTCGACGCGGCGGATGTCGTGTCATCGAACGCGGCGCGCGACGCCGCCTCCAGGCGCAAGCAGGAAGAGGCCGCCGCGGAAGAGGTGGCTTGGCACGGTCGGCAAGAGGCTACGGCGTTGCGCTATGCGCAGCAGATCGGCGGACCGTCTGCGCGTGTGTGGCTCACGTTCGACGGCGCTGGGAAAGATATCCGCGCCGGTGCCGACGATGGGCGCGGCGGAGCGCCGATCGCTACGGCGTTCGGCCCGACGAAGGCCGGCGCATGGGGCCGCCTGATAGACGATCTCATGGCCCGCGCGAGTCGCCCGTCCCCGCGCTCAGCTGCCGAGCTCCTACGCGCCATCGAAGCCGGGCCGGCGCACGCGCTCGCACAGACCGAAGTGCGCGAGGACGAGCAGTCCGCGATCGTGGAGCTACTCCATGGCCGCCTCATCGATCACAAGCCAGCGCGCGGCCGGTGGCCCTCCCGCTACGTCGTGACGACGAACGGATCCCGCGCCCTAGGCTCGTTCGACTCCGACGATCCCAGCTTCAGCAGCGACGCGCGCGCAGTCGGCGCAGCCGCTCGAGCGGCTCACGCGCACCGCGGGCATGAGCACATGATCGCGGGTAATGGGTACCTGGAAAAAGCGCTCAACACGTACCACGGTGAGTACGAAAAAATAGCCGGCCTGCACGCGAAGGCGGCCGCGGAGTTTCACAATTCGGCCATCAGTGGCGGGTCACTTGGTCTTGGCGTCGAGCATGCGCGAAGCAGCGCAAACAAAGCTCACAAGGAGGCCGCGAAGAACTTTCGCAAGGCGGCCGCGGACGCGCGCGACAAGGCCAAGCAATTCGAGCTCAAGGAAGCGGCGACAGTTCACGCCGCGGCGGCAAAGAGCGCCGAGCTCGCCGCTGCGCCGAGCCCGCGCCCGGCCGGCTACGGCGACGAGGAGCAAGGCAAGAAAAAATCCGGTCAGCTCCGCATGTTCAACCCGCAAGCGCAGCCGAGCGGCCACCTCGTGGAGCTCGGCATCCTGACGGCGCTCGAGCAAGCAGACGGGACCGTGCTGGCGTGGAAGACGAAGGTCGCGCCGGTGCTGTCCTACGACGAACGCCGCCGACTGTTCGTGGTCTACGTCGGCAAGGTCGCGCGACCCTCGAGCCGCGCCGAGCGCCGCTCGTACGCTCGTACACATTGGGGCAAAGCTGGCCGCGGCGACTGCCGCAACGGCGCGATCGCCCCGGGGCCGTTCCGGTCACACGGCCGCGGCGCGCGCATCATCTACACGACGCGGAAGGGCGCCGATCGTGAGCTCGTGGAATACGTACACGAGTGGGCCGAAGGCGGCGGCACGGCTCCCGAGGTCCTCGAGCACGCGTGCCGTGGGTGCGGGCCACGCTGCGCCGCGAAGGGCGCGATCACGCTCCACGGCGGGTCGTACAAGGTCGAAGATCGCGGAATCGTAGGGTAGAAGCCACGCGCCGAGGGTTCGCCGCCGGCACATCTGGGCCATGTGGCGCACCACGGCACAAAAAAAGCGTGTGGAATCGGAGGATCGTCCGCTAGGATCCCTCGGGTGGCACAAATGATCCGCGTCCAGGTCGCAAACCCTGCGCCGAAGCGGGCCAAACTGCGCCGTAACCGAAAGGGATCCCCGATGGCGAGGAAGAAGCGACGCGCGAAGGCGAAGACCACGAAGAAGCGCCGCGCGCGCCGCGTCCGCACGGCCGCGCCGAAGCGCCGAATCAAGCGACGCGCGACCGCTCGCCGCTCGAGCGCCCGCCGGGTGCGCCGAGCTCCGGGCCGCCGGCGCGCAGCTCGCCGCAAGAATCCCGCCGTGGCTCGCGCCGTGGTGAGCAACCCGAAGCGCCGCCGCAAGGGCAAGCGCCGCGGGTTCATGCGCCGCCGCAGGGGCAACCCTGGGATCCCGTCGTGGGCGATGGCCGGCCTCGCTGGCGTTGCAGGCCTCGCGGCCTACGGCGTCTTCGGCGCGGGCTCGTTCGCGCTCACGCAGCGACTGGATCCGAGCATGGCGACGCTCGAGCGTAACCGATACATCGCCGGCGGCGTTGCAACCGCCCTCGGCCTCGCTGTGGCCGCGCTCGCCTCTCCGATGCTCGGAGCAGGCATCGCCGGCGGCGGCCTCGTCGCCCTCGTCGGGACGGATCTCTACCTCGCGATCGGCAAGGTGATCGACAAGGCCCCGCCCGCCGGCGGCGCGAAGGCGATCTCTGCGCTGTACGCGGCCGACGGCGACCAGCGCACGATCAACGCGCTCTATCCCGCCGAAGCGGAGCAGTACGGGATCAATGGTCTCTACAAGGCAGGGCAGCAGCAATTCGTCGGCGGCAACCAGTACGGCTACGGCTGATCCGACCGCGGCGAGCTCGGCGAGCTCGCTGCGATCCTCTCCTCTCCTCTCCTCTCTCTCCTCGCGTCTCGTGAACCCTTCGCAGCGGATCCGCTGCTCTACCGGAGTCTTTCCAAATGCAGCAGCAGGCGCTACCTCAGGTCATTCAGGCTTTCATCCTGAAGAAGCACGGCAACAAGACGGTAAAGGTGGATACCACCCCGTATTGGAGCACCGTGCGGTTTCAGTTCACGGCCGCCGGCGTCCTCGCCGCCGGCGTGCAGCGCCAGGCGTTCGCGTACGCGATCGGAGAGGACCGCGTTCGCGCAGGCTTCACCGGAGCCGCGGGCGCGGCGAACGCGGCGACGATGGCCGACACGAACCTGCTCAGCGGAGGCATGACGCGCCTCAACGCGGATATCTTCATCGGCGGCGTTGCGGCGTACTTCACGCCAGACAGTGAGGTAGCGCTCATTAAGCGCGTGGTCCGCGAGTGCGCGGTCACGATGACCACGGACG
The DNA here is from genome assembly GCA_037720885.1 of Gemmatimonadaceae bacterium. GTDB lineage: Bacteria > Gemmatimonadota > Gemmatimonadetes > Gemmatimonadales > Gemmatimonadaceae > JACMME01. The sequence goes on along the minus strand of JBBJNN010000122.1, from coordinate 4,988 downwards.
GCCAGAACACATCGCCCCTTGCGTGCCTCGAGCATTTGCCGAGCGGCGGCGGTCTCCAGGGGGTCGGTAACTCCGTCCTCAAGCTCCCGGCCGAGAATCAGAGCGGTGGCGTCAACAACGGCGGCGGCACGCCGATCGGGTTCGTCAACAACGGCAACGCGATGGCGGGAAACTTCTTCGAGCTCAATAGCCCGGTCCTCTGGACGGGTCAGCAGGGCTCGGACAGCAATTTCCGACTGAATTTCAACGTGGACCGCCCGATCACGGAGGCCCCTGGCGCAGCGCGCGCCGCGGCCGCCGGGATCGGCGCCTTCACGCCTCCGGCCGCCATCGGCGATCCGGGAACATACGTGGATGTTCGCGTGCGACTCGCCAACTGGGCAATCTCGCTCCCGTCGATCAACGGCTGATCGTCTTCGGCGCCGGCTCGCACGCGCGGGATCTCCTTCCTTCCGGCGCGTGCGGGCCGCGTCGATTTTCCGCGCGGTGCGCCGCCCGTAGGTCTCCAACGTTTTTGAGGGTTTCCGTATGCCGCACCCGATCGCCGATATCGTTTCGATGGTCCAACGCCAAGTGGCCGAAATGGGCCAGATCGGTGCAACCAACATCGTCAAGGTCCCGGACCTAGACGCGGTGATGGCCGTGGCACCTTCGGCACTCGTGGCGACCGAGGTGGCCGCCACGCCGCTCGTGTTCCTGGAATCGGGATGGGTGATCGCAATGTACGGATCGGAGCGATCCGGCCTGCAAGCGAAGAAGGCATCCACGGAGCTACGCCTGACCATCAACGGCGTGCGCGAGCTCGTGACCTACGGGACACGCGGCCCGGCGTTCGCGGCCTTCGACGCCCTTTTTGGGGCAAATATGAACTGGTTTTCGCTGATGCGCCGCGTTGCAAAGGACGAGGTGTGGCACGCGCGATACAGGAACTTCGATACCGTCGCGACGGCGATACCGTCGCTGATGTTCGCATTCCTCTCTGATGTCCAGGCTGAGAAGATGGCCCGCCGCGAGCGGGTCTAAGCCCCGTGGCTAACACCTTCCCACGCCGCACGCTTTTTCGACTCGACGACCTTTCGCGCGTCATGGTGCCGGCTGCTGTCGCCGGCGTTCCGGGCTCGCTCGGTCCTTTCGATTTCGACTTCCCACTAGCGGGTCGCGTGACGGGGATCCTTGTGACCACGGCAGACGGCGCGCCAGAGACGGCCGCCGGCCTCGGGCTCGAGGTGACCGACGAGGACGACGAGCACATCATTTCGGATGGTCGCGGCGAGAGTGGCGGTGCGGTACTTCCGTTCGCGGCGCCGTGTCATGCGATGGCAGGGCGCGCCGGGTATCCCTTCCCGATGGATCGCGACGTGAACGGAAAGGCCCGATGGGGCTTCAGGCTCCGCAACTACACGGAGGCCGCGATCCTCGTGTCGGCCGTGCTGTTGTATTTTGACGAGGTGATCCCGTGACGCCGTTCCGTCGCAAGCCTCCGCCCGGCGCATACTTCCGCGAGGTGGGCGGCGCCGCGCCATTTTTTGCCGCGCCGAGCTCGCCCGCGGCCGCACTGCCGCCGCCCTCGTCGCTCACAACGGAGCGATTCGAAGCGCACGCGGAGACCGTGGTCTACGGTGAGTCGTCGGAGACGCTGATCTACTCGACGCGAAAGCCGTGGCGCGGGATCGACGTCTACATAGAGCCCCCGCCACTCTCTCTCCATGACACGGTTTTGACCGTGCGCGTCTACGCCAACGTCCTTGGCGTGCGGACGCTCGTGGCTTCTGGCCGTCTCGGGAATGCTGTCGTGGGCGGCATGAACATCCCGGCAAAGAGCTCGCGCATAGTCGCCGCTCGGTGCCTCGCCGAATCCTTCGAAGTGACGTTGTTCGCCGCCCGGTCGGCCGTCAACCTGCCGCCCGCGCCGGATCTCCGTCGCTGCCGCGTCGCGGTGCTTGCCTCTGACCAGGTGGACGAGCCGCCCGCCGAGCTCGGCGGGGTGTTGCTCGGACCTCTGATCAGCAACGCGGCGCCTCCGACGCTTCCCGCGACGGTCGCGACGATCCTCGACACAGGCACGGGCCACTGGCCCGAAGCTGAATTGCTGTGGGTCGAAGGCGCGCCGGGGACGGCGGTGGGCGCGACGCCGCGCTACCTGCTCGTCTACGACCAGTTGGATTCGGTGGGCGTGCAGCCGATCCCGGCGATGACGTTCTCCCTTGGCGATCTCAACGCATCGACCGTGCGGATCCCAGTCGGTATCCGCACGCGGTCGGGTCGCTGGCAGATCCGCGCGAGCTCGACGCCGCTCACCCTGACCCCGGTGACCGACTGCGCGCTGCAAGCGATGGTGCGGTGATGCGTGTCTTCCGCTCGACGCTCGCCGCGCTCGCGACGCTCGCCGCGCTCTACGGCTGCGTCTCGCTCACCGAGGCCGAACGGCTCGCCATCGCGCACGACGCGATCCGTATCGAGGTCTGCCAGCAAAAGGGCCGCGACTGCCGCACTGACCGCGACGGCGGGCCTGGGTGCTGGGACGTGTACAATGCATGCATTGTGGACGCGGGGCTTCGGTGACTGCCTTTTTCCTCGCGTTGGGGACGTTTCTGCTCGAGCATGGCGAGCTAGTAAACGCGCTCATGGAGGCGATCGAGGGCGGCACGACGAAGGAAGAACTCATGAAGGCGATCCGTGTGTCGATGGTCGCCGCGTCCGATGAGCAGATGAAACGCGAGTTGTCGGGGCGCACATGACCACCGAGGATCTCAAGCCCCCGCCGCTGCCGCGACCTGACGTGACCGACTCACGCAGAGAGGCCGGAAGCCTCGCGCCACCTCCCGGCGTGTCTCCCGCGCTTTTCGAATACTTGCAAGGCGCGTTCGGATCGCTCTCCGGCCAGATGGCGACGGGGGTCGGTCTCTCCCGTCGCGCGCTGGAGCTCGGCGAGCGCAACGAATCGGCGATCGCCCAACTCCAATGGCACGCCTTCGGCTCGATGCCCCCGGCACCGCTCGCGAAGCCGCTCAAAAGCTCGGATGCCCTCATGGGTCGCGTGAGTGTGAGTGAGCTCGAGGCCGACGCGGCGAAAGCCGAGACGCTCGTCCTCGCGGCGAAGGTCGCGACGATAGAGAACCACATCAAAGCGCAGTCGAGCGCCATGGGCGTCACCGCTCCCGAGGTCGCCTTGGACGGCCGCGACGTGGACGACGCACCCGGCGGGCCGTCGGCTTTCGCGGTCTTCCTCTCCTCCCGCGCCGGCCGCGACTTCATGATCCGCGTGCTGACACTCGTCCTCGCGACCCTTACGACGATCGCGACGGGCTACCTCGCGACGAGGGCCGCCGCGCCGCCGCCGAGCTCGCCGCCGGCAATGACTCCTCCCGCCGCGGTTCCGCGGTAGGCTGAACGCTGAAAGGTCGGGTGCCACGTGGCTGGAATCCTCTACAAGAACGGTCGTCCACAGTTCGAAGGTATGGGAGAGGTTCTCGGCCGCACGGCTCCGCCGCCCCTCGCCCTCCGTCGGATCCCCTCGGCAGCGGGCGCGCTCGATGGGTGGAACGTGTGCAGCCGAGCGGCCGACGCACGCGCGCGCAACTCGCCGGCCGCCGCGGCGTTGCAAGCGCAGTGCGACGCGTTCCGCGCCGCCGGTCTGACGAAAGGGACGGCCTCCGAGGAGGACGGGATCCCGAGGAACGTGCTGATCGCTGGCGGCGTCGTTGGCGCCCTCGCGCTCGCCGCGGTGGCGTACAAGCTGACGCGGTGACCGCGTGAGCACTCCGAAGCGGCTCTATCGCGGCGTGCCGTGCTGTGACGGCGATCGGCCGGTGCCGCTCTGGCAGTTGATTACGGTCTTCCCCTCGATGGCCGCGCAGAACCGCGCGAGGCTGATCGAGGGCTTCACCGCGCGAGGTCTTCCGCTCGCGATCGCGACACAGGCGGCCGATGAGTTGTGGTGCCGTCGGTGCGCCACGTTTCTCGAGGACCTGCGCGATGGGCTCGAGGAAGGCGGCCCGATCTTCCTCCGCTGCATCGCGACCGTCGCCGCCTTCGTGCCAGGCATCGGAACCGGCGTTGCGACCGCGCTAGGCGCTGCCGCGTCGCTCGCGGAGGGAAACAGCATCGATGACGCGATGCTGGATGCGGCGCTGGCGGCGGTCCCCGCGGGCGCTGCGTTCCGCATGGCCGGCGCCGTCGGCAAGAGTCTGCTCGAGGGCGAAGCGATCGGCGAGGCGCTGTTGGCAGGCGGGCGCGAGGTCGCTCGCGCACAGGGCGGCGTGCTGGCGGCAGCCGCCTATGACGCGGTCATCGCGATCGCGCAAGGCAAGGCGCTACAGGATGCGGGCTTCGCTGCACTGAAGTCTCTCGCGCAAGGCAATGACATTGCCGAACGCGCCGCGAGCTATGCGGAGACGATCGCGCGCGCCGCACAAAGCGATCTCTCCGTCGAGGAGCTGCTTACCTCCGAGCTCGCCGCCGAAGTGGGCCGCGTAGCGGGTCGTCTCGCGCCGGACGTGCTCCGCCCTGTGCTCGATCGAGTACAGGCGAACCTCGACATGCTCAACGCGGGATCGGATGCCCTCGCCGCTGCGCTTGGCGTCGCAGAGCCGATCGCGCGCGCCGCGCAAGCCATCCTGCGCGCCGGTGATGGATCGATGGATCTGGCGCTCCTGAGTGCCGTCGCGCCGCCGAAGGCGCTAGGCCGCACGGGGACCGCGAAGCCTTTCCACGGGAACGTATGCGAGCGCGCCGCGGACGCGCGAGCGCGCAACTCGCCCGTTGCGCCGGCGCTCGAGGCGCTCTGCGTCACGTACCGACGCACTGGAGCGGGCAGCTTCGCGTCTTCCTCGCCGCCGCGCGACCGAGGTGCAGAGCTGCGCCTTCTTGGTGTGCCGCGCGCGCCGAGCTCGCCGCGCGCGCCTTCGGTGCTGGTGACTGCGCCGCGGGTGGCGGCGAGCTTGCCGAGCTCGTCGAGCTCGTCGAGCTCGGCAGGTCGCGATCTCGCC
>JBBJNN010000019.1:0-60095 GCA_037720885.1 Gemmatimonadaceae bacterium | reverse complement strand
CCGAGTGCCGAGTGCCGAGTGCCGAGTGCCGAGTGCCGAGTGCCGAGTGCCGATGTACCTTTCGCTCACCTCTACACCGATCTCACGCGCGCACGCCCCGTGGCCCACGACACCACCGCCCACAGAGATTTCATCCGCGACCTGGTTGCCGACGACGTCGCGACGAACCGCTTCGGCCGCCCGCTAGCGACGCGCTTTCCGCCGGAGCCGAACGGCTTCCTGCACATCGGTCACGCCCGCGCCATCTGCCTCAACTTCGGCCTCGCGCGGGAGTTCGGCGGGCGGTGCAACCTCCGCTTCGACGACACGAACCCCTTCACCGAGGACATCAAATACGTCGAGGGGATCAAGCACGACGTCCGCTGGCTCGGCTTCGAGTGGGACGCGGAGCTCTACGCCAGCGACTACTTCGAGCGCCTCTACGAGATTGCGGAAGCGCTGGTGGCGAAGGGGAAGGCGTACGTGGACTCGCAGAGCGAGGAGGAGATCCGCGAGGGGCGCGGCACGGTGACGACGCCAGGCACGGAGAGCCCGTACCGGAATCGGAGCGCGGAGGAGAACCTCGACCTGCTGCGCCGCATGCGCGCGGGCGAGTTTCCCGACGGGGCGCACGTGCTCCGCGCGAAGGTGGACATGGCGCACCCGAACATGATCATGCGCGACCCGCTCCTCCTCCGCATCCGGAACGCGCCGCACTACCGGCGCGGGAACGCGTGGTGCCTCTACCCGCTCTACGACTTCGCGCACGGGCTCTCGGACGCGATCGAGGGGATCACGCGCTCGCTCTGCACGCTCGAGTTCAAGGACAACCGCGACATCTACGACTGGCTCGTGCGCGAGGCGGGGTTCGAGACCCCGCCGACGCAGATCGAGTTCGCGCGGCTCGAGCTCGACTACACGATCGTCAGCAAGCGGAAGCTGCTCCGCCTGGTGAACGAGGGGCACGTGAGCGCGTGGGACGACCCGCGCATGCCAACGCTCGCCGGCCTGCGCCGCCGCGGCGTGACGCCGGAGGCGATCCGCGCCTTCGCCGAGGGAACGGGGATCTCGCGGAAGGATGCGCGCGCGGAGCTGGCGACGTTCGAGCACGCCGTGCGCGACGACCTCAACATGCGCGTGCCGCGCGTGATGTGCGTGACGAAGCCGCTCCGGGTCGTGCTCACCAACTACCCCGAGGGCCGCACGGAGGAGCTCGACGCCTCCTACTACCCGCACGACGTCCCGCTGACGGGGTCGCGTCCGGTCCCGTTCTCGCGCGAGCTCTACATCGAGCGCGACGACTTCATGGAGAACCCGCCGAAGAAGTTCTTCCGGCTCGCCCCCGGTCGCGAGGTGCGGCTCCGCTACGCTTACTTCATCACCTGCACGGACGTGATCAAGGATGCGGCGGGTGAGGTCGTCGAATTGCGCTGCACCTACGACCCGGCCACGCGCGGTGGCGACGCCCCCGATGGGCGCAAGGTGCAGGGGACGATCCACTGGGTGTCGGCGCGCGACGCGCTCCCCTGCGAGCTGCGGCTCTACGACCGCCTCTTCACCGTCTCCGACCCCGAAGACGTCCCCGAAGGGCAGGACTTCATCTCGGTCCTCAACCCGGCGTCCCTCGTCGTGCTCCCGGGCGCAGTGGTGGAGCCGAGTGTGGCGAAGGATCCGCCGGGCACGCGCTACCAGTTCGAGCGGACGGGCTACTTCGTGAGCGATCCGGAGGACTCCCGCGAGGGTGCCCTCGTCTTCAACCGCACGGTGACGCTCCGCGACTCGTGGGCGAAGATGAAGGACAAGTAGGGCCAACGCTTGCCGTACGCCGATGCGACGCTCGCACTGAGACGGCTCTGGCAGGCGCCGCTTCAGATGTGGATCTACGGCAAGATCCGCCTCCTCAGCCCACCATGGATCGAGCTCGCGGATTCGGGCATCGTACCGACCGATGCAACCCCCACGGTGCTATCACTTGAGTGACAATAGACCCCCGTTTATTGTCAGTCGGCAGACAATAGCCGGGGGTTTACTGAGACTCGTGCGACTGCCAGTGTGCCCGGCACCCCGATTGGCCGCCGGCCACCCGCGAACCTGCGGAAGCACGCGCCCTGCCTCCCCGCGGACTGGCCGCGCGGTGTAGGTTGTCAGGCATGAAGCTCCTCGTGGTCGAGGATGAGCCGAAGGCCGCCGCCTACCTGCGGCAGGGGCTCGGCGAGGCCGGGTTCGTGGTCGACACGGCGCCCGACGGCGAGGCCGGGTTGAGCGCCGCGCGGGCGCAGGTGTACGACCTCATCATCTGCGACGTCATGCTGCCCTACCGGGACGGCTTCTCGCTCGTCGGCGAGTTGCGTCGCAGCGGCCGCCAGACGCCCGTTCTCCTGGTCACTGCGCGGGACGAGATCGACGCGCGCGTGCGCGGGCTGAACCTCGGCGCCGACGACTATATCACGAAGCCGTTCGCGTTCGCGGAACTCCTCGCGCGGGTGCGCGCGATTCTCCGGCGGACGCCGGCGCGGGCGCCGGACGTCTACCGGGTCAGCGACCTCGTCTGCAACCCTCGGCTGCGGCGCGTCGAGCGCGGCGGCCGGCGCGTCGACCTCACGCCGCGCGAGTTCGCGCTCCTCTCCTTCCTGCTGGAGCGCGCGGGCGAGGTCGTGCCCCGCGCGCTCATCGCGTCGCACGTGTGGGGGATGAACTTCGATAGCGACACAAACGTCATCGACGTGCAGGTCCGCCGGCTGCGCACCAAGATCGAGCCGGCCGGGACGCTGCCCCTGATCCACACGATCCGCGGTGTCGGCTACGTCCTCGAGGACCGCAGTACGGACCAGACCGCGGACCCCGACGAGGGCCGTGGGGACCGCGGGGCGCAGCGCTAGATGCCCCGCTCAGTGCGCCAGTAGGCGCCCCCATCAATGCGCTGGTCGCTCGCGGCCCAGCTCACGGCGTGGTACGCGGCCACGGCGTTCGTGCTGGTCGCGGGCACCATCGTGGTGCAGTATCGCACACTCTCCCGTGACCTCGCGGGCGAAGACGACCAGCTGCTCCTCGAGACGCTTTCTGCCGCCCGGCTCAACCTGCCGGCGCCGGGCGCTGCCCCGCTCGGTGCCGCCGGAACGGGCCCGATCGTGCGCACGCTCGACAAAAGCTGCCGGGCGGTGGGGGTCCTCTCGCATCGCGTCCTGCCACCGCCCGACTGTTCGGCGCCCGCGACCGGCCGGCCGCGCTTCCGATCCTGGCGGTCGCCCGACGGGAGAAACTGGCGCGTCGTCTCGCAGCGCATCTCGGCGGCACCGCCGCGTACGGTCGAGGTGCTGCTCGACCGCTGGACAGACGAGGAGGTGCTGCGCGGCTACCGCCGCCAGCTCGCGATCGTGTTGCCGGCGGCGCTCCTCCTCTCGGTGCTGTTGGGGTCCGGTATCGCGCGGCGCGGCCTGGCGCCGCTCCGGGATCTCGCCGCGCGCGTGCGGCAGATCGACGCGCGGTCGCTCGACCGGCGGCTCGATGTCGAGGGCGCCCCGGCCGAGGTCCAGGCGCTCGTCGCCTCGTTCGACGACATGCTCGGGCGGCTCCACAACGCGTTCGCCGCGCTCTCGTACTTCTCCGCGGACCTGGCGCACGAGTTCCGCACGCCGCTGCACGTGCTGCGGCAACAGGCGGAGGTCGCGCTCGGACGCGCGCGCTCGGTCGAGGAGTACCGCGAGGTACTGAGCTCGGGCCTCGAGGAGCTGGATCGGTTGCGCCGGATGGTCGACGACACGCTCTTCCTCGCCCGGGCGGAGGACCCGCGGGCGAGCATCGAGCGGGCGTCGCTCCGGCTCGCCGACGAGCTCGCGTCGGTCGCGGAGTTCATGGACGCGCTGGCGAGCGATCGGGCAGTCACCATCGCGGTCGACGTGCCGGACGCGCTCTATGTCGAGGCCGACCGCGTCCTGCTGCGCCGCGCGCTCGTGAACCTGGTGACGAACGCGATCCGCCACACGCCGGCCGGCGGCCGCGTCGCGCTCGAGGCACGCCCGGACGACGCGGCCGCCGTCGTCCGCGTCCGGGACACCGGCGTCGGCATCTCGCCGGAAGTCCTGCCGCGGGTGTTCGATCGACACTTCCGCGGTCCGCCGGCGTGCACCGACCGCTCGGAAGGCGCCGGCCTCGGGCTCTCGATCGTGCGCGGCGTTATGACGCTCCACGGCGGCACCGCGGAGGTCGAGAGCGAGGGCGGTCGCGGCACCTGCGTGACACTCCGCTTCCCCGCGGCAGCGTCCGGGAGGGGCGATCCGCGCACGAACCTGACAAACCTGACAAAACTGTAATCCCGTTGTCAGCGTCCGCGACGGTCTGGCCACGTAGAATTGTCTACGATGGCACGTCCCGTCTCACGCACCGTGCAGATCACGTGCAGCGTGCGCCCCGCGCGCGCGTTGTGGAGCACACGATGGGCGCCGAGCAGGGTCTTCGGCGCCCTACGCGTGGTGATCCTGTCCGTCCTCTCCGGCGGCGGGATCGGCGCCCAGGTCCTCACGCCGTCCGACAGTGTGACGCTGCAATCGCTCCACGCCGCGGTGCGCCGCTCGAGCCCGGAGCTCAGGGCCCGCCGCGCCGCGGTGGACGCCGCCCGCGCGCGGGCGGCAGCTGTCGGTTTGGCGGCACCCCTCGTCCTCTCCGCCGAGACGGAGGAGGTGCCCGATGGCCTCGCCCTCGCGCGCGCAGGCTCCCTGCGGCTGGACGTTTCGAAGGAGTTCCTGGGCGGCAAACGGCGGACCGCGGCCCGCACGCTGGCGCGGGCGGACGTCGACGCCGAGGCGGCCGCGCTGATCGCGGCCGAGCGGCGCGTGCTCGCCCTGGCGGATCGCGCCGTCGCGCGCGCCGTCCTCTGGGCGGCGGTCGCGCGGCGGCGGGCGGCGGAGGAGGCCCTGCTCACGTCCGCGGACTCCTCGCTCCGCACGCGATTCTCCGTGGGCCAGGCGAGATACGTCGACGTGCTGCGGCTCCGCACCGAGCGCCTCCGCGTGCAGTCGGAGCAGGCGGTCGCGGTCACCGAGGCGCTCGCCGCCCGGCGCGCGCTCGACGCTCTCCTTGCGCCAGCGGACCCGGGCGCCGGCGTCGTGGTCGCGCTCCTGGACTCGCTCGCCCGGCGCGACCCGGTGACGTCGGCTGCGTTGCCGCCGGCCCCAGACGTCGATTCGCTCGTCGCGGCGTCGGCCACGTACCGCGCCGCCGCGGCGGCGGTCACGCGGGCCCGGGCGGTGCGTGCCGTCACGGCTGCGGAGCAGCGCCCGCGCGTGGCCGGCTTTGCCGGCGTCCAGCGCTTCACCCCCGACGCGGGGCGCTACACGCTCGGTCCCGTGCTCGGCGCCTCGGTCTCGCTCCCATTCACCGCGCGGCGCGCGAACACCGCGGCACTCCTGGCCGCCGACCGCGAGATCGCGGCCGCTACCGCGTCGCGCGAGGCCGCCGTGGTCGCGCTCCGGGCGGACTTGCTTGCCGCCCGCGACCGCTACGATGCGGCGCGGACCCGGCTCTCCGTCTTCGACGCCGCGCTGCTGCGCGGCGCGCGGGAGGAGCGCGAGACCGCCCTCGCCTCGTTCCGAAGCGGGGAGCTCTCGCTCATCGAGCTGCTCGATTTCGAGCGCGCCCTCACCCGCGCGGAGACCGACCGGCTGAGAAGCCGGCTCGATGCCGCCGATGCCCTCGCCGATCTCCTGGCCGGCGCCTTCGGCCCGTCCAGTGAACTGCACAGCGGCCCGGCCACGCGTGGCGCCGCCGCGCCGACAGACCGATGACATACCCTTGACATACTCCCGCTGTGATCTCGTCTCGTCCGTCCGGCACCATGGGGCGACGGTGGTCGTGCTCCTGGTCGCCGCGCTCGCGTGCTCGTCGGGTTCCGACAAGTCGACTGGCGATTCGGACGACGTGCCCGGCACGAGTGCGCCGGCCAGAGAAGCCCGGCAGGAGGCCCGCGTGCATCTCTCCGAGGCGGCCTACGCGACCGCGAAGATCGAGACCGCCGAGGTCGAGGCCGGGTCCTCGGCGGCCGAGGGCGCGATCGAGATCTCGGGCCAGGTCGATTTCGACTCGACGCGGGTCGCGGTCATTTCGCCTCGCGCGCCCGGCCGCATCGAGCGGCTGGCCGCCGCGCCGGGCGAGCGCGTGGTCCGGGGCCAGCCGGTCGCCCACCTGAGCAGCCCCCAGTTCCTGACGGCGCAGAGCGACTTCGTACAGGCCTCGCGCCGGGCCGCGCAGCTCGCCGGAACGCCGGACGCCGAGGGCGCGGCGGCGCTCGCGTCGGCGGCGCGCCGCCGACTCCTCGTGCGCGGCGCGAGCGAGGGGGCGATCGCGCGCCTGGCGGCGGGCGGCGAGCCGACCCTCACCCTGCCGGTGCCGGCCCCCTTCGGCGGGAGCATCCTCGACGTGCAGGCCCTCCCGGGCACCGCGGTGGAGCCCGGCACGCCGATCTTCCGGATGGCCGACCTATCCACGCTCACCGTCGTCGGCGACGTGCCGGAGCGCTCGCTCGCCGCGGTGCGTGCCGGTGCGGGCGCCGTCGTGCACGTGGCCGCGTACCCCGACGTCGCCTTCACGGGCCGGGTCGTCCGCACGAAGGACGCGCTCGACCCGACGACGCGCACAGCGAAGGTCGTGATCAGCGTCGCGAACGCCCGACGTCAGCTCAAGCCGGGGATGTTCGCCACGGTGCGACTCCGTGCGGCCGTCGGCGCGGTGAGCGCGGACGGCGCGGTCGCCGAGCGCGGCCTCCTGACCGTCCCCGAGGCCGCGGTCGTGACGGACGGGGAGATGCGGTACGTGTTCGTGCAGACAGCGCCCCGGACGTTCGAGCGGCGGACAGTCGAAGTCGCTCCGTCCGCCTCCGGCGTCGCGACGCCCGGCCTCGTTGTCGTGCGGAGTGGCCTCACGCCGGGCGAGCGTATCGTGGTGCGCGGTGCCTTCGTGCTCAAGTCCGAGCTCGCCAAGGCGGCGTTCGGCGAGCAGGAGGGGTAGGCACGGTGATCCACCGGCTCATCGCGTGGGCGATCCGGCGTCGGACCGCTGTGCTCTTCCTCGTTGCCGCCCTGGTGGCCGCGGGCACGTGGGCGCTCAGGACGCTCCGGGTCGACGCCTTCCCGGACCTCACCGATGTGCAGGTGAACGTGCTCACAGAAGCGCCGGGGCTCACGCCGCTGGAAGTCGAGCGCCTCGTCACGTACCCGCTCGAGGTGTCGCTCAACGGCATCCCGCGCGTCACCCAGGTCCGCTCGCTCAGCCGCTACGGTCTCTCGTCGATCACGGTCGTCTTCGAGGACGGCGTCGACATCTACTTCGCGCGTACTCAGGTGACGGAGCGGGTACAGGCGGCACGCTCCGGGTTGCCGCCCACGGTCGATGTGGAGCTCGGCCCCCTCTCGGGCGCGATCGGGGAGCTGTACCAGTACACGGTCGAGGGTGGGGGGCTCGACATCATGCAGCTCCGCACCCTCCAGGACCGGATCGTCAAGCCGCAGCTCAGGAGCGTACCGGGCGTCGTCGAGGTCAACGCCTTCGGAGGGATCGTCAGGCAGGTTCAGGTCACCGTGTCGCCGGAGAAGCTCGCCGCCTACGGCCTCACGCTCCGCGACGTCGTCGAGGCGGTCGAGGCGAACAGCAGTGTCGCGGCCGGCGGCTACCTCGAGCACGGCGACGAACAGTACATCCTGCGGGGCGTTGGCCAGCCGACGGGGCCGGACGACGTGCGGCGCACCGTCATTCGTACAGGCGGGGGCGGCGTGCCGGTCACCGTCGGCGACGTGGCAGACGTTGACTACGGGCCGGAGGTCCGCCAGGGCGCGGTCACGCGCGACGGACGCGGCGAGGTGGTCGCCGGGATCGTGATGGCGCTCCGCGGCGTCAACAGCCGCGAGTTGATGACCCGCATCCGCCGCCAGGTGGAGGAGGTTAACCGCGCGCTCCCGCCCGGCGTGAAGGTGGTCCCCTACTACGACCAGACGGACCTCGTGGAGGGGACGCTCCGCACCGTTCGCACTAACCTGCTCGAGGGCGGCTTCCTCGTCATCGCGATCCTCCTCCTCTTCCTCGGCAACGTCCGCGCAGCCCTCATTGTCGCGGCGACGATCCCGCTCTCGCTCCTGTTCGCGTTCCTCGGCATGCGCTGGCTGGGCCTCTCGGCCAACCTCATGTCATTGGGCGCGATCGACTTCGGCATGATCGTGGACGGCTCCGTGGTCATGGGCGAGCACTTCGTGCGGCGACTGCACGAGGACGAGGAGCGAGGCGACCTGCCGTCCGACCAGGCGGAACTGTCGCGGCGCCTAATGGCGGCCGCGCACGAGGTCGGGCGCCCGATCGGGTTCGGGGTGTTGATCATCATGCTCGTCTACGTGCCGATCATGACGCTCCAGGGGTTGGAGGCGCGCATGTTCCGGCCGATGGCGCTCACGGTCGCGATGGCGCTCTTCGGCAGCCTGCTCCTCGCGCTCGCCTTCATTCCGGCGGCAGCAACGCTCGTCTTCCGGAAGGGGGCGCGCGAATCGCGGTTCGCGGTCCGCCTCGCGGCGTGGATCGACAGCCGGTATGCGCCGCTCCTCGAGCGCACGATGGCGCGGCCGAAGCTGACGCTCGCCGTGGCGCTCGGCGTCTTCGTCGCCGCACTCCTGCTCGTTCCCCGGCTCGGCACCGAGTTCCTCCCCGAGATCGACGAGGGCTCCCTCATGATCGAGGCGCTCCGCGACCCGAGCGTGTCGCTCACGCGCTCCGTCGCCATGGAGCAGGACGTCGAGCGGGTCGCCCGCATGACACCGGAAGTCACGACGGTGCTGAGCCAGATCGGCCGCCCCGAGGTGGCGAGCGACCCCATGGGTGTCGACCGCGGCGAGGTGTTCGTGATGCTCAAGCCGCGCTCCAAGTGGCGGCCGGGATTCACCAAGGACGACATCCAGGGAGAGATCGAGCGCCGGCTCGCCGAGCATGTCCCCGGCATCGCGATCCGGATGACCCAGCCCATGGCGATGCGCCTCGACGAGCTGGTGAGTGGCGTGCGCGCGGACCTCGCCGTCAAGGTGTTCGGCGACGACCCGGCCGAAAACCGGCGCGTAGCGGAGCAGGTCGCGGCGGTCGTGGGCCGGGTGCCGGGTGCGTCCGAGGTGCAGGTCGAGGCGACGGAAGGGCAGAGCTACCTCGAGGTCCGGCTACACCGCGACGCCATGGCGCGCTACGGCATCCCGATGGCCGTCGCGCAGCAGGTGCTGCAGAGCGCCGTGAGCCGGACGCCCGTCTCGCAGGTCGTGGACGGCAACTACACGCTGAACGTCGTGGTGCAGTACCCGGAAGCGCTCCGCGCCTCGTCCCAAGCGCTGGGCGCCATCACGGTGCCGGGGGGCGGATGCCCGTCGGAGACGGGTGGGTGCGCGCGGATCCCGCTCTCGCTGATCGCCGATATCCGGCTCGAGCCCGGGCCCGTGCTCATGCGGCGCGAGCGCGGGCAGCGCCTCGTCGTCGTCCAAGCCAACGTGCAGGGGCGTGACCTCGGCGGCTTCGTTGCCGACGTCAAGCGTGCGGTCGGGGGCGGCGTCAGGCTCCCGACCGGCGTGTTCCTGACGTACGGCGGCGAGTTCGAGAACCAGGAGCGCGCCATGGGCAGGCTCAAGCTGGTCGTCCCGCTCTCGGTCGCGCTCATCGCGCTCCTGCTCTACGTGTCGCTCAGCTCCTGGGGGCTCGCGCTCCTCGTCCTGTCCAACCTGCCCTTCGCCGCCGTCGGTGGGATCACCGCGCTCTGGCTCCGCGGGCTCCACCTGAGCGTGTCGGCCTCGATCGGCTTCATCGCCCTCTTCGGCGTCGCGGTGCTCAACGGACTCGTGCTGCTCACGACGGTGCAGCGCTCACGCGAGACGGGGGCCACCGCCCGGCACGCGGCGCTCGAAGGGTCGCGCCAGCGTTTGCGACCGGTCCTCATGACCGCGCTCGTGGCGTCGATCGGTTTCATCCCGGTCGCGCTCTCGCACGGGACCGGGGCGGAGGTGCAGCGGCCGCTCGCCACCGTGGTCATCGGCGGGCTCGTCACCTCGACGCTCCTCACGCTCTTCGTGCTGCCCACCTTGTACGCGTGGGTCGAGAGACGGAAGGACTGCCGGGACGGGCGGGACGGGCGGGACGGGCGGATCAGCAACATCCCAACCGACCATGGGCAGAAGGACCGGGAGGCGCTAACGACGTGACATCAGACGTGACGCGACCGGACACGGCGATGAATCGCGAACGCGGCCAGGCGCGGGCGGGATCGCACGCCACACCGGCCGCGCACAGCGTGCCGCTCGACGAGGTCGCACGCAGCCTCGCTGCGGACGTGCGCGCCGGGCTCGCGCCCGACGAGGCGGAGCGCCGGCTGCGAGCCTCCGGTCGAAACGAACTGGCCCCGGGTAGGGATGAGCCCTGGTGGAAGGAGGCGTTCGAGGCGCTCACCGAGCCGCTCATCCTCCTCCTCATTGTCGTCGGCGTGCTCTACGCCGTCTTCGGGAAGCTCGAGGATGCGGTCACCATCTTCGTGGTGATCATCGCCGTCGCGGCGATCGAGACGACCACCGAGGCGCGCGCCAAGCGCGCGGTCACGTCGCTGGGCGCGCTCGCGGCGCCCGAGGCGACGGTCATCCGCGACGGCGCGCCGCGGACAGTGCCCACGTGGGCGCTCGTGCCCGGCGACCTCGTCGTGCTGAGCGCCGGCCGTCGCGTCCCCGCGGACATCCGCCTACTGGAGGCGACGGCGCTCCGGGTGGACGAGTCGAGCCTTACCGGGGAGTCGGCTCCCGTTACGAAGGACGCACGCGCGCTCGTGCCTCTCGACGCCGCCCTGGGCGACCGGTCGAACATGGTGTTTTCCGGCACCACGGTGACAGCGGGCCGCGGCCGCGGACTCGTCGCGGCGACCGGTGCCGAGACGGAGCTCGGGCGCGTGGCCACCTTGGTCCGCTCGGCCAGGGAGCCGAAGACGCCACTGCAGCAGTACCTCGCGCAACTCGCGGGGTGGCTCGTCTGGATCGCGCTTGGCGTCAGCGTCGCGATCCCGGCGCTGGAGATCGCCGTGCTGGGCCGCCCATGGCGCGAGGCGCTGCTCGATGGGTTGACGCTCGCCTTCGCGACGATCCCCGAGGAGCTGCCGATCCTCATCACCGTCGTCCTGGGGCTCGGCGCCTACCGGCTGGCGCGCGAGCACGCCATCACGAAGCGGCTCGCGGCGGCCGAAGCGCTCGGCAGCATCACCGTCGTCGGCACCGACAAGACGGGGACGCTCACGGAGAACCGAATGCGCGTCGCCGAGCTGTTCGTGGATGGCGTGCGGCGCCCACTGACGGACGCGGCCGCCGGCGAGACCGGTCGCGATACCCGAGCGCGGCTGCTGACGATCGGCATGGTGGCCACGGAGGCGGAAGTGACGCGGGAGCGGGACGGCACGACGCATTTCGTGGGCGATCCCACGGACACGGCGCTCCTCGCCGCCGCGGAGGGCGCGGGACTGCTCGACGGCCGGCACGACTTGCGGGTGCTGGCGGAGCTTCCGTTCGACGACACCCGCAAGATGATCGCCGCGCTCTACGAGTGGTCGGGCGAAGACGGCAGGCGACGGCTCGCGGTCAAGGGGGCGCCGGAGCGGGTGCTTGAGCGCGCGACGCGCGTGCTGGCCGACGGCCGTGAGCTGCCGCTCAATGACGAGTGGCGGGAGAAGTTCCTCGCCGCGCAGCGGGAGATGTCGGCGGTCGGGGAGCGCGTCATCGCCTTCGCCGAGCGCGAGGTCGCCGCGAGCGGCCACCCCCCCGCCGAGGACTCGGCGTACCGAGACGCGACGTACCTGGCGCGGCTCGAGGCCGACCTGACGCTCGTCGGCCTCGCCGGGCTCCAGGACCCGCCGCGGCCCGAGGCACCTGCGGCCGTGCGGGCGCTCCGCGCCGCAGGCGTGCGGGTGATGATGATCACCGGCGATCACCCCGAGACGGCGAGGGCGATCGCGGCGCAGGTCGGCCTCGGCACACACGCGGTTATCACGGGCCGCGAGCTGGACGCGCTCGATGAGGCGGCGCTCCGTCGGACGGTACAGACGGCCGACATCTTCGCCCGCATCGCCCCGGAGCACAAGCTGCGTATCGTCAGGGCGCTCCAGGCGAACGGGGAGGTGGTGGGGGTGACGGGCGACGGCGTGAACGACGCCCCGGCACTCCGCCAGGCGACCGTTGGGATCGCGATGGGCGGGCGGGGCACCGACGTCGCACGCGAGGCGGCGGCCCTCGTGCTGAGCGACGACAACTTCGCCACGGTCACGAGCGCCGTGCGCGGCGGGCGCGTGCTCTTCGAGAACCTGCAGAAGGCGGTCCGCTACTACCTCGCGGCCAAGGTGGGGCTCGTCGTCGCGTCGCTCGGCGCGGTGCTCGCCGGGCTGCCGCTGCCGTTCGCGCCGGTCCAGATCATCGTGCTCGAGCTGTTCATGGACCTCGGTGCGTCGACGACGTTCACCGTCGAGCCCCCGGAAGGGGACGTGATGGCGCGGCCGCCGCGCGATCCCCGGCGGCCATTCATGGACCGGGCGATGGGACTCGGCGTCGCAGGCGGCGGCCTCTCGCTCGCGGCCGCGGTGCTCATCGTCTACTGGTGGGCGATGCGTGCCGGCACGGGGCCGGCGGCAGCACGCTCGGCGGCGTTCGCCACGTGGCTCATCGGCCACATCGTGCTCGCGCTGCACATGCGCTCCCTGCGCGAGCCGCTCGTCCACCGGGGCTTGCGAGTGACCGCGCCGTTCGCGCTCTGGGCCGCTGCCGCCGTCGGCCTCGCCGCTGCTGGTGCGTGGATCCCGCTCGTGAACCGCCGGCTGTACCTCGCCCCGTTGAGCGGTCGTGTGTGGGCCGTCATCGTTCTCGCGGCGCTGCTCCTTCCCTCCTGGTGGGAACCTGTCAAGTGGGTGCGCTGGATCCGGCAGCGCCGACGGAATGTCATCCCGAGCGATGAAGTCGGGAACGCTGGGTCGCCCGCCGGCCCGCCGGCGCAGGTATGAGCGCGCCGCACCGCGTCGGCGAACTCGAGATCGACCAGGACCTCGCGCGCGAGCGGCGAGGGTGGCGGATCGAGCGAGGGGGCTGGCTGGTGATGCTGGGCGCCGTGCTCGCGGCACTGCTCGGGGCGTTCGGTCGGGGCCCGCTCAGCCACGCCGCCGTCGGGGGAGACGCCGGGCTCCGGCTGGAGTATGAGCGTGTCGCGCGGGCGCGGGCGCCGACGACGTTGCGCATGCACGTCAGCCAGGCGACGCTCGACGGCGGCGCGCTTCACGGCGACACCCTCGTCGTGTGGCTCGACCGCACGTACGTCGAGCACGCGGAGGTCGTTCGCATGGTGCCCGCGCCCGACCGGGTGACGGCCTCCGAAGACCGCGTCCTGTACCGGGTCGGCGTGACACCCGGCGGGCGCGGGGCGACCGTCACCTTTGACCTCGAGCCCGAGCGCTTCGGGCGGATCACCGGGAGGGCGGGTCTGGTCGGCGGTCCCTCCCACGAGTTCAGGCAATTCATTTACCCGTAAGGCTGCCCGTGCGTGCCCGACTGGGCGCGCGGGACCGTCGCTCACCGTCGTTCTCACCAGGAGCAAGCGATCATGGACAGCGTGTTCGGCGCCGCGACGGTCTACATCGCGCTCCTCCTGCTCTTCCGCATCTCGGGCAAGCGAACGGTCGGGGACATCTCGACCTTCGACTTCGTCCTGCTCCTCATCATCAGCGAGTCGGTGCAACAGGCGATGGTGGGCAGAGACCAGTCGATGACCCACGGCCTCCTGCTCGTGACGACGCTGATCGGGCTCGACGTCGCGCTATCGCTCTGGCGTCGGCGCAAGGGGGGGCTCGCGCGCTGGCTGGAATCGCCTCCGCTTGTCGTCGTCGAGAACGGGCGGCCGCTCGCGGAGCGGATGTGGAAGACGCGTGTGGACGAGAGCGACATCCTCGCGGCGGCGCGCGAGCGTCAAGGCCTCGAGCGCATGGACCAGATCAAATACGCCGTCGTCGAGAGCAGCGGCAAGATCAGCATCATCCCGTGGGAACGGCAGTAACGCGCCTGGTGCGAGACGGTCGTCCCCTGGTGGGAGGCCGGGCGCGAGCGCGCGGGCGGGCCTCACTGAACGCGCCGTGATGCGTGACTACGAGCACGGCACTCGTCTGTCCCACTTCAGAACACAATTCCAGAACGTGCCGGACGTGCCTAACGAAACAGTCATGCGAACGTGCGCGTTGGGGCTCCTGCTGCTCGCGTTCGCGAGCCCCGAGCGGGCAGGAGCACAGGAGGCGGCGGGTCGCGAGCGTTACCCCAGCACACGCGGTAGCCCGTGGAGTTTCGACCCGGATACGGGCGCCATCTACCAGCGCGGCGAATTCAAGATTACGACGTGGGGGTACGCCGAGCGCGTGTGGGCGGCGGACGGCGCCGGCACGTGGCCACGGGTGCGGCAGGGCGCCGAGGTCGACTTCCCGCGGCTCACCGCCACGGCGCGCCCCGTGGCCGTGTACGAGGTCGACGTGACGAACACAGACTTCTTCCGCAGGGGAGCGGCCTCACGGGTGTTTGAGAAACTCTACATGGGGCTCGAGCCGACGCGGGACGACGGCCGCTTCCGCGCGCTCGTCGGGCAGAACACGTATATCCTCGCGCGCGAGAGCAACCTGTCGACGGGGAACCTGCCCACGATCCGGCGGTCCTTGATCCTCGAGGAACATGGGCGTGTCGGGAGCTTCAGCCCGCAGCTCGGCGTGCAGCTGCGCGTCCGGCTGTCGAACCGGTACGAGTTCGCCGGGTCAGTGGGCGACAACCGCGGCGGGTTCGCGAGTGGCGCCGCGCGCTACGCGCCAACCAACGCCATCGCGGGGAAGCTCACCGCGACGCTGGCGAACGACCGCGCGCAGGGACGGAAGCTCACGATCGGCGCCGGCGCCGACTACGTGCGGGCAGTCCGCGCCGACACGTTCCTGCTCCGCCCGGCGATCGGCTCCATGACGCTCGGTGGCGCCGCCGTGTCGGGGCGCAAGCAGACGATCGAGGGTGATGTGGCGTACGTCGGGCGTCTCGGCGCGCGGCCGTACACGGTGGAGGCAGAGGCGCTCGCCTCGCGCTACCCGGCGAGCAGGGTGAGTGCGAGCGGCGGCCACGCGCAGCTGCAGGTCTCGCTCTCGTCGCTGGCGCCATGGTCGGCGACACGGTCCTCCGTGACGCATCGGAGCATACGCTGGCCGGCGTGCTCTCCTTCGGCTCGGCCGCCTTGCTCTATCTCGTGACCGAGGAGCTCCTCGTCGAGGCGCACGAGGCGGGCGAGACGACCTTCGCGCCGAGCATGTTCTTCGCGGGTTTCCTGTTGTTCCTGCTGCTCGGGTTGCTCGACTGACGCGACTGACGGGTAAGCAGAGCGTAGTCGTCGCGTCCGGCTCGCCACCGCCGCCGACGCCGCCGTAGTGGTCGCTCCGCATGCGTCTCGTTCAGCAGCAGTCGTCACAGTGGGTCTCACCCCTGACACCCTCGATGCCCTCCTTCGCGATTATCGGCACCATCGCGAGTGCCGCGACCGGATCGGCCCACCACCAGCCGGCGACGGCGTTCAGGCCGACGCCGGCGAGGGCGATGACCGACAGGTAGGCGCACAGCGAAGTCTGCTTCGCGTCCGCCTCGAGCGCGCGACTTCCGAGCTCGCACGCTACCCGGCGCTTCGTCCTGGCGAGCAGCGGCATCACGAGGATCGAGAGCGTGAGGATGGCGATACCGATCACGCTCCGCTCCGGCCGCTCACGGAGCCAGAGTGACTTGCCGCTGTCGAACGCGACGTACGCAGCCAGGGCGAGGAAGCTCCAGCCGATGATGCGCAGCGTGATCCGCTCGACGCGCTCGCGCCGCGCGGGATCCAGATGGGCGCGCAAGCGCCACTGCGCCGCCCCGCTCGCTGTTACTTCGATGATGCTGTCGACGCCGAATCCTACGAGGGCCACGCTCCCTGCTGTGACGCCGGCGACGAGAGACACGACCGCTTCGAGTGAGTTGTAGGCGATCGTCGCGTAATTGAGCAGCAGGCCGCGCCGTACGAGCGCGGACCGGTCGTGGGCTGCAGGGGACGTCACGCGCGCACCGTCGGTGGCTCGGGCGGTACGGGAACGGTGGCTGTGACCCGCGAGCCGACATGGCGAGCCACCCGCCGCTCCTCCACCCACGCGTACACCGTCGGCAACACCAGGAGCGTCAGCAGGGTGGACGAGAGGAGCCCGCCGATGACCACGGTCGCGAGTGGCCGCTGGACCTCCGCTCCGGCCCCAGTCGAGACGGCCATCGGGATGAAGCCGACGCTCGCCACGAGTGCGGTCATGAGCACCGGCCGGAGCCTGACCTCCGCCCCCTCGCGCACGGCGTCGTGCAGCGACCGCCCGCCCGAGCGGAGCTGGTTGATGTAGGCGACGAGGACCACCCCGTTCAGCACCGCGACGCCGAAGAGCGCGATGAACCCGACGGACGCACTGAGGTTCAGGTGCAGCCCTCTGAGCCAGAGCGCGGCGATCCCACCGACCAGCGCGAACGGCACGTCGAGCATGACGAGTAGCGCGTGACGCACGGTGCCGAAGCTCGCGTAGAGGAGGCCCGCGATGAGCAGGAGGACGACGGGCACGATGATCCCGAGCCGCCGCATCGCGCGCCCCTGGTTCTCGAACTGTCCGCCGTAGGTCACGTAGTAGCCGGGCGGGAGCGACACCTGCTCGCCGACGGCGCGGCGCACGTCGGCCGCGAAGCCGCCCAGGTCGCGCCCGCGCACGTTGCTCTGCACCACCACGTAGCGCTGCCCGCCCTCGTGATCGATCACTTCCGGCCCCTCCACCGTGCGCACACGCGCCACCTGCGAGAGCGTCACGGTGCCCCCCGCCGGTGTGCGAATCAGCGTCCCCTCCACAGCGTCCGGTGTCGAGCGGAACGGCGCGTCGAGGCGCACGACCACCGGGTAGCGCCGGCGGCCGTCGATCACCTCCGTCGCCTCCATCCCGCCGACTCCCGTCTCGACCGCCTCGCGTACGTCGGCCACATTGAGCCCGTAACGCGCGATGGCGGCGCGGTCGAGGTCGAGCTCGAGCTGCATCGCGCCCGCGCCCACGCCGACCGATACGTCCTCGGCGCCACGCACTGTTTCGACCACCCGCTTCACCTCCTCCGCCTTCTCCTGCAGCAGCGGGAGGCTGTCGCCATAGAGCTTGACGCCCAGCTCCGTCCGCACGCCGGAGATGACCTCGTCGAGGCGCATGCGCATCGGCGCGGAAAACTCGAAATCGAGTCCGGGGATCTCGGAGAGCGCCGAGTCCATCCGGGAGATCAGCTCGTCGAGCGAGCCCGCCCGCCACTGGCGCTTGGGGTTGAGGAGCAGGTAGACGTCGGCCTGGTAGAGCGCCATCGTCTCCGTCGCCTCGTGCGGGCGGCCGAGGTTCGTCACCACGCCCCGCACCTCCGGGAAGCGGCGCAGCGTGCGCTCCACGTCCTCCGACACGGCCACGCCCTGCGGCAGCGAGGCGCTCGGCGCGCGCCGCGTCTCGATCAGCAGATACCCCTCGTCGAGCTTCGGCATGAACTCCGTGCCGAGGAAGGGGACGGATGCGAGCGACGCGGCGAGGAGTCCGAGTGCCCCGCCCACCACCCGCCAGCGGTGCGCGAGTGCCCACTCGAGCATCCGTGTGTAGCGCTCGCGGAGCCGGGCGAACCACCGGGCCTCCGCGTGCTCTCGGCCGAGTGTTGTGGACTGCGCGCCAACACCGCCACCGGTAGCGGTGCGGGCGCCGGCGAACAGGTACGACGACACGGCCGGGATATACGCCAGCGCGAGCAGGAGCGACCCGAGCACCGCGGCGCAGACCGTGAAGGCCATTGGCCGGAACATCCGCCCCTCGAGCCCTTCCAGCGCGAAGATCGGGATGTAGACCGCGACGATGATCGCGACGCCGAACACGATGGGGCGCCCGACCTCGAATGCGGCCTCGCGGATGAGGTCGTGCCGCCGAGCGGCCGGCGCGTTCGGCTCCGCGCCCAGGCGGCGGACGAAGTTCTCGACCATCACCACCGACGCGTCCACGATGAGCCCGAAGTCGAGCGCGCCGAGGCTCATGAGGTTCGCGGAGAGCCCGAAGCGCTTCATCGCGAGGAAGGCGAAGAGGAGCGACAGCGGGATCACCGACGCCGTGAGGAGCGACGCGCGGACGTTCCGGAGGAAGAGCACGAGGACTGCGATGACGAGGAGCGCGCCCTCGGCCAGGTTGCGGAACATCGTCCGCGTGGTGCGCTCGACGACCTCGCCCTGGCTGTAGAACGGGCGGATGCGCACGCCGTCAGGAAGGAGCGGCCGGATCTCCTCGAGCCGCTCGAGCACGCGCCCCACGACCTCGCGGCCGTTCGCGCCCTTGAGCATGATGACGGCCGCCGACACCGCCTCTCCTCTGCCGTCGCGCGTCACGGCGCCGAAGCGAGGCCGCGGCCCGGCGCGGACGCGGGCCACGTCGCGCACGTAGACGGGCGTGGTGCCGCGCGTCGAGACGACGACGTTGGCGATGTCGGCCGTGTCGGCCACCCGTCCCAGGCCGCGGACGGTCAGCCGCTCGCCCCGATCCTCGATGTACCCCGCGCCGAAGTTCGCGTTGTTGTCCGCGAGCGCCGTCTCGAGGTCGTGCAGCGTGAGCCCGTAGCCGGCGAGCCGGCTGGGGTCGGCCAGCACCTCGAACTGCCCCAGCATCCCGCCCCACGTGTTGACCTCGGCGACGCCGGGGACGGTCTTGAGTAGCGGCTTGACGATGTACTCCTGCGCGTTCGTCAGGGCGAGCAGTGACGCGGTGTCGCGCCCGGAGCCAGGCCGAACGCTGTCCGCCTCCAGCAAGTACTGAAAGACCTCGCCCATCGCCGTCGCCGGGGGTCCGAGCATCGCGTCCGCGCCGGCTGGCAGCGACCCCGCGGCGCTCTGCATCCGCTGCTGCACCTGTGTGCGCGCGAAGTACAGGTCGACATCGTCCTCGAAGGTGACGGTGACCACCGAGAGCCCGGCCTTCGAGATGGAGCGCACATGCTGCATCCGCGGGAGTCCCAGCATGGCAACCTCCATCGGGTACGTCACCTGCTGCTCGACCTCGACCGGCGAGAGCCCCGGCACTTCCGTCATGACCAGCACCTGGTTCGGCGTCAGGTCGGGAAAGGCGTCTGTGTTGAGCGTCGCGAACGCCCACAGGCCGGCGCCGGCCAACGCGAGCGTGATCCCGATGATGGCCGCGCGATGGCGGAGCGACGCGGCGATCAGCCACTCGATCAGCGCGCCCATCTCACATCTCCATGCGGGGCATGGCGCCCTTCCCGAGCTGCGCCTTGACGGCGAACGCGCCGCGTGTCACGACGACCTCGCCCGCGGCCAGGCCGCGCGTCACGGCCACCCGCCCGGTGGACCGCGGGCCGAGCTCGACCGCGCGCACCGTGAACCGCATGCTGCTCCCGCTGTCCGCGCGGGCGAGGAACACCACCGGCTTGCCATCGATGAGCTGTACGGCGCCGTCCGGGACCAGCGCGGCGGTGACCATCTGGCCTCCCTCGACCACCGCGCTCGCGAGCATCTCGGGCTTCAGCGTTCCTTCGCCATTCCGGACGACGCCGCGCACGGGGAGCGTGCGGGTCGCCGGGTCGAGCCCGGCGCCGACCGCGTCGATGCGTGCCGAAAACGTGTCGGCCGGGTACGCCGGCACCGTGAAGCGGAGGCGACCGCCCACGCGGAAGAGCGCCGCGAGCTTCTCCGGCGCGTCAACCGAGAGCCAGAGGGTGGACGGGTCGGTGATCACGACGAGCGGCGCGCCCGCCTCGACCACCGCGCCGGGGACGGCCGTCCGCGCGAGCACCACGCCCGCGAGCGGCGAGCGGATCGCGATCTCGCCACTGGCCGACGCGCCCCCGGCGCCGATCTGTTCCGCGGTGCTCTCTGCGCGCCGCAGCTCGGCCTCCGCCTGGGCGGCCGCCGAGCGCGCCAGCTCGTCGTCCGCGATGGCGCGCTCGTAGTCCTGCCGGGGCATGGCCTTGAGTGCGAGCAGACGCTCGGCGCGCTCGCGGGCGGCCCGCGCGTACGTGGCCTGTGCGCGCTGCGACGACAGCTCGGCCTGCGCTTTGGCGACGTCTGACTGCGCGATGCCAGCCTCGGGGCTCTGCAGCGTGACGAGCACCCGTCCTCGGCGGATGCGGTCGCCCGGTTGTACGCGCACGGCGACCACGCGCCCCTGCACCGTCGCGCCGAGCCGGGCGGTACGATCCTCGTTCGGCACGAGACGCCCCGGCACGGTCGCGGTGGCAGCCGCGGCGCCCATCGCGACCGGCTCCCAGTGCACGCCGCCGTGCGTCACCTGAGCCGCGGTCAGGGTGACCTCGGTCGCGGCGCGACCCGCGCCCTCGTCGCGGGCGCCTTCCTTCGCCGGCGCCGGCATGCCGGGCATGTCCGGCATGCCGGCCGCGACGGCGGAATCCTCGCGCGGCGCGCCGGAAGCCTTCCCATCGCCGCGGCATGCCGAGAGGAGAGAGAGGGCGAGCCAGAGCGCGGCGGCCGCGACTCGCGTACTGCCCATCGGCGACGTGGACCGGTCGGCGCCTGGTCGGGATCTTCCGTAGGAGAGAATCATCGTCGTGGTCTCGGTCAACGGTTCACGCCGCCCGGGGCGGCGCGGGGCGCGAGTGCGGGAAGCGCGGCAGTGAGATCAATGCCCTGTGCCGCAAGCAGCTCGAGCACGCTCTCGTGCTGGCCGTACAGCGTGCGGTAGTAGGCGAGGCGTGCCTCGCCCCAGGCGCGTGCGGCGTCGAGCACCTGGATCAGGGGGACGGCGCCCTCGCGGTACGCACCGAGCGCGATGCGGCGCGCTTCATCGGCGCGCGCGAGGTAGCCGCCGGAGCCTCCCCGGGCGAGGAGCTCGGCCCGCTCCGTGAGCAGGCGCGCCGCCTCGTACGCTCCGGCAATCTGCGCGTACGCAGCGCGCTCTTCCGCCGCGAGCTCGAACGCCGCCGCCTCGCGTTCCGCCGCGGCGCGGGCTACCTCGCCGCGGTTCCGGTCGAAGAGTGGGAACGG
The DNA here is from genome assembly GCA_037720885.1 of Gemmatimonadaceae bacterium. Classification (GTDB taxonomy): domain Bacteria; phylum Gemmatimonadota; class Gemmatimonadetes; order Gemmatimonadales; family Gemmatimonadaceae; genus JACMME01. Next base: position 39,017 of record JBBJNN010000019.1, on the reverse strand, counting down.
CAGGCTGACCCCGGCAATCAGCGACGTGGTACCCACGCTCCACTTCGTGCCGACGGTCGCGCCGAGCTGCCTGACCAGCATCGTCCGTTCGGCGGCGATGCTGGCCCCCGCGGCGGCAAGTCGCTCGCGCGCGGCGCGCACCTCTGGCCGCCCATCCATCGCGCGGTTGCCGAGCGCGATGCGTGGAGCGTCGCTCGCGGCCGGCCGCGCCGCGGCTCCGGGCGCGGCGGATCGCGCGCCTGTCGCGAACGCGACCAGCATGAGCGGGCCATCGGGCAGCGGGAGCGGTGCGTCGCCCGCCGCGACGGAGAGGTCGCGCGCGACGCGCGGGTCGCCGAGGAACGTGGCGAGTTCCGCGCGGGCGCGGGCGAGATCGGCCTCCTGCATGGTCGCATCGGCCGCGGCACGGTCGCGCTCCAACTCGGAGCGGATCAAATCCGCTTCGGCCGCGACACCCTCCCTCGCTCGCACCCGGTTGTAGGCGACGACCGAATCGAGCCATCCGGCGAGGTCCCGCGCGGCGTCGAACGCTACCTGCGCGAGCGCCACGCGATAGAAGGTGCCCACGGCGTCCAGGCCGACGTGTTGGCGCTGCACGGCAGCCTCGGCTTCCGCGGCCCGCACTTCGGCCTCGGCGCGGCGCACGCGGGGGCCGCGCTGGTACAGGAACTCGAGCGGGAGCGTGGCGGTCGCCATCGACTCGCGCTCCATGGGCGGTGCCGCCCGGCCGGGCAAGGGCGCGTTCTCCACCTGGAAGGCGAGAATCGGATTGCCCAGCGTGCCCGCCGACGCGCGCCCCGCGCGCGCGGCACGCACCCGGGCGCTCGCGGCCGCGATCAGCGGATGCCGTGCGGCCACGCTGTCGAGGAGCTGCGGCAGCGTGAGCACCGCGGTCGCGGCGCCGGTCTGCCCGGCGGCCGGGAGTGTGATGATGAAGGTGTTGATGAGGAGGACGCTCCCCGCGGCGCAGCACGTGGCGACGATGCGGCTGGAGCGGGACCACGCGCGCCGAACGCGGGTGCGAAGGCGGCGATCCAGGGGACGTGTCGAACGCGCGGTATGCATGCGATAGGGCCTGCGTGAGACCACGACGTGATGCCGTGGTGGTGATGGCCGGCGCGTGCCTGCCGGCGAGACGAACGTGTGTTGTGTGTCGGGGACCGCGAGGGTGGAGCGACGCGATCGGACGGCCGTCGCAGGCGTTACGCGGCCACGGTGGCGTTACCCTCGCGCGGTCGTCTCGAAGGACGATGCGCGCGGGCGCACTACGCGCTCAGAGGGCGCGTTGGGGCGGCGGGACGAGCGGTTCGCGCTCGATGCTGAGCAGTGTGGTGGGCTCCGCGCTCGGCACGCTCGGTGGCGGGTGCCGATCGGGCGTGGCCGCGAGGGCGGGCGGGGAAGGAGCGTGGCAGGATCCCGCACAATCACAGTCGTAGCCGGGCCCCGGAGGCTCGTCGCCGGAGAAGATGGCGCTTACGGCCAGCGCGTCGGTGCGCACGTCGAGCGTCGTCACGATGTCCGTCGAATCGCTCGGCCGGCCGTCCGATGCGCAGACCATGCTCGTGACCGTCAATGATCCGGTCAGCGCGGCGAACATCGGCTCGAACGCCGAGCAGCCGAGGCACCACACCGTCACGAGGGCGGTGAGGGCGCGCGTGGCGCGGGTGAGGTGGGAAGGGGCGTGACGCATCAGCGGCGACGCAGAAGCTAACACGAGCGTCTCAGGCGCGCAGCGTCCGCCTCCTCCCGCGGCCATTCGTCGCGCGCGGCGCCCCTGATCCTCACGTGCTCCGCCCCCGCAAGGCCGCTGCGCGCGTCGAGGCGTGCAAACAGGCCTACGGAGACTCGATCCTTTACGCGCGGTAAAGCGCAGCTTAACCTACTACGACCTTTTCCCCATTACGGGTACCGACCGGAGCCGCCATGCCCAAGCGTCCCAATCCGTCTCGCAAATCGTCGGCTGCGCTGCGTCTCCAGGACACCGTCCGCCTCTCGGCCGACGGGCTCGCCAAGGTGCTCGGCGATCTCGAAGCGCGCGTCATGCAGGCCATCTGGGAGATCGGGCGCCCGGTGCCGGCGCGTCTCGTTCATGCGCGCGTCGCCGAGGAGCACAAGGTCGAGCCGCTTACGGTCATCACGGTCCTCAACAAGCTCGTGGCGAAGGGGCTGCTGACGCGTCGCAAGCGCGAGGATCTGCTTCACTTCGAGGCGCGGTACACGAGGGACGAATTCGTGGCGCACGCGTCGCGCCGCGTGGTCCAGGGCATTCTGTCCTTCGGCCCCGAGGCGGTCGCGGCGTCGCTCGTGGACGTGCTGGCCGAGCAGGACCCCGAGCAGCTGGCAGAGCTAGGGCGGCTCATCCGCCGGCGGCTCAAGGCGCAGGAGGGAGGATCAGCATGAAGGCGCGACTGGACTACCTGACGGCGGCGCTCGCGCTCCGCGAGCAGTCCCATCGGCGGGCGACCTTGCTCGCGATCGGCGCACTGCTGCTGCTGAGTACCGGCCCCGTCTTCGGCCACCACCTCCCGTTCGGCACGGCCGCTCTGTTCGCGGGTGTCGATCACCTGGGCGCATTGTGCTTGACCGCGCTGCACCTCCTGCTCGCACCCGTCCACCGTGGCTTCCACGTGGTGATCGTGGCGGGCCTCGTGTACGCAGTCTGGAACCGGTTTCGGGCGTGGCGCATCGTGCGGCGCTCGCTCGAGCTGCTCGACGGTCGGTCCCCCGTAGAGAGGGACGTGTTCCGGGCTGCGGCCGGGGCGGCCGGGGTCGATCCGCGGCTCTTGCGGATCGTGCGCGGACTGCCGAGCCCCGCGTTCACCGCAGGGCTCGCGAGGCCTCGGATCTACGTGGCCGAATCGCTGGCCGACCGCCTCGACGCGGGGCAGCTCGCGGCCGTGCTGGCGCACGAGGGGGCGCACGTTGCGCGGCGCGATCCGCTGCGGCTCACGCTGTTCCGTGCGCTGGCGTGCACGCTCTTCTGGATTCCCGCGCTCCGCCGATTGGCGGATGATGTGGCCGACGAGGCGGAGGTCCTCGCCGACGATGCGGCCGCCGCGGGGCGGCCCCTCGTGCTCGCGTCCGCGATCCTGGCGCTCGCGCAGTGGCCGGAGACGACGGGGCAGGCGATGGGACGTGCGGCTGGCGCCGTCGGGTTCCACCAGCCGGACTTGCTGGACCGGCGCATCCGCCGCCTCGTTGGGGAAGAAACGCCGGTGCGGAGTCACGTCACGCGGCGGTCGGTCCTCGGCGCCGCGGCGGCGCTCGTACTCGTGTGGACGTCCGGGGTGCTCATGGCGCATCCACTCCCCAGTGCATCGCCCGTGGCCCACGAGCGCCACTGTGACCACCGCGACGAGTCGGCGCTCGCGCATCTGTTCTGCCTTGGGTCGGCGCGCCACACCGCCCCGGCGCACTGTCCGCACCAGCATAGCGTGTAGCAGCGGTGTCGCACGGGGCCGATTGCCGTGCACGCGTGACGGCGAGCAGGCGTGCGCGCGAGCCCAGGGGTTCACCACGCGACGTCTCGCATGGCGGGCGACTCACTTGACCGCATAGGGCCGCCTAGCTAGTATACCCCCTAGGGGTATACAGATGACACATCGCGGCCACGCATGGTGCTCCGACGCGCTCGTGCAGCCCGGGCCGCCGATCGGTGCCGGGGTGTCAAACGGCCGGAGCGGGCAGCGCTGACCCGTCTGGCCAACTGCGTGGGAACACTGGGAACACCATGAATCGCTCACACGAGCATGACCACGCGCGTCACGCGGCGCCCGGCGTTGCCACGCCGCCGGACGATGACGCGACGCCCAGCAGGCGGGACGGTCCGCGTGAAGCCGGCGTGTCGCACGTGGGCGCCGGGCACTCCGTACCCGTATCGCACCCGGGGCAGGTCGGGCACGCGGAGCACGCGGGGCGCGACAAGCACGCCGGTCACGACAAGCACGCGGGGCACTCGATCGGGATGTTCCGCGACAAGTTCTGGATCTCGCTGCTGCTGACGCTCCCGACGCTCGTCTGGGGCCACATGCTCCAGGGGGCACTGGACTACACCGCGCCGAAGTTCCCCGGATCGCACTGGATTCCCGCGGCGTTCGGCACCGCCGTCTTCCTTTACGGCGGGTGGGTCTTCATCCGGGGGGCGGTGCGCGAGCTCACGGACAGGCTCCCGGGGATGATGACGCTCATCTCCCTCGCGATCTCGGTGGCCTTCGCTTTCAGCGCGGTCGTCACGCTGGGGTACCCGGGGATGCCGCTCTGGGAGGAGCTGGCGACGCTCGTGACGATCATGCTTCTCGGCCACTGGATCGAGATGCGCTCGATCTCCCAGGCCCAGGGGGCACTCGGCGAGCTCGTCAAGCTCCTGCCCAGCATGGCGACCCGGGTGATCGCCGGCGCCGAGGGGCAGCGTACCGAGGACGTGTCCGTTGGGGAGCTTCGGGACGGCGACGTCGTGCTCATCCGGCCGGGCCAGAACGTCCCCGCGGACGGCGTGGTCCGGGCCGGCGAGAGCGCGGTGAACGAGGCGGCGATCACGGGCGAGTCCCGCCCGGTGGACAAGAAGGCCGGCGACACGGTAATCGCCGGGACGGTCAATGGCTCCGGCTCGCTCCGCGTCGAGGTCACCCGCACCGGCGACCGGACGGCCCTCGCCGGGATCATGCGGCTTGTCGAGCAGGCACAGGCGTCCCGCTCGCGCGCGCAGGCGCTGGCCGACCGCGCCGCCTTCGTTCTCACCCTCGTGGCGCTCGGCGCCAGCGTGGTGACGCTCGTCGCGTGGCTCGCACTTCGTCCGGGCGACCCCGCGTACGCGGTCGAGCGAGTGGTGACGGTCCTGGTCATCGCTTGCCCGCACGCGCTGGGGCTCGCCATCCCGCTCGTGGTCGCCATCTCGACCACACTCGGCGCCCAGAGCGGGCTCCTGGTGCGTGACCGCCGCGGCCTCGAGGAGGCGCGAAACGTGACCGCGGTCGTCTTCGACAAGACTGGTACGCTCACGAAGGGGGAGTTCGGCGTCGTGGACATCGCGACCGCGGACGGGCTCTCGGCCGACGAGGCCCTCCGCCTCGCCGCGGCGGTCGAGGCCGATTCGGAGCACACGATCGCGCAGGGGATCGTGCGGGGCGCCCGGGAGCGGGGCATCCCGGTACAGCCTGCGGAAGGATTCGAGGCGATCCCGGGCCAGGGTGCCAGGGCGCGTGTCGAGGGGCGCGCGCTCTACATGGGCGGGCCCGCGCTCGTGAGGGCGCGCTCACTCGAGGTGCCGCCCGCGCTGCGGCAGGCGTCGGACCGGGCGGCGGAACGCGGACAGGCGTCGATCTACCTCGCGGACGAACGGCGGGTGCTCGCCGCGTTCGCCGTGGCCGACGTCGTCCGCCCCGAATCCAGGGACGCGATCCGCGCCCTGCACGACCGCGGCGTCGAGGTCGTGATGATGACGGGCGACGCGCGCCCTGTCGCCGAAGCCGTCGCCGCGGAGCTCGGCATCACGACCGTGTTCGCCGAGGTGCTGCCCGAGCAGAAGGCCGGCAAGATCGAGGAGCTCAAGCGCGCCGGGAAGCGGGTCGCCATGGTCGGCGACGGGGTGAACGACGCCCCGGCGCTCGTGACGGCGGACGTCGGCATCGCGATCGGCGCGGGGACGGATGTCGCCGTGGAAGCGGGCGACATCGTTCTCGTCCGGAGCGATCCGCGCGACGTGCCGCGGATCATCGCGCTCTCGCGGGCGAGCTACCGCAAGATGATGCAGAACCTGTGGTGGGCGGCGGGCTACAACGTCGTGGCGATCCCGCTCGCCGCGGGCCTCCTCGCCCCATGGGGATTCGTGCTCTCGCCCGCCGTGGGCGCCGTCCTCATGTCATTGAGCACCGTGATCGTCGCGGTGAACGCGCAGCTTCTTCGGCGGGCGCGGCTGTAGCTGGCGACGGGGAAGTGGAACCTGAGCCCCCGGCAGGGTATATTTTATGCTTGATAAAATGTTCGGCCCCTTGTGCCGCGCGCTAGGTACGACGGTGGGTCCGCCGCGTCGCGCAGCCACCAGCTCACGCATCACTCTCGACACGGATCGAACCATGGCAGCACGCAATACCTGGAAGCCGTCCCGTTCGCCGCACATCGCGCTCGTGAGGCGCATCGGCCCTCTCGTCGTGAGGTTCGCCACGCTGGGCGCGCTCGGCGTCCTCGGCCGCGGCACGGCCCTGGCGCAGACCGATTACTACAATACCGACGCGGGGCGGCCGATTCAGATCGAGGACGCTTACGCGACCGAGCGCTACGGCTTCGAGCTCCAGCTTGCCCCGCTGCGACTCGAGCGAGGGCGCGGAGGCGTCTACAACTGGGGCGTCGAGCCCGAGGTAGCGTACGGCATCCTGCCGCGCACGCACCTCGAGATCGGATTCCCGTTCGCCTACGCCGACGTGGGCGCTGGCCGCAAGCGCTCGGGGCTCGCAGGGCTCGACATCTCGGTGCTGCACAACCTGAATGTGGAGACGCGGACGCTCCCGGCCTTCGGGGTCGTGGCCGAAGTGCTCGCGCCGGTCGGCAGGTTGGCGCCCGACAAGGCGTACGCGTCCGCGAAGGGGATCGTCACCCGCACGTTCCGGTGGGCACGCGTTCACCTCAACGGGCAGTACACGTTCGGCGATACTCCTGCCGGTGTGAGCAACCAGAACGGCACGGGGAGCGGCGGCTCGGCATCAACGGCCCCCACGGCCGGGCCGGGCGCCGTCGAGCTCTCGCGGTGGCTCGGAGGAGTCGCCGTCGACCGGACGTTCCCCCTCCGGGCGATGCTCGTGACCGGCGAGGTCTACGCCCGGCAGCCGATCCATGAGGGGGAGAACATGCAATGGAACGCGGGGGCCGGCGTCCGCTACCAGCTCAGCCCCCAGTTCGCGGTCGACGCCGGCCTGGGCAAGCGGTTGACGGGGGATGACCAGTCGTGGTTCGTCACCTTCGGCCTCTCCCGGGCGTTCGCCATCCGCGCGCTGATGCCGCGCTGATGCCGCGCTCCGCAGCAAGACGCTCATCGTCATCATCGTCCCGATTCCATCTGCCGTCTTGGAGCATTCCTAAATGACACGCCGTCTCTTCACCCGCTCGTGCCGCACCGCGCTCGGCCTGCTCGTGGCCGTCGTCGGCGCCGGGGCGGCCGCTCCGGCCGCCGGCGCGCAATGGTCGACTGCCTACGAGCAGTTCTACCTGCCGGGGAAGTTCAACTGGCAGTTCCGCCACAACTATCCCGGGGCCGACCGCCTCTTCAACGCGTTCGACTACGGGCATGCCATCCTCTACGAGCGACTCTGGACCGAGCCGGGCGCCCCCGTGTCCGTGCTGGAGGAGACGGAATACAACTTCGTCACGCGCGAGCTCCTCGTGCATCCGCCCAGGGTGCCGCTCGAGGAGGGCGCCATCGAGATCGCCTACGCGAAGTTGGCGCCCGAGGCGAAGCTGATGTTCGACTGGGCGCACCTCTTCCACCGGCAGGTCTACGACGTGTGGGCGGACGAGCGCATTCCGGTCGCGGAGAAGGACGCGAAGGTCGCCGAGCTGCTGCGGTACTACAAGTCGCGGCCCGACCTCGCCTTCAGCTCGCAACCGAAGACGATGGAGCTCATGGAGGGGCAGCCCTACTCGCTCGCGTTCCGGAAGAACTACCCGAAGTTCAACGGCCTGATCTGGGCGTACCACTGGCTCCAGGTCGGGCTCTACGAGCCACTCGTCGTGGGAAAGACCAAGGACGAGCGGCAGACCGGCGTGCTCGCGGCGGTCGCGCGCTTCCGCCAGATGATCGAGAACGCGCCGGCCAACATGCCCCGCATCATGCCGATGACCGCATCGGTCGCGCCGACGTTCGCGGCGCGCTACCCGGAGGCGTCGATCATCTTCGACAACCTGCACTCGATGCACGACGTGGTCTCGGACATTCTCGCCAACCCGGGCGTGCCGCGTGACGGGAAGCGCGAGCGCATCATGGAGGCGGCACGCCGCTACCGTGACGCCACGTCGTACGTCCAGACGGTAGCCGAGTGGCGCGACATGGCGCAGATGATGGGAGTCGAGAACATGGGTGGGCCATCGGTCGGCTTCCTGGCGACGTTCCCGACGCCGACGGTCGAGCGCGGCGCGGTGATGGCCGGTATGGACCACGCGAACGTGGCCGGCATGAAGAACATGCAGGATACGAGCGGCATGCGTGGGATGCGGCACAACATGCCGGGTATGCCCGGCATGGCAGGCGCGGACAGCGCGCGGCGCACGCGCGGTGACAGCATGCCAGGAATGGAGCACGGCGCGATGCGCATGTCCGACGACGATGTGATGGCGCTGCACATGCGCATGATGAGCGATCCGGTCATCCGGCAGCGCGTCCTGGCGGACACCGCGATGCGCCGCATGATGACCGACATGGCGGATCAGATGCCGGTCGAGCGCCGCGACATGATGCGCAGCATGATGACACGGGGGGACTCGGCTACCGCCGGCACGCCGCGCCGACGCAGTGGCACGGCACGCCCGGCGCCACGCGCGGCCGCGCCGGCCCACACAGGGCACGAGGGCATGGCCATGCCCGGCGGGACGACGCCGAAGGACGCGACGCGACCGGCCACGACGCCGGGGGCGAAGCCGGCCGCCAAACAGCCTCCCGCGAAGAAGCCGGCCGCGAAGGACTCCATGCCCGGCATGGACCACAGCAAGATGCCGGGCATGAAGAAGCCCTGACACACGCCCATGCGATCGTCACAATCGTCTACCCCGCGCGCGGTCCGGCGCTCAGCCGTCCGGCGCGTCGCCGTTCTACTCGTTGCGCTCACCGCCGCAACGGCGGCGACGGCGCTCGCGCACGGCGCGCTCAAGAGCTCCACCCCGGCCGCAGGGGCGCGCGTGTCGGTCGCGCCGCGCGAGCTCCGCCTCGTGTTCAACGAGGCGCCGGAGCTCACCTTCACAACCGTCGAGCTGTATGGCCCGGACAGCTCGACGGTCGCGCTCGGCCCGCTCCAGCGCACCGGGGACCCGAAGCGCACCGTGGTCGCGGCGATCACCGGCCCACTCACCGCGGGCACATACACGGTACGCTGGAAGATGGCGGGTGCCGATGGGCACCCGACCCGGGGCACCTTCCGCTTTACCATCGCGCCGGGCGCCGAGGGGCTCGGGGTGGCGCCCGTGTCACCACATGCCGGCGCGCCGGGCGGCGAGGCGGCCGGCGGCATCACTGCCCCGGGGCAGAGGCCGCCTCCAGCAGAGCACCACGACCCGGGCTCGTTTCCTGAAGGCGGTGGGTTCGACGCCGAGTCGGCGGGCTACGTCGCCCTGCGCTGGGCGCAATTCACCGGACTCCTCCTCGTGCTGGGCGCGGTCGCGTTCCGGTTCGTCGTGCTCGGCGTCTTCGGGCGCCGGCGTGAGGCGAGCGCTCCAACTCCGCCCAGCTCTGCGCACTCTCCCCAGTCGCCGGCGTCGTTGCTGCGGCTGGCGACGATGGCGGGGGGCCTGGAGGACTTGGGGGACGTGCGTGAGCGTGCCGCGGCGCTCGGGATGTGGGCCGCCGTCGGGCTCGCGGTGACGACCCTGCTCAGGCTCTACGCTCAGTCGTACGCGATGCACGGGGGGCCGGATGCGCTCGACGGGGCGCTCGTCAGCGCGATGCTGGGGAAGACTGTATGGGGGTGGGGCTGGCTCCTGCAAGCGGTCGGGGTGGTCGTGGCAGTCGCCGGGTTCGCGCTCGTGCGGCGCGGGAAGCAGGCCGGCTGGCCGCTCGCGGCAGTCGGCGCGGCGGCGCTGGCGTTCACGCCGGCGCTCTCCGGACACGCTGCCTCCTCGCCGCGGCTCCCGGCGCTGGCGGTGCTCGCGGACGGGGCGCACGTCATCGGCGCCGGCGGCTGGCTCGGCAGCCTCCTTTTCGTCGTGGCCGTCGGGATCCCCGCCGCGCTGCGTCTCGAGGACGGGGAGGAAGGGCGACGCGGCCCCGCGGTCGCGCGGCTGATCAACGCGTTCTCGCCGACGGCCCTCGTCTTCGCCGGCCTCGCGGCGGCGACGGGCGTGTTCGCCGCGTGGCTGCACCTCGAGTCAGTCTTGGCGCTCTGGCAGAGCCAGTACGGGCGGACGCTCCTCCTCAAGGTCGGCATCCTCTCGCTCGTCGCCGCGACCGGCGCCTACAACTGGCTCCGCGTGAGGCCGGCGCTCGGCAATATCGAGGGGGCGCACCGCGTCCGCCGGTCGGCGACCGTCGAGCTCGCGGTCGGCCTGCTGGTGCTCGTCGTCACCGCAGTCCTCGTCGCGACGCCGATGCAGATGGATACGCAGCGAGCTATGACAGACATGCGGGCGACCTCCGGTGGCTCCGGCGGCGACTCAGGCACCGCACCGGTCGGCGATGCCCGCATACCGGCGCCGAGGGCCTCGGCCGCCGTCCGTTAACGCGCGGCGACGGGCCTGAGAGACCGCGGGCCGGATCTGATCGCGTAGCGGGTGAATGGCTTCGGCTCGCGGCCGAAGATGCCGACGCGGCCTCGTCGCGTCATCGCATCTGGTGCGGCATGCGCGTCGGGTTCCCACTCTCGGCGGCCGGCCCGGCGTGACCGGCTGCGTGTGACATCGAGAGGTCCCCGCCGAGCGCGGCGATGAGCACGCCGGCGGCGAGCGCCAGCACCGTGAGCACCGCGACAGCCGTGACCTGCGCCGGCGTCGTTGTGGCCGCGTTCGTGGCATGTCCGCTCGCGGTCGTCGCCTCGAGCCTCGCGCTCTGCGGCGCGGCCGCGGCGGCGCGCCGTGGCTCCCCGCGCTCCTGACCCGCCGAGGAAACGGTGGTGTCGCCGGCGTGCCCCGAGTGGCCGCGTCGGTCAGAAAGGAGTGCCTGCTCGGTAACGACGCCGTGCCCTCCGCGCCCGAGCGCACGGACGGTTCCCATGCCGTGCTTGAGCCTGGCGGCGACGAGCCAGACGTTGACGGGGTACGCGACGACGAAGCCAGCGAGCGTCGCGAGCGACATTGCCCCCCAGAAGCGGAGCGACGTCGGGTCCATCGCGCGCATGTCCCGCGTCATCAACAGCGCCATGACTGGGACCATGCCCGCCACACGACCCGTCGCGCTCGGACTCGGCGCGTGCTCCCCGGATCAGGCGACCGCCCCTACTGCGATTCACGACGGCGGCTCCGTACTGCGCCGAGTATAGGAACCGCCGTCGGCCGTCGGCGCCGATCAGCGTCCCTGCTTGCGCTCGAACTCGGTGATCTCCCGTTGCTGGTCGGCGCGCATCCGGTCGGCCATCGACTTGACGTCGGCGTTTCGCAAGCGGGGCAGGAAGCGGTCGATCATCTCGACCCCCTCGCGGTGGTGCATGACGACGTGCCGGTACATGTCGCGGTCGTACGCGGCTCCGGACTTCTGCTGCAGCGAGTCGTTCATGGCCTCGTTGTGCGCCATCACCATCGGCTCGATCGTCTCGCCGTAGCTGCTCTTGATCATCCCGACCATGCGGTCCCGCTCCTCGTGCTGCTTGTCGTGGAGCTTCTTCGCGTCGGCCTTCGCCTGAGTACTCGAGGCGCGCTCCATCGCGGCGTCCATCATGCTGATGAGCCCCTCGTGGTGGTCGCTCATCATCCGGAGGAATTCGTGGTCGGCATCCTTCGCGGGGCCGCGATCCATGCCGGCCATCTTCGAGTGATCCATGGCAGCCATGCCGGTGTCGGCGCGGGCCATGGCGCCGGGTGCGGCGGCGGTGTCCGTCGCAGCGACGGCGGCGCCGGCCGTGTCACCGCTCGCCGCGGTGTCCGACTTCGCGCAGGCCGCACCGACGAACACACTGACGGCCACGACCGAGTGGAGTACGGGGCGGAGCGCGACGCGAAGCGCTGGGAAACGTAGAGAGTGCATGTGCGGTAGCTCAGGGGTGTAGGGTGAAGAACCGGTATAGATATCCGCTTTATAGGGCATAAAAAGTGCCGCTAATACCCGCGGGTCCGCCTCGACCGGCGAGCCCGATACTGGCCGGTCTCCGGTGTCGCGCCGACGCGGTATCTGCCGCCGCGGCCAGCCGCGGCCGCGTGTTGACATGGCAGGCTCGCCGGTCGACTTTTACCAAGCGTAAAGCAGACGGGGCCGCCGCCGGTCGGCGGCCAGCCTCACGAGAACTCGGCGCCGCCGCGCGGGCGCGCCGAGGCGGTGCGACCACCCCCGTTCATCCGAAGAGAGGTAGAGCCGTGGGCACTCGTCAGACATCCGCGCGCGCCGGTCGTCGCCGCTTCGGGCGCAGCGTGTCCGGCGCCGCGCTCGCCGGCGTTCTGATCCTCGCCAGTGCCGCGGCACTCGCGGCACACGACTTCTGGGTCGTCCCCAACGCCTTCGCCGTCGCCGCGGGCGGCACGATCGAGGTCCGCGGACAGACGAGCACGAAGTTCCCCACGAGCCTGAGCGCCGTCACGCCGGAGCGGGTCGCCGACGCGAGAGTGGTCGGCGCGGCCGGTGAGGATCGTATCACCGATCTTTCGGTGAGCGACAAGTCCCTCGTCCTGCGGCACAGGCCCTCGACCGCGGGCCAGCGCATCGTCGCCGTGGCACTCGTCCCGCGCGCGAGCCGCACCACCCCGGCGAGCCTCAAGCGCTACATCGCGCTCGAGGGCAACGCGGAGCTTGCGGAGCGCTACGAGCGCGAGGGGATGTATCCGAAGGCGGACAGCCTCACCCAGCGCTCGGTGAAGTTCGCCAAGACCGTCGTCGAGGTAGGCCGGGGAGGGCCGCGTGCGTTCTCCCGCGCCGTCGGCCACGCGCTCGAGTTCGTCCCAGTCACCGACCCCGCTGCGCTCCGGGCGGGCGACTCGCTCGCCGTGCGCCTGCTCTACCGTGGCACACCGGTCGCGGGCGCGCACCTCCATGCCGGTGTAGCACCCGCAGCAGGCGCCGCGACCGCGGCCGCCGCGCCGCAGGTGAGTGGGGCCGAGGCGAACGAGCACAAGGATCTGTCGGTCGTCACGGGCGCCGACGGAATCGCCAAGGTCCCGCTGGACCGGTCGGGGCTCTGGAACGTCCGGACGCTGCATGCCGCGCCGGTGCCCGGCGGGGCCGCCGAATGGGACGTGACGTTCGCGACGCTGGTCTTCAACGTCGACCGCGGTGGGTCGGCAGGTTCGCGGAGCGCGGCTGCGGCTGCCGCCCGGAGCGGTGCGCCGGATGGTGCCCTGGCTGGTGCCGCGCGTGCCGCGCCGAGTGATTCGGCGGACGTGACAGCCGTTGTCGCACGGTATCATGCGGCGCTCGCCGCCGGGGACAGCGCGGCAGCGCTCGCCCTTCTCGCGCCCGACGCCGTCGTCCTCGAGAGCGGGGGCGTGGAGACGCGCGACGAGTACCGGTCGCATCACCTCCCCGCCGACATCGGCTTCGCGCGCGCGGTTCCCAGCACTCGCGGCGCCCTCCGCGTCGTCGTGCGGGGTGACGTCGCGTGGGCGACGAGCACGAGCACGACGCAGGGGCAGTATCAGGGGCGCGCGATCAATTCCGCGGGCGCGGAGCTCATGGTGCTCGCGCGCGAAGCGGCCGGGTGGCGGATCAGGGCGATCCACTGGTCGTCGCGGACGCGGCGGCCGCAGGGTGGATAGACTGCCGCACGGTATGACACGCGCGCGGTCCACCCGCCTGAGACTCGCGCGTCTGAAGGGGCTCGTGGCGGAAGAGCCACGAGCCGAGCCATGACCGAAGGTAGGTCGTTGTATCGCTGGACCCGCGACATCCACCTGTACGTGGGGCTGTTCCTCAGCCCCTTCGTGTTGCTGTACGCGGTGAGCGCCATCCTGCTCAACCACGCCTACCTGCCGTGGGGAGGGATGGCCGCCGCGCCGGTCGAGACGCGGACGGTGCGCGTCTCCGTCCAGGACGCCGAGAACAGTCTCGATGTGGCCCGGCAGGTGCAGCGGCAGCTCGGCGTGCGGGGCGAGATCGGCTTCGTCAGTCGCCGGCGGGGGGGCCCACGCGGGGGCCCGCGTCTCAGCTTCCCCATCGAGACGCCCGGACGGACGACCAGCGTCCGTGTGGACCTGGCCACCGGCGTGGCGACGCTCGAGCGGAAGGACACCGGCGCGTGGGACGCGCTCATCTACCTCCACAAGATGCCCGGGCCACACAACGCGACCATCCGCGGCAACTGGCTGTTCACGCGGCTCTGGGGCTGGCTTGCCGACGGGACGGTGTACCTGCTCCTCTTCCTCTCGGCGAGCGGCGTCTATCTGTGGACCGTACTCAAGGCCGATCGGCGATCGGGGCTGATCTCCCTCGGCGTCGGGATGCTATCGTTCATGGGGCTCGTGCTCGCTGTCATCGCATGATCGCCGTGCGATGCGGCCGCCCCGGCTGGCGCGCGACTTGGATGAGATGAACCGGAACGTGAGACGCGGAGCAGGAGCCGCCGAGCGGGTGCGGACGGCTCGCGTCCGGGTCTGGACGCGCAAGCTGCACAACTACCTCGGACTCTCCCTGCTGCTCTTCCTCTGGTTGTTCGCCGTGTCAGGACTGGTGCTGAACCACTCGATGTGGTCAGTCGCGAAGTTCTGGACCGCACGTCGGGAGGCCACGACGGAGCGCGTGATTCGCGCGCCGACGGTGACCGGCGACGTCGCGATCGCCGCGGAGCTGATGCGTCAGCTCGGGATCGTCGGCGAGGTCGGCGAGACCAGACGCGTCCCGGATGGCGGGCGGTTCGACTTCCAGGTGGTCAGGCCGGGCCGCGTCGTCCGTGTGGATGCCCGGCTCGACAGCGCGCGCGCCCGTGTGACCGAGATCCGGCTGAACGCGTGGGGGGTGCTCGACGCGCTGCACAAGTTCACCGGCGTGGTGATGGACGAGCCGGTCCGGACGCGGGACTGGGTGCTGACCAGGATCTGGAGCCTCGCCATGGACGCGCTGGCCGTCGGGATGGTGGTCCTGGTGCTCAGCGGGCTGTATCTCTGGTATCGACTCGCGGAGAAGCGGCGGCCGGGCCTGGTCGCGCTCGCCCTCGGCGTCGCGTGCTGCGCGTTCTTTCTCTACGGGCTCGGCGTGTTACTAGCGTGACGCGCCCCGCCGCGCCTGACGGACGAAACCTTTCTGCGCCCATGGTGCTCACACGCTCGGCCGGCGGCTGGAGAATCGGAGCGATCCGTGAATCCCGCCCATGCGTACCCGCAATGACCCGACTCTCCGCGCTCTGCCTGCTCGCTCCGCTCGTGCTCTCCGCCTGCGGGGGCGGGCGCGCCACGACCCCGCCAGCCTCACCCTCTCCAGTGGTGGCAGGCCCGCGGCCACTCGGCCTGCAACCGCTCGCCATCAGCCACGTCACCGTCGTGGACGCGCGCAGCGGGCGCCTCATTCCCGACCAGACGGTGGTGGTTGCTGGCGGCCGGATCAGCGACGTCGCGCCCGCCGCGCGGGCACGCGTGCCCGGCGATGCGCTCGTCGTGGATGGGTCGGGGAAGTACCTCATGCCCGGGTTGTGGGACATGCACGCGCATCTGCGCTCGCGCTCCGCGCCCACGGTCGAGATGCCCCTCCTCCTCGCGCACGGCGTGACCGGCGTGCGCGAGATGGCGTCCGACTGCCGCCCGCCCGCACGGGCGGGGGACATCTGCCTCGGCGAGATGCGGCAACGACAGCAGCAGGTGGAGGCGGGGGAGCTGGCGGGCCCCCGCCTGCTCGCCCTCGGGAGCTGGATCGTCGAGGGACGGCGCGCGCCCGGCGACACGGCGCCACGCTTCTTCGACGCCGCCACCGCGGACGACGCGCGTCAGCTCGCCCGCTACCTCGCCGAGCGGAAGGTGGACTTCATCAAGGTGTACAGCGCCATCCCGCGCGAGGGATTCTTCGCGCTGGTGAGCGAAGCCCGCCGGCTCGGCCTCCCCGTCGTTGGGCATGAGCCGCTCGCCGCCTCGGCGGTCGAGCTCTCCGACGCAGGGATGCGGAGTGTCGAGCACGCGCGGGTCTTCCTGTTCGACTGCTGGCGAGGGGCAGCCGAGCTCCGGTTGAAGGGAATACCCCAGGGGTCGGGGACGGCGCTCTACCGCCGCATGGTAGACGAGTACGACCCCGCCCTCTGCGACCCCGCCTTCCGGGCGTTCGTGCGCAACGGTACGTGGTACGTCCCCACGCACCTCACGCGCAGGACCGAAGCGTATGCGGCCGACTCGGCGATGCGCCGGGACGCGCGCTCGAAGTACATCCCGCGGGGGAAATGGTTCGCGTGGAACGCCGACATGGGCCGCACCGACGCATCCGATTCGTCCCGTGAGGGACGGCAGGCGCGGATGGACTTCTACACGAAGGGGCTCGAGATCACCGGCGCCGCGCACCGCGCCGGCGTCCGCATCCTCCTCGGCACCGACGCCGGCGACTCCTACATCTTCCCTGGATGGAGCGTGCACGAGGAGCTCTCGGAGCTCGTGCGTGCCGGGCTCTCCCCCGCCGAGGCGCTCGTGGCGGCCACCTGGAGCGGCGCGGAGTTCCTCGGCAGGACGGCCGACTTCGGCTCCGTCGAGCGTGGCAAGGTCGCCGACCTCCTGCTGCTCGACGCCGACCCGCTCGCGGACATCCGCAACTCGCGCCGGATCGCGGCCGTGGTGTTCGGTGGGCGGTACCTGGATCGTGCCGCGCTGGACGCACTGCTGGCGGGAGCGGAGCGAGCGGCCGCCGGGCAGTGACCGCGCGGGCAGCGGCATGCGGGACGCACTGCTACGAGTCGCGGCGGAAGGGTGAGGGTGAATCACCATTCCGCCGCGATCGTGTTCTTCGGGGGGGCCCCCCAAGGTAGGGAGCCTCCCTCGTTCGCTCCCCTGCTAGCTGCCTGCTCTCACGTTACGGGGTCACCGGCTGCTTCGGCTCCAGCTTCGCTGCCCAGAGGCCGGAGTTGAAGTCCGTGAACAGCACGTAGCCCTTCCACGGCATCGCGTTCATCACGAATGGCGCGTTGGCGGTGAAGCCCTTCGGGTCGTACGGCTTGAACACCGCGATCTCGCGCCCCTGGTCGTGCAGGTTGCCGAGTAGCTCGCCCGAGACGTCCACGAGGCGAACGCCGCCATCGTAGTACGCCTGGTAGAGGATGTCGTCCTCGACGATGATGTCGTGCGAGCCGAAGTCCTCGAGGTGGTAGCGTCCCACCTTCTTCGGGTTCTTCGGGTCGGTGAAGTCCACGATGTGCGTGTAGCCACCGGACGTCTGCGCAATGCCGCCCGACTCGTACATCGAGCCGCGGTAGTTCGTCCCCTCCCACACGCGCCCCTGCCGGTTCATCTCTTCATCGCCGATGAACAGGTATGTCTTGCCCGTGGATTTCTGGAAGTAGGGGTAGATCTCGTGGCCGGAGTTGACCGGGAAGACGTTGATCAGCTTCGGCTTCTCGATCGTCCCGCCGTACTTCCCGTTGCCGACGTCCACCACCACCGTCCCCACGCCGCCCTGCGCCGAATAGGCGATCCCATCGCGTACCCAGAGGTCGTGCAGGCGGGCGTTCGGGTGGCGGTACTCGCTCACGTACTTGGGCTTCGTGAGGTCCTTCACATCGATGATGACGTACTTCGCTCCGCCCGAGACGGCGAACAGGTGGTCGTTCGTGGCGAACATGTTGTGCACGCCGCCGGTCAACTCCTGATCGAACGTCGACGCCACCTTCGGATGCGCCGGGTTGGCGAGGTCGAGGATCACGACGCCATTCACGCGGTTCGATGCCCCCTCGCGGGAGAGCGCGCCGTAGCGGCCGTCCGGGGAGACGGTGACGTCGTTGATCGTGCGCGCATCGACCTTCACCGAGTCCGTCTTCACCGGGTTCGCCGGGTCCGTGATGTCGAAGACGATCGCGTACCCATCGCCACCCCACGTGCCGACGAGGACGTAGTCGCGCCCGTCCTTGCCCGCCCACGGCCAGAGGTCCGAGGTGTGGGTGTTGGTGATCGACCCACGTCCCGCGACGTTGATGCGCCGGCGCGCGGCGCGCGGCGTCACCTCGATCACCCGCTCCGCGTTCGCCGAGCCGGACTTGGCGAGGATCGTGTAGCGGCCGGGGTAATTCCCCGTGAAGAGATCGCCGTCGATGATCCCGGGGCCACCCGGCGCCTGGATCGAGTCGTCCGGCACGTAGGTGTAGCTCCAGGTGATCGGCGCATCCTCCACCGCCGCGCCACCCGCACGCTTCGCCGTGCCGGTGAGGTGCACGACGTCGCCAGTCCGGATCGAGTTCTCCTTGATGCCGATCTCGATCGCGGTCACGGGGTTCGCGACCACCGTGTACTGCCGTTCCCCCTTCACACCATCCACCTCGGCCATGATCGTGGTGGTGCCGGGCTTGATCCCGGTCACGTTCCCGAACCGGTCCACCGAGGCGACCGACGGGTTCGAGCTACGCCACGTCGCCACGAGGCCCTTCCGCTCGGAGTTGTCGGCGTGGAAGCCCTGCGCCCGATGCGCGAGCGTGATCCCCGTGTAGAGCCGGCCTGGCGCCGGCGCGATGGCCAACCGCGTGAGCGCGGGCCAGGTCACGGTCACCGGAATGTCGAGCGTCACCGGCTGGCTGCCCGGCGCGCCCATGGCGGTCGCGGTCGCCGTGAACGTGCCGGCGCGGAACGCCTTCACCTGACCGTCGCTGAAGGACACCGCCATGCGCGGACCACCGACGCGGACCGGCGCGTCGGGGATCACCTTCCCCTGCGCGTCGTACGCCGTCACCTTGAACGGGAGAGAGTCGCCCGCCTGCATCGTCACCCGGGCCGGCTCCGCCACGAGCCGGGCGACCGCGGGCGCGTTCGCCGCGGGAGTCGCGGCACCCTGCCGGGGAGGCTGCTGCGCCGGGAGCGACACGGTGGCAGATGTGGCAAGCGAGACGGCAACCAACGCGACGTGTGCCGCGGCCGTAGCGAAGACGCTCGCGCTGCGTGCTAGATTCATAGTCTTTCGTTCCCCATCAATGGG
The DNA here is from genome assembly GCA_037720885.1 of Gemmatimonadaceae bacterium. Lineage (GTDB taxonomy): Bacteria > Gemmatimonadota > Gemmatimonadetes > Gemmatimonadales > Gemmatimonadaceae > JACMME01. Next base: position 20,104 of record JBBJNN010000019.1, on the reverse strand, counting down.
TTTCCTGACCACACCCGATCACACCAGACCGCACCCGGCCGACGAACGCCGGTGCGGCCCAGGAGCGAGTGGCATCATGCCTGTCCCTCTCACGATACGCAACAAGATACGCAGGACGAGTGGGTTGACGTTGAGACTGGCGGCGATTGCCGCGCTCCCCGCTCTCGCGGCGCCGTCCCTTCCGGCGCGGGCGCAGCAACCTCCGGTGGCAGCGAAGCCCGCCCCGGCGAAGCCGACCGCCGCGGCATCGGCTCGGGCTCCCATCGCTCCCCCGAAGCCGGTTGCCACCTACTGGGTGTACGTGGGGGCCGAATCCGCCGACCTCCTCCAGCGCATCCGCTTCGGGCCCGAGGGCACCGTGGTCGAGAAGACCATCCCGGTGGGCGAGTTGCCCGCGGAGATGGAGGGGCCGCACGGCCTCCAGATCTCGAAGGACGGCAAGTACCTCCATATGACCACCGGGCACGGCACCCCGGATGGTAAGTACTGGAAGTACGCCCTGGGCCCCGACACGCTCGTTGGCGCCGGCACCTTCCTCGGCAACTTCCCCGCGTCGCTCGACGTCACCCCCGATGGCCTCTACGTCTTCGCGGCCAACTTCAACTTGCACGGCGACATGGTGCCGTCGTCGCTGTCGGTGGTCTACACGCCGACGAACACCGAGATCGCCCGCGTCGTCACCTGCGTCATGCCGCACGGCAGCCGCATCGACCCGACCGGCAGCTTCCAGTACTCGGGGTGCATGATGGACGATCAGCTCGTCGAGGTGGACGCGCGCAGCTTCAAGGTCTCGCGCCGCTTCGGGCTGGCCAAGGGAAAGGAAGGCCCGATCCCCGTGACCGCGGGCCACGACATGGCCATGCACGAGGGCCATGACACGAGCTCCGCCACGTCAGGCGCCAGAGGCGGGCCGCCGGTAGATCCCGCGGATGTCGGCTACGGCGCGATGAAGCACGCGATGGCCCCCAACTCCTGCTCGCCGACGTGGGCGCAGCCGAGCGCCGATGGGAGCAAGGTGTACGTGGCGTGCAACAAGGCCGACGAGATCGTCGAGGTCGATCGGACGGCGTGGGCGATCAGCCGGCGCTTCAAGACGGGACGCGGACCGTACAATCTCGCAGTCACTCCCGACGGTAAGCTCCTGCTCGCGACGCTCAAGCAGGGGGCGATGTTCGAGATCTTCGACCTGACCACGGGGCGGAGCCTGGCGCAGCTCAAGAACTCCACCACCGTGGCGAACGGGATCGCCGTGAGCTCCGACTCGCGCTACGCCTTCGTGAGCAGCGAGGGGGTGGGGGCGGCGCCGGGCAAGGTGGACGTCTACGACCTGAAGGCGCTGGCGCGGGTGGGCTCGGTGGACGTCGGCCAGCAGGCCGGTGGCATCGCCTTCTGGAAGATGGAGCCGGCCGGGCGGCGACTCCCCTGAGCCCCAAGCTCGTCGCCCGCGGCGACGGCGTCGGGCGCACGGTCGTCACCGTGCCGCGCGATCAGCCGTCCACCTCCGACGCGCCACTCGCCATCGGTGGGCGCGCGCTCGTCATCGCCGCGGGCCCCTGTGCCGTCGAGGGGCGCGAGATGCTCCTCTCGACCGCGCGCGCCGTCCGCGCTGCCGGCGCCGCGATGCTCCGTGGCGGCGCCTTCAAGCCCCGCACCTCCCCGTACTCGTTCAAGGGGCTCGGCGCCGAGGCGCTGGAGCTCCTCGCCGAGGCGCGCGCGGCGACGGGGCTCCCGGTCGTCACCGAGGTACTCGACCCGCGCCACGTGGAGCTGATCGCGCGCCATGCGGACGTGCTGCAGGTGGGCGCCCGCAACATGCAGAACTACGCGCTCCTCGCTGAGCTGGGGCAGGCCGGCCGTCCCATACTCCTCAAGCGCGGCTTCGCGGCCACGCTCGAGGAGCTGCTCATGGCGGCCGAGCACATCATGGCGAACGGGAACCCCGACGTCATTCTCTGCGAGCGCGGCATCCGCACCTTCGACACGAAGACCCGCAACACGCTCGACGTCACCGCCGTCCCGGTGCTCAAGGCGGAGACGCACCTCCCCGTGCTCGTGGACCCGAGCCACGCCGCGGGACGCGCTGATCTCGTGGCGCCGCTCGCGCTCGCCGCGGTCGCCGCCGGCGCCGATGGCTTGCTCGTCGAGGTCCACCCAGACCCCGCGTCGGCGCGCTCGGACGGCGAGCAGTCGCTCACGCCCGCGGCCTTCGCGGCGCTCGTGCGGCACGTCGCCGTGATTGCCGCCGCCGTGGGGCGCGACGTCCATATCGCGCCGGCCGCCGAGACACTTGCCCGTACCTCGGCGGAGTCTCCGGTGCCCGAGTACGCCGACCTCCCCTCGCCGGCCGACGCGCTCGCCCGCACGCGCGGCGAGATCGAGGCGGTGGACCGCGAGATCGTCGCGCTGCTCGCCCGCCGCGTGGGGCTCGCCCGCCGTGCGGGCCGGGCGAAGCGAGCGGCGGGGCTGCCGCTCGTGGACCCCGCGCAAGAGTACGAGGTGCTCGAGCGCGCGCGCGAGTTGGCCGACGCCGTGGGCCTCCCCTACCGCGACCTGCGCGTGCTGCTCCGCGGGATGATCGCGGTGTCGCGGCGCGTGCAGCTCGACGATGCCGACTCGGGCGACTGACACTCATCACACCACACGTCATGAGCACGACTCCACTCCAGGCGCCCACCGACCGGATCTTCGCCGAGCCCGTCCCGCGCGTCACCGACTTCATCTTCGATGGGAAGACGGCCGGTGTGTTCGACGACATGCTCGAGCGCTCCGTCCCGTTCTACGCCGAGATCCAGCGCATGAGCGCCGAGCTGGCGGCGGACTTCGCCGTCCCCGGCACGAACCTCTACGATCTGGGGTGCTCCACCGGGACCACGTTCGAGGCGCTCGACGCGCTGGTGGACCCGTCCATCCGCTTCGTGGGCGTGGACAGCTCCCCCGAGATGCTGGAGAAGGCGCGCGGAAAGCTCATGGGCCGCGCGTCGCGCCGGCCGCTCGATCTTGTCCACGCCGACCTGCACGAGCTCACGGGCGTCGAGAACGCGTCGGTGGTCTTCCTGACGCTCACGCTCCAGTTCGTGCGCCCGCTCCACCGTGCCCGTCTGGCCCGGGCGCTCTGTGAGGGCACGAACGAGCAGGGGTGCCTCATTCTCGTCGAGAAGCTCACCGAGTCCGACACGCTCTTCAACCGGCTCTTCATCAAGCACTACTACGACATGAAGCGGCGGCACGGCTACTCGGAGCTCGAGATTGCGCAGAAGCGTGAGGCACTCGAGAACGTGCTCATCCCCTACCGCGCCGAGGAGAATGAGAAGCTCCTGCTCGACGCGGGCTACCGGCGGGTGCAGCCCTTCTTCCGCTGGTACAACTTCGCCGGGATGATCGCGGTCAAGTGAGTCGCGACGCGAACGGCGCCTCGGACACTGGGACGGAGGGGACGGCGCGCTCCGGCATCGCGGTGCGTTACGGGAATTTTCTTTTCCATCACCGCAACGCGATCTTCCCGGTCGTCCTGTTCGGCCTGCTCTTCGCCTTCCGGCCGGTGTACCTGCGCGGGAGCGAGCGGCTGGACATGTGGCTCGACGCCGCGGGCTTCCTCGTCGCGCTCACCGGACAGGCGCTCCGCGTCGCCGTCATCGGCTACGCCTACATCATCCGCGGCGGAAAGAACCAGCGCGTGTACGCCGAGGATCTGGTGACGGGTGGCTTCTTCGCGCACTCGCGGAACCCGCTCTACGTGGGGAACCTGCTCGTGCTCCTCGGGCTCTTCCTCATCCACAACAACCCCTGGGTCTACGCGCTTGGCATCCCGTTCTTCGTGACTGGGTACGCGGCGATCGTGGCGGCGGAGGAGGCGTTCCTGCGAGGGAAGTTCGGCGCGGCGTACGACGCCTACGCGCGCGACGTACCGCGCTGGCTGCCGAGGCTGCGCGGACTCCGCGAGTCGGTGGCGGGGATGCGCTTCAACTGGCGGCGGGTAGTGCTCAAGGAGTACGGGAGCACGTTCGCCTGGACGGCCGGCGCGGTGGCGCTCCTGGCGGTGGAGACGCTCGTCCACCACACGTACGACGAGCGTGCCGGCCGCCTCGCCCTGCTCTGGGTGTGTCTCGCCCTGCTCACCGCGGCGTGGGGAACGGTGCGCTACCTCAAGAAGAGCCGGCGGCTGCGGGCGGCCGCGCCGGGCGGCTGAGTGCGCGGCGGTTATCGGCCCGCCCACGTCCCTCTGCCGCGTCTACAGCATCGCCCCCGCTTTCCACGGCGCTCGCCGGTACCCACTCCTCGGCCCACGCGGCGATCGCGGCGACCGCGGTCTCGAGGGCGCGTCCGCGCTCGGTGAGCTCGTACTCCACGCGGATGGGGGACTCGGGTAGCACCGTCCGCACGACGATCTCCTCGGCTTCCAGCTCCCGGAGGCGCTCGGAGAGCATGCGGTCGCTGATATCCGGAATCGCCGAGCGCAGCTCGTTGTAGCGCGCCCGGCCGCCGAGCAGGGCGCGGATGATCGCGCCCGTCCAGCGGCGACCCATCAGCTCGATCGCGTAGTGGTAGCGGGGGCAGAAGCCGGCCCGGAGGGGATGGCTGTGATCGCTCATGTCCGTAAACTTACTAGAAGTTAGCAGCTTGACAATGGTAACTTACGAATTTATAGTACCTGAGCTTTCGTAAGCGCGGCCGCCAGCCATAGCGCGCCGAGCCAGCCTGTCGCGAGTTGACCCTCGAGGAGATCTTGCCATGACCACCGCAATTGCCCCGTCCCGCGCCACGTCGACGACCTGGGAGATCGACCCCGCGCACACGCACGTCGAGTTCGCCGTGAAGCACATGATGATCTCGACCGTGAAGGGGCGCTTCGGCGACGTGAAGGGGACGATCCACCTGGACGACGCCGAGCCGGCGAACAGCTCGGTTGATGTCACGATCGGCGCGGCGAGCATCGACACGCGGCAGGAGCAGCGTGACGGGCACCTCCGCTCGCCCGACTTCTTCGACGCCGAGCAGTATCCCGCGATGACGTTCCGGAGCAAGCGCGTGACTGCCGGTGCGGACGGTGACCTGCGCATCGTCGGCGATCTGACGATCCGCACGATCGTGAAGGAAGTGGTGCTCGACGTGACGCCCGAGGGGCGCCGGCGCGACCCATGGGGGAAGGAGCGCGCGGGCTTCAGCGCGAAGGGCAAGTTGAACCGACGAGACTTTGGCCTCACCTATAACCAGGCGCTCGAGGCGGGCGGCTTCCTGGTCGGTGACGACATCAAGCTCTCGGTGGATGTCGAGCTCGTGCAGACGGCCGAGGTGGAGAGCGACGCGCTGGCGATCGCCTGACGCACGGCGCGCAGCGCTGATGGCGAAGGTCGTGGGCCACCCCGCGCGGGCACTGCTCACGCCCGGCCCCGGACCTTCGCCATCCACCAGCGCAGCCCGACGAGGAGGAAGCGCCAGTCGTGGAAGAACTCGGGCGGCTTCCCCTCCACGTAGTGGCCGACGAACTGGAGCACCCAGCCCACGAGGAACAGCGTGAGCGGCACGGGCCAGAAGCCGCGCACGACGATGGCCACCGCGAAGAGCGGGATGGAGAGCGCGATCAGCGGGATGCCGACGGTATGGCAGACGCGGTTTACCGGATGCTGATGGCTCTGCGCGTACCGGGCAATCCACTCGTCCCAGGTCCGTCCCCCGAGCATTGGCCGTCCTCCGTGTAGAGTGGGCACGCGGTCGTCCAGCGCCTGAAGTAGCTGAAGTACCATCCGGGGTGAGCGCAGGCAAGCCGGCTCGAGCGAGCGCACGCCGGGACACGCGGTGGCACGCAACCGTCGCGCTCGCGCGTGGTGGATTATGTTGTGCCACCTTACGCGCGCGGTCGGCACAGGCGCGTGCTCCCCTCTTGCTCCTCCTGCGTGACCCACGAGTGGTAGCGCTCTCGATACAGACGATACAGACCGGACAGAGCGGCCGCGCACGAGGCCCGCGGAGGGTGACGGACGCGTGACGGCCGAGTCCTTTGCCGCGACGCTCGCGCTCATCGGCATCGTCATCCTGGTGTCGTCGCTCCTCTCGGGCGCCGTCGAGCGCAGTGGCGCGCCGCAGGTGGCGATCTTTCTCGCCCTCGGCGCCGTGCTGGGGCCGGTAGGACTCGGGTTGCTCGACTTCACGCTCGAGTCGCCGGCGCTCCGCGCGATCGCCATCCTCGGCCTCGTGCTCGTGCTGTTCAGCGATGCCATCTCCGTGGATGCGGGCGATGTGCGGCGGCAGCGACGGCTCGCGCTCCTCATCCTCGGGCCTGGTACGCTGCTCCCCGCGGTGGTCGTCGCGCTCGCCGCGTGGTGGTTGCTCCGCCTGCCGCTCGCTGCCGCGGGGGTGCTGGGGGCCGCCCTCGCTTCGACGGACCCGGTGCTCCTCCGCGCGCTGCTCCGGCGGCAGGACATTCCCACCTCGGCGCGCCTCGCGCTGCGGCTGGAGAGCGGGTTGAACGACGCGGTGCTCCTGCCCGTCGTCGTCCTCTGCATGCTCTTCCTGAACCCCGAGGTCACGCCGAGCGGGCGCGAGATCGCGCGACACACGCTCGGCCTGTTCGTGCTGGGGCCGGGCGCTGGCGCGGCGGTGGGGTGGCTGGCGATCACGATGCTGGAGCAGGTGCGGAAGCGCACGGGCGTGCGGCGCGACTACGAGTCGATGTACGCGCTCGGCGTGGCGTTCACGGCGTACGCGGTCGCGGAGGCGGTGGGCGGGAGCGGGTTTCTCGCGGCGTTCGCGGCCGGGCTGGTGATCGCGGCGCTCGATGTGGAGCTGTGCGACTGCTTCCTCGACTACGGTGAGGCGACGGCGGAGATGTTTCTCCTGCTGACGTTCGTGGCGTTCGGCGCGTCGCTCATCTGGGTGGGGCTCACGGTGCTCGACGCGCGGACCCTGCTCTTCGCCGTCATCGCGCTCGCCGTGCGCACGGTGGTGCTCCTTCCGATCCTGAGGCACGCCGGCGTGGACGCGCGGAGCCGCCGGCTCATCGCGTGGTTCGGGCCGCGCGGGCTGAGCACGCTGCTGCTCGTGTTGCTCCCGGTGTTCGCCGGAGTGCCGGGGAGCGAGCGGCTGTTCACGGTGTCGTCGCTCGTCGTACTCCTCTCGGTAGTGCTGCACGGCGGTGGGATCGCGATCTACGTGCGGCGGCGGGAAGCGGAGGCGCGCGCGGCGCGTACGCCGGTGATATCCGCCATCGCCGCCAACGGCGCGGCCGCGACCAGTGCGACCGTTGTGTCCGCCGGTGCAACACTTGGTGCGCCGAGCGTGGGACGCGCGCTCCCGGTCGCCGACCTCGGCCCGCGCGCCTCGGAGGGGGCGGCCGACGGCTGGGTGCCGGAGAAGATCACGGTGGATGAGCTGCGGCAGCTCTGGAGCGAAGGGGCGTCGGTCGTGCTGCTCGATGTGCGCACGGAGCGCTCCTTCCGCCTGGACCCGGTTCTGGCGCGCGGAGCGATCCGCATGCCGCCGGACGAAGCTGTGGCGCACGCAACGGAGCGGCAACTCTCCCGCGACGCGACGCTCGCCGCCTACTGTGCCTGAACGGACGAAGCGACAAGCACCCGGGTGGTGCGAGAGCTGAGGCGGGCAGGGTGGCCGAAGGCGCGGGCGCTCGTGGGCGGATGGGCGCGCTGGCGGGCCGAGGGGTTGCCGCTGGAGGAGCGGGAGCCAAGGCGCGAGGCCGAATCCCCGGCCGGGTGAGTGCGGAGGAGCCTCCCGCCGAAGTCGCCGCGGGATGATCTTGTGACATGCGCCCGGTCACCCTCCTGGTCATTGACGACGAGCCGCAGATTCGTCGCGTCGTGCAGAACGTGCTGGCTGCGGAGGGGCGCGCGTAATCGCGGCTGCGTTCGGCGCCGAGGGACTTGATCTCGCCGCGGCGGAGCGCCCAGAGCTGGTGGTACTCGACCTTGGGGCTCGCGGCGGCGGCCGACGCGGCCGATCTGGAGCTCCAGCGCTTCCGCGACGTCGCGGACATTGACCGCGGCGCGCTGAGTCTCCGGCGCGACCTGATGCCACCGGGGGATATCATCCGCTCGCTTCTCCCCGTGCTCGCCGCGCGGGGGAGAGCCGGAAGGTCACCGTCACCGCCGATGTCGCGCCTTCACTCCCGCGCATCCCCGGCGACCGCGTGAGGTTGCAGGAGGCGCTCGCCCTCCCCCTCAGCGAGCGGGTGCGGCACGCGCCGGCTCGTCGCCGCGCACGCGGGGGCAGTGGAGGAGGGCGGGCGGACGACGGATCACGCTCCCGGCGCACTGATCGGCGCACTGATCGCCCGCGCAGCCCCACACGTAGCGGCCTCCAGGGGCCGACCCAGGATGGCGAAGCGCAGGCTATCCGCAACGGGCGGCACGTCCTACGCCATCAAGTAGCGATCCAACGGAGCACATCGCACTCTGACGTCAAACGACATACATGGTTTAGGTCTTGCGAAGTTGAACCAAAGCACTGATCCATATTCTGCCCTATCAAGTACTGGAGGTGTTGTATGCGTCGCCGTGTCTTTCTCATCACAACCGCATTGGCGCTGAGTTCTTTGACAGCATCTCTGCCAGCCTCGTCTGCAGTCTGTGCAGAGGGGACCTCGTGCATATCCCCCACCTGTACTTGCCGGGTGAACGGAGACACTGGGTGCGATGGGTGCAGTCCTCCTTGCGAGTGGATGTACATAGCAGATTCGTGAGCTGCAGTACCGCTTCGGCAATGCGACTGGTGGTACCGCTCTCCACGGAGTCTCGGAATGTCAATCCGTGCGTGCCCCCTCCTGTCGATCACTCTAGGGTGCTTGCTCAGCGTTGGTTGTGGCAACGCTGAGCAATCTCGGAGGGCCGAAGAGTCAGACGCTTCGGTGGCTCGGCCACGACGAGGAAACCGCATCTACGTGCCGGTAGCGTGGGACACGGTGTTCTCGATCGGGGGCGCGCAAGATTCTCTATTGCGGAAGCCTCGCCTCCTAGGGGCACGGAACGGGCTGTTCTACGCCTACGACTATGAAGCTGCACAGATAAAGGCGTTTGACGCGACAGGCGCTTTGCGATGGCGTTTTGGACGGCGGGGCAGGGAACCAGGCGAGTTCATCAACGCTCTCGATTTAGAAGTCGCCTCAGACGGAGAGGTGTGGGCGGCGGATGGCGGGTCTGCGAGGGTTACGGTGATTTCGCCTAACGGTGGACTGCGGCGAATCATCGAATTGAGAGGGATTGTCGTGAAGACTGTCATGCCCGGTCGCGATGAGACTTTGGCGATCCCGACCTCGCATGACCATTTCTGGATTGCGCTTGACTCACTCGGACAAATCACTGCCGAGGGGGACTTCCCGATCTCCGAGCTGAAACGCGTCGATCCGGTTGGGAGGACGACTTTCGGTGCTATGTCTGCTGATGGTAAGACATGGACCGTGGTTTTCCCTTTCGGAGACATACTGGTGGTCTACCAGGGGCGCGCGCATAAATGCTCAGGTCGCCTGATAGAAGGAGGGCCATTCGGGCGACGTGTGCGACCCCGCCCAGCCTGGGCAACGGCCGTAGCTGTGACGGACTCGACTGTGCTCGTCCTCGCGAAGGGCCAGACCGCGGATGCGCTACGCATCGTCGACGAGTACTCGATCAGGACTTGTCAGTATCGCCGGACGATGCGCTTGCCTGGAAGATTCCTGACGATGACCTACAGCGATGGGATTCTGTTTGTTGAGCATGAAGATCCCGCTCCCACTATCGTCGCGTTGCGGCCCTTGCCCCCCTGACCGACAAGGGGACAGGGAGGTCTGCAGGATCTGTCCCTGCGGGCCTCGCTGTCCCCTAGTTGGCTGTGGACTGAACTTGCTCGGCGGTTCACTATCGGCGAATCTCCACACTCTGCTACCCACTCGCGCATGGGCACGTGCGGAGTCCACGTGCCGAGTGGGCTCGGTCCGACGGGCGCACGCCACGATGCGACCCCGAAGTGCTGCGCGCGCTCGCCGCGGGGCATGATGAGCATACGCCGGCACAACTCACCGAGATACCAGTGCAGCACCGCGACCAGTTAGCGGAGAAGTGGACTTCCAGCCGGGTCTGTCCGACGATATGTAGAGGACTGCGATGGATATAGCACGGCGCAGTACCGCGCTGCTCCTGTTGACGGCGCTCGTGTCACTCACATCGCCTGCTTGGGCTCAGCGGTCGGAAATGGCGCGGGAGTTGGCGCGCGTAACGGCGGTGCAAGTCGTCTTCGAGAAAGTGGATTCGAATGCCCTCATTTTTGGGGTAGACTCTAGCGCCTTGCGGCGGATGGTCGAGGCCGGTCTGCACAGCGCCGGCCTTCGCGTCGTCGCCACGCCCAAGACCACCGGCGCTGCACTAGCGGCGGCGGAGCTGCATGACGCGCCTATGCTGTTCCTGTCCGTTCGGCTTGTACGGGGGCTCCCGGACCGCGATCCCGCGAGTTTCGTCGAGCTTCGGCTGCAACGCGGTCAGCGGCCCGACGGCTCGCGACCGAGGTCACTCTGGGAGGCGCCGGTCGCGCGGGAGCGATCACCGTCGCTTACCCGGCTGGCCGAGGGCATCCCTCGGCTGCTGCAGGCCCAGATCGCGGCATTTCTTAACGCTGTGGAAGCCGCACGGGCGAGGCCCGCTTAGCTCGAGTCTCCGGTTAGGCACCGTATTCGAGCGCCCGAGCGAGACGGCTGGTAAGGCCGCTAACGTGCACGCTTGCGGTCTGCGATTCGGAAAGGTTGCGGCCGGCCGATGACGTGCGGTGTGGCGCGGGGCTACGGCAGGGATCGGCGGCGTTCGCACTAGGCCTTCGAATGAATGCATCTCGCCGGCACCCTTGAGGTCGGGAGTTTATCACTGTGTCAGCCGCTGTCGGTGATCTCCGCTCCGCGCTCCGCGCTCTGGTGCACGCCCCGCGTCACGTTGTACTCACCGTACTCTGCCTGGCCCTTGGGTTGGGTGCCAACGCGACGATGTTCGGTGTCGCAGACGCCCTGTTCTTTCGCGCGCCGGCGCTCGTGGACGACCCGCGTCGCGTCGTGCGCGTCTACTTCGGCCAGCGCGTGCCTGGTGCGGGGGACATCACGACCGATCTCGTCTCCTACCCGGCGTATCGCGACATCCGAGACGGGACGCGGAGTTTCGAGTTGGTCGCCGCTTACCGGACCACCCTGGTCAGCGAGGGGTATGGCGGGGCGGCGGCGAAGCTCCGCACCTCCCTGGTCACATCCACCTATTTTCGGCTGCTAAGGGCGCAGCCTGCGCTCGGCCGCTTCTTTAGTGCTGATGAGGGTAGTGTGGGCGGGACGCCGGTCGCGGTTATCAGCAGCGCGCTGTGGCACGGACGCTTCGGCGCGAGCCCCGGTGCGCTCGGCGAGCCACTTCACATTGCCGGGCGGGCCTACGCCATTATAGGTGTAGCACCGCGCGGCTTCACAGGAATCGATCTGGAGCCGGTGGAAGTCTGGCTTCCGCTCGAGGTCGCCGCGGACGAGCTGATCATGCCAGGCTGGATCACGCGGCGGGGGGGCATGGCCCTCTCACTTATTGGACGGCTCAAGCCTGGCGTCACGCGGGCGCAGGCCGAGGCTGACGTGACGGCCGCCCATCGCCACGGATTCGAGGGCTGGCCCGAGGCCGATCCCAGCGCGCGGGCGGAACTGGCGTCACTCCTTCGCGAGCGCGGACCCAAGCGCTCTGACGAGGCGAAAGTCGCCGTGTGGCTCGCCGGCGTGTCTATCGCCGTACTCCTGATTGCCGGCGTCAATGTCGCGAATCTTCTGCTCGTGCGCGCGCTGCGCCGCCGCCGCGAGTTCGCCCTGCGTCTGTCCTTGGGCGCCACGAGGGCGCGCGTGGCCCGGCTCCTCATATTCGAAACCGTTCTCCTGGTACTCGGCGGTGCTGTAGTCGCCGTTGCGGTTGCCAGCGCCGGTGGGCGGGTCATGCACGCTCTTCTGCTCTCCCAGGATGCACCGAGAGACTACGTGTCTTTCCCGCGTCTCGGTACCTTCACAGTACTGGCCGCCCTTGGGGTGGCATTCCTCATTAGCCTCCCGCCGGTCTGGGCCGTCGCGCGTGCGGATCTCACGAGAGCGCTTAGGGGAGGGGCGCGCGAGGGAACACCTGGCCGAATGGCCGGCCGCTCGGTGCTCCTCGTCGGCCAGGTCGCGCTCACGGTAGTCCTGCTGATCGGCGCTGGGCTCTTCGTCGTGAGCCTCAGGAATGTCCGCGCGCTCGATCTAGGATTTGATCCTGGGCCTGTACTCGTGGTCGACATCGACTTCCCAGGTATAACAGCGCGGCGGGCAAACTCAGCGCTGGAGGATGCGCTCTACCATCGGCTAGAGGAAGCAGTAAGCGCCCTCCCGGGAGTGACCTCGGTCGCGACCTCCACCTCAATTCCATTCGGATTCGCATCCGGGATCTCGGCCGCCGTCCCAGGTCGCGCCAGCGAAGCAGCTTCAAGAGAGCCGGCCCTCCTGATCGTGGCGAGCGAAGGTTATCTGCGCACGGTCGGGCTCCGGCTGCGCGATGGCCGGTGGTTCGCGCGGCCCGACTACGACCTTGGTGCACCTGTTGCGGTCGTGAATGAGACCATGGCGCGGACGTACTGGCCCGGCGGACGCGCTATCGGCCAGTGCATCCTCGCCGGGCATCCGCAGCAGTGCCGGACGGTGATCGGGGTCGTAGCTGACACACGCCAGACAAAGCTTCATGAGGAGTACCGACCGCAGCTCTACCTGCCGGACGTCCGAGATGTCGGCCTGCGAGCGAAGCTTCCCTCCATGCTTCTGGTGCGAAGCCCTCGACCACGCAGCGTAGCCGCTGCGCTACGCCGCACCGTCCAGATGATGGACCCCTTGATGCCGTACGTGACGGTGCGTCCGCTCAGTGAGCTGATCGCGCCCAAGGTCCTCCCCTGGCGCCTCGGGGCGACGGTTTTCAGCATCTTCGGCGTTCTCGCGCTCACGCTCGCGGTCGTCGGACTTTACGGAACCATGAGTTACGCCGTCTCGGAGCGCACGCACGAGATCGGCGTACGGATCGCTCTCGGCGCACAACGCGCAGACATTCTCCGGCTGGTGCTACGCCGCGGTCTTATCATCACCGCCGCTGGTATCATGCTGGGGGTAGTCGCGGCGCTGCTCGGCGGACGAGCCATCGCGGGGCTGCTGTTCGACGTAAGCGCACGCGATCTGAGCATTCTTGGAGCGGCGGGTAGCGCAGTGACGTTCGCCACACTCGCGGCGTCCTACCTACCGGCCGCGCGCGCGACGCGAGTCGACCCAGTCGAGGCGCTGCGCGCGGAATAGAGCCGTGGCTTCATAGAGGTGGCCGAGCAGTTTCAACAGTTCTTTGTTGGCCCCGCTCAAGAGGAGGGCTCCGTGCGCAGGCAGTCCTCTGCGCCCCCCTGCGCCCTCTGCGGTTCGCTTCAAGCGCTCCACGCTCCGGTCAATAACCCTCGATGTTCGCGCTCCCCGTCCAGTTCGCCACGCCGTGGGTGCTCCTCGCGCTCCTGATTCTCCCCGCCTGGTGGGTGTGGCGGTGGCGTCGCCGTCCGCCCGCGATCGTGTTTTCACGCACGGACGTCCTCGCCCGCGGCCCCCGTGCGGGGCGCGGCGTCGTGCGCGCGCTGCTCGCGCTGCGGAGCCTCGTCCTCGCCGGGCTCGTGCTCGCGCTCGCGCGCCCGCGCTCGGCCGGGCGCTCGCAGGAGGTGACGAGCGAGGGGATCAACATCGTCATCGCCTTCGACATCTCGAGCTCCATGCTGGCGGAGGACTTCCAGCCGCAGAACCGGCTGGAGGTCGCGCGGCAGCGCGTGAGCGACTTCGTCGCGCTGCGCACGACCGACCGCATCGGCGTCGTCGCCTTCTCCGGCGAGGCACTCACGCAGGTACCGCTCACGACAGAGCACGCCATCGTCCAGGCGGCGATCCAGAACCTCCAGCCCGGGCAGCTCGAGGACGGCACCGCGATCGGGACGGCGATCGCCACCTCGGCGAACCGGCTGCGCGACGCGCCCGGCCGCTCGCGCGTGATGGTGCTCCTCACCGATGGCGTCAACAACCGCGGCTCGATCGATCCGCGCACCGCGGCCAAGGCCGCGGCCGCGTTCAACGTCAAGATCTACACGATCGGCGTCGGGAGCCGGGGGATGGCGCCGGTGCCGGTGGGGCGCGGGCTGTTCGGGCTTCGCTACGAGAACCGTCCGGTGGAGATCGACGACACGCTGCTCACCGAGGTCGCGCGGACCACGGGCGGTCGCTACTTCCGCGCGCAGGACTCCGACGCGCTCGGCCGCGTGACCGCGGAGATCGACCGCCTCGAGCGCTCGTCGGTGCGTACGCGCACCTACATGCAGTACACGGAGCTCTTCCGCTGGCCGCTCGGCGCCGCGCTCATCGCACTCGTGCTCGAGCTCCTGCTCTTCGCCTGGCGCGGCCCGATCCCCTGATCAGCCAGGCCATGCGGGCGCCGGCGTGACTCCGCCGGACGAGGCGCTCGCGCGAGCGGAGAGCGTCGCCGGCTCGTATCGAGCTCGCGCGATGGGGCACGCAACCGCGCGCGACGCGGCGCGGCGCCGAGCCACGTGGCTGGAGCGGATGCGGCTCGTCGCGTTCGCCGCGGGTCTCGCGGCCGTCGTGTGGGCCGCGCGAGCGGAATCGCCGGCGGCGGCGCGCTGGGGATGGAGTGCTGCCGCGCTCCTCGCGGCGGCCTTCACGGCGCTCGTGGTGCTCCACCGCCGCCGCGCCAACAGCGTACGCTGGCAGGCCGAGCTGGTGCGCGTATGCGAGCGCGGCGCGCACCGCGTGATGCGCGAGTGGGGCGCGCTCCCCGATCCTCCCATCGAGCAGCCACCCGCCGACCATCCCTACGCGGCCGATCTGAGCGTCGTCGGCCACGCCTCGCTCGCCACGCTCCTCGACGTGGTGAGTGGCGCCACCGGGTGGCCGGTGCTCCGCCGGTGGCTACTCGATGTGCCCGGCGATGTGCCCGGCGATGTGCCCGGCGATGTGCCCGGCGATTCGCGCGGTGATGCCAGGGACACGGGCGATGAGGCCGATACGAGCGTTGTGGCCGCCGTGCGCGCGCGGCAGGACGCGGTGCGCGAGCTCGCCCCGCGTGCCGAATGGCGCGAGGCGCTGAGCGCGCACGCGACACTCGCCGGCCCCGCGACTCCCGAGCACTTCGAGCGGGTCCTCGCCTGGGCGGAGGGTGAGCCGTGGCTTCTCCGGCGCCCCCTCATCGTATGGGTGGCGTACGCGCTCCCGGTCGCCACTGCGGCGTGCCTCGTCATTGGGACGGTGCGTCCGGGCACCAGCTCGCTCGCGCTCATTCCTGCCACCTGCTCCCTGCTGCTCACGCTCGCCCTCGGCGCGCGGCTCCGGCCGGCCCTCGTGCTCGCCGCGGCGCAGGCAGGGGTGCTCCGCCGCCAGGTGGCGATGCTCCGCCACGTGCTCGACGCGCCAGTGTCCGCGCCGCTCCTGCGGCGCGTGGCCGAACGGCTACGGCTCGGCGGCGGCGCGCCCGATGCGCTCGCGCGGCTCGAGCGCGCCGCGTCGTGGGCGGAGGTGCGCTACTCGCCGCTCCTCTCCTTCATGCTTCAGACCGCGCTCGCCTGGGACATTCACGTGCTCCACGCCCTCGAGCGCTGGCAGCGCAGCTCCGGCCGCCACGCGCGCGACTGGCTCGGGGCGCTCGGCGAGGCCGAGGCGCTGAGCGCGCTGGCGACGCTCGCGCACGACAACCCGGGGTGGGTGTTCCCCGAGCTGCACGAGGAGAACGGCGGGGAAAGCGGCATGGGCGCCGCAATACGGGCGGAGGCGCTCGGCCACCCGCTCATCGCCGAGGCGCGTCGCGTGACGAACGACGTGACCGTGGGGCCGCCAGGCACCGTGCTGCTCGTCACGGGCTCGAACATGTCGGGGAAGAGCACGCTCCTTCGCGCGATCGGCCTCAACGCCGTACTCGCACTCGCCGGCGCGCCGGTGTGCGCTCGGCGGCTCCGCATGCCGCCGCTCTCGCTCGGCACCAGCATGCAGGTGCGCGACTCGCTCGAGGAGGGCGTATCGCTCTTCATGGCCGAGCTGCGCCGGCTCAAGAGTCTCACGGACGCCGCGGCGCGGGCGACGGCGGAGCGCCCACTCCTCTACCTGATTGACGAGATGCTCCACGGCACGAACACCGCCGAACGGCGCATCGCCGCGCGATCCGTGCTGCGCCACCTGCTCGGCCAGCACGCGCTCGGTGCGGTCACGACGCACGACCTCGAGCTCGGCGCGGACGGCAGGGTGCTCGCTGTCGCCGCGCACGCCGTGCACTTCGCCGAGGCGTTCGTGCGGGGCGCGGATGGGGCGGAGGAGATGACGTTCGACTACCTGCTGCGCGAGGGGCTCGCCACCTCCGCGAACGCGCTCGCGCTGCTGCGGATGGTTGGCCTGCCGGCGCCGCCCGCGGAGTAGCGACTGGCTAGTGGCTGGCTAGTGGCTCGCGAAGACCTTCGTCGCGCCGCTCTTGTCGAAGCTCACCACGTCGTAGCGGTCGGTGCGCGGACCTTCCATGCCCGGTGAGCCCATCGGCATGCCGGGCGCGGCGATCCCGAGGACGGCGGGCCGCTCGAGCAAGAGACGCCGGACGTCGGCCGCGGGCACATGCCCCTCCACCACGTAGCCGCCGACGAGCGCGGTGTGGCAGGACTCGAGAGCCTCGCCGACGCCGTGCTCGCGCTTGACGTCCGTGAACTCATCGCGGTCCACGGTCGCCACCCGGAAGCCGTTCGCGCGCATGTGCTCCACCCAGTTCTTGCAACAGCCGCAGCTAGGCGATTTGTAGACGGTCACCGTGAGCGTGTCGGGGAGCGCGGCGGTCGCCGAGTGCGGACCACCCGCCGGGGCTGCCGCCACCTGGCCGCCTGCCTGGGTACCTGCTCCGGCGGGCGCGCTCTGGTCCTCCGTCTTCGTGGAGCACGCCGCGAGGAGCGCGGAGGTGGCGAGAGCGGCGAGGAGCGAGGCCGCGGTCCGGCGGCGCGCGAAGGACGAGTGCGATTGAGGCGACATGAGGTGGGATAGCGTGTGGTCCTACTCCGGATGCAACCTGGCGCGCGCGACGCGCGCGCATGCCGGAATATCGGCCGTCGCTCGCGGCGGTGCCACTGGCAAAGGTGCGCGTCGGCGCTCGGCACATCGCATATACCTTGGGGGGCCCCCCCCGAATGACACGATCGCGCTGGAGGGACCGCTTCGCATCATCCTTCCGCCGCTCCCGGCATCCGTCGCGCGCCGAGCGGCGGCGCCGCCGTCCGAGCCCCGTCAGATCGTGCCATGCATCGTTGCGGGCGCGCGGTCCGGGTGTAGCATCCACCTGGAATCCCCCAGCGCGACGCCCACGCGAGAGACGCAGGCATGCCACCCGAGATGTACGTCGCGGCGACGATTCCGGCGCCGAACGACCCGATCCGCCTGGAGTCGTATCCCGCGCCGCGGCTCGAGCCCGGTGCGGCGATCCTCCACACGCTCTACTCGGAGGTGTGCGGCACGGACGTGCACCTCCATCACGGACGGCTCTCCGGCGTGCCGTACCCGCTCATTCCGGGGCACGTCTCCGTCGGCGTGATCGCCGCGTTGCGCGGGCGGCTGGCGGATGTGGAGGGCGAGCCGTTCCGCGAGGGCGACGTCGTCACCTTCCTGGACGTCCACGAGAGCTGCAACCACTGCTACCAGTGCCTGGTGGCGAAGCAGTCCACGCGCTGCCCGCACCGCCGCGTCTACGGCATCACCTACGGCGCGCGCGACGGGCTCCTCGGCGGCTGGTCGCAGGCCATCTGGATGAAGCCTGGCGTCAAGCTGTTGCGCCTGCCGGCAGGGCTCGCACCGGAGACCTACATTGGCGGTGGCTGCGGCCTGGTGACGGCGCTCCACGCCGTGGACCGTGCCGAGCTGCGGCTCGGGCAGTCGGTCGCGGTGCTGGGGGTGGGACCGGTGGGACAGTCCGTCATCGCGCTTGCGGCGCTCTCCGGCGCGGTGGAGGTCATCGCTGTCGGCGACCCGCCGGACCGGCTCGCGTTCGCCGAGCGGATGGGCGCGACGGCCACGCTTGGCCTCGACGTCCCGGCGGCCGAGCGGACGGAGGCGGTGCGCGCGCGAACGGGTGGGCGCGGGGTGGACGTGGTGATCGAGGCGAGCGGGAGTCCAGATGCGGTATCGCAGGCGCTGGACATGGTGCGCGATGGCGGCCGCGTGGTGGTCTGCGGGCACTACACGGATAACGGCGCGATCGAGCTGCATCCGCACTACCAGATCAACCGCAAGCACGTGGAGATCCGCGGCTCGTGGGGCTCCGACTTCTCGCACTTCCACCGCGCGCTGGAGCTGGGCGCGCGCTTCGGCGACCGGGTGCCCTGGCGCGAGATGGTGAGCGCGCGCTACCCGCTCGAGCGGGCGGCGGAGGCATTGGCGGCTGTGGAGTCGCGGGCGGTGGTGAAGGCGCTGATCACCCCGAACGCCCCGAACGCCTGACGATGCGCGCCGCCGCCCGGGCGTCGGGGATCCGGCCGCTCGCCACCGCGGGGCTGCCCTGTCGCGCCCACGCCTGCGCGCTTCTCATCACGTGCCGCCCGGCCGCGCCCGCCCCATCTGGGACATCCGCCGCGCCCGCATCCGCGCCCGCGCCAGTCGCTCCGGTTGCGGCGGGCTCGGTGCCGGCGCCCGATCCGTTCTGGGTGGCCGTGAGCGCCTTCGACCTCCCCGCGGCGGTGGGGTACGCGCGGACGCTCGACGAGCGGTTGTTCCTGACGGCGCTCACCAACCTCGCCGACGGAAACCCGGACGCGGCGGCGGTGGCGTTCCGCGCGCTCCGCGGCTCCGATGATGCGACGCTCCGTGCGCACGCACGATCCGGGGTGGTGATGGCGCTGTCGTGGCACTCGGAGTGGGCCGAGCTTGCACAGCTCGCCGAGGGCGATGCGCCGCGGGGGCCGGGCGACCCCCCGGCGAACCCGGCCGGCGTGGAGGCGTGGGCTCGCGCGTTCGCGCGCGCGGGGAGCGCGGTGCTCGACATCCCCGCCGGCGTGCACACCCTGCCCCTCATCCGAAGCGCGTTCGGCACGCCGATCGTGACCGTCACCGTGAACGGCAAGTCGCGCCACTTCTGGCTGGACACGGGCGCGAGCCTCACCCTCATCGCCGCCGACGTGGCCGAGGCGAGCGGCGTCAAGCACATGGGGAGTGACACGCTGGCGCTGAGCGCGATCGGCGGCACGCTCCCCGCGGTGCCGACGGTGATCGAGCGGATGACGCTGGGGCCGGTCACCGCGCGCGGGCTTCACGCCGCGATCATCGCGCCCGATCTCCTGCGGCTCGACGCACGGCTGGAGAACGGTGTCCGCACACTCGTCAAGATCGATGGTGTGATCGGCACCGACATCATCCGCCGTCTCGACGTGACGATCGACACGGAGGCAGGGACGGTGACGCTGCGGCGCCCCACGCGGAAGGCGCGCGCCGCACGCAACCTCTACTGGGTGGGGTTCCCGGCCGTGCGCGTCCGGACCACGGGCGGGCGGGCCGTGCTGCTCGGGCTCGACACGGGCGCCGAGTCCACCTTCGTCACCCGGTCACTACTCGGCAAGCTGAACCGCCCGCGCGTGCTCACGCGGCGCGGCGTGCTCACCGGGCTTGGCTCGGAGCGCGAGGTGACGGAGCAGGTGGTGACCGAGGTCGAGCTGCGCGGTGGTGGCCCGCTCCCGCTCCGCCTCCGGAACGTGAAGGTCGTCCCGGAGCGCCGGTGGACGTTTCTCCAGTTCGACGGGATGCTCGGCAGCGACATCGCGCTTGCCGCGCGCGTGCGGATCGACTTCACCCAGGGAGTGTTCGAGGTCCGGCGGTCGGCGGGGGCGGCGCTGGCGCCCTCGCCGGCCCCATAGGGGCCCCGGGCATGCGGGCGCCGAGGGTGACGGCGAGCGCGTGGCGCAGCGCCGCGCGCGCGAGGGCCGGGACGGGGGCCGGCATCGCGGCCGGCGGCGGCGGCGGGCGCATCACGAGCCGTGCGATCCGGACGCCCCGCCGGATGGTGGCCGGGAGGGCGCCGAGCCGGGCCGCGTAGAGGCCGGCGATCACGTGTGCGGTCGC
>JBBJNN010000196.1:0-3694 GCA_037720885.1 Gemmatimonadaceae bacterium | reverse complement strand
GCCACCCCCCCACCGGGCGATGCGCGCGGGGAGGAGCTGCGCTCGAGCGGCGGTCGCGCTGCCCTGGACCCCGCGAGCGCCGAGCCGCTCGAAGAGCAGGCACGCCGTCTCCTCGGCGTCCAGCGCGAGCGGGCCGAGCGCCGGCTCAACGCCATGCGCGCGGCGGTGCTCCTACTACTCGGGAGCGCGGCGCTCGTCTACGCACCGAGCCTGACGAGCGCGCTCAACCGCGTGAACGTGCTCGTGCTCGTGCCCATGATGTGCTGGACACTCGCGCAGCATCTGCTCTTCCCTCGCGGACGCCGGCTCCCCGGATGGCTCGCCGTCGTCAACCCGCTTGCCGACATCACCGCGGTGACCGCGATCCTCGGCGGGTATGGACTGGCGCAGTCGCCGGCGCTCGCGCTCAAGACACCCGTCTTCCTCGCGTACTTCGCGATTCTCGCAGCGCGGCCGATTGCGTCATCGACGCGTAAGGCGGCGTTCGTCGCCGGGCTTGCCGTGCTCGAGTACGGGGCGCTCGTCGCGTGCTTCGTGGGCGCCGGGCAGCTCGTCCTGATCTCGAATCCCGTCGCCGCATCCACGGCGTCCGCGGTCTCGCCCCTCGACGAGGGCGCGAAGCTGTTGCTCCTCGCCGTGGCTGGCGCGATTGCCACGTACGCGACCGCGTGGCACGAGCGGATCGCCACGACCTACTACCGCGAGAGCTGGAGCCGCGAACAGCTCGAGGTGCGTCTCGCGCGCGCGCAGCTCGAGAGCCTCAAGCTGCAGCTCCACCCGCATTTTCTCTTCAATACGCTGAACACGATCACCGCGCTCATCACCGCCGATCCGAATGCCGCCGAGCGGATGGTGACGGGGCTGAGCGAGCTCCTGCGGCTGACGCTGCGGAACGCTGGCGAGCAGGAGGTCCCACTCGCGCACGAGCTCGAGCTGCTCGAGCATTACGTGGACATCCAGCAGATCCGCTTCCAGGACCGGCTCACCGTGTCGTTCGCCGTGGACCCGGAGGCCCGGCGCGCGCTCGTCCCGAATTTCATCTTGCAGCCGCTGGTGGAGAACGCCATCCGCCACGGGATCGCGCCGCGCGCGACCGCCGGGCGGGTGGACATCACGGCGCGGAGCCACAGCGGCGTGCTCCAGCTCGAGGTGACCGACGATGGCGTGGGCCTGAGGGTGGATGGCCGGACCGGTGATGGGCGGCGTGCGCGAGGCGGCGGTATCGGCCTCGCGAACACGCAGGCCCGGCTGCAGCATCTCTACGGCGTGGAGCATCAGTTCCAGGCTCGCGCCGGGGCGAGCGGGGGCTTCGCCGTCCGCATCGACATTCCCATCCGCTACCCGGCCAATGAAGGGGGCGAGGAGCGTTTCGGGTGAGCGACAGGTGACCGCGCCGATCCGCGTGCTCATCGTGGACGACGAGCCACTGGCGCGCAGGCATCTGCGCAACCTGCTGGCCGCCGATGCCGACGTGGAGGTGATCGGCGAGTGTGGGAACGGCCAGGACGCCGTGGAGGCGATCCGGCGGGACGCGCCCGACCTCCTCTTTCTCGACATCCAGATGCCCGAGCTCGATGGCTTCGAGGTCGTGGATGCCGTGGGTGCCGACGCGATGCCGGTGGTCGTGTTCGTCACCGCGTACGACGAGTACGCGCTGAAGGCGTTCGAGGCGCACGCGCTCGACTACCTGATGAAGCCGGTGAGCCGCCCGCGCTTCCATCAGACCGTGGAGCGCGCGAAAGGGCTGATTCGCGGCGCTCCGGGCCGCGACGAGCTGCGCGGGCGGTTGGAGCATCTGATCGACCGGATCGGCGGCGGACCCCGCTACCTCGAGCGCCTGGCGATCAAGACGGAAGGACGCGTCCTCTTTCTCAAGGTAGACCAGATCGATTGGATGGAAGCGGCGGACGATCACGTCCGCTTCCACGTCGGGCAGAAGACCCTCCTCCATCGCGATACGCTCACGCGCCTCGAGCAGCGGCTCCCGCCCGAGAAGTTCCTCCGCATCCACCGCTCGACAATCGTGAACGTGGACCGCATCCGCGAGATGCAGCCGTGGTTCCAGGGGGACTACGTCGTGATCCTCGCCGACGGAACTCGGCTCACCTCGGGGCGGAACTTCCGCGAGAAGCTGCGGACACTGCTCGAGGAGTCGAGATAGGGGCGGGAGGGCCACTGTTCGCTTCCGAAGGGACTCGGGGCAGCCAAGGAGCCGGAGACGGAGGGATCGACATGCGAAACCTGTTGCGATGCGGCCGTGCGACGACGGCCGGCACAATTGCCAGATACACGCCCCGGACCCAGTGCTCGCGTGCGGGCTGCGCCGCGCTCCGCCTGACGCTCCTCGCGTGGGCCCCGGCCTGTGCCGCGCAGCAGCCACCCCTCGTCGTCGCACGCGACACCGCCGCGGCCGTGCGCATTGCTGTGAGCCCGAACGTACTGGTGAGCCGCGACGGCGACGGCGCCCACGTCGAGTCTGACCTCGCGGCCAATCCGCGCAACGCTCGCAACCTCCTCGCCGCGGCCATCACGTTGAGTCGGCCAGAGGGCGGGTACGCGACGAAGACGTACGCGACGCTCGACGGAGGAGTCACCTGGCAGGACGCCCGCTTTGCCGACCCGCACGAGCACGGCTCCTTCGATCCCAAGGTCGCCTTCGGCGCAACAGGCACCGCGTTGCACGTCACGCTCGTCAGCGGACACGACATGTCGGTGTATCGCTCGGTGGACGGCGGGCGCACATGGGGGGCGCCGGCTCGGCTCGGGCGCGGCTACGACCGGGTTGCGATTGCCGTCGATCGGTCGACCGGGCCCTCCGCAGGTCGTGTGTACGTAGCCTCAAACGTGGACTCCGGACCGCGGATCTTCCGCTCTGGCGACGACGCGCAGACGTTCGCGGGGCCGGTGGCGCTTCCGGGCATCGCCGTCACCAACGTACTCGTACTGAGCGACGGGACAGTGTTCGTGCCACTGTACGCAGGCCCGGACATGCGGCTCCCTGGCAGTCGCACTGTGCCGACGACGCACTACGCAAGCGCGTCGTCGGCCGACGGCGGCCTGACGTTCGGGGCACCCCGACCGGCGTTCGAGCAATATCGCGGCGTTCCCGATTCCTTGATGAGGCGCCGGCGTTCGGGAAGCATCGTCGGCGACAACACGGCGACGTTCGCCGCCGACGTGCACTCGTCGCGCTATCGTGACCGAGTTTATGCGGTGATGCCCGACCTGCGCTGGGGGAAGCCACGCATCGCGCTGGTCTGGTCGTCGGATCGCGGCATTACTTGGAGCCTGCCGCGCGTGGTGGATGCGGGGGTGCCACACGACGCCTCGCAATTTGTTCCCGCCGTTGCCGTCAACGGCGAGGGTGTGGTTGGAGTGCTCTGGCTCGACACACGCACGTCCCCCCACGACGACGAATACAACGTCTACTTCGCTGCGTCGCTGAACGGCGGCGAGAGCTTTCTGCCCGCGGTACGCGTTTCCTCGCACTCCTCCCGTCCGGCCGTCGCGGGAAACCTCCGACCGGCCCTTCACCCGGTTCGTTACCAGGGCGACACGCTGGTTCTGGCTTTTCTCACCGCATTCTCACGCTCGACTTTGGCCATTCAGGCCGCATAGCAGGCTGCCTCGCTGAGTCGGCGGACGACCCGGCGGGGCAGTTTGATCATGTCCGCCTCGCGCGTCGATGTGCAAG
>JBBJNN010000121.1:0-14252 GCA_037720885.1 Gemmatimonadaceae bacterium | reverse complement strand
CCAGCGACCTCCGCAATCGGCCTGCCGGGGCTGAACGACCGGCGAGGCTGTCGGCTCACAGCGTCCTGCTGCCGACCCGGTGCTTGGAGTATGACCGCCTCCGCGCGCCGCGCGTTACACACGAAGTGAACGCGAGGGTATGGTACACATCCAGGGCTGACCGTGCAACAGTCAATAACCGAGCCGATGGTTGCGATCCGACGATTGCTCCATCGCACGGTCCGCCGGCCGTTCCACTACCTCCTTCCCCCGCTGCGCCCAGCCGCCGTCGTGGCCGGCACGCCCGCCCGGCACGCCACGCATCGAGGCCGGGCGCCGAGGTATGATTGCCATCGGCGGAGAAAGTTGCCGAAGAGGTGGGCGTCGCAGAGGAGGCGCTCGCAACTCGGGCACACTCCACCGCGCACCGGGTCGAACGCTACCCCGCACTCATCGCACTCGGCCATCATGCTCGAGTGCAGAAAGACCTTACGCACGCCCCGCCTCCGGCCTGCTCGTCATATCGTTCGTCACATCGCGCGTCACCACCGTCTCACCTCCTCACCTCGCGTCATCTCCCAGCCACTCGCGTCATCGCTCGCCGCCGTCCGCAGGGGGCGGTGGGCGCAGACTCCAGAAAGGTGCGGTGAAGCCAACGCTGGCGAAGACAGCTTCCGTCTCCTCGAGGGTGCGCCGCCGCCACGCGGGGTCGAGCCAGCCGGCGAACCATGCTCGCGCGAGCTCCCACGCCTGCTCCACCGGGAACACGGCGCCAAACGCTCCCCCCGCGGCAGCGCGCCATCGGTCCACGTGCTCTTCCGACCGGAAGAGGAGCATCGTCCCTCAACTGTAGGCAATGTCGTCCCACCAGCGGGCCGCGGGGACGGCGAAGTGGACCACGCCCTCCGCGTGCGACAACGCACCACCCTGCACGGCGATGGACAGCACGTCGTCGCAATCGCCGCAGCGCGCCTCGATGTGCGCGTCGGCGCCAAGCACGACCGGGATGCCCAGCGCGTCCCAGATGCAGTTGGCCCACCAGGCGCGGCCGCCCGAATGCACCCGGAAGCGCGTGCGGTCGGCCGAGAGCGGAAAGGCCATGCGGATTTCCGGACGTCCCACGCCTTCACGGAGCACGATCGCGCGCCCCGTGGCCAGCCGCCGGAACGCCTCCGCCGCGTCGTCCTCCGCGATGCGCAGGTCGGCCGCGATGTCCGCGGGCGAGGGCGCGCGCTCGTCGCCGAGGAATCGGCGATGGATGGCGAGCCGCACGCGCGCGTCGAGGGGCGGGAGCTCGTTCGGCATCGCCGCTACGACGGGCTCAACTGGAAGTGGGGGTTCTCGATGATGCCGATCACGTTGCCGAAGGGGTCCGACACCGTGGCGACCTTGATGTCGCCGCCCACGTCGCTGACCGGCTCACGTGGCGAGGCGCCGGCCGAGATCAGGCGCGCGAACGTGGCCGCGGCGTCATTGACGCCCCAGTACGCGACCGCCCCGCCGGGCCCTGGCGCGGTGGACGACGTATCGGGATTGAGCCCGAGCTCGAACCCGCCGACGTTGAAGCCGACATAGTATGGCTCGTCGAAGTACGGCGCGACGCCGATTGCTTCGCTGTACCAGGCCTTCGCCTGCGCGAGATCGCTCACGTGGTAGATGACCGTCCGGAGTCCAAGCAGCATGTGTCCCTTGCCTCGATTCAGTTATGGTTGTAGTGGTCATGCCAAAGACTGAGCACACAGGAGCTACTCATGTTGACCAACACATCGCTCGAGCCCCCCGTCTCCGAGTATCCGCCGAGTCCCTCGCCCTTCCCGTCGCCGTCACCGAATCCGAGTACGGACCCGCAGCCGGATTCGCCGTCGCGCCCGGACGAGGCGCCGGTGCGGATCGTGGACCCGCAGCCGAATAGCTCGCCGCCGGGAATCCCGGTACCGGGGAGCCCGGACCGCGGAGCGTAGATCGAACGTAGGCGAGCTCACGGCGCTTTCACATTCTCACACGCGACCGCGGCCCAAGCGCGCGGCAAGCGCCTGCCCGATCACCGTGGCGCCCCAGGCAAGGAGCGCGGGAAAGAGCAGCGTGAGCGCAACGAGCGCTGGCGCCGGCAGCTGCATGGCGCCCGCGACGCGGCTGGCCAGCGTGCCAACGGGGCCCCGCGTAGCCTGCCAGAGGAGGAGTGCGCTCCAGGCGAGTGCCCCCGCGAGCGCCGCGCTCGACGCCGCGCGCCGGCCGCTCCGCGCCATCACGCCCCAGGCGAAGGCCGCGAGCGGCACGCCCCACCAGCCGGCGACGACCGTGGCGAGCGCTAGCGCGGCGGCCAGCATGAGGATCCCGACGATCCCGCGCACGCGCACTATCTCCCCGGTGAGAGGGTGAGAGTCGAGCGCACCTGGCCGCCGCGCAGATCTTCGGCGCGCCGTGGCACGCGGAGTGAGTCGAGCTCGCCGGCGGCCCACGTCGCCAGACGGTCTGTGTAGCGGCTGCTGGCGGCGTTTCCGGACTGGCCGCCGGGGTACGTGCCCCAGGCGCGCACCTCGGGCCCGAGCTCCACGACCATGCGCCAGCTCGCGCCGAACCCGCCGCTCCCCGAGGACGGGGCGAGCGTCGAAGGCCCGCCCTGCACCGGCACGCGGAGCGCCGAGAGGGCGGGGAGACGGAGCAGGTGGTAGATGTTCGCGTGGCGGATGCGGTCCCACCGCCAGCCGCCGGAGGTGGGCGCGCCGTGCTCGCGCGTCGCCCGCTCGAGCGCGGCTACGAGGCTCGCGGCCAGGATGTCATCCCGCCGCTCGACGGCCGGCGTCCGGCGATCGTCCCACCAGACGCTGGCCGAATCGGCTAGGAGCACGGCGGTGATGGCGTCGGCAGGACGGGGCTCCGGACCGTCGTCGCCCCGCCCGCCGGCCGGCGCACGGAGCTCGTCCCAGAGGCGGCTCCCCAACTCGCCCATGGCGTACTCGAAGAGTACCGCGCGCTCGTTGTCCTTCGTGTACCGCTGGTCCCACTCGGCGAGGAGCGCCGCGGCGCGGGCGAGCATCGAGCCGTCCGTCGAACCACCGTTCGCGGCGCCACCGTTCGCCCCACTGGTCGCCGCGCCGTGCCGCCGCGCCGCCTCGAGGAAAGCGGGCGCGAACGCGTCCGCGCGCGCGCTCCCTGGGTCGGTCTGATAGCGCCGCATCGCGTCGGGGGTCACGGCGTAGTCGGCGCGGAGGAGCGCGTTGATGCGCATGGCGCGCCAGGGCGGATACCAGTTCGAGCCGATGTAGCGCGGGTTCACCGCCGGGTCCACCGGCTGCTGGTTGGCGGAGGCTAGGAAACCCTGTGCCGGATTCACCGCCTGCGGGTACTCGGCGACGGGCCAGAAGCCCGTCCAGTCGCTCGCGCGTGTGGAGCCATCGCGCAGCACATCGCCACGGCCGTCGCCCGGCCGGATCGGGAAGTGCCCGGTGGAGCGGATGGCGATCGTCCCGGTACGGTCGGCGACGAGCATGTTCTGCGCGGGCACGCTGTACGGCTCCATCGCCCGCATCCACTCGGCCACCGTTCGCGCCCGCTCCGCGCCGACGAAGGCGTCGCTCTCGTTCATCGGATCGTACAGCGTCCAGCGCACCGAGAGCCACTGCGCCCCCTGTCCCGCGCGGCCGGCGCGCCGCAGCGGGCCGCGGTGCGTGTAACGGACGGTGTCCACCGCGACGACCTCGCCGCCCTCCCCGCGGTAGGTCTCGACACGCCGCTCGAGCGGCCGCCACTCGCCGTCGAGGGAGTACGTCGTGGGACTCACGGGGTCGTCGACCGTCTCGACATAGTAGTCCACGACGTCGGACTGCGTGTTCGTGAACGTCCACGCCACGTCGCGGTTGAAGCCGATGACGATGAAGGGCGCTCCGGGCACGGTGACGCCGTACACGTCGAGCTGGCCGGGCACGACCAGATGCGTCTCGTACCAGATGGATGGCAGCGTCAGCTCGAGGTGCGGGTCGCCCGCGAGCAGCGCGCGCCCGGCGGCGGTTCGCGCCGGAGCGACGGCCCAGTTATTGGAGCCGAGTACGTCAGGTGGTATCGGCGCCTGGCGGTCGGCGAGAATGGCCGCGGTGTCCGGCGCGCCGGGTGGCGGGAGCGGGCGCGTGTCCCACCGTGGCCCGCGCTGGCCGTTGGGTTGGATCGGCTCCTGGATCCGGCTCACGACCGGGAAGAGCGCATCGGCCGCGTCGCGCCCCACGCGCGCCTGCGCGCGCAGGCGGACGCGCTCGTCGTCGCTGTAGGCGAGCGTCCAGCCCATGCGGTTGAGGAGGTGGAGGCTGTTGACGGGCTCCCATCGCACGGGCCGGCGACCGAGCAGGCGGTACTCGAGTGGCAGATCGCGCGGCGCCATGCCGTCGATCCAGGCGTTGACGCCCTCGGCGAAGGCGCGCGCGGCACGCATGCCATCGCTGTTCGGGTCCAGCGCCGCGAGCTTGCGCTCGGCGACGCGCGGGAGGCCGAGCTCGCGCATCTCCCGGTCGAGCGGGAGGGCGCGCGCGCCGGCGATCTCCGTGAGCCGTCCGGACGCGGCAAGCGTCTGCAGCTCCATCTGGAAGAGTCGGTCGCGGGCGACGACATAGCCGAGCGCGCGGGCCACGTCGAGCTCGGAGGCAGCGAAGATGTGGGGCACAGCGCGGTCGTCGTACACGACGCGCACGGGCGCGCCGAGGCCAGGGATGCGAGCGGCGGCGCTACGCGGCAGCTCGGCCGACGCGGCCACCGCCCACACGCCGTTCGCCGGATCGAGGAAGGGGCCCAGCGCGGGCGCAGGGCCGATCGGGCGCGCGCCGGCGTAGAGCGCGAGCGCGAGAATCGGGACGGCGAGGCCCGTCGTACGCGGGCGGGGGCTCATGGACGCACCTCGGCGGGAGCCGGTCAGCCGGCGGACGACGTGACGACCGGGATGAGCGCCCCGAAGCCGCCGGCGTTGTTGCGACGGAGCCCGGCGAGCGCCACTACACGGTACCACGTCCGCCGGAAGAGTGAGGGAGGCTTCACCTCGATCGGCTGTGCGCGACCGCCAGCGCGCACGTCGGCGGCGAGGATGCGGACCCCGCCGCGCTGCCAGCGCAGGAGCACGTGCGCCAGGTCCTCGAGCGGCGTGGTGGACCCGGCCTGCAGGAGCACCACTTCAGAGATGCCGCGCGAGGGCAGGTAGGTGGCCGACGGGAGATCCTGCGGGAGCACGATCCACCGGTTGTCGAACCTGCCCGGTGATGGCGTAAGGCCCGGCGCCATGCGCCCGGCGTCGAGCAGGAACGCCGGCGGCGCGTCGGGGCGGATCCGGCTATCGCGGAGCGTCGCGGCCCCCACCTGCACCGCCCCCACCACCGGCGCGAGGTCGAGGAGCGCGCCCGGGCCCATCGCGGCGTTGAAGAGCGGCACCGGCCGGTAGCCGAGCCACGCGAGCGCGATGCCGGCGCCGACCGCCTCCGCTCCCGGCAGGTCCGCCACCACGGCGGTACCGCCGCGTGCCTCCGGCACGATGCCGATGTCGAGTGGCGCGGCGGGTGCCGCGGGAGCTGGCACGGCGGGGGGTGACACGAGCGGCGTCGCGGGCGGGGCGGCATTGGCCGGCGGCAGGTGCGCGAACAGCGCGGGCTTCGCCCACTGCGACCAGGCGACGCCGTCCGGCGCCCACGCGTCGAAGCACTCCTCGTTCGTCATGTGGTTGCTCATGCGGCGGCGAGCACCGCGACATCCTGCGCCCGCCAGTCGATGAGCGGCTTCGGCGCGAGTCGTCCATACGCGCCGGCCACCTGCGTGCCCACCGTGTACACGCCGACGCAGGGGTAGACCGGCACCCCGCACGCGTTCTCCAGCGGCGTGGCCTCGAAGCGCCGCTGCGCCACCCAGTCGCGCGGGTGTCGCCGCGCCTCGCGGGCGAGCGTGCGCCACTCCTTCTCCCCCGTCACGCCACGCATCGCGATGTCCTCGCCCACGCGCCCGAGCGCGGGCTTGAGCACCCAGTCGTCACCACGCGCCGCGTCGCGCCACGGGACGTCGCGCGGGTCGCGCGTCTCGGGCAGGAGCGCGCGCCACGTGGGGAGCGGCGTGCGGAGCGCGCTCCACACGAGCGGGAAGCGCTTGCTCTGCGTGAGCAGCGCGGTCGCCGGGTTGCTCATCGGGGTGATGGCGCCGTGGAAGAAGGCGGACCACCCGCACGCGCGCGGCAGATTCGGGAGCCATTCTGCCGGGAAGAAGCGCATCACGAGGTCCACCGGCCCGCTGCGCCAGTCAGCGGCAATGTGCGCCCGGCCGCCGCGCCATTGCAGATTCGCGGGGCTGGCGAGCGTCGCGGACGCGCCCAGCTCCTCGAGCCGCCGGGCGAGGTACGTCATCACCTGGCGGTCGTCGGTGTAGGCGGTGGCATGGACGAGCGCGACGTGCGGGCTCGGCCGGCCCGACGCGACGAGCGCGCGCGCATAGAGTCCGGCGGTGTCCCCCACCGGTTCGGCGCCCGGGTAGTGCGACGCGACGAGACGCGCGATGCCGGAAGCCTCGTTCAGGCCGCCGGGCACGTCGGTGTTCGCCTCGGAGATGCGCCAGCCATCCCGCGTGTGGTGGAAGTCGAAGCGAATGAGCCGGGCCGCGCTCACCGGCGGGCGGCGACCCGCGTGCGCCAGCTCCGCGGCCGCCGCCCCTCGCCCGCCGCCCCACCACGCGGGCGGGAGCCCGAGCGCCGCGTGCAGCTCCGGCCGCCCCACCAGCTCCTCCTCGGCGGCCAGCGTCTCGGCGGCGAGCAGCTCGGCGAGCGCGGCCAGCTCGCGCCACGCGCCCGCGCGCAGCACCAACGGCGCGTCGGCTAGTGCGGCACCATCCTCCACTTGCGGGTCCCACTTGCAGCAATCGAAGATCGCGCGACGCCTCAGCCGCGCGAGTTCGTCCGGCGCGAGCGGCGCGGCAGGGAGCCAGGGTGTGGCGGGAGCGGTCACGCGGCCGCCCCGAGGCTCGCGATGTACGCGAAGGCCGCGGCGATGAACACGAGTGCCGGGAGTGCGCCATAGGTGACGACGTCGGGCGCCGGGCGCGCCGCGGTCGGACGCGCGGACCGCTCGAGCGCGGCGGCCGCGACGAAGAAGAGGAGCGCGGGCCACCCGAAGAGGACGAAGTCGCGCGCGGTCGCCGCCGTGGAGACCCAGTCGCCGGCGACGGCGCGGCCAAGCACCGCGCCACTCGCCATGAGGAGGCCCGCGAGGCGAATGCCGGCCGCGCGGTCGCGGTCGATGGTGACCGTGTCCGCGAGCCCGGTGACCGCGTCGAGCCCGAGCCAGAGGAGAAAGAGCGCGCCGGTGGAGAGTGCGGCGGAGAAGACGACCACCCACCAGCCCGGCCCGTCGCCGATGTTGCCGCCGGCGTAGCAGAGCGCGACGGCGACGATCGCCCCGCCAATGGCGTACGCCGCGGCCGGGTTTCCGCGCTCGAGCGCGTCGTCGCGCGCGCTGAGGCCCACGGCGGGGAGGAGCCACGCACCGACTGCCACCCACGCGGCGCCGAGCACCATGTAGAAGGTGGTGTAGAGGGTGCTGTCGCGGACGTCGTGCGCGGCGACGGTGCGGAGGACGGCGAGGAGGAGCAGCGCGGCGACGAGCGGTGCCCCGGCTACGGACGCGCGAGCGAGCGGAGAACCGGCGAGCGGGGCACGTGCCGGCTGGCCCTCCCGCGGGCTACCGCGAGGCCGTCCTAACCTGGCGACCGCCGTGAACCACATGCCCCACGCCACAGCGCTCAGCATGCCGCTGATCAGCAACACCACCACCTCGTCACCGGACATTGTCACCGCGCATGGAGGGTGTTTGGCGGCGCGATACTAGCGAGCCGTGTCGAGCGCGGGAAGGTTGGCGGCGCGGAGGCGCGTGTTCAGCGCGGCGACGTCCCCCGCGGCGAGCGCGGACCAGCGCGCGAGCAGCGCCGTGAGCGCGCGCGTCCGGTCGCCGACCGCCGACACTGCCTGCGTGGTGGGGGCGACGTCGGCGCCCTCGATGATGCCGTAGAGGGTGGCGAGCTCGCCGCTCAGCCGCGCGAAGGAGTCCGCGCCGCCGGCGGGCGCGCCGCCACCTCCGCCGCCGCTCCCTTCCAGGGCCGCGGCCTTCCCGTCGAGCGCGGAGACAGCGTCGGCGAGTCCGGCGACGCCAGCCGCGCGCTCGCGGAGCCCGCGCATCTGCGCACGGAGCGCGCGCACGCGGGCGAGCGCGGCGGAGTCCTCG
The DNA here is from genome assembly GCA_037720885.1 of Gemmatimonadaceae bacterium. Lineage (GTDB taxonomy): Bacteria > Gemmatimonadota > Gemmatimonadetes > Gemmatimonadales > Gemmatimonadaceae > JACMME01. The sequence continues at coordinate 6,045 of JBBJNN010000121.1, read as the reverse complement.
CGCAGCGCGCCCGCGAGCTGCATGGATAGGGCGAACTGCCGCGCGATCTCGGCCGGCGGCGTCCTGACGCGCGGGTCCATGCGGACGGTGAGCGGCTGCGTGGATGTGTGGCCGCCCGCGGTGAGCTTCACGGAGTAGCTCCCGGGCGGTGCCCACGGCCCAAGCGGCGTGCGCGGGGTGTTCCGGGGGATAGCGGCGATGGGGTACGTGAAGGTGGTCACCGCCGGCGGCGGGTAGTGCAGGTCCCAGACGAAGCGGTGCATCCCCGAGCCGGCGGAGAGCACCTGCGGCGGGCGGATCCAGTAGTCCGGGATGTTGCGCCCCTCGACGGGCGGTTCCGGCTTGTCGTCGCTCGAGAAGCGGCGCACGAGCTCCCCGCGGGCATCCGAGATCTCGAGCGTCACCGGGCCGGCGGCCGCGTCGGGGAGCCAGTAGTTGATGATCGCGCCGTCAGGGGGGTTCTGCCCGGCCGGCTCCTCAGGGGGGAGGGGGGTATCGGTATTCTTGTTCCAGCGGAAGCGCGTCGCGAGTTGCGGCCGGAACAGGAAGGCGCCGAGTGCGGCGCTCCCGGCGCTCCCGGCGCTTGGCGCATTCGCGGAGCTCCCCGCGGCGACCTGCCGCAGCGGCGTGATATCGTCGAGGATCCAGATGGAGCGCCCGTGCGTGCCGACGACCAAGTCGTCGTCCTTGATCACGAGGTCGCGGATCGAGCTCGGGGCCATGTTGAGGCGGAGCGACTGCCAGCGGTCGCCGTCATCGACGGAGACGTAGACCTCGCGCTCCGAGCCGGCGAAGAGCAGGCCGCGCCGCCTCGGGTCCTCGCGCACCACGTTGATGATTCCGCTGTCCGGGATCCCCGCGGTGATGTGCGTCCACGTGCGTCCGCCGTCGTGCGTGCGGTAGATGTGCGGGCGCAGATCGTCGAGGCGGAACGTGTTGACCGCGGCGTAGGCGGTGAGCGAGTCGAAGCGCCCGGCATCCATCAGCGAGATCTTCGCCCACGGCCGATCGCGCAGCTCGGGCGGCGTGACGTCCGTCCAGGTCCGCCCGCCGTTCCGCGTGAGGTGGATGAGCCCATCATCCGTCCCTACCCAGATGGTGCTCGCGCTCTTGTATGACGGCGCGATGGTATAGATCACACCCGGGTGGCGCGCGCGGGCCTGCGGGCTCGCCGCATACGTGCCGACGTTCGGAGGCACAGCGGAGTCGCGGCGCGTGAGGTCGGGCGAAATGGACGTCCAGCTCCGCCCGCCGGTCGTCGTCTTCCACAGCATGTTCGACGCGAAGAAGAGCGTGCGCGGGTCCACGGGGGAGAAGAGGATCGGCGCGGTGCGGACCACGCGATAGTCTGCCGAACGGAGCGCCTTCGGCGTCACGTTCTGCACCTGCCCCGTCCGCCGGTCGTAGCGCGAGACCTTGCCACCGTAGACGATGTCGGGGTCGAGCGGGTCGGGGGCGACGTACCCGTACTCCTCGACGCCCACCGGATGCCACTCGCGGAAGGTGATCTGCCCGTCATCCCCTCGGCTCGCGATGCAGACGGAGCCGCTCTCCTGCTGACCGCCGCATACCCGGTAGGGGTAGGCATTGTCCGTCGTCACGTGATAGAGCTGCGCGGTCGCCTGGTTGTACCACGAGCTCCACGTCTCGCCGCCGTTCACCGTGATGATTACACCCTGGTCGCTCGCCAGGAGCATGATCTCGGGGCGGTCGGGATTGATCCAGACGCGATGGTAATCGTCGCCGCCGGGCGCGCCGCGGATGGCCGCGAAGGTCCGACCGCCGTCGGTGGACTTCCACGTGACGACACTCCCGGTGAACACGATGTCCGGGTTCTTGGGGTGCACCTTCACCTCGGCGAAGTCCGATGCGCGGCTGGTGACGCGCGAGTCGGCGTTCGCGCGCGTCCACGACTCGCCCGCGTCGTCCGAGCGGTAGAGCCCCGCGTTCCGCGCGGCCTCTACCGTCGCATAGAGCCGCCGGGGATCGCTCGGTGCCACGGTGATGCCGATGCGGCCCAGGCCGTCCGCGTCGAAGGTGGGGAGGCCACGGACGATCGGGCGCCACGTCGCACCGCCATCGGTGCTCTTGTGGATGGCGCTTCCCGGCCCGGTGAAGACGCCGTTCTCCCACGGCGCCTGGCGCGACTCCCAGAGCACGGCGTAGACCGTCTGCGCGTCCACGGGATCGAACGCGATGTCCACCGCGCCCGTGTTCTCGTCACGGTAGAGCACCTTCTGGAAGGAGCGCCCGCCGTCCGTCGAGCGGAAGACACCGCGCTCCTCGTTCGGCCCGTAGGGGTGACCGAGCACGGCGACGAAGAGGCGGTTGGGGTCGCGGGGGTCCACGATGATCTGCGGGATCTGCTGGCCGTCGCGAAGCCCGAGGTGCTCCCACGTCTTCCCCGCATTCGTGGACTTGTAGATGCCGTCGCCGGTGGAGAGGTCGGGGCGCTGGAGCCCCTCGCCGCTCCCCACGTAGATGACGTCCGGGTTGGATGGCGCGATGGCGATCGCACCGACGGACCCCGTCGGCGCGTCGTCGAAGACCGGGGTCCAGACGCGCCCGTAGTCGGTCGTCTTCCACACGCCGCCGTTCGTGACGCCCGCATAGAACACATTGGGCTGCGAGGCGATGCCGGCGGCCGCCTTCGTCCGGCCACCGCGGTGTGGGCCGATCATCCGCCAGCGCATCTCGCCGAAGCGCGCGGGGTCGAACGCCGGCGCGGCGGCGGACGGGGTGACGCTCCGCGCGGGAGTCTGCGCGGCGATCGGGCGGTAGCCCGCGTGGATGGCGAGCGCGCCCACGGCGAGCGCCGTCGCGGCGAGAGAGATGGGACGGACTCGGCGCATGCGGGCACGCATTCGGGTCACGGAACCGACGGAACTGTCGGCAGCACGACACCGACGCCGATCTGCGTCGGGCGGTCCTTCGAGTGGTACACGCGCATCGCCGCCGTCCGGAAATCGCTCTCCTTCGCCTCGAAGATGTTGGGGACGAAGGTCTGCGGGTTGCGGTCGATGTGCGGGAACCACGAGCTCTGCACCTGCACCATGATCCGGTGCCCCTTCCGGAAGGTGTGGTTGACGTCCGGCATCGAGAAGCCGATCGTCGCCGGCTCGTTCGGCACGAAGGGCTTGGGGCTCGTGAAGCTCTCGCGGAACTTGCCACGGAACGGCTCGCCGCGAACGAGCTGCTGGTAGCCGCCCACCCGGAAGCCCGACGAATCGCCCGCCCAGTCGGCGGCGCTGTCGGGGAAGACATCGATGAGCTTGACGACGAAATCAGCGTCCGTGCCGCTCGTCGCCACGTGCAGCATCGGCGACACCGGTCCCGCGATCGTCACGTCCTCGGCGAGCGGCTCCGTCTGGTAGACCAGCACGTCGGGGCGGCGCGCGGCGAAGCGCTGGTCGGCGGTGATGTAGTCGCGAGGCATCCCCTGCCCTTCCACGCGGCCCACCAGGGGCACCGGCTTCGCCGGGTCGCTCACGTACTCGTCGAACTCAGTGGCACTCGGCACTGGAGACTCGGCACCCGGCCGCGGGTCGGCGCTCGGCGCGCCGGGCGGGGCGAAGGAGAGCTTGCCGCCGGCGTGGAGGTAGAGCGACTTCCGCTCGAGGTTCTTCGGCGGCCACGAGTCATAGCGGTCCCACCGGTCGGCGCCGGTGCGGAAGACGAGCGCCTCGGGGAGCGCGGGCGCCGGCGCGCCTTTCAGGTGATGGAGGAAGAAGGGAAGCTCGACCGAATCGCGAAAGAAAGGCCCCGTCTTCGTGGTCCAGCGGAGGGTGCCGAGCATGTCGCCGTCGCCGCGGCCCCAGCCGCCGTGCGACCAGGGTCCGATCACGACCTTGTTGTCGGCGCGCGGGCTCCCCCGCTCGATCGCGGCGTAGGTGGCGAACGGGCCGGACAGGTCTTCGGTGTCGTAGAAGCCGCCGACCGTGAGGATGGCCGGCCGCATGTCCCTGAGGTGCGGCCGGATGTCGCGCGCCTTCCAGTAGTCGTCGTAGTTCGGGTGCTGCATGACGATGTCCCACAGCGGGGCCGTCCCCGGCGCGAAGTACCGGCGCGCCCCCGGCGCGATAGGACCCATCGCGAGGTAGAAGGCGTACGCGTCGGACGTACCCATGCTGAACGGGTACCGCTTGTCGGGGCCCGGCTCGGTGCGTGGCCCGCGCCCGAAGCCGACGTAGAAGCTGAAGTTGTGCGGGAGCAGGAAGGCACCGTTGTGGAAGAGGTCATCGCCCATGGCGATGTCCGTCATCGGTGCCTGCGGGGAGCATGCCTTGAGCGCAGGGTGCGCGTCGATGCAGCTCGCCGTGGTATAGAAGCCCGGGTACGACCCGCCGACGATCCCGACGCGCCCGTTGTTGCGCGGAATGTTCTTGAGGAGCCAGTCGATCGTGTCGTACGAATCGGTGCTCTCATCAACGGCCTTGCCGCGCTTCGACGCCTGGTGCGGCGTCATCTCGGTGAACTCCCCCTCCGAGTAGTTGCGGCCGCGAGCGTCCTGGTAGACGAAGATGAACCCTTCGTCCAAGTAGCGCGGGTTCGGCCCGAGCGAGCTGCGATACGCGTCGGGGCCGTAGGGGGCGACGCCGTAGGGCGTGCGGGTCATGAGCATAGGGAAGCGCCCCGTGCTGTCGCGCGGCACGTAGACAGCGGTGAAGAGCTTCACGCCGTCGCGCATGGGGATGTGGACCTCGAGCTTCCGGTACTTCGCCTTCACGGCGTCCGCGGCGGCGGGATTCGCCCCGGGCGGCTGCGCGCAGGCGACCGGCGCGGTTGTCGCGAGCGCGCCGGCGAGCGTCGCCAGCATCAGCATCGGCATCGCGAGCGCGATGAGGGCGGTGGGCGTGGTAACGGATTGGCGGGGACGCATCACTCCTCCTGATCGGGAGCACAGCTGTGGGGCGCTCCACACGGGGCGGTTCTCCGCGCCGAAGTTACGCGTCGCGCGGGGAGGATGCGACAGGGCCCCGGACCCCTGACGCATCGTGTGCTCCCCCGTGTCCCCGAGGGAGGGGCGGGACCAGCCCGCCCCCTACAGCTCTCTACAGCTGTCCTACAGGCGGCGGTCCGTCGGGTCGGGGCCGGGCTTCGACGCCGGGTTGCCGTCGATGCGGTCCTTCACGTTGTCCACCGCGTCGATCACCTTGTTGGCGCCGCGGCGTGCCGCGTCGCCCGTGCGGTCGGCGGCGTTCTCGATCCGGTCACCGGTGTGGCTGGCCGCGCCTTCCATCCGACCCATCGTGCCGCCCATCGCACCACCCATCGCACCACCCATCGCACCACCCATCGCACCACCCATCGCCCCGCCGGCGGCGCCGCTGCTCCGGGTGTACGCATCGCTCGCGTAGGTGCGAACCTCGGACCAATCGCCGTGCTTCGAGCGCAGGTCATCGTTCCAGCCGCGCTGGAGGTCAGTCTCCACCGCGTCGAACGACTTGCCGGCGTAGTCGGGGTTCCGGCCGGCGACGTGGCCGAGTTGGTAGGCTGGGCGCACGTCGTCGTACGTGCGGCTCGTCCCACTGGTGCCGCGCGACGACGTGGTTTCGTAGTGCTTGCGGTATTCCGCGTCGTCCGCATCCGTGTGCGTACCCACGGCGTCAGCCACTTCCTTACCGGCCCACCAGCCGCCGATGGCGCCCGCGAGCGCGCCGATCACCGTACCCACGGGGCCGACGAGCGAGCCCACGGCGGCGCCGGCCGCGATGCCGCTCACGCCGCCCACGCCCTCGCCGACCAGACGCCCGCCGGTGCCCGCCTTGTCCGCGTCGTGCGTGTGCACGTCACGGTCGCTCATATTGCGGTCACGATTGTCCATAGTATCCTCCTCATCGAGCGGTTCGCTTCATTCGCTGCCATCGGGTACACTGACCTTGGCAAGTTCGGGACCGGAAGGACCAGACCGCCAGACGAGCGCGCGTAACAGGCCAGATCGTCCGGACGCGAACGAACACCGTAGTGATGACGGTCGCAACGGCCGCAATGACAGCACCGATCGCCGGCTCGCGCGCGCGGCCGCGGGGCTCACGTACACGAGCG
>JBBJNN010000120.1:0-14377 GCA_037720885.1 Gemmatimonadaceae bacterium | reverse complement strand
CACGCCCGTCTGCACCGCGGCCTGACTCGCCGTCAGCTCGAGCTCGAAGAGCTTGACAAGCCAGAGCCAGGTGCTGTCCGATACGCGCGAGAGCCCGGCCCAGGTGCCCGTGCGCACGCCGTACGTGTAGCCACAGGGGCGCACGCGACAGCGCCAGCGCCCCTCGCGCAGCCGGTACGGTGCCGTGGCGCCGCAGGCCAGACAGTGGCGCCACGGCGCGGGCTCCCGGCGCTGGAGCAACGCACGCTGCGCCGAGGCGGGGCTACGCACCATGGTTTGGAACTGTTGGACTCGCATCACTCGAGAGCATATCGCATCCCGGAACTGCTGCCAGATCTTTTATAATCGCCTCCGCTGTTTCCGGAGCATCCGTATGAACCCTCCGTTCTGGATGCCAGACACTGAGCCCGGAATCGCAACGCCAATGGATGCGCTACTCCAGGACCTCCGCTATGCCGTCCGCACGCTCCGCCGCAGCGCGGGGTTCGCGACCGTCGCCATCCTCTCGCTGGCGCTCGGCATCGGCGCGAACACGACGATCTTCACCGTTGCGAACGCGTTCCTGCTGCGACCCGTGGACGCGGCCGACCCGCAGCGGGTGGTACGGCTCTACCACACGCACCACTCGCCCTTCTCGTACGATGATTATCGCTACTTCCGCGAGCAGGCACGGGTCTTCTCGGGGGTGATCGGCGAGCGGCTCGCGCAGGTCGGCGTGCGGAGCGGCGACCGCACAGAGCGCGCGACGGCCGAGCTGGTGTCGGGGGACTTCTTCACGATCCTCGGCGTCGGGGCGGCGCGCGGCCGCACCCTCATCGCCGACGATGACCGCGCGCCGGCGCCCTCCACCGCCGTCGTGCTCTCGCATCATTACTGGACCCGCCGCTTCGGCGCGGACCCCTCCATTGTGGGACGGACGATCGCGCTCAACGACCGACCGTTCACCGTCGTCGGCGTGGCGCGCGAGGGGTTCCTGGGCTCCATCTTCGCCTGGACGCCGGACGTGTGGGTGACGCTCGCCGCCGCGCCCGAGCTGCTCGGCGTGGACCTCCACACGTGGGGCGGCAGCATCTACGTCACCGCGCGGCTCGCGCCCGGCGTGTCCGTTGCCCAAGCGCAGGCGGCGATGAGCACCCTCGCCGCGCGCCTTCGCCAGGAGAATCCGGAGACGCACAAGAACTTCTCCGTCCGCCTCGACGGCGCGCGAGGCGTGGGCGCCGAATTCCGGACGCCCGTGACGGTGGCCGCCGCGTTCCTGATGACGGTGGTCGGCCTGGTGCTCCTGCTCGCCTGCACGAACGTCGCGAACCTCCTGCTCGCGCGCGCCACCACGCGCCGCCGGGAGATCGGCATCCGCCTCGCGATCGGCGCGAGCCGCGCGCGCTTGGTGCGCCAGCTCCTCACGGAGAGCGTGCTCCTGGCGCTCGCCGGCGGCGCGGTCGGCCTCCTGCTCGCACTCGGCGCCACGCAGCTCATCGCGCGCTTCGTCCCCGCGGATGCGCCAGTCGTCCTCGACCTGCGCCCCGACCTCCGCGTCCTCGGCTTCACCGCGCTACTCGCGGTGCTCACGGGCGTGGTGTTCGGGCTCGCGCCCGCACTCCGCGCGTCGCGGCCAGATCTCGTCCCCGCGCTCAAGGACACGGGCTCTGCGGCCGGTTATCGCAAGTCGCGCCTGCGGGAATGGGCTCGTCGTCTCGCAGGTGACGCTCTGCACACTGCTGCTCATAGGCGCCTTACTCTTTCTTCGCAGCCTCGGTGAGGCGCGCGTGATCGATCCCGGCTTCGACCCAGCGCCCACGCTCGACGTCGCGGTGGATGTCGGGCTCCGGCAGTATGACGAAGCGAAGGGGCGGGACTTCTACCGCCGTCTGCTGGAGCGCGTGGAGGCGATTCCCGGTGTACGATCGGCGACGCTCGCCCAGCTCGTGCCGCTTACCGGATCGAACCAGGAGACGGGCGTACAGCTCGAGGGCGCGGAGCCGCCCGCGGACGGCCGGCGCCCGAAGTCGTACTTCAATTACGTAGCACCCGGCTACTTTGGCACGCTGGGGATCGCGCTCGCGCGGGGACGGGACTTCACCGCGAACGACCGCGAGGGCGCGCCGGGCGTCGTGATCGTGAATGAGGAAGCGGCGCGCCGGCTGTGGCCAGGCGCCGCCCCAATTGGCAAGCGGCTCAGCATGAACGGCACGGAAGGCCCGTACCTCGAGGTCATCGGCGTCGCGCGCATCTCGAAGTACAACACGCTCGGCGAATCGGCGCAGCCCTTCATGTACATCCCGTTCCTGCAGGACTACCAGAGCGAGATGGTGCTCCATGTGCGCGCAGCGGGAGGCGACCCGCGCTCGCTCGCGGCGCCCGTGCGAGACGCCGTGCAGTCGCTCGACCCCGCGTTGCCCATCGGCGACGTCAAGCTCCTCGCCGACGAGATCCGCTTCGCCCTCATCCCTGCCCGTGCCGGCGCGACCCTGCTCGGCGCCTTCGGTGGGCTGGCGCTCCTCCTCGCGACGGTCGGCATCTACGGCGTCACCTCGTACGCCGTGGCGCAGCGCACGCGCGAGATCGGCATTCGCGGCGCCCTCGGCGCCGACGGGCGCTGGGTGATCGGCATGGTCATCGGCGAGTGCATGCGGCTCGCCGCGATCGGCGTCGCGATCGGCCTTGGCCTCGCCTTCGCCGTGACGCGTGTGGCGGCCGGCGTGCTCTACGGCGTGAGCCCAACCGACCCGGCCACCTTCGCCGGCACCGCGCTCCTCCTGCTCGCGGTGGCCGCGCTGGCGAGCTTCATCCCGGCGCGGCGGGCGTCGCGCGTGGACCCGATGGTGGCGCTGCGGAGCGATTAGGCGCGTCCCTTGTCGGCGCGCCCTGGTCGGCGCGCCAGCCATGACGCGAATCGGGTCAAGTCCAACTTATTGCGATGACGAGACAGCCAGTGATGCCCGACCCTGTCGTCTGCGGCGCCTATGCGAGCGAGATCGCAGCCGAACTGGCGCGCGCGACTCTCAACGCCCATGGCGTCCCTGCACTTGTGCAGCGGCAGGACGCCGCGGGACTGCTTCGACCGGTTCAAGCAGTCCAGGTCGTCGTGCGCCGAGCCGACCTCGAGTTCGCGCTCCGAGTCCTGGAAGACGCTGATCAGCGCTAGCTGGGAGCGGCGCCGCGTTAACTCGGACGATGGCGAAGTGCTACCTCAGCGACGTGATTCCCCATGGTTTAGGGGACGATGCTTCCCGAGCACTCTGTCACCTAACGGCCTGCCGTACTCTCTCCGGGAGAGATGATGGAAAATCTATGGTTTGAATTCCGCAGCGCAGCGCGTCGCTTGGCGCGGCAGAAACTCTTTTCGCTACTCTTCGCCACGACCCTGGCGCTTGGTTTGGCCATGAGTATAGCAGTCCTGAGTCGCGTCGACGCGGCGCTCTTTCAGCCACCAGCCGGCCTGCGGGAGCCAGCCGGGCTGCAGCGGGTCTACGTGATGCACCGGGCGAAACCGAATGCGCCGTTCGCGCGTGGGCCGCTGGTCTCGTACCCCGACTATGTGGACCTTCGCAATGTCCTCGCTTCGGCAGGAGAGATCGCGGCCTACTACCATGCCGTCGTGCAGGGCCGGGCGACAGGAGACCTCGAACCCCTCGTGGTAGCCCTCGTTTCTGGCAACTACTTCCGAGTGCTCGGCGCGCAGACGTACCTCGGGCGCCCCCTCGCACAGACCGACGATGCCGGGCCGGCTGCGGTCCCCGTCGCGGTTGTGAGCCATTCCTTCTGGAGAGAGCGGCTTCACGGCGATCCGCGCGCGGTAGGGCGATCCCTGATCCTCAACGGACAGAGTTTCTCCGTCGTTGGGGTCTTGACCCCAAAGTTCGAGGGCATCAGCGATCGGGTGCCGTCCGTATGGACGACGCTGGCGATGAGCCCCCTGCTCGCGACCGGCAGCGATTGGTTCACAGAACGTGAGGGCAGCTATCTTCAACTTGTCGCCCGACTCCGGCCGGGGGTTCAGGCCGGCGCCCTGAGAGCGGCGACGGCAACCGGGGTTGCGCGGTTGGAGGTCGCCTTTCCGCTCCCCTTCTGGAGCCGACAGCCGGCGACGGGCGCCATCACGCAACCAGAGGCGACGCCGTCGGACCGCGGTCGGGCCGCGATGTCGGCCGCCTTCGCCTTCGTCAGCGTTACGGCGTTAGTCCTTATCTGCACCAATTTGGCCCATCTACTCTTCGCGTCCTACGAAACACGCAAGCAAGAGATCGCGGTGCGCGCGGCGCTCGGCGCCGCCTCACTGCGGATCTTCGCGCAACTCGCTGCCGAGACCGCGCTACTTGTGCTGCTCGGTAGCGCCGGCGGAATTCTTCTCGGTGCGTGGGCTACGGCGTTGATTCAACTGCCGGGGGTGGAGCGCGGGAGCACCCTTGGTGGCGCACGCGGGCTGTTGCTCGCGACGAGCTTGGTGCTTCTCAGCGGACTCATCATAGGAGCGCCGGCGGCCTGGCGCGCGCGACGCGGGCGACTCGGTGACGACTTGCGCGGCTCACCCCACGGAACGCAACGCGGCCGCTCCCTATTCTCCGACGCGATCGTGGCGATCCAGGTGGCAGGCTCCACGGCCCTACTAGTGTGCGCGATGCTGTTCGCGGAAAGCCTCTCCAACGTGCGTACGGCGGACTTGGGCTTCCGGCCCCGTGGGCTCGCGGTCATCTCGGCGAGCATCGTCCCTCGGGGAGCAACGCAGCAGGACGCACCTGTTGAGTCGCACCTCGCGTGGGCGTTTTTTGGAGAGGCGGTCGAGCGCGTGCGGCAGATTCCGGGCGTCGCTTCCGCAAGCGTCGCCGCTGCCGTTCCGTTTCGAACGCAGACCGCGGCGCCGGTCGACGTGCCGGGGCGGACGAATGAAGCGACAGCACCGGCTGTCGTGCTGAGCAACTTCGTCGGAACGGACTATCTACGGACGCTAGGCCTGGCCGTCGTCGCCGGCCGAGGGCTCGAAGCCGCCGACTATACGACGACGCCCAACACGGCTGTCGTCAATGAGGCAATGGCCCGCTCCTTCTGGCCCGGCGAGAGCCCGCTCGGCAAGTGCTTCAACCTCGGCGTCGATATCGGCAGGCGCTGCGTGCAGATCGTGGGCGTCGTTCGCGATGTACGCTCGCTGTCCGTTCGCGAAGCCGGGCTGCCCGCCTACTATGTGCCGCTCGTGCCCGAATCAGCTACTGCAAGCATGGCAATTTTCGTCCGCCTATTGCCTCAGGCGCCAGTCGGAACGCTCGCCGACGCCCGGCGAGTGTTGACATCCCTACGGAAGGACTTGGCGGAGCTGCAAGTTGAAACCATGGAGCAACTGCTGGAACCTCAGCTCCGGTCGTGGCGCGACGGGGCGAAATTGTTTGGGGTGGGCGCAATCACGACCCTCTTCGTTGCAGCGTTCGGGCTTTACGGACTGCTCGTATATGATGTGAGTCGCCGCGTGAAGGAGATTGGCATCCGCTTGGCGCTGGGAGCAGCGCCAGGGGAGATCGTGCGGCGCATCGTTCTTCGCGGTGTCGGTGTGGCCGTGTGCGGCGTCGGGGTTGGACTAGCCGGTGGCGCCGCTGCCGGCATCAAGCTGCATCCTCTACTCTATGGGGTGAGCCAAGATCGCATTGCCGTGTACGCTCTCGCTTGTGCTGCTGCCTTCATCTTTGCTGCAGTACTCGCGAGTGCGGTCCCGGCACGGCGGGCCGCGATGATCGACCCGCTTATATCGCTGCGGCGCGAGTGAATACCGTGGCAAGCCACAGGTGAAGCTCGCTCTGCGCGGCGCGCGGCCTCCTCCCCGAACTGCGACTCTGCCTAACGGAACATCCCTACCCGTCGCTGCGTGACGAGCTCGGCATCGCCGTCACGGACGAGCAGTTCATGGTGCGCTTCCCACGCCGGGGGAGCCGGCTGCTCGGTCTGGCCGAAGAGTCGCCAAAGCCCAGTACTCATCCAGAGTGCGGCGGCGATACCCCAGAGCATGTCGGCGCGGAACGCGCGCTGGAGGGTGCCGGCGCTCGGCGACTCGCGCAACGCGTTGCCGCGGGCGAGAACGGCGCCGAACCCTATCCCAAGGGCTAGCAGACGCAGGGCGGCGAGGGGGAGCGGAGCATGCCGCCAATGCTACCGGGAGCGGTATAGCGAGTCCAGGCACGCACCATCGCGTGGACGCCGATGCAGCGTGTCGGGTCAATGGGCACACATCGCCGGACCGAACGGCGTGTCCGCTCCTGGGACGCGCCATCCCGGCATCGGGCACGACGAGGTAGGGTGATGGCGCCGGCGCTTCTCGTAAACGCTGACGAGACCGTCGCTTGCACCCACTGCGCACCCGGCACGATCCTTCCCTCTCGAGCCAGGGCGAGACCGAGCACCTCGGGCTCGCGGCCCAGGCGGGAGCGCCACGACATGACCAGCTATCTGACCACGAGTTACCCCACGCGCACCAGTGCCGGCGAGCCGGTCGCTCGCGCGTCCACCCCCAGCTCGGCGCTGTCCACGCCCGCCCACGGCATCCCGTCGCACGGCGGCTCGCGCGAGGGCGGCCTCCCGCGCGGTGGCTCGCAGCCCTCCGCCCCGGACGGCCGGCGCGCGACCCCGCGGATCCTCGTCGCCGATGATCAGGGCGATGTCGTCGAGGCGCTCCGGCTCCTCCTCAAAGGCGCCGGGTACGCCCTCCAGACGGCGCGCTCCCCCGCCGGCATCCTCTCGGCGGTGCAGGCGGAGGACTTCGATGCGCTGCTCATGGACCTCAACTACACCCGGGACACGACCTCGGGGCAGGAAGGGCTCGAGCTCCTCCCGCAGCTCCAGTCGCTCGACCTGACGCTCCCCGTCGTCGTCATGACCGCGTGGGGAAGCGTCAACTCGGCCGTCGAGGCGATGCGGCGTGGTGCGTGGGATTACATCGAGAAGCCGTGGGACAATGCGCGGCTGCTGGCCGTGCTCCGCACGCAGGTGGAGCTCGGGCAGGCGCTACGGAAGACGCAGCGGCTGGAGGGCGTCACGCGGCTCACGCGGCCGGATGGTCTCCCTACGCTCATTGCCGACGCGCCAGCGATGCAGCCGCTCCTCCGCCTCATGGAGCGCGTCGGCCCGTCGGACGCCAACGTCCTCATCACCGGCGAGCACGGCACCGGGAAGGAGCTCGTCGCGCGGTGGCTCCATGCCGCCTCGCCCCGTGCGCCGCAGCCGTTCGTCGCCGTCAACATGGGCGGACTCTCCGAGGGCGTGTTCGAGAGCGAGCTGTTCGGCCACGTGAAGGGCGCCTTCACCGATGCCAAGACGGACCGCGTGGGCCGCTTCGAGCTCGCGCATGGCGGCACGCTCTTCCTCGACGAGATCGCCAATGTCTCGCTCGCCGGCCAGGCGAAGCTCCTCCGCGTGCTGCAGACCGGGGAGCTCGAGCGCGTGGGATCGAGCAAGACGCGGCGCGTGGACGTGCGCATCCTCTCCGCCACCAACGTGGACCTGAACGACGAGGTCGGAGCGGGGCGCTTCCGCGAGGACCTGCTCTTCCGGCTCAACACGATCGAGATGCACCTCCCCGCCCTGCGACAGCGGCGCGAGGACATTCCGCCGCTCGCCATGCACTTCCTCCGCGCGCACGCGCAGCGCTACCGGAAGTCGCTCACCGCGCTCGACACCGGCGCCATCCAGGCGCTCCTCGAGCACCAGTGGCCGGGCAACATCCGCGAGCTGGATCATGCGGTAGAGCGCGCCGTGCTCCTCGCGCAGGGCGACGTGGTGCGCTCCACGGACCTGGGGCTCCGCGCGGGCACCACCGCGGCGGGGGGCGTGCCGCGCATGGAAGAGATGACACTCGAGGAAGTCGAGCGCCTCCTCATCCAGAAGGCGCTCAGCCGGTACGAGGGGAACGTGAGCCAGGCCGCGCGGGCGCTGGGGTTGAGTCGGAGCGCGCTCTACCGCAGACTGTCGAGCCATGGCCTATGAGCTCGGACCCGATCGCAAGACCGACATAAACTTCGAGCGCCGCCTCCTCGGACTGGCCTTCCTGGCCGGTGTCCCGGGGACGCTGGCGACGATCTTCCTCCTCTGGACCGGTGGCTACTCCGCCAAGATCCAGTGGACGCTCGGAACGCTCATCGTCGTCTGGTGGCTGGCGTTCGCCATCGCGATGCGCGAGCGCGTGGTGCGCCCCTTCCAGACTCTCTCCAACATGCTCGCGGCCCTCCGCGAGGGCGACTACTCCATCCGCGCCCGCGGCGCCCGTCGGGACGACGCGCTCGGTCTGGCCTTCCTCGAGGTCAACGCACTCGGCGAGACGCTCCGAGGCCAGCGCCTCGGCGCCATGGAGGCGAGCGCGCTCCTCCGCACGGTGATGGCGGAGATCGACGTCGCCGTGTTCGCCTTCGACATCACGCGCAAACTCGTGCTCGTCAACCGCGGCGGCGAGCGCCTGCTCGCGCAACCCGCGGAGCGATTGCTCGGACGGAGCGCGGTCACGCTCGGGCTCGAGGGGTGCCTGGACGGCGAGGCGCCGCGCACGGCGGACGTCACCTTCCCCGGCGGCGCCGGACGCTGGGAGGTGCGCCGCAGCACCTTCCGGCAGGAGGGCCTCCCGCACCAGCTCCTCGTACTCTCGGACCTGAGCCGAGCGCTGCGCGAGGAGGAGCGTCAGGCGTGGCAGCGGCTGATCCGCGTGTTGAGTCACGAGATCAACAACTCCCTCGCTCCGATCAAGTCCATCGCCGGCAGCCTTCAGCACATCCTCGCGCGTGATCCCATGCCCTCGGACTGGGACGAGGACTTCGAGCAGGGGCTCGCGGTGATCGCCGGGCGGTCGGAGTCGCTGAGCCGCTTCATGGCGAGCTACGCGCTGCTCGCCCGGCTGCCGCGCCCACGTCTCCAGCCCCTCGATGTGCAGGCGTGGGTGCGACGCGTGGCGCAGCTCGAGACACGCCTCCGCGTGACGGTGGAAAGTGGCCCGCCAGTCACGCTCGACGCCGATGGCGACCAGCTCGATCAGCTCCTGATCAACCTCGTGCGCAACGCCACGGACGCCTCGCTCGACGCCGGCCGCGGCGGCGGCGTCAGCGTGGGGTGGCGGCGGAACGGCGCCGGTGTGGTGGAGGTCTGGGTACGGGACGAAGGCGCCGGCCTCGCCGACACGGCGAACCTGTTCGTCCCCTTCTTCACGACGAAGCCGCACGGCTCGGGAATCGGACTCGCCCTGAGTCGCCAGATCGCCGAAGCACATGGCGGCACGCTGACGCTCGAGAACCGGAAGGATGGCCTGGGCGCCGAGGCGATGGTGAAGCTGCCGGGGTGACATCGGGACTCGGCACTCGGCATTAGGGACTCGGCTATGGAACGGCACTCCGCGTGACCGAGGCGGACTCTCCGGGCAGTGCCGAGTGCCGAGCGCCGATGGATCCTCGGGCTACTTCGCCGCGAACTTGAAGGTTTGTTGCACGAGCTGCTTCACCTTCCGACCGCCCACCTCGGCGGGCTCGAACCGCCAGCCTGCGAGCGCTTCCTTCACCGCTTCGTTGAAGAGTGGATCGCTCGACTTGAGCACCTTGAACGTGGACATCTCCGGATGTCCGGCGGTATCCACCACGTACTGGGCCTGCACGTCGCCCTGCACGTGCGCGCTGCGAAGCGCCGCGGGGTAGCGGGGCGTGGGGCCACCCACCGCCGTCACGGGCTTCTCGACCTGGAACTCGAACAGCGCACCTCCGTTTGCGTCCGTGCGCGCGGAGAGGTTCGGGGCGACGACGCGACTGCCACTCGCGGGGATGGCCGCCGCGCGGTCGCGCGGGCTCGTCGGCTTGTCGGGCGCGTCCACCGAGCAGGCGACCGCTCCCGCGACGACAGCGGCAGCGCCGAGTTTGAGGAGGCGGAGGCGCGAGACGGGGGTGAGTGGGCGACGCATGGCGATGATCCTCCGTTCGAGGTGAGAGGTAGGTTCGGAGAGCGCCGGAGCAAAGAGCGACGCGCTGGCGGCACGACGCTGGGCGATCGTGAGCAGGAGGAGACCGTAACGCTCCGGATGCGGATGCGCGCCGAGGACGCGTGCGTCGCAGTCCGTCTCGATGGCGAGGCGGAGTCGGCGGGCCTGCCACCAGAGCGCCGCGTTCCAGGGCATCAGAGCCACCGCGGTCGCCGCCGCGAGCAGGAGGTACGGGTCGCGAGCCAGGCGGTGCTCCTCCTCGTGGTGCAAGACCATGGCGCGGAGCGGTTGGTCGAGCGCCAGCGTCCACTCGGGGAGCACGATCTCCATGGGGTCGAGCCCCAGGACGGCAGGGCCGACGTCGGTGGAGACGCGGATGCGGACACCCTCGATGGAGCGGGCAGGCCACGCAACGCACTGCCTGGCGAACGAGCGAAGCGCGCGCACCAACCGCACGAGCAGTACGGTGGTCAGCGCCCCCCAAGCCACGAGCAGAATGGTACCGAGTTGGGCACCGAGCGCCCCGCCCGAGACCCGCGCGATCGCGTCGCCCACGCCTCCGAGACCGATGGTGAAGGGCGCGAGGGCGGCGGACGACGCTCCGAGGGGCGCGGGCGCGCCACGGCCCGCCAACATCGCGACGCACGGCCATGCGGCGCTGGCGACGATCACCGCGAGCCAGACGAAGCGGGTCGGGCGCCCGAGCGCTGAGGCGATCCGGTCCGCTGCGGCGGCCGCGGCGCTCAGGGACAGGCCGATGGCGAGCGTGAAGAGCATCCACGTGACGATCATCGCTTCCCCCTCCGTTCCGAACCCTTCCGCGTCCCCGTCTTGGTTTCCTCGCGTGTGCCCACCCGCCGGTGGAGGCGCCGGAGATCCTCGGCCGTCAGCGCGCGGTCCTCGACGAGTTGGGCGATGAGCTGCTCTGGCGAGCCGTGGAATAGCTTGTCGATCAGCCGGGCCAGCGCTGAACGGCGCGCCGCCTGCCGGGCGACGCGGGGGTGGTAACGGTGCGCGCGCCCTTCGGCCTCATGCGAGAGGAAGCCTTTCTCCTCGAGATTGCGCAGGATCGTGAGTACGGTCGTGTAGGCGAGCGCGGCCGGGAGCCGCTCCCGCACCTCGGCCACCGTCCCCGAGCCGATCTCCCACAGCACGGCCATCACGTCGAGCTCGCGGTCACCGAGGACGAAATCGTCCGGCGCCTCGTCATGTACTATGTTCATAGTAGCATCCTAGGCGGCAGGACCCTGATTGTCAACTATGTGCATAGTAGCTTGACGGTGGCATTCCGTCTTACCGCCTGGCGACCTGTTCTTCGCGACGGTAGAATCCGCACATCGGGTGGGCACGGTCCGGCCCTACCGCCCCATCCCCCGCCGACGAGCGGCCGGCCGTCGGGTGCTAACGGAGCGGCAGGCGGAGGATGACCGTTGGCGCTGGCATCTCCGCCGACTGGACGGTGCCATCGTCCTGGAGGCGGTCCCACCCGGGGTTCGCTACGTAGTACAGTGAGTCCCGCACGACGACACCGGTCGTCGGGTACCGGAACGCGGGGTGGGCGCGCTCGAGCACCTCGGCGCGGTGCACACGCCAGCCGCCCGGGTCGAGCACGAAGCGAACGACGCGCTCGACACTCGCCGTCATCTGTATCGCGATGAGGTTCCCGTCCTTCCAGTACAGGCCGTCAATGCTCGCCGTCGTCACCGTTGGCGGGACGGCGAGGTAGCGGACCCGTCCCGACGTGGGATCCAGACGCGCGATCCCCTCCGCGAACGCGACGTACACTCGGGTGCCGCGGGCCGAGAGCGCGATGCCGTTCGCGCGGGTGAAGCGCGCCGGGTCCGGGCGTGCCATCAGCTCGAGCGTGTCCGCGCCCGCCCGCACCCGGTAGACGCTCGCCTCGTCGTTGTCCGTCACGTACACGTCGCCCGCCGGAGTGACGACGAGGTCGTTGAAGGAGTGTGACCGCGTGGTGTCGCGCGGCGACAGCATCAGGAGCCGACGTCCGGAAGCGAGATCGAAAGCGAAGAGGCGCGTATCGCTCTCCTGGCCCGCAGCGAGTCGGGCGGAGTCGAGCACCGGTGCCCACGTCGCCACCCACAAGCGGCGGCCGCGCGCGTCGACCTTCATCCCGACAACGCGCAAGAGGCCGTCCGCGGGTCCGGCGAACGGTACCGGCGGCGCACCGGGACGGACACGGACCACCGTACGCTCGGCCAGGCTGCCGAGGAAGAACGTGCCGGTTCCCGGGTCGAACGCGACATTCTCCGGAATCCGGTCCGGCCCCGCTACCATGAATGCGGTGTCGCTCCTCACGAGCGGTCGGCGGTTGGCGGCGAGCCGCGCGGTGAGGCGCGCGAACGCCGGGCGGCTCGACATGGTGCGGAACGCCGAGTCGGCGGCGTCGAACCGGGCAAAGCCCATCGCGGCGAGCTGGCCCAGAATCCCGAGGGCTTCGCCGGTGCGCCCGGTCAGTGCGTTGGCACGGGCGAGCCCGTAGAGCGCGGCCGGGTGCTGCGGCGCCAGCGCGACAGCACCCGCCATGAGTCGCCGGTACTCCTCAGGGCGGCCCGCAGCGCCTGCACGGTTCGCCGCTTCCCAGAGCGTACCCACTGTTTCCGGGCGTCCCGTGGCCTGCGCGCTCAGGCGACCTGGCCGGGCAGCGCCGAGCGACATGAGGCGCACACATCCGAGAACCAGCAAGGCGCCACCGCGCACGTTCACCAGCGACGGAGCGCGCCGGTCAGGGGCACTCGGCATTGCCAGGAGAGTCGAGTGTGGTCACGCGGAGCATCATCCCACAGCCGAGTCCCGAATCCCGAGTGCCGAGTCCCGATGCTATCCCTTCCAGACCACCTTCCACACGCGGCCCTTCTGCGTCTCCGAGATGTAGAGCGAGCCATCCGCGCCCGTGGCGACGGCGGTCGGGCGGAAGCGCGCCAGGTTCCGGTCCGCCGGCGGCGTCTCGCCGGCGAACTTGTCGGCGAACACCTCGTAGCGGCCGCTCGGCTGCCCATTGGCGAAGGGAACGAACGCCACGTTGAAGCCGGCCTGCGGGCGCGGTGCGCGGTTCCACGAGCCATGGAAGGCGACGAAGACGCCACCGCGGTACTTCGCGGGGAAGGCCGTGCCGGTGTAGAACGCCATCCCGTTCGGGGCCCAGTGCCCGGGGAACGCGACGAGCGGCATCTTCTTCCCCGCACAGCGATCCACCTTGGTGCCGTCGCCACCATACTCGGGCGCCAGGACCTTCGCGTTCTTCGCGTTGTCGTGGTAGCAATAGGGCCAGCCGTAGTCGCCGCCGCGCTCCACCCGCACCAGCTCCTCCGAGGGCTGTTCCGCGCTCTCCTCCTCGTCGTAGTGCTCGGGCCAGTTCTGGAAGAAGTTGTCGCGCCCGTGCGGCACCGCGTAGAGCTGGCCGTCCGGTCCGACCGCGATCGCGACGGAATTGCGAAGCCCCGTGGCGAAGCGTTCGGCTCCCGCCTGCGTCTGCCCCGGCTTGTCGGCGTCGAAGCGCCAGATGCCGGCGCGCGTGTCGAGCTCAGGACAGGGGTCCTTCCCCGGCGAGCCCTTCTGCCGATCCGCGACCTGGCAGGCATTCGATGGCGAGCCGACATTCAGGTAGAGCGCGCCATCGCGGCCGAACGCGACCGTCTTGTTGCGGTGCCCGGGCTGAAAGGGGAGTCCGGTGATGATGGTCTCGGGCGCCCCGGTCGGCTGCATCGCACCGGCTGGTAGCCGGTAGCGGATGACGGCCGAATCCATGGCGACGTAGAGCCAGTCGCCGCGGAGCGCGATGCCGTTCCCACCCGCCTGCCCGAAGCGCGTGGTCACCTCCGCCTTCCCGTCCCTATCCGCATCGCGGAGCGCGACGACACCGCCGGGCTGGGCAGGCGCACCGCCCCGTCCCCCGGATCCGGCCGACGCCACGAACACGTCGCCGTTCGGTGCCACGACCATCTGCCGCGCGTTGGCGCCGAGGCTGTCGGCGAAGATGCTCGCGCAGAAGCCGGCCGGGAGCGTGAAACCGCCGTTGTCCGGCGCGCACGCGACACGGGCAGCCGAGCGCGCCGGCAGCGACGCGGCGCGGCTCGACGACCCATTCGCGGCGGCGGGGCCACCCGCCGCGACGGTGTCGCTCGACGAACCTGACGCGCACGCGGCGAGCGCGAAGGACGCGACGGGAAGGACTACGCGACGGGCGCCGGGGCGGCGGGTCGCAGGCAGTGTCCGCATGGCGGGCGTGTCTCCTGAAATCAGTTGTAGACGTCTATGGACGTCTCGATGTAGGAAGCTACGTGCCAGCATGTCCCCGCGGCAGCGGAGAGTGAGCGAGCGGGCTGCGGGCTGAGGTGACGGTCACCCTCGGCTCGCGCGAGTAAGCGGCTACAACTACCTGCACGCTGAACCGGCGGCGCCGGCGCGCTCCCTTCTTGCCCAGGGGCGCGCTCG
>JBBJNN010000018.1:0-61356 GCA_037720885.1 Gemmatimonadaceae bacterium | reverse complement strand
ACGTTCGAGGAGCTGGCCGAGCTCATTGGCCGGATCCCCGCGCCGCTGCGCGCGCGCGTGGGCGTCTGCGTGGATACCGCCCACATCTTCGAGGCGGGCTACGATCTCCGTGACGCATACGACGATGTGTGGGCGCGGTTCGCCGATACGATCGGCTTCGACCGCCTCGGCATGATGCATCTGAACGACTCGAAGGCGCCGCTCGGCTCGCGGCGCGACCGGCACGAGCTGATCGGCGAAGGCGCGCTGGGTGAGATGCCGTTCCGGCGCATCATGACCGACGAGCGCCTGGCGCACGTGGCGAAGGTGATCGAGACGCCGAAGCTCGAAGACGCCGAAGCCACGGACCGGCGCATGCTCGACCGGTTGCGCGGCTACTCGGAGGCAGGGGCCGCGCCGCGTCCTGCATGATCGGCCGGCCCGCGGCGCGAGCGGCATCGCCGAGCGACGGCGATCTGGTGCGCGCCTCGGAACGCCGCTACCATTCGAGCGGTATGAGAGGCGTGACGACCCCTGGCCGCGTTCGGCGGCGTTCGGCGGTGTACCGCTTCGCGCTCGCCCTCATGGCGATCGCGCAGCTCGCGGGAGCGCTGCTCGCCCCCGCGGCGGAAGCACGGACAGATCGCGCGAATGTCGTCCACGTGGAGCAGGCCGGTACTCGCCTACACCATGCGCACGTCGAATCGCTGTGCCCATCGTGCGTCGCGCAACAGCTATTCGGTCCGACGCCGGCCGGGGGGGTCGTCCCCGCGGCGTCGCGGCAAAGCACCCTCCCCCGCTCCGCCGCGACCATCGCACACGCGGCGGCCGAGTGGTTCGACCCCGCCTCCGCGCGAGCGCCGCCAGCTCGATGATTCAGCGCCGCGCGGCTCCGAGCCGCGCGGTGAGCCGATGTATTCGGCTCGATCCCGACCGCCGTTGTGTGCCGGACTTCGACCTGTCCGCCCCGGCGAACTCACGATAGCTGCAGTCTCGTTCACAACGCCGGACGGCGACCCTCGTTGTGTCCGGCTCACTGCGGGAACTCATGCGCATCATCACTCTCGGCTGCGCGCTGGCGATCCTCGTTGCGGGGACCGTCCGCGCTCAGCAGCCTGACAGCACTCGACGCACGAAGCCGGACTCGGCGGCGCGCGCGGACAGCATTGCCAGAGCAGACTCCATCCGGCTCGTTCGCGAGCTGGAGCGTCTCGATACGCCGCCGCGTCCTGGCGCGGCTCCCTCGCCCCCGCAGCAGGTGGGCGGGCCGGTCAACGCCCGTCTGCTCCCCGATATCAGCGCTATTGGCGAGGTCATCGGCGACCTGTCGCCGAAGGGGAGCACGCAGGAAGATGCTGGTCGGTTCGGGATCCGCGAAGTCGAGTTGGCACTCGGCGCGGCGGTCGACCCGTACTTCCGCGCCGACTTCATTCTCGGGTTGTCCGACCTGGAAGGGATCGCCATTGAGGAAGCATACCTCACGGCCGTGGCGTTGCCCGGGCAATTCCAGGCGCGCGCGGGCCGGTTCCACATGCCAATCGGCAAGCAGAATACGACGCACCGCGCCGAGCTTCACACGATCGAATACCCGTACGTCATCCAGCGATTCCTGGCAGAGGACGCGGCCAAGGGTACCGGGCTGTGGGTGAGCAGGATCTTCGCCCCACTCGGATTCTACCAAGAACTACAGATCACAGCCGTCGATCGGATCGGGGCTCGGCCGGAGGACCTGACGGCGTCCGAGCGCCCGAACAAGGAGCTCGCCGGCCTTGGCTTCTCGGCGCGTCTGCGCAATTACCTGGACGTGTCATCAGCGGCGAATCTCGAGCTTTCGGCGTCTGCGGCAACCGGCCGGCGCGAGCAGCCCGTGCTCAATGTGAATTCCGGGAACGCAGGTCTCAACGCGGTCAACGCGCGCCAGAGCCTGGTCGCCGCGGATCTTACTTTCCGCTGGCGCCCGCTCCAGCAGGGATTGTACAAGTCCTTCATTTTGCAGGCGGAGTTCATGCGCCAACTCAACGAGGGCGCAGCCTCCGTCCTCGGCCGAGCGGACAACGACGTCGCGACTTTCGCGCAGTACGGGGGTCCGACGCGCGGCTTCAACGGCGCCTATGCGTTCGCGCGGTACCAGCTCTCGCGGCGGCTATACGTGGGAGGACGCGGCGATTGGCTGCAGGACCCAGAGGTCGGCGGCGAAACGCTGCGCGCCGCGTCGGCGTACCTGCAGTATTTCCCGAGTGAGTTCTCGAAGTTCGTCGCTGGGTTCGAGCGCAGATTCCCGTCCACGGGGTACGAGCAGGCGGGCCCCTCGGAGCTCGTCCAGTCTCGGAATCGCATCTTGCTGCAGGCTACGTTCGCCGTCGGCCCGCACCGGCCCCACCCCTTCTGAGCTGAGCGGCGCCCCGCGCCGAGGAGTTTTCGAGATGAACAGACGGACATTCGGCGCCGCCCTCGCGGTGGCGCTCGCGGCCGGTAGTACGCTAACCGATCCGGCCGTTGCGCAGAAGAAACTCAAGGTGGTGACGAGTACTACTGACCTGACCGACATCGCGCGGAGCGTCGGGGGCAATCGCATCACGAGTATGTCGATCAGTGTGGGCTACCAGGACCCGCACTATGTCGAGGCCAAGCCGAGCTTCGTGCTCCAACTCCGGGACGCGGACATCTTCGCGTTCGTTGGCCTCGACCTCGAGGTTGGGTGGATGCCGCTCCTCCTCCAGGGCGCCCGCAACTCGCGCATCAACATGGGTGGCACCGGCTACCTGGACGTGTCACGCGCAATTCCGGTGATCGACGTGGCCCGTGGCAACGTGGACCGCTCGCAGGGTGACGTGCATCCGCTCGGCAACCCGCACTACTGGCTGGACCCCCAGAACGGCAAGCGGATCGCGCAATTGTTCCGCGACAAGTTCAGCGAGCTTGATCCGGCCGGTGCCGCCACGTACGCGCGCAACGAGCAGGCGTTCGAGTCGAAGCTCGACGCGAGCGCCCGGAGCTGGGCTGGCGCGCTCGCGCAGATCAAGGGCAAGCCCGTCGTCGCCTGGCATACGAGCTGGCGGTATTTCGCCGAGTATACCGGAATGAACATCGTAGGGTTCATGGAGCCCAAGCCGGGTGTGCCCCCATCGGCGCAGCACCTCGCTGGCCTCGTGCAGACCATGAAGCGTACCGGGGCCAAAGTCATCATCATGGAGCCCTTCTACGACCGGAAGACCGCGGACAAGGTTGCCGGGTTCACGGGTGCCACCGTGCTCGTGCTCCCGCCGTCGGTCGGCGGGCAGAAGGGATTGAACGATTACATCAGCCTCATGGACTACGACATCAAGCAGCTCGCAGCCGCGGTCCGGTGAGCGCGCTCGTCACTTTCGATCACGCCACGCTCGGCTACGGGCGTCGCGTGATCCTGCGCGATCTCGACTTCGACATCCCGGAAGGCGACTTTCTGGGGCTGGTCGGCCCGAACGGCGCGGGGAAGACGACGATTCTCCGCGCGATCCTCGGGAGTCTCCAGCCGACCGAAGGCACGGTGACGCGGGCGCCGGGCCTTCGATTTGGCTACGTGCCGCAGCGCGATCAGGTGGACTACACCTTTCCGCTCAAGGTCGTGGACGTGGTGCTCATGGGGCGCTACGACCGCATTGGCCTGGGTCGTCGCCCCTCTGCGCACGACCGCGACCGCGCCTGTGCGGCGCTCGACCAGGTCGGGATCGTGGACCTGGCGGGGCGCTCGCTCAACGCGCTCTCCGGCGGCCAGAAACAGCGCACGCTGATCGCGCGTGCGCTCGTCGGCGAGCCGAACGTGCTCGTCCTCGACGAGCCGACGAACGGGATGGACCTGGTGTCCACGACGCAGATTCTCGGGCTCGTCCGCGAGCTGCACGAGCGCGACGGGCTGACGGTTCTGATGGTGAGTCACGCGCTCAACGAAGTCGCGAATTACGTCGAGCGAATTGCGCTCGTGGTGCGCGGCGGCTTCCGTATTGGCATGACGGACGAGATTGTCACCGAGCAGACGTTGAGCGACATGTACGGCATCCCGGTGGAAGTCAGCTCGTTCAACGGCCACCGGATCGTCGTCGCGCGGCGTGACGCGCACCGGGTCGCCGTCCGAACCGACGAAGTGACCGCCCTACCTCGAGCGCAGAGCCGTGTTTGAGGCGATCCTGCTCTTCCGCGACGCGCTCTATGGCGCGCTCCTCATCGCGCTCGCGTGCTCCGTGCTTGGCGTGTACGTCGTGCTGCGACGCATCGTGTTCGTCGGCGCGGCGCTGGCGCAGATCTCCTCGGCGGGGATCGCCCTTGCGCTCTTCCTGGGCGGCATCGGATTCGGCGGCTTCGGCCTCGCACGCCACCCGGTCGCCCTGGCCCTGATCGTCACGCTCGGCTTCGCGCTGGTCTTCGCGGGCAGCGGCAAGAACCGCATCCCTCCGGATGCCATGCTCGGTGCGGCGTACGCGGCGGCCGGGGCGGCGGGCATCCTCCTCATCGCGAAGGCGGCCACCGGTGAGGCACACGACATCTTTCTTCAGGGGAACATCCTGGGGATCACGCGCGCCGACATGTACGTGCTCCTGGCGGTGAGCGTCCCCGTGTTGCTCGTGCACGCGATTTTCTATAAGGAGTTTCTCTTCGTCTCGTTCGATCGTGAAACGGCGCGCACGCTCGGCTACAACGTGACTTTCTGGAACCTGCTCCTCTACCTCACGCTCGGGCTCGTGATCGCCTTCGCGATGCAGTTCGCCGGCGTAATGCTCGTCTTCGACTTCCTCGTGCTGCCCGCGGTGGCCGGCTTACTGGTGGCGCAGACGATGGCTGGCATGTTCACTGTCGCCATCGGGTCGGCTCTCATCGCCGCGACCGTCGGGTTCGGCCTCTCCGTTCCCCTCGACCTTCCCACCGCGCCCACCATCATCGCCATCTCGGGCGTCATCGTCTCCATCGCATGGCTCATCCGGCTCGCGCAGCAACGCTAGCGAGCGCGCCGAGCGTGCCGAAACCCGCCGCGGCTGCTGCGCTTCGATCCTTCGCGCTCGCGGCCGTCGCGCTCGGCTCGTCGGTGGTCGTCGCTGCGACCTCCGGCGCGCAGGACCGTCGTGGCGTTACCGCGCCGCGCTGGCGAGGGGAAGCTGGAATCGCCTACAGTACGCCGCTCGTGCACGACGGGAACGGCACCGATGTGGCGCCGGCACTCGCGCCAACGCTCGGGGTGGCGATCGCGTGGGATGCCGGCCCGCGTACGGTCCTCGCGGCGGGGCTGCGCGCCTCCCGCGCGGGCCTCCGCGTGGATGATGGCCGCGCCGACGAGAGCGCCGGCGCCGCATGGCAGGCGGACCTTCTGGCGGGCGTCGAGCAGCAAGTGGTCGGCTGCGCTCGGCCCGGTGCCCGCGGATGCGTCTCGGTTCGCGGTGCCGCGGGCTTCGGCCGTCTGACGGGGCCCGACGACGTGCTCCCGTTTCGATCCGGAGGGTCGAGCTTTCACCCTGTGGGAGAAGTCGGGCTGGCCGCGCGCGTCGCGTCTGCGCGCCCCTGGTACGCGAGCCTCGCGGCCCAGGCAATGCGCATCGGCGGCGCCTCGACCGGCGATCCCATCGCGGAACCGGGCACGGTGACTCGCATCCTGCTCGGCGTGCGGTATGGTCGCTGACCGCCGCCGTCTGTCCGTCCGTTCGAGGGTGCGCCGCCGGGCACTCCTTGCCTGCGCGCTCCTGCTTGTCGCCTGCGATTCCCCCACCGTGAACGGGGAAGCGCCCGCCTACGACGCCGCGTTCCTGGACGGCGCGAGGCGCGTCATCTACCACTGGCCGCTCGGCCGGACCATTGCCATCTATGCCGACGCGACTGGTGCACCGGCCGGACGCGATCTGCGCGCGGCGATCGAGGAAGGAGCGGCGGCATGGGCCGCGGCGGTTTACTACCGCGAGTTCGACATCCAGGTGGTCAACGACCTGGCCGCCGCTGATGTCACGTTTCACTTCGAGCTCTCGCCGCCGCCGGTGAACCTCGACGCGTGCCCCTTCGCGCTCCTCAGCTCCGCGGCCGTCACCGGCGGTTGCCTCGACAACGGACTCACGCGCTTCCTCGCGATTCCGTTCACCTCCGGCGCACCCGGTAGCCGCGTGAAGCTCGACGTCACCCTGAGCACCGATCCGCTCAAGATCCCCGACGCGGCCGTGTTTCGCTCCGTCGTCGCGCACGAGCTCGGGCACGTGCTCGGCATCGGTCAGCATTCGAACGACGCTACGGATTTGATGTTCGCCGGCCCACGAGCGGCGGGACCCAGCGACCGTGATGCGCGCACCTTGCGTTGGGTTCTGCACCAGCCGGCGCAGCTCCGCCTGGAATAGCCCCTCGGGGAGCGGACGCGCGGTCCCGCCGAGCGAGCTTGAGCGCAGGGCGTCATGCGTACAAGTTTCTACCCCCACCGCGCGGCCTCGGGGCCGTCGCGCCTTCGTCTCATTCGAGGACACAGGGAAGCATGGCGACTCAGACCACGCCGCGCGCCGAGCGTGCGGACCGGAAGGGGCAGACCGGGCTGGAGGCGCAGGGTCTCGCGCCGACGGGGACGCTGCACTGGAACTTGGTCGCGCCCGAGTTGGTGCAGGCGGCCATCCGCCGCGGTGAGGGCGAGCTTGCCGACATGGGGCCGTTCGTTGCCGTGACCAGTCCGCACACCGGCCGCTCCCCGAACGACAAGTTTCTCGTCAAGGAGCCTGGTACCGAGGGCGACGTGTGGTGGGGGAAGGTCAATCGGCCCTTCGACGCCGACAAGTTCGATCTGCTGCTGGGCGAGGTCCGCGAGCACCTCAATGGGCAGGGCGAGCTCTTTGTGCAGGATCTCTACGCGGGTGCCGACACGAAGCACCGCCTGCAGGTGCGCTATGTCACGCCGAACGCGTGGCACGCGAACTTCGTGCGGAACATGTTCATTCGCCCGGAGCTGAGCGATCTGCCGACGTTCGCGCCGAACTTCAGCGTCATCCACGCGCCGGAGTTCCAGGCGACGCCGGAACGCCACGGTACGCGCACGAGCGCGTTCATCATTCTCGACTTCGCGCAGCGCATCATCCTCATCGGCGGAACGCGCTACGCCGGCGAGCTGAAGAAGTCGATCTTCACCGTGATGAACTACCTCATGCCGAGGGACGGCGTGCTCTCCATGCACTGCTCCGCCAACATCGGCAAGTCGGGCGATACGGCACTCTTCTTCGGCCTCTCCGGTACGGGGAAAACCACGCTGTCCGCTGATCCCGAGCGATATCTCATCGGCGACGACGAGCACGGATGGTCCGATGACGGCGTATTCAACTTCGAGGGCGGTTGCTACGCGAAGGTGGTGAACCTCTCGGCGAGCGGCGAGCCCGACATCTACGCCACGACCCAGATGTTCGGCACGATCCTCGAGAACGTCGTGCTCGACCCGAACTCGCGCCGCGTGGACTTTGCCAACCAGACGATCACGGAGAACACGCGCGCGTCGTATCCGCTCCACTACATCCGGAACCACGTGCCGAGCGGACGCGGCGGCCACCCGAAGAACGTCGTGTTCCTCACGGCCGATGCGTTCGGCGTCCTCCCGCCGATCGCACGCCTCACGCCCGAGCAGGCCATGTACTACTTCCTGTCGGGGTATACGGCCAAGGTCGCGGGCACCGAGCGCGGCGTGACGGAACCACAGGCGACGTTTTCTGCATGCTTCGGCGCGGTGTTCCTCGTCTGGCATCCATCGAAGTACGCCGACATGCTGGGCCACCTGCTCGAGACGCACGACGCGCGCGTGTGGCTGGTGAATACCGGTTGGACCGGCGGGCCGTACGGCGTCGGCTCGCGAATGAAGCTCGCGTACACCCGGGCCATGATCCGCGCCGCACTTGCCGGCGAGCTCGACTCGGCGCCTACCGAAACGCATCCGATCTTCGGGCTCGAGACGCCAACGGCCATCCCCGGCGTGCCCGCCGAGGCGATCCGGCAGCGCGACACGTGGCAGGACAAGGACGCGTATGACGTGCAGGCGCGGAAGCTGGCCGAGATGTTCACCAAGAACTTCGAGCAATTCGCCGTGAACGTGGGCAGCGAGGTGAAGGCGGCGGGTCCGACGCTCTGACATCGGGGCTCGGCAACCAGGCTTCCAGACAGCCTCGGGGGGCCATGATTCATCATGGCCTGACCAGTCCGAATGGCCTGACCAGTCCGAGTGCCGAGTGCCGAGTGCCGAGTGCCGAGTGCCGAGTGCCGAGTGCCGAGTGCCGATGAACCGGTCCATGTCCGCTGACTCCGGCTTCGAGATCATCCGCGATCCACTCTGGAACAACATCCGGGTGGATGCGCTGACCTTGCGGTTGGTGGATACACGGGTCTTTCAGCGGCTTCGCTACATTCGGCAGCTCGGACTCGCGTATCTCGTGTATCCGGGCGCGACGCACTCCCGCTTCGAGCATGCGCTTGGCGCCTACCATCTGGCCCGGCGTACGCTCGCGCTGCTCGAGGAGCGAGGCGAGCTACGCGTCGTCCCCGGGGATGACTGTGCCGTGGTCCGGGCGGCGGCGCTGCTCCACGACGTGGGCCACTATCCCTTCTCGCACGCGCTCGAGGAGATCGGCGCGCTGCATCACGAGCACGTCGCGCATCCGCTCGTCACCCGCGGCGAGGTGGCGGACGTCTTGCGCAACGGGATCGGTGCCGACGCGCCGGAGCGCGTCCACGCGCTGATGCGCGGCGCGAGCCCCAGTCCGCTCCAGGGCCTCATCTCCGGATCGCTCGACCTCGACAAGATCGAGTATCTGAAGCGCGACGCGCTCATGTGCGGCGTGCCGTACGGCGAGATCGATGTCGAGCGCCTCCTCAACTCCCTGACGCTCGTGAACGATCCGGACGGTGGACGGTATGCCGTCGGCGTGCTCGAGAAGGGGTTGTCGGCGCTGGAATCGCTCCTGTTCGCGAAGCACCAGATGTATCGCAATGTCTACTGGCACCACGCCGTGCGCAGCGCGACCGCGATGTACAAGCGGCTCGTGGACGACGCGTTGCGGGCCGGCGTGTTGAGCGGCGGCGAGCTGGTCGCCTTCACGGACGAGGGACTTCTCCACCGTCTCGATGAAGCAGGGCCGACCCCGCTCCTCGGCGCCCTCCGCGAGCGCCGGCTCTACAAGCGGGCGCTCGATGTAGCGGCCGCGGAACTTGACGATTCGTGGGGTGCCTGGATCGCGGACGATCGCGACCGGGCGGTAGCGGCCGAGGACGCGATCGGCAGCGCGCTTGGGCTGGCGCCTGGCGAGCTGCTATTGGACTACCCGGCGAAGCCGCGGATGCTCGGCCTCGACCTGCCCGTGCGCCGTCGCGACGGGTCAGTGCGGCGCCTGACCGCGGCGGGCTGGGCATCCGTGATCAACATTCCTTCGCTCTCCGAGCAGTTGTACCGCTCGGCGCGGCGATTGCGCGTCTTCGTCGCGAGGCCGGTCGGCGTCGGGGAAGAGGAGCTACTGCGGCTGGTCGAGGAGTCCGCCGGGCTGCCGCGACGTGAAGTGAGCGGGTAGCTACCCGCACCGTCATCCGGGCGCCGGCTGTCGGGCGCGGCCGCGCGCCTCGGCGAGCTTGCGGGCGATTCCGCGGTAGAACGCGGCGTCCTCGCGTTTGCCCTCCGCCTCGAGCGCGGCGGCGGCGAGCTCGAGGGCGTACAGGATGTTGCCGAGGTACAGTTCCGCGACCGCGCCTGCCGTGTCCTGCGGCCCTTCGGTCACTGCCGGCCCGGTGCCGGCGTCTCCTGGGTGACAGCGTTGTAGGGTCCGCTCCCGAGGCCGAGGACCTGGATGACGATGGCGGTAATGTTGTCCAGACCGCCACGGCCATTCGCCTCCGAGATGAGCGCCTCGACGAGTCGTTGCGGCGACGCGCGCGAGGAGAGGAGGCGGTGGAGGCGACGATCGTCCACCATGCCGGTGAGCCCATCGCTCGCGACCAGGAAGACGTCCCCCTCCTGCACCGGGCCATCGAAGGTGTCGGGCTCCACGTCCGCGCTCGCGCCGACGCAGCGCGTGATGACGTTGCTGTACGGGTGGTACCGCGCCTGTTCCGGCGTGAGAACGCCCGCGTCCACCTGCTCCTGCACGTACGAGTGATCCTTCGTCAACTGCCGCAGCTCGCCACCGCGCAGCAGATAGATGCGGGAATCGCCGACCTGGCCGATTCGATAGCGTCCCGAGGCGACGATCAGGACCGACGCCGTCGTGCCCATCCCCTGCTTGTCGGATTCGGTCGTCGTGCGGTCGTAGATCGCGCGATTCGCGCGCTTGAGCGCCCCGGCGATCTGCTCCCCTACGCCGTCACCATTCAGCTCCCGCATCTGGGCCAGCTCGCGCGAGAGGATGTCGACGGCCATCTCGCTGGCAACCTCGCCTGCCGCGTGCCCGCCCATTCCATCGGCGACGATGAACAGCCCGCGGGACTCGATCACATCGGCGAAGAAGTTGTCTTCATTACCCGACCGGATCATCCCGGTGTCCGTGCGGGCGGCAACGGCAAGCTGCACGAGAGACCCTGAGAATTGAGGTACGCACCCTGGGGTAGCGGCTGGACGAAACTACCCTGCGCCTCCGGGGCTGGCAAGCAGGCGATGCGGCACCGTCAGTCGGCCGCCTCGGCCTCCACGGGGGCCGACGCGAGCCCGGCCTGCAGGCGATACAGGCGGTCGTATAACCCGCCGGTGGCGAGCAGCTCCCGGTGTGTGCCGCGCTCCCGAATCTGCCCGTGATGCAGCACGAGTATCTGATCGGCGCCGATGACGGTGCTCAGCCGGTGCGCGACCGCGATCGTCGTACGGCCGTGCATCAGAACCGAGAGCGCGCGCTGGATCTCGGCCTCGATCTCCCCATCCACGGAGCTGGTGGCTTCGTCGAGCAGGAGAAGCGCAGGCTCCGCGGCGATCGCCCGCGCGAACGAGAGGAGCTGGCGCTCGCCAACGC
This sequence comes from Gemmatimonadaceae bacterium, assembly GCA_037720885.1. Classification (GTDB taxonomy): domain Bacteria; phylum Gemmatimonadota; class Gemmatimonadetes; order Gemmatimonadales; family Gemmatimonadaceae; genus JACMME01. Next base: position 50,422 of record JBBJNN010000018.1, on the reverse strand, counting down.
TCACCGACGCGCCCCGTTCGCCCAGCTCGTGCGCGTAGCCGGCCGGCAGCCGGCGAATCACCCGATCGGCGCCCACGCTCGCTGCCTTCGCCGCCAGCGCGACGTCATCCAAGGGTGCGGACAGCCGGATGTTCGACGCGATGTCCCCCGCGAACAGGAAGATATCCTGCTGCACGTAGCCAATGAGCGCCCGTAGCTCCGCGAGCGGCATCGCGCGGATGTCCCTGCCATCGACCGTGATCTGTCCGCGCTGGGGATCGTAGAAGCGGAGCAGGAGATTGATCGCCGTGGTCTTCCCCGCGCCGGTGTGCCCCACGAGTGCCACTGTCTGGCCCGGTCGCGCCACGAAGCTCACACCGCGCAACACCCACTCCGGCTCACTGACGCCCCCACCACCTCGCGCCTGGTGCGCGCGGTCGTAGGCGAACCAGACGTCGCTGAACTCGACCGTGACCCCGCGGGACTCGGCAGCATTCGGCACTCGGCGCTCGGCGCTCGGCTGTAACGCGGTGCGCCGCACCACGGCGACGGGCTGCCCGTCACGGCCGAGTGCCAAGTCCCGAGTCCCGAGTCCCGATGCGGGCTCCGTATCGAGCAGCGCGAAGATGCGCTCGGACGACGCCATGGCGCCCTGCAAGATGTTGTATTTCTCGGCGAGATCCTGCAGCGGCTGGAAGAAGCGGCGGACGAACTGGAGAAATGCGGCAAGCGTCCCGACCGAGACAACCTCCACGCCGACGCGCGCGGCTCCCGCCACCACGAGGCTCGCCAGCGCGACCGACGTCAGCACCTCGATCGCCGGAAAGTAGAGCGCGTAGATGCGGATGGATCGGACCTGGGCGGCGAGGTGATCGGCGTTCACGGCATCGAACGTGCGCGCTTCCGCCGCCTCGCGACCGAAGAGCTGCACGACGCGCATCCCGCTCAGCCGCTCCTGCAGAACGGCGTTGATGCGCGCGAGCCGCGTACGGATATCCCGATACGCTTCGCGCACCCGCACCTGGAAGAGCCGCGAGACGATGAAGACGAGCGGGATGGTCGCGAAGGACGCGAGCGCGAGTGGTCCGTCGATGCGGATCATCACCACGCTGATCACGACGAGCGTGAACAGGTCGCCCAGGCCGGCGACGACGCCCGCCGTGAAGAGCTCGTTCAGCGCCTCGACGTCCGACGTCACGCGCGTGATGAGACGGCCGACGGGGTTACGGTCGAAGAACGCGATGGACAGCCGCTGCAGGTGCGAGAAGATCTGCTGCCGCAAGTCGCGCATCACCCGCTGGCCGAGGTGGCTCGTCAGCAGCGTCTCGGCGTACGAGCACGCGAATTGGGCAACGAGCGCGGCGAGGTAGAGGCTGGCGGCGCGCGTGACGAGCCCCACGTCACGAGCGGGCAGCGCCACGTCGATGACGTGCCGGGTGAGCAGCGGACCCACCAGTTGTAGCCCCGCCTCGGCGAACAACGCCCCCACGGCGGCGACGACAAGCCAGATGTATGGGCGCAAGTACGTCAGGAGGCGCGCCATGAGCCGGCGGTCGTACGCCCGGCCGAGCGCCTCCTCCTCGTGCGGTACGGCGGGAGCTGTCATGCGGCGCGAATGGTAGCCGGCCCCGTACATGCGGTCAACGGACGTGTCCGGCAGTTGGTACGCGGGTTGCGGTAGTCGAGCCGTGCAAAGAGCGGCTCGGGTGGAACCGGGTTGGTAGCACTTCGGAGTTTTTGTAGTTTGGGCGCAACAATTCCACGGAGGAGGAGCAGATGGGTATCATCGCCTGGATCATCGTCGGCCTCGTAGCCGGCGCGATCGCGAAGGCCATCATGCCGGGCAACGACCCCGGCGGCATCATCGTTACCATGCTCATTGGGATCGTCGGCGCCTTCTTGGGCGGGTTCCTCGGCAACCTCATCTTCCATACGGGGATCAACGGCTTCTCGATCCAGACGATCCTTCTGGCGATCGTGGGCGCGCTGGTTCTCCTGTGGATCTACCGCGTGGCGGTTCGCCGCACGCCTTGACGTAAGGCGCCGGTCGCACCGGCACCGTCAGCGAACGGTAACGGCGCGATCGGCGCGCGGAGGGGTCGGACTTGCCGCTGTGGCTGTACTGGACCCTGCTTGGCCTCCTGGCAGGGACACTGGCGAAGTTCCTCGTGCCGGGTCGCGACCCCTCCGGCTGTATCATCACGATAGCCCTCGGCGTCGCCGGTGCGTTCATCGGCGGCTGGATCGGTACCCGGCTCGGCTGGGGCACCGTGACGACCGGAGCTTTCAACGCGAGATCGGTCGGCCTCGCCACGCTTGGGGCGATCGTGGTACTCCTGATCGGCCGCCTATTTTTCCGCCGATCGAACGGCCGGTGAGCCCGGCGGGTCAATCCCGCCGCGCGCGCCTCGACGCCCTTCCCGCTTCCGGGGGGGGCGTCGTCGTTCGGGCGCCACCTCCCGAACGGACGGCTTGGGGCTCCAGGCTGCCGGTATTTCTACGGTGCGTGCGCCGTTACCTTCCAGAACCATGAAATCGCGCATCGTCGTGCGCGGCGCCCGGCAGCACAACCTGAAGGGGTTCGATCTCGAGATCCCCCGCCGCAGCTTCGTCGTCATCACCGGACCGTCCGGCTCCGGAAAGTCGTCGCTCGCCTTCGACACCATCTACGCGGAGGGTCAGCGTCGCTACGTGGAGTCGCTGTCGGCCTACGCGCGGCAATTTCTCGACCGGATGGAGAAGCCCGACGTCGACAGCATCGACGGGCTGTCACCCGCGGTCGCCATCGAGCAGAAAAATCCGACGAAGACGTCGCGCTCGACCGTCGGTACCGCTACCGAGATCTACGACTACTTGCGTCTGCTCTGGGCGCGCGTCGGTCGGACCTTCTGTCCGGTCTGCGGGCGCGAGATGCGCCCGGATACCGTGCAATCGGTGGTGGACACCGTACTCGCGCTCGAGCCCGGTGTGCGCTTCGCCGTCGCCTGTCCGCTCCAGGTCAGCACCCTCGTAACCCACGAAACGGTTGTCGAGAACCTCCGGGCACAGGGCTTCGTCCGGGTGTCGGTGGACGGGGCGATCGTGCACCTCGACGAGCTCGCGTCCACTGGCGCGGATCTCACGCGCGCTCGGGAAGTTCTGATTGTCGTCGACCGCCTCGTCGTCGGCCCCGATGCGGAACGGCGGCTCTCTGATGCCGTCGGAACGGCATTCGCCGAGGGCGACGGCGAGTGCATCATCGTCCCTGTGGGTCGAGACCGCATCCGCTTCACCGAGCGCTTCGAATGCCCATACGACGGAACGCGTGCCCCCACGCCAACGCCGCAGCTCTTCTCCTTCAACAGCCCACGCGGGGCATGCCCGACCTGCAATGGCTTTGGCGCCGTGCTCGAGTACGACGAAGCCCTCGTCGTCCCCTACCGCGACCGCACCCTGCGGGATGGCGCGATCGACCCTTGGACCAAGCCGCGATACGAGAGCAAGCGCCGGGCGCTCGCCGAGTTCGCCAGGCGAAGCGGCATATCGCTCGATGTCCCGTGGCACGAGCTTCCGGAACGCGAGCGCGAAGCGCTCCTCCGCTCGCGCGCGCGGGGCTATAAGGGGATCTTTCCCTTCCTGGACGACCTCGAGGACAAGCGCTACAAGCAGTACATCCGCGTGTTCCTGCGCCAGTATCAGAGCGCGCGCGAGTGCCCGGCATGTCACGGGGCCAAGCTTCAGCCCGAGGCCCTGAGCGTACGAATCGCTGGCTCGACGATCGCGCAGGCATCGGAGCTTCCCATCGGCACGCTCGCGGCTTGGCTGGATGCGGCGCAGCTCTCGCCGTTCGAGCAGCGCGTTGCCGAGAACATTCTCAAGGAAGCCCGAAGCCGCCTTCGATTTCTGCTGGACGTCGGATTGGGCTACCTCACGCTCAATCGCGGAATGCGGACGCTGTCGGGTGGCGAAGCGCAGCGCATCGGCCTCGCCAACTCGCTCGGCTCCAGCCTCGTGGATACGCTGTACGTGCTGGACGAGCCATCGGTCGGACTCCACCCTCGCGACCTCGGCCGACTCCTGACGCTACTCCAGCGCCTGCGTGCCGGTGGAAATACGGTCCTCGTCGTCGAGCATGATCTCGAGGCCATCCGAGCGGCGGACTACATGGTCGAGCTGGGCCCGGGAAGTGGCGAGCTTGGCGGCTACGTTGTGTGGTCTGGCCCCATCGAGCAGGCGGGCGCGAGCTCGCTCACCGGTGCTTATCTCACCGGAGCGAAGGCAATTCCGCTCCCCGAAGAACGCCGCGCGCTCGGTCCACGCTGGGTCACGCTCACCGGCGCACGCGAGCACAACCTTCGCGGCGTGAGCGTGAAGCTGCCACTCGGCGCGATGACCGTGGTGACTGGGGTATCCGGCTCGGGGAAGAGTACGCTCGTTCACGACGTGCTCTATCGCGCCCTCGAGACCCTCCTCCGCGGCGAGCACACCGCGAAGCGCCACCTCGGCGAGCGGGTGGGCGCGTTCGACGAGCTCACGGGCTACGACGCGCTCGAAGACGTGGTGCTGATCGACCAGGAGCCGATCGGCAAGTCCCCGCGATCGAACCCGGTCACGTACGTCAAGGCGTTCGACGAGATCCGGCGCATCTTCGCGGATGCGCCCGTCGCGCGCGCGCGCGGCTTCTCGGCCGGCACGTTCAGCTTCAACGTCGCCGGTGGCCGCTGCGAGGTGTGCGAGGGCGCGGGACACATCGAGGTCGAGATGGTCTTCATGGCCGACGTCTACGTCCCATGCGACGGGTGCGGCGGCAAGCGGTTCAAGCCCGAGGTACTCGAGGTCCGCGTTCGCGGGAAGAACATCTACGAGATCCTCCAACTCACCATCGACGAGGCAATCCGCTTCTTCCCGCGCGAGGAGAAGCTGGGCCAGGCACTGTGGCACCTGCAGCAGGTCGGACTTGGCTACCTGCGCCTGGGGCAGCCCGCGCCGACGCTTTCCGGCGGCGAGGCACAACGCATCAAGATCGCGCGGGAGCTGGCGCAGGCCGGGAAGCGGCGTGGCCGGAAGATGTACGTGCTGGACGAGCCGACGACGGGGCTTCATCTCGAAGACGTTCGCAAGCTCACGCGGGTACTCGACCGGCTCGTCGATCAGGGCCACACCCTCGTCGTGATCGAGCACAATCTGGACATCATCAAGCTTGCGGACTGGGTCATCGATCTCGGACCGGAAGCAGGCTCCGGCGGCGGCGAGCTCGTCGCGATGGGCCGGCCCGAGGACATCGCGCGGGAGGAGCGGTCGCATACAGGTCGCTGGCTGCGCGCCCTGCTCCCGTCTGCATCGCCCGCGGGCACGCGTGGCCGATCGAGGATCGCGCGAGACTCGGCGTCCGTTGACGCAACCCGAGTGTCCGGCTAGCTTTTTTTGTTCGATCCCGAGTAGCTCAATGGCGGAGCGGCGGACTGTTAATCCGTAGGATGTGGGTTCGAGTCCCACCTCGGGAGTATCGCGGCGCGTACAGAACGAGCAGGGGCGACCACCGGTGGTCGCCCCTGCTCGCGTTCGCAACCTGATCAATTCGGAGCTGCGCTACTTGTCGGGCAGCATCGCGACGAGCTGCGCGTAGCCGAGCCGCCGTGTGATCGTGGTGCGCTGCTCCGCGTTGAGCAGCGGCGAAGATGCTAACGTCTGCGCCTTGCGCGCGAGGACCATCGCGCGATCATCCCCGTGCTGCGCAATGGCGAGATAGCCCGCGTCCACGTACGCGGCCGCCGCCTTCATCACGTCACCCTGGGCCTCGGCCGCGCGTGCCGCGCGTTCCATGGTGCCGCGCGCCGCTCCCACGTCGCCGACATAGTAGAGCAGGTTGGCGGCCATGCTCAGGCTATGCACCATGCGGGGGTCATCGTCCGCGCGCATGCCGGCGGCGAGCTGGTGCAGGTACGCGGCCTGACGCCACTTCTTCGGCGCCGCGTACAGGGCTTGCGCCTTCTGGTCGAGCTCGTCGGCACGCGCCGAGGTCGCGCGCACGTACACCGAGTCGAGCGTGGCCTGCGCCGACGCCGCCACGGGCGCGGCCGCCGCCGCGACGAATGCCGCCGTGAGGAGCCGGGTCCATGCGCTGGTCGTCATCTTCGTCCTCCTGAGAGATGCCCATTGCGGGCGGGGGTGGTCGGCGCGCACAGCCGTGCGCGACCACGAGCGGACCTATTAGTATCTACTAAGCGGGCCTATTTAGTATCTACTAGCCTCTTAACATGGTCACGCCGTACGCGAGACGGGTGACGCGGGTTTCATATGCTCGGACAACGTGCGCCCCGGAATGGTTGTCGCCGGACGCATGCTTCCGTACGCAGCGTTTCCCCGCGTGTTACTTCTTGCACGAGCCGCACGCGTTGCGTACGCCGTGGCTACCGCGTCATTACAACTCGCCGCACGATGGACGCGTCGCCCTGGTTGGAGGAGAAGGCTCCGGGCCGTGCCGTGTCCGTCGGGCCCGACGATTGGTCTTGGGGGGTATATTCCGGCATGCCGCATCCCAGCCACTCCAGCACCCGTCCGCGTCCCGCGACAGCGTTGGGCGTTGCGTCAGAGCTCGGCGATGAGGGTCCCCGCCTCCCTCGCTCTGTGGCGAGACGCGAGTCGCACGCGCCGGGCGAGTCTCCGCTCGTGCCCATTCGAGCCGAGCCGTTCAACGCCGAGACGGCGCCCCGCGCGCTGGAGCACGCGGTGACGCCGACGGAAGCATTCTTCGTTCGGACGAACTTCGACGTGCCAGCGCTCGAGGTTGGCGTGCACCGCGTCACTGTCGGCGGACGGGTGAGCCATCCGGCGTCGCTCACCATCGGCGAGCTGCGCGATCTCGGCCTGAGCACGATGCATGTCACGCTCGAGTGCGCGGGGAACAGCCGCACGACCATGTCCCCCCTACCGCAGGGTGAGCCCTGGGGATCGAACGCCGTCAGTACGGCGGTGTGGACCGGTGTTCCGCTCCGCCGTGTGCTCGAGCGCGTGGGGATGCACGCCGACACCATCGAGGTGCTCGTCTCCGGCGCCGACGCTGGCGCACTTCGAGACGTGCCCGGGGAGATCCGCTTCGCCCGCTCCCTCCCGGTCGAGAAGGCGCTACACCCCGACACGCTCCTCGCACTGGAGATGAATGGCGAGCTGCTCTCACCAGCGCACGGTGCGCCGCTTCGGCTCATCGTACCCGGGTGGTACGGCATGGCGAGCGTGAAGTGGGTAACGCGCATCGATGCGCTGGACGGGCCGTTCACGGGCTATTTCCAGAAGCAACGCTACATCCTGGACCGTTACCCGGGAGGCGAAACCGCGCCGGTCACGGCCATGCGCGTGAAGTCCGCGATCGTCTCGCCACGCGGTGACGAACATCTGCGGACCGGTCGCGTCCACGTACGTGGCTGGGCATGGTCGGGGAACGCGCAGATCGTGCGCGTCGAGGTCGCGGTGGGGGGCGGCGAGAGCTGGCAGGACGCGCGCCTCGTCGGCCCGGTAGAGACCTACGCCTGGCGCGCCTGGGAGTTCGAGTTGGTGGCGCCCGACGCTGGACGGTACATGCTACGCGCGCGCGCAACGGACGCGGCAGGGAACGTCCAACCCGAGGTCGCCGAGTGGAACCGGCTAGGCTACTGCAACAACGCCGTGCAGCAGCTGGCGATCACGGTCGGCTAGCAAGCTCTCGCGTCAATGTCAGCGCGGGCCGCGTCAGGGCGGGCCGCTTCCGGCCCGCCGCACGAGGATGTCGCGAGCGACGATCGCCTTGCCGTCCATCGACACGCCGCCGCCCTCTCCGTGATCGCGCCCGGCCGACGCCCGCAACCGCACCTCGACGTTCGCAGGCACGCCACAGAGGTAGAAGACACCCCGCGCATCGCTCGTCGTCTGGATCATCGACATCGCGATTCCGCCGCGGACAGATGCGCCGGTGGTCGCCCACCGGCCCGTCACGATCGCACTGTCCAGAGGTTCGCCGCTCGCGGCATCGCGCACCCGCCCCGCGACGACGCCGCCCTCCCCGCTGCGCGATCCGCTGCACGCTCGCGAGCGCAGAGCCGCGACGGGCGGAACGAAGAGCGCCGCTTGCACGACACCGTCACGTTGCACGGCCACCTCGCTCGGCTCGATCGCGACCGCGAGTGAGTCCGTCCGCGGGTGCGTGAAGAAGACGGCGTAGGTCGCGGGCGGCACGCTGTCCATACGGAACCGGCCGCCCTCACCGCTGACGGCGACGTACTGCGTGCCGGACAGGTACACGCGAGCGCCGCGGAGAGGCGCACCGGTGGTGCTGTCAACCACCGTCCCCTCCATTGCGCCGAGCGACGGTCCCAGTGCCCGCTCCTCCGATTCGGCAATCGCGCCGCCATGTTCGCGGATGCCCGCCAGCACTTCGGGGCGGCGGGCAAGCGGCATCGCGCTCCCGGGGACCGTCGCCGTCTCCGGAGGGGCAGCCGCGAATGTCACAATCGGCATACGGATCCACCACCGCGAGACCGCCCACGCTCCAGACGGCGTTCGCCGAAATTCGACCCGGCCGCCCACGCGCTCGGCCGGGACGACGCGCGGCAATCGCGTGTATTGGTACCGGATGTAGCGGAGCTCGGCGCTCGTGGCGTCGAGCCAGAGCGCACCGCGCACGTCGGGAAGGGCGCGTTCGCGCACGGGCTCGAAGGCGAGGCCGATGAGACCTGGAGCATCGCCGCCATCGCGCGTGACGCGGAAGCAATGATCGTCCAGGAACGAATCGGACAACAGCACTTTCGCGTCGGGCGCGAAGTACGTGGTGCCAGACGAGTCGCTCCGGACGTAGCCGTGCCGCGACAGCGTGTCCGCCGGGAGGGCCGAGAACGGCGCTTCGCCCTGTCCGTGCTCCTCCCACTTCCGCTCGCGCAGCACGCGCGTGCCCTGGCGATCGAGGTCGCGCTCGTAGTGGAGCAATCGCGTCGGAGCGCGTCGCGCGGCCTCGGTAAGCGTCGTGGCATACAGCGCCTTCTTCGCCTCCTCCCACAGCGCGGATGCATGGAGGCCTTCCTTCGGACGCACCACGCAGCGGCGGTCGGCGGAGACCGTGACCTCGTTCAGGCGGACGACAGCATAGGGCGCGACGACGTGCTGCTCGAGCGTCTGCCCGTCGAGGAGATCGAACGAGCCCGTCGTGGTACTCTGGAAGCCGATACGCATGACGCGCAGTGCGTAGCGGCCCCCCCCGGGAGCCGGCAGCCGGAAGGCGCCCGCGTCATCGCTCAGCGTCCCGCGGATCTGCTTGCCGTCCGACAGGAGCGAGACGATCGCCCCCGCAACCGGCGCATCCGACTGGTCACGCACCGCGCCGCGAACGATCTGCGCGCCACCCATGGACGCAGCGCAGGCGAGGGCGAGCGCCGCGACGATGGCGGAGGCGAAGAGGGCGCGGGGCGAGGGCATGGATGAGCGTTCGCTTGGTCGTTCATAGTGACCGCGCGACCGAGGGGTCGTCAAGCCTACACCCGCGCCACGGCGCCACCTATCTTCACACGATGCCGGAGTCTCTCGTGCCTGTGGGCGAGATCCAAGGGGCGTTTCGCCTGCACTCGCGATTCCAGTCCCGCTTTCTCCCCACCGATCGCCCGATCCTCGTGTACCTCCCGCCCGGATACGCGGAGGACGAAACGCGCCGCTATCCGGTGATGTATCTGCACGACGGCCAGAACCTGTTCGAGCATCCGGCCGCGGATGGGATGCCGGTTCGCTGGTGCTGCGACCGCCCGATCTCCACGCTCGTCGCGGCGGGGGCCATCGAGCCGGTGATCGTGGTGGGCATCTGGAACGCGGGGGCGCTTCGCATCGAGGAGTATACGCCAACGCCGGATCGCAAGGTGGGCGTCGGCGGTCACGGTCACCTCTATGCACGGATGCTCATCGAAGAGCTCAAGCCGGTCGTCGATGCCGCGTATCGCACGAGGGCAGACGCAGCCCACACCGGAGTCGGCGGGTCGTCGCTCGGCGGACTGTTGTCACTCTATCTCGGTCTGCACTACCCGCACGTGTTCGGACGTATCGCGGCGCTCTCTCCGTCCGTGTGGTGGGACGACCGGATGATCATCCGCGAGGTCTTGGAGCTCGAGAGGAAGTTGCCACTCCGCATCTGGCTCTCGACCGGCACCGCCGAGGGGCGTCGCGTGGCGCCGAACGCTCGCCGGCTACGCGACGCCTTCCTCGAGCATGGCTGGCGAACCGGAGTGGATCTGCGCTACCACGAGGCGCGCGGAGGCGAGCACAACGAGCGCGCCTGGGCCGACATGGTGGACCCGATGTTCCGCTTCCTCTTTCCCCCCGATGGAGCCGCCCTGGGAGCCGCCGCGCGCGCTCCCTAGCACCGGGCGTCAGCGTTCCGCCTCGAGCCCGGCCTCGGGGCGGCCGAAGAGCGCGTCGCGCACGTCGCGCATGCGCGCGGGAAAGTTGCTGACGATGCCCGACATGCCATCTCGCCACAATTGGCGCGCCGAGTCGGGAGAGTCGACCGTCCAGACGTGCACGGGAACGCCGGCGCGACGGGCGGCCTGGACGAAGCGGCGCGTCGGAACCGGGATGCCGTAGTATCGGACCGGAACGAAGAGCGCCCGATAACTCGATCCGGTAGCGGCGCGCGCGGGGAGAAAGGGAAATCGCAGCCGGGCGACGTCATCGGTGGCGGCGCCAAGCGTCCACGGGCGCTCGCGGAAGGTGTCGAGTGCCGAGGAATCGGAGGCGGCGAGGATGCATCGGCGGGCGGCGTCGTGCTCGGCCAAGACCCGCTTCACTGCATGCTGCGCGCGCGCGGTCTTGAGCTCGATCACGAGGGGCATGTCGGGAAATGTGGCGACGAGCTCGGCCAGCGTCGGCACGCGAAGGCCGCGTCCGCGCCACGGGAACGACCGGCCGCCGTCAACCGTGAAGCGGGCGCCAGCGTCGGCCGACTGAACTTGCTCGAGGCGCAGCGCGGCGACGCGGCCCGCCCCTCCCGTCGTCCGGTCGAGCGTGGGGTCGTGGATGACGATCGGGACACCGTCCGCCGTGACGTGCGTATCGAACTCGAAGGCATCGACGCCCTGCTCCACCGCCGCGCGGAACGATTCGATCGTGTTCTCGGGCGCGATGCCGGCCGCGCCCCGGTGCCCGAGCACCGGGTGCGCGTCCGGATCGAGGAGGATCTCCGCGGTCGCGTCGCCCGCCACGCGGTGGCTAGAAGGTGTACTGCATCTGCGCTATCACGAGACGACCTATGGTCGGCGCGCCCACGAACTCGTAATGCCTCTTGTCGAACAGGTTCTGCACGTTGACACTCAGTATCGTCTGCCGGCCAACGGGAAGCCGGTACGCCAGGTTGAGATCGACCAACTTGTACTCGGGGACCGTTCCGATGTAGGCACCCGAATTTACCGGGAACTCGGCGATATACCGGCCGCGGAGTTGCGCGGACAGACCGCGTGGGTCGTCGCGGTATCGCACGCCGAGCGTACCCTTCTTGGCCGGAGCATTGAGCGCTATGTCGGTGGGACCGCCGACTTCGGCCCGCGGGAAAAGATCCTCGCTCACCCACGAGTAGGTGCCGCTCACGGAGAACAGCTCCGACACGAACACTTCGGCTGAGAGGTCGGCGCCCCAGAGATCGAGGTCACCGAAGTTCCGGTAGGTGAGGTAGAGGTCGGGCGTATTCGTCAGTTCGCTCTCGGGCGTGACGGTGCCGACTGGCACCGGGGCGAGCGCTGCCGTGATCTGCGCCGCGGTCGCTGCCGCCTGAGCCGGCGGTAAACCGGCCTGCGTGAAACGCCCGGTCAGGAAGGTGTTGAGCGTCCCGGGGTCGAGGAAAACGTTGGGGGTCTCGACGATGAGCGGGCCGACGAAGTCAGTCCGCTTCTCCCGATACACGTCAGCTGCGAGGATCAGACGGTTGGCGATAAATCCTTTGTAGCCCACCTCGTAGGTGTTGTTGATGCTCGGCCGGAGCGGGTCCACGTCACGCACATCGGCCGCTGTCGTGGGTTTGAAGGTGCCGGTGCCGGCGTCGAGGGTACGGAGGACGGTTCCGACCTGCGCCGACGTCGGCGCCGGGAACGCTGATAGCACCGCGCGCGCCTGTGGGGGCAGTAGTGGGAGGAGGCCGGCCCACACCTGGGCGACGTCAATGGGTCGTGCGAGTGACGGGTCGCCGGTGAAGTACGAGCGCATACAGAGGCCGCCGGCGCAGTCGCGGCGGAAAGGCAGGCCGCCTTCCGGGACACCCACCGTCCGTATGGAGTAGGGAAGGCTTGGATTGAGCCGTTGCGCGAGGAGATCGAGGAAGAGGTTATTCGTCGAGGGCGTGCTGAAGGCGCGATTGTACGTGAGGCGGAAGTTCTGATCCTTGGCGGGCTTGAACACGAATGCCACGCGCGGCGAGAAGACCGGATCGTCGAGACGGCTGTGCTTGTCGACGCGCGCCGCGGCGAAGAAATCGAGCTTCGGCGACAGGCGCGTCTCCGAGTGGATGTAGCCACCGACCTCATTGATCTCGTCATCGTCCTCGTTGCGGCCATTGATGGTCGAGTTCGTGCGCGGCTCTGTGCGCTGCAGGTCCACGCCGTAGATGAAGCTCTGGCGCGCGCCGAGGGCGAAGCCGTGCTGCACTTGCCCCGCGTACGTCCGCGACTTGTCTATGATGTACTGGCCGGTGCGCAGGAGGTATGTAGTGCTGTCCCCGGAGTTGCTCGTGTTGATAAAGCCTTGCACGAATAGCCGGCCGCTTCGGGCTCGCGCCTGCAGGTAGTCGTATCGCCAATCAATCGCCTGCGCCGCGCCCAGGCCGGTGAGCTCGATCGCCTTCGCGGCGGTCGCCGTCCCGGCGGATAGCACGAAATCGGTCGTCGGCGTCGCGCGGAAATCCAGACGCGCCTCGGCGGTGTAACGCTCGACGTCCGGGTCGCGGCGGCCAATGCGTAGCGTGTCCTCTCGCGCACCAGCAGCAATCGCAGCCCGCCGCCGATTGTCCTCGGTGGAATCCACAAACTCCCACTCGCGTCCGCGCATGTACTGCCCGGCGATCTTGTAGCCGAAGCGCGTACCGACGACGCCGGCGTGCCGAAGCGCAGCCCGACCGACGGCGCGCTCGCCGCCGCCGACGCTGAGCGTCGTCCCCGGCGACTCGAACGGCGACCTGGTGAGCGTATGCATCACGCCGCTCGCGCTGTTCGGTCCGTAAAGGGCCGCACCCGGGCCGAGGACGACCTCGATTCGGCCGATGTCCTCGTTCACCGTTGGCGTCAGGAACGACGTGTTGACGCGCAGCGACGGAACCGATGCGTAGCGGTAATCGGTTAGCGTGAGCAGCGCGCCGGAGAATGCGTTGTTGAAGCCACGCGCGACCACTGTGCCGGAGACGAGGCCCATCCCGGCTACATCCACTCCGGGGACGTCGCGCACATGATCGATACCGACGAGGGCAGGGCGCTCGGCAATCGCGCGCTCGCCGACCACCGACCCCCCAGCGGGGATCTCACTCAACGGTCGCGGCGCGGGGACGCCCGTAACCACAACCTCGCTGAGTTGAACAACCTCGAGCGCGACGGGTGCAGTCGTGGTCTCGCCGTCTGAAACGCGCACGCCAGTGACTCGTTGCAGCCGATAGTCCACTCGCCGCACGAGAAGCGCGTATGTGCCGGCCCCGAGCCCGCCGATCCGGTAAACGCCTTGATCGTTCGATACCCCGCTCCCGGTGGCACCCCCCGGCCCGCGCGCCTCGACTGTCGCGCCGGCGACAGGCAGACGCGTATTCGCGGCCGTGATCGTCCCCGTTATGGTCCCGCCCTGTGCGGCGGCGGTAGCGCCGAGGCCGGCTATGAGTGCGACGACTGCGAGCGAACGTCTCACCTGTGCGACCATAGGGCACCTCTCTGAGGGCCGGGCGGGCTGCCCGGGAGCGGCGTCGCGCGTGAGGTCGTGGCGCGATGCGGGGCGACGCTGGCGTGTACTATACGGTGGAGCCGCGTTGCGCGACTCCGTCGCGTGACGTACGCAGGGAATTGAAATGACGTAGCGAGCTTGTGCAATGCCGGGCTCGCGCGCCACGACCGAGCGCCACATCTTCCTTTCGGATTCGGAGCGGCGCGCGTAGCGTGCGGCGCGCGTATCTTTTCTCCACTTGCAATCGGAGTTATTCATGCGACACACGGCCTGGGCCGTTTCGGTGCTCCTGCTCGGCGCCTGCTCCTCATTCACGCCGCAGGGCCGGCGTGCGGCGGCGGCGGTGGATCGCGCGCGCGCGGAGCTGGCAGATGCGTCCGGCCGGAAGATCGGCGACGCGACGCTGCAGCAAACGCCGCGTGGTGTACTGCTCACGCTCGACCTGTCCGGCGCGCCGGCCGGCACGCGCGCCATCCACCTCCACAATGTGGGCGAGTGCGAGGCGCCGTTCGAGACGGCGGGCGAACACGTCAATCCGGGCGGCCGGGCGCACGGCATGAGAAACGCGGCGGGTGCACACGCCGGTGATCTGCCGAACCTGTTCGTGCCGGAAAGCGGCGTACTGCGGCAGGAGATCCTGGTGAGCGGCGTGACGCTGACCGCGCGGAACTCCGCCCTGCTCGACGAGGACGGCTCGGCGATCGTCATGCACGCTTCCGCGGACGACTATGTCACCGACCCATCCGGCGGCTCGGGGGAGCGCGTGGCGTGCGGGGTCATCAAGCGGGAATCGGGTAGCCGCCGCTAGGGCGTGACGGAGCACCGGCGATTCCGCGACCGCGCTGAGGCGGGGCGGGTCCTCGCCGGCCTGCTCGGCGAATACGCGGGGCGCGACGACCTACTCGTCCTCGCACTTCCACGGGGCGGAGTCCCGGTGGGGTTCGAGATCGCGCTCGCCTGCCGAGCGCCGCTCGACATCTTCGTCGTGCGGAAGCTCGGGGTGCCCGGCCACGAGGAGCTCGCGATGGGGGCGATCGCCACCGGCCGCGTGCGCGTCCTCAATGTCGATGTGATCGATACGCTCGGCATCCCGGCGCGAGCGGTGGACCAGGTGACCGCGGCAGAAGTGCTCGAGCTGGAGCGCCGCGAGCGCGACTACCGAGGAGGGCGCGCGGCACCCGATGTGGTCGGCCGCACGGTGATCCTGGTAGATGACGGCCTCGCAACGGGCGCGACCATGCGCGCCGCGGTCGCGGCGCTGCGGGCGCGCCAGCCCGCGCGCATCGTGATCGCGGTCCCCACCGCGGCACCGAGCACGTGCGCCGAGTTTCGTGCGGAAGTAGACGATATCATCTGCGCGATGACGCCAGATCCGTTCGAGGCCGTCGGGCTCTGGTACGACGACTTCTCGCAGACAACGGATGCGGAGGTCCATGACCTCCTGGCCCGCGCGAATCCCCCCCATCCCACCACTGCAGGCTGATTCGCACGCACCATCACGGGCGGCGAGCAATCCGAACCAGGGTGCACGACGTGCACACGGGCGTACGTCTGTGGTGACCGCGCGCTTGGTTTGCGGTGCGCGCTCAGGAATTTCATCCCTTCGGAGGGACCGTATGAGAGTGCAGTGGCTACGCGGAAGCAGACGGCTTCCGCTCCTTGCCGGCATCGCACTCCTGGCCGGCGTTCCGGCCGCTGGAGTCGTGATCGCGTCCGACCATCAGGACACGCCCGAGGTCGAGCTGAATCCGGGCATGGACATCAACGATGTGTAGGCGTTTCCCGGCTCGAGCGCGGACCGGGTAGTGCTCCTGATCACGACGTCGTCGCCAATTCAGGGAACGAGCGCTTCGTTCGACCCGAATCTTCTGTATCAGTTCAAGATCGACAACGCCGGCGACACACAGGAGGACCTCGTGATTCAGGCGACCTTCTCCGGCGACGGCGCGACGCAGTCCGTCGCGTTGCGTGGGCCCGTGGCGCCGACGGTTCGGGGCATGCGCAGCCGACTCGTCGGCTCGACGGCGACGATGAGCGGCACGGTCGGACAGACGCTCAGCGGTCCGAATGGCATGCAGCTTTTCGCCGGCTTGCGCGACGATCCGTTCTTCATCGACCTCGAGCGCTTCTTCCAGGTGCTGCCGGACCGACGTCCGTCCACCGGTCCGCTCTCGCCGCCCTCGAACTCGGTGCCGCTCGGGCCGTGCGCCAATCTCAACCCGTGCGCCTTCCGGCCCGCCGGCCAGGCGGTGGATTTCCTGCGGAACTTCAATGCGCTGGCGATCGTGATCGAGCTCCCGAAAGCCATGCTCGTGAACTCCACGGATGCCGGTGCGCGCTTCGGCGTGTGGGGCACGATCAGCCGCTGAGATGCGAGCCTACCAGAAACTTCAGACCTCGACGAATAGGAGCAGGCATATGCGACGGCAGTCCTGGATGATCATCGCCACAATGGGGCTCGCGCTGAGCGCGGCCGGCTGCAGCGATGACGATGACAACAATTCCGTGATCGGCCCGAGCACGGACCGCGAGTACACCCAGATCGAGCGGCTGGGCAATCCTCTCGTGTCCGAGGTGTTCTTCCTCAAGCGGGACCATGGGCTACACAACACCAAGACGCCGAACCTGGACAAGGTGACGGTGGAGAATGGCGGTACCGGAGCGCGTGAGAAGATTCGCAGCTTCGCCGCGCAATTTGGCCGGAGCGCGGCCATCCAGAATACGCTGGCCGCGGTCCTCGCGCCCGACATGCTTCAGGTCTACCCGAATCGTGCGGTCGGGACCGCTGGGTGGCTGACCCACGCGCTGCAGCCGGGCGTCGGGTACGGCGGGCGCAAGCTCACGGACGACGTCGTGGACGCCGGGCTCACGGCGATCTTCGGCAACCTGCTCGATCCGACCGCGCCCGTCGCCACTGGCCTGACGAGCGACAACGTTGGCGCGAACGACAAGGCGTTTCTGACGGCGTTTCCGTACCTCGCCGCACCAACACCGTAACGTCAACAATTCCTGTCGCGTGGCGCTGCGGACTCGAGTCGGCCGCGCCGCGCGATCCCCCGCCTGCTGCTCGAGCCAATGACCCGACTGCTTCGGTCCCGCTTCGCCGGCGTCATGCCCGTCGCGACCGTACTGATCGCGACCGCGTGGTGGACGGCGGCGCGACTCCGCGCCGATCCGGCCCGCGTCGCCGTGGCCGACTCGACATCCGCGGCCAGTGCCGAGCGTCGCGACGGCGAGATCGCGTTCTACGAGCGGCGGGTGGCGGAAGATCCGGAGAGCGCGCTCGACCTCGCGCAGCTAGCGGGCATCTATCTCCAACGAGGCCGTGAGCTCGGGCAGTACTCCGATATCGTGCGTGCGGAAACGGCCGCGCGGAGATCGCTCGCCATCCGCACGAACCACAATGGCAAGACGTACCTCACGCTCGCGGCGAGCCTGCTCGCGCAGCACCGCTTCGTCGAGGCGCGAGACGCCGCACGTTCCGCCGTGGATTACAACCCGGACGTCCCGGCCTACGGCGCCATGCTCGGCGAGATCCAGCTCGAGCTTGGTGACTACGACGCGGCGCGCGCGACGTTCCGGTCGCTCGCCGGGTCCCGGACGTCACCCTCCGTCGCCGGCCGCCTCGCCCGCTGGGCGGAGATCGAGGGCCGAACCGGTGACGTCCGCTCGATCCTCAACGCGTCACTGCGCGATCTGGAGAGCCGCACGGACGTGCCGCGAGAGCAGGTCGCCTGGTTCTACCTGCGCCGCGGTGATGTCGAGCTGCGGGAAGGCGACCTCGGCGCGGCGGAGAACGCCTATCGGGCCGGGCTGCACGTGTGGCCGGCCGATTACCGTGTGCTCGCGGCGATGGCCCGGCTCGAGTCGCTCCGGGGCAGACCCGATCGTGCGATCGAGTACGGAGAGCGGGCGATCGCGATTTCGCTCGACCCCGCCACGCTCGGGCTCGTCGGCGATGCGTACGCGGCGCGCGGGGACAGCGCCCAGAGTGAGGAGTATTACCGCACCATGGAGATCGCGGTGCTCCGGCAGCCGGGCGCGTTCCACCGCGCGTGGGGCCTCTTCCTCCTCGACCACGACCGCCGCGTGAGCGAGGTCCTCGCCAACGCGAGCGCGGAGATCGCGACGCGGCGCGATGTCTACGGGTACGACCTGCTCGCCTGGGCATTCCACAAGTCCGGCCGCGACCGCGACGCGTTGCAGGCTTCAACGCTCGCGTTGCGCATGGGGACGCGGGACGCGATGCTGCTCTATCATGCCGCCGCGATCGAGCATGCCCTGGGCGACGACAGCGCAGCCCGACGTGACCTGCGCCGCGCGCTGGAGATCAACCCGCATTTCCACCCGACGCAGGCGAGAGCCGCGCGCACACTCCTCGATTCGCTCGACCGCGCGGTCCGGCGCATGCCCGGGAGCTGAGGCGCCATGTCCGAATGGCTCACCTACGCAAACCTCGGATTCCGCCATATCACGGACGTTGGCGCAGCGGATCACATCCTCTTTCTCCTCGCGCTCGCCGCGATCTATCGCCTTCGCGACTGGCGCGACAGCCTCTGGGTCGTGACGGCATTCACCGTCGGACACTCCGTCACCCTCGCGCTCGCGGTGACGGGCGCGCTCCGGCTTCCGACAGCGCTGATCGAGTTTCTCATTCCGGTCACGATCGTTGCGACGGCCGTCGAGAACATGGTGGTTCGGGATCGCGCTCGCGCGCGCTGGCGGGGCCGGTATCGTCCCGTGTTCGCGGGCGTGTTCGGCCTCGTCCACGGCGCAGGCTTCGCGAATTATCTCTCGAGCCTGTTCGTCGACCACATTGCGCTGCCGCTCTTCGGCTTCAATGTCGGTATCGAGCTCGGTCAGATCGTGGTGCTCGGCGGCGCGGCGCTGCTGCTGTCGCTGCTCGACGGCCTGATCGGCGGCGTGCGCCTACCGCGATTCGCGCCGGCGCCGCTCCGCCTCCGCGTGGTCGGCGTCTCGTGCGCCGTCGCACTCGTCGCGGCGCGCTGGGCCGTCGAGCGGGCGCCCTGGTAGCCGTCTCGTGACGCGCCGCGGGCTGGTCGCGCGCGCAGCGACGATCGGGCTCGTCGTCATCGCGGCGCTCGGCGCAGCGGAGCGGGCCGGCGCACACCCGCTGCACACGACGCTCACCCAACTCACCTGGTTGGCACCACAGCGCGCCGTGCAGGTCTCAATCCGCGTATTCGCCGATGATTTCGCCACTGTCGTAGCCAAGCGCGGCGGCGTGAAGCCGGCGGCGGACCACGCGGTGCCAGACAGCGCGGCGTTCGCCTATCTGCGCGCTTCGTTCGCGCTCGCCGAGCGGTCCGGGCCGGCGCTTCCGTTGAGTTGGTGCGGCAGCAAGCGCACTGGCGACGTGGTCTGGCTCTGCGTTCGCGCGCGGATGCCTGCGGGGCTCGCTCGAGCGCGCATCCACAATCGCTTCCTGTTCGACCTGTACGCCGATCAGATCAACATCGTGCAGGCGGAGTACGAGGGACATCGCCGAAGCCTGCTCTTCACGACCGGGGACCCGCCGAAGCAGCTGCCGTGACCGAGTTGGCGGCACGTCAACCGCGGGCGAGCCGGTCCCGGAGGGCGTCCCGAACCGCCGGCCACTCTTCGTTGATGATGCTGAAGTAGACGCTGTCCCGCACGCGTCCGGTATCCGTGATCATGTGCCGGCGAAGCGTTCCCTCCTCGCGCGCGCCGATTCGGGCGAGCGCCGCGCGCGAGCGGGCGTTGAGGACGTCGGTCTTGAATTCGACGCGGAGCCAGCCGAGCGTCTCGAACGCATGCTCGAGCATGAGGAGCTTGGCTTCGGTGTTTGCGGCCGTGCGCTGCCACTCGCGCCCGAGCCACGTCCATCCGATCTCTCCGCGTCGGTGTTCGCGCTCGATGTTGGCGAAACGAGTGGTGCCGATCACTCGGCCGGACCCCAGGTCCACCGTGGCGAACGGGAGCGCAGTACCCGCCGCCTGCCAGTCGAGCGCCGTCTCGATGTAACGACGCATGTCATCCGGCGTCCGCACGAGCGCGGTCATCCAGCGCCAGATATCGTCGTCGAGGCCCACGTCGCACAGGGCGGCGTGGTGGGCGAGGGAGAGCGGCTCGAGGCACACGTGCTCGCCCTCGAGCGTCACGGTTGCGTGTGGTCGGCTGGCGGGCGGCGGCACATCCTGACGATGCGACGCAGCCGTCACGAACGCTAGCCGCGTGCGCGGCGTGCCGCGCTATCCGAGACGGTGTCGGAACATTGGGCTGCGTGAGCGCCGTTGACGATCACAGACCACGCGCCGGACGGCGCGCATACAACGGAGAGGCTGATGGCGAGAGTTGCGACGACCACGACCACCGGCGCGTTCATCGACGCGCTGCACGCCCTCGAGCGCGACCGGAACAGCGACGCCATGGTGCGCCTGTTTGCCGACGACGCCGAATTGAGCAACGCGACCCACACCGAGCCTCAACGGGGCGCCGAGGCCGCGCGACACTTCTGGCACGGCTACCGCGAATCGTTCGATGAGATCGCCTCCGAGTTTCGCAACGTCGTCGAGAGCGAGGGCGCCGCGCTGCTCGAGTGGACGAGTCGCGGGCGGCTCGCGGGCGGCGGAGAGGTCGAGTACAGCGGGGTGAGCGTGCTCGAGCTGGACGGCGAACGCATCCGCCGCTTCCGAGCCTACTTCGACCCGGCGGATCTGACGCGTCGCTGACAGGAGCTGAAACCAGGAGCGAACAGCCTCCGTACGTTTGCCCTGTTCCTGGAAGTGTCGCATCAATCGGTCAACTCATCGAAGGGAGATCCTGCACCAATGAAGCGCTTTGCAATCGCCGCCACCGTGATCGGCCTCGCCGCTGGAGCCTCGACTGCTCACGCACAAGAGGCGAGCTCCACCATGGTGAATCGGACCCGAGGATTCATGCTGAACGGGCACCTTCAGATCTCGCCGCCGTTGACGGTCAAGGGTGGCGATTTCGAGGATCCGCAGCTGAAGACGAAGTTGGGGTTCGGCGGCGGGATTCAGGTGGGCTACGGCATCACGTCCTTGATCATGCCGTACATCAATCTCGACGTGTCGAAGCAGGACAGCGATGTTGACGGCCTCGAGGGCGATTTCGGCGTGAGCCACGTCGAGCTCGGCGCCCGCTTCAACTTCCAGCAGGGCGGCGCGGTCGTGCCCTACGCGAACGTCGGGGTCGGCGCGCGGGGCCTCGGCGCGGACGTGGATGTCGGCGAGGGCATGCAGGAGCTCCGCCTCACGGGTGGGCACGTCGTGGTCGGTGGCGGCGTCCAGTATTTCTTCAAGCGGAAGCTGGCATTCGACGCCGGCGTGCAGGTGGGCTTCGGCAAGTTCGACAAGCTCGAGTTCGACGGCGACGAGGTGGATGTCGAGGGATCGGACAATGTCGTCAGCTCGCGCATCAAGCTTGGCCTGAGCTGGTTCCCACAGGCACGTTGAACGGTAGCGCGCCCGGGGAGCGCGGACAGCACGCTACGTTCCCGAGCGCGCTCCGGTCCGTATCGAATCGCCGACCGTCACATCGAACTGCCCGGTCTCGACGACTCCCGCGCGCTTCACCTGCACCCATAGCCGGTAGCGGCCCGGCGACGGGAATGCATACGGGAAGGTCACGATCCCGGGCTCCCCGCCGTGCGTCGCGTGCTCACCATCGCGTGAGGGGCGAGCGAGCGCCGCGGTGATCGCGGCCGCAGTCGTATCACCGCGGGCGCGCTCCTCGAACGTGCGCTGGGACGCCGTCGAGATCGTCCCCATCGGATGTAGGTGCACGAACACAGCGCCATCGTCCCGCGTCACCGCCGCGTGCCCGCGCATCGACATATACGGCTCGAGCACCGCAGCCTGGCCATTCACGTCGCGGACGACGAACCGTAACGAGGCCGGCCGCCCGGCACGCGGCGCCTCCGCGCCGCGCTCCCATGTCATGCTCCCGCCACCGGCGAGTTGCCTCACCGACCCGTCCTGTCCGGAGCGGGGCTCCGCCGGCGCCGCCGCCGGGGCAAGCCACGAATCGTCAGAATCGGAGGGCGCGGCGCCGGAAAGCCCGCCCGCGGAAATCTCGACCGTGTCCGTGACCGTGCGCGCGTAGCCGCTCGCGTGCACCACATCGCCGTACAGGCGGTAGCTGCCAGCCGGGAGCGGAGGGAGCGTCGCCTCGAACGTCGTGGGGTCCACGCGCCTCGGATGCAGGTGCGCGAACCCATCGAGACCGGGCGCGCGAATGAGGAAGAGGTGCATCATCTTCCCATGATCCGGCACGAGTGGCGTCGTCCTGCCGCCGACCCACGAGGGGTCGTCCAGCGCCACACGGATGACCGCGTGGCCGCCTTCGCTGCGCGTGCTCGCGGACACACGCAGCGGCCGCGCCATGCTGCGGCGATAGGCGGCGTCTTCAAGGCCCCACCACGCCTTCCCCGCCGTCAGCTCGAGGACGAGGATGCCGGCGAATACCGTCGTGACGATACGCGCTTTCCGGCGCCGCCTAGGGTCGGGCGAGGCGCCTGGTTCGAGCGACCCCTCGCGCGCGCCGGCTCCCACGATCGAGAGCAGCCCAATGACGAGGAACGCGCCGAGTCCGAGCAGCACGCCCGCGGTCGCGGGTTGCATTCCGAGTCGCTGCGTCGCAATGGAGTTGAGCGGGACGAACGCGGTGCCCGAGCCGCGCGCGCCTTCCACGGTGACGTGGACGCTGTACGACCCTGCCGTCATGAGCCAGAGCTGGGCCGAATACAGGCCGGCCTCCCCCGGCACGGCCCGGGCTTCGTCCGCGCGCGGCGCGCCGGCGAGACTCGTCTGCCAGAACACGGGGCGCACCGATACGCGCCGCGCGTCCGCGCTAGGGACGTGGATGGTGATGTCGGCGAGGCCGGGGACCACGCCAGGCGGCCGGATCGTGACGCCCACATCATACGGACCGGCCTTCCCCTGGAAGTAGACATCCGGGCTGCCGACGTGCCCACTCGCCACTACCGCGAGCGCCAGCGCGCCGAGGACGCCCAACGGACGTCGAGCGGCGGCGCACGCGCGACGCGCGAACTCGCTCACCGGCGCACACCTCGCAGCCAGGCACCCCACCACAGGCCTGCTCGCGCCGACACCATGGCGATGATTGGCGCAATCACCGTCAATCCCAGCAGCCGTGCCGAGGCGGACGCATCCACGTCGAAGAACACGCGTCGCACCGTGCTCGATCGGTCGGACAGGCCGTAGAAGTAGTTGTCCGTGTAGAAGAACCAGTTCTGCGAGGCCTCCGACTGCAGGAAGTGCGCGAACGGCCACTGTACCGCGGCGAAGAGCACCAGGAACGTGACGCCGAGAGCGGCCGCGAGCAGCCAGTCGTTGCGGCGGCCGGAAAGTCGCCGCGCCACCCAGTCGATCCCGATGGCGGGAATGACTAGGAGCAGCGGGAAGTCCATCGGCACCATCCGCGTCACGTGCTGGTAGATCGGGCCGAGCCTCGGTTCCGCCGGGAACAGCGGGAGTATCCACCCCATCGCGATCGTGATCACGGTATAGACCGCCGCGATGGACGTCGCGGGCCATCGCATGCGCGAGGCCCGCGCGATGCCGGCCAGAAAGAGCGGGAAGACGACGCACGCCACCTTGTAGAAGATGGACGAGTGCATGAGGCCGCGGTCCAGGTACTCGGACGCCATGATCGCGGCGTAGACGACGAGCACGCCGCCGGCGTAGGCGTACATCAGGCGGAATCGGCTCTCGCTCTCGTCGCGCGACCGATTCTGCAGCGCGACCGCGATCAGGAGCGCGCCGAAGGAGACGCCGATCATGCCGAGCGCGAGCACACTGTGCGGGGGGCTCAGAATCTTGACGTCGAGCCCGTACGCGTTGTGCCACCAGTCGTCGAACGGCGCGGACGTGAGCATCGCGAACGTGCCCCAGATGCAGAGCCAGGCGCCCAGCGGGCCGTAGAAGAAGTGCCAGAATCGCACGGACGCCGCGCGCTCGGTGGCGCTGCCAGCGAAGGTGGTGAGCAGCACCCGGGCGCCGCATGCCAGGCCGGCAACGACGCCACCGAGATACATGGCAACGTGCGCCGGCGTCCAGAGGGAATCTCGGCCGATCGTGGTGTGCCAGGAGATGTCCCAGATCAGCCCGATCACAATGCTCGTCGACCCGAAGAGCGCGGCGTACAGATGCCACGGCGCGGCTGCCGTCCGCTCGGCCGCCGTTACGCGCGGTGGTGCAAGCGCCGCGATCGTCCCCGCTTCCATAGGCTCGTCCCTCCCGGTCATACACGCGGTCCGGCGGACACCGGTGTCGCCAGTGTCCGCCGGATCACGTCTGACATGCACGCTCGCGCCACCCGACGCCGGCTACTGTTACCGTCGGATCACGGCTCCGTCAAGTGTAGCCAAGCGCGGCCCGCGGCGCATACCGGGGTCCGCGCGTACCTATCGCCCCGCGACGCTCGCGCCGGCGCGAATACGCAATGCTGCCTCGACTTCCTGCATGCTCACGCGCTGCGGGATGGCCCAGCCGTCGCGCTGGCTGGTCGGGACGCGCACCTGCGCGACCGCGCCGTTCGCCGCCAGGTCGACGATCGCCGAGACCGTGTTCCCTTCGCCGGCGCCTTGCGTCACGCCGATCACCAGGGTCCACGTCCCGTCGCTCTGCCACTTCTTCCGGAGTGCGTACACCCCTGTGCGCGAAGTCTTGGCGAAATCGAGCTTCACGGATCGCCGCTCGCCCTTCACGATCCCCTCTGCTGTGCCGCTCACCGGGAAGTCCATCGGCGTGCCGTGGTGGAAAGCGTGCACCAGGAGGAAGGCATCGCGCGTCGTCGTGTCGTACGGGCTGGGTGGGTACTCGATCGAGACCCATGGCGGTCCCAGAGCAGCGTGTGTCCAACCCACCGTCGCGATGGCAAAGGCGGCGAGCAGGGCGGTTCTGGTGAGTGTACGGCGATTCATGTGAAATACCTCCGTTCGGGAAATCCTGCGGTGACTGATGCGATCGGTGCGGCGCGTGTGGTGCGCGCTTACTGCCTCCGCAGCGCTACGGAGCCCTTGAACGTCCTGATGGTGATGCGCGCCCCTCCGCCGCCGACGCTCGTGCCGAGCTCGCGGCTGCGCATGTCGCGTCCGAGAATGGGGCGAGCCGAGTTGAGCTCGTTCGTGATCTGTCCGGCAATGGTGCTTACGTCGAGATCGGCCGCGAGGTCGCGAGGCGTCCGCAGCTCGACGACGCCGCTGTGCGTGTCGAACGTGAGTGCGCCATCGCGGCTGACGGCCGCCTCGAAGCGCACGTCGCCCGTCACGGTCTCGAAGCGAGCGCGCGTGAATGGACCGCCGCTCACACGCAGCGTACCGCTCACGCTCGACAGGCCTGCATCGTCGCTGCGCCCTCGTAGCGTGATGGCGCCGCCGGCTGTCTTCGCGCGCAGCCACCCGGCTGAGCCGGTGACGTCAATGTCCCCATCCATCGCCTCGGCGTTCAGCTCGCGGAGCGCGCCCGCGACGCGGATGCGCCCGCTCACGATGTTCACATCCAGACCGCCCGTGAGCCCTGACACATCGATGTCGGCGCCTCCGGCCTTGAGCCATAGTCTCGCGCGCGCAGGCACCCTGACTTCGAGCGCGAGTGGCGCCGTCGCCTTCCGTGTCACCTTCCCTTCCCCCGGCTCCTGAACGAAATACTTGGCGCCGCTCCCGTTCTGCGCGACGCCTCCGCCGAACTCCTCGCCCGCGCCAAGCGTGCCCGTAACGGCGATCGAGTCGCGGTCCCAGCCGACGACGCGCACGCTACCGGCCGACACGAGAAACGTCATGCGGACCGAGGCGTCGGGCGCTACCCGGCGACGATCGTCAATGCGTTGCTGCGCTCCCGCCAGGCCGGGGGTGGCGAGGGCGAGCGCGGCGGCCACGCCGAGACGTGTCGTCATCCGTGCGTACCTACGTGAGTGGTGCATCCGTCAGCTCCGGGGCAGCAGGTCCGTCGTCCGCTTCAGTAGATCCACCTTGCGCTCGTAGTGCGCGGACAGCATGTCCACGAGCGTTCGATTTCCCGGGTCCCGCTCGAGAGCATCGCGAGCCTCGGAGATGGCCGTGTCGATCACCGCGAGACTCCGTTCCACCGTGGCGACGGTTTCCGGCATCAGTTGGCTTCGCCGCGCATTCACGGCCTCCTGCAGCTCGTCCGCCGCGCGGACATAGCCCGCCTCGACTCGCCGGAATTCCGCGAGCGCCACCGGCGGCGCATCGGGTACGACGGCCGCACCAACCGCCACAGTCGCTGTTCGGTCGCGGCGCAGGATGAGCGCAGTCGTGGCGGCCGAGAGCGAGGCCAGTACCAGGCCGGCGGCTGCCAGGCGCGACACGGCCGCCCATCGTGGACGCCGATCCCCCGCGCGAGACTCCAGCGCGAGCACACGCGGACCGCGCATCTCCCGCGCGATGCCTGCCCACAGGTCGCCCGGCGGCTCGGCGCGGCGCGGCAAAGCACCGGCGCGCTGAAGGAGCGCACGAAGCCGCGCGGTCTCGCGGCGACAACGCTCGCAGGCCGCTAGATGTTGCTCTGCCTCGGCACGACGGTGGGCCGGCAGCGCGCCATCCACCATCTCGTTTACTGTCTCCTCGGAGAGGTGTCGGTCGTCAGTCATCGCTCGAGCGCCTCGCGTAGCAGTCGGCGCGCCCGGAACAGGTGCGCCTTCGAAGTCCCCACCGCGATGCCTATCATCGCGGCGATCTCGTCGTGCTGGTAGCCTTCGATGTCGTAGAGAACGAACACCGCGCGCGCACCCGGTGGCAGCGTCGCGATCGCGCGCTCGAGATCGATGTCCGCTCCTCCGCCGTGAGACAGCGGTGCGGCGACCTCGGGAAGCGTGTCGGTCGTCCGGACTCGCCGTTCGCGCCGGGCGTCGCCTCGATGTCCGGTAAGCGCGAGGTTGACCGCGAGCCGGTGGAGCCAACTCCCGAATGCGCTCTCTCCGCGGAACGAGTCGAGCTTCTCCCACGCGCGAACGAACACGTCCTGGGTGAGCTCGCGTGCGCGCACGGAATCCGCGGAGAGCCGCAGACAGAGCGCGTAGACGCGCCCCGCATGCTCGCGATAGAGCTGCTCGAAGGCAGCCTCGTCCCCGGCGCTCGCCTTCCGCACCAACTCCATCACAGTCGGCCTCGCGAGTGTGAGGGCGGCACTGATCACCGGGATCTCGTTGGCTTCATGGCCATAGGTGCGGGAGCATGCGTGTGCTGCTATCCGCAACTGTGACTCCGGCCATGCGGCCGAGGTTTACCTGCCTGTGTCAGCTGGTGGTGCCGGACAGGTTGACGGGCACACGGATGATGCGTGAAGGCGGGCGCCGAAAAAACACGTCGCCCGGCGGGGAATCCCCGCCGGGCGATAAGAGGCCCGGGATCCCGCTCGCCCGAGCCCTACCCGGGCGGCGGAGCGACCGACGATGCCCCTGTGCCGCCGATGGAGGCCGGGCCCCAAGCGGGCGGATCGCTCGCCGGGAAGGATTCCTGCGACGCTTCATCCACGCGCCCCTGCTCGATCGCGCCCGCGAACAGCTCCACGATCTTCTGGCAGAATGCAGGCAGGTCGTCGGGCTTCCGGCTGGTGATCAGCTTCTGATCCACCTGCACGCGCTTGTCTACCCACTCGCCGCCAGCGTTCGTGATGTCCGTCTTCAAGCTCGGCCACGACGTGAGCGTGCGCCCTTCCACCGCGCCCGCCTCCACGAGCGTCCACGGACCGTGGCAGATCGCGGCCACCGGCTTGTCAGCCTCCATGAAGTCACGCACGAGGCGCACAGCGTCGGCGTCTGTCCGGAGCGAGTCGGGGTTCGCGACGCCGCCGGGCAGCACGAGCCCGTCGAAGTCGGCCGCTTTGACGTCCGACGCGAGCTTGTCCACCTTGAACGTGTCGCCCTTGTCCATGTGATTCAGACCCTGGATCTCCCCGCTCTTGATGGAGATCAGGCACGGCGACGCGCCCGCCTGCTTTACCGCGTCCCAGGGAGTGGTCAGCTCCACCTGCTCCACGCCGTCCGTAGCGAGGAAGGCGATCTTGCGTCCCTTGAGCCTGTCTGCCGCTGGCATGTCGTTCGTCCTCCGCCTGTCCGTAAGGTTACTCGCCCCGCTTCTTCTTGCGCGCAGCCTTGATCCGGGCCTGTTCCGGATTCTCCTGGCGCGCGGGGATCTTGCCCGCGTGCTGCTGAGCAGCCTGCTTCGAGCCGACGAACGTCTGCTTCTCCTTCGTGTTGATGCCCTCGTCCTCGTTGCGATCCTTGTAATCCGTGGCGCCGGCCTCGCCGGGGTCGATCGCGTACTGGTCTGAACGCTTTCCGCCCATGTCGCACCTCGCAGTGGTGAGCCTGGATGAACCTAACGGTTCACAGTCAGGAAGCGTGCCGAGGGCACTCGCACTGTCGACTTCTGCCTTCTCCTTTCACCTCCCCGCGACCCCGTACTTCCTGAGCACCTCCCTCACCCGGTCGAGGGGAATCGCATCCACGGTCCCGCGCCGGCTGGTGACGCTCGTCGCGGCGAACAACGAATTGTAGATCGCCTCCTCCGTCGCTTCCACGACCCCCTCGAACAGCGCAGACATCTCATCGTTCGCGAGCTCGGTCGTGCTGAGCCGCTTGGCCTCGCGTGCCCGCCGGACCTCGACCGCCGTCGAGAAGGCGATCACATAGTCCCCCGAGCCGTTCGACGCCGAGCTTCCCGTGCGGCTCAGCCCCATGATCGCCCGCGCCGCGAGCCGGCCCAGGTTGCGGTCGGAGAGCGGCGCGTCGGTAGCGACGACGATGATCACCGAACCGTCGCCCTTGTTCGGCGCCTCGACATCGGCTCGAAAGGCGTACTTGCCGAGCTCGCGCCCCACTGGGGCACCCATCACCTGCAGGATGCCGCCGAAGTTCGACTGCACCAGCACGCCCACCGTCCAGCCACCGAGCGACGCCGGCACCACGCGCGACGACGTGCCGATGCCACCCTTCCAATCGAACGCCACCGTCCCGGCGCCCGCACCGACGCTCCCCTCGGTGACTGGTCCCGCTGACGCGGACGTCAGCGCCGAGCGCACGTGGGCCTCGGTGATCGGGCGTGAGCGAATGGCGAGGTTGAGGGCGTAGCCATCGTTCGTCTCGCCGACCGTCGGATTGATCGAACGGACCGCCGCCATCCCTGGCTGCTCGAGCATCCATGCCACCATCGCGTCCGCAGCTTTCCAGACGCACAGCGTGCAGGTGAGAAGGATCGGCGTCTCCAGCTCGCCGAGCTCGCGCACCTGGGTAGCGCCGAGCAGTTTGCCGAAGCCGTTGCCCACGTGGATCGCCGCCGGCACCCGTTCCTGGAACAGGTTCCCGCCATGCGGGAGGATGGCGGTGACGCCCGTGCGCACCGTATCGCCCTCCGTCACCGTCGTGTGCCCCACGCGAACGCCGCTCACATCCGTGATCGCGTTGAGCGGGCCGGGCTTGAAGATCCCTGGCGCCACACCTAATTCGCGGGCGCGGGCACGCCCGGCCTGCGCAGTGGAGTCGGTGGGCACGGTGAGCATCGCGAGGACGGAGTACGCGAAGGAGAGCGCGGTGGTCGCGTGCGCGGCGCGGCGAGACCTCGGCATGCGGCCCCCTGCGAGTTCGAATGACGTGGCGTGAGGACGGACGGGTTCGGCGAGGGAAGATGCCTCGCCCGACGGCCGGCGCGACAGGGGCGGCGCTGGCTTCGCGCTTGCCCCCCGCGAAATCGCGGCGCTATTCTCCCACCGTGCCGGTGCCGCTCTGTCGCCGCGCTCGTCCCGCTCCGCCTCCCGATCGCCTTCCGCAGTGACCGATCTCCTCGTCGTCTTCGGCCTGAGCGTCGCCGTGGTGCTGGTCACGCACCGGATTCGGCTGCCACCGATCGTCGGATTTCTCATCACCGGCGTACTCTGCGGACCATACGGCTTTGGCCTGATACGGAACGTCGAGGAGGTGGAATCGCTCGCCGAGATCGGCGTGATGCTGCTCCTGTTCACGGTGGGGATCGAGTTCTCCGTGCAGAAGCTGGTTCGCATGCGCACCTTCCTCTTCCTCGGCGGCGGCCTCCAGATGGCGGCCACGATCGCGGTGATCATCGGGGCCGCACGCTACATCGGCGAGCCGTGGCGCGCGGCGGCGTTTCTCGGCATGCTCGGGGCGCTCAGCAGCACCGCCATCGTGCTGCGCCTGCTCGCCGATCACGGGGAAGTGGATACGCCGCACGGGCAGGCCGCCCTCGGCATCCTGATCTTTCAGGATCTCTGCATCGTGCCGATGGTGCTGCTCACGCCATTTCTCACCGGCGCGGAGCAGAGCATCAGCTCCGTCGCCGCCGTCGCGGCCAAGGCGATCGGGTTCGTCGTCGCGGCAATCGTCGCCGCGCGATATGCGATTCCGTGGCTGCTCCTTCAGGTCGTGAGCACGCGAAAGCGAGAGGTGTTCCTGCTCACGATCATCCTGCTCTGCCTGGGCACGGCGTGGGCGTCGGCGCGCGTTGGGCTCTCGCTCGCGCTCGGTGCATTCATCGCTGGCCTCGTCGTCTCGGAGTCGGAGTACAGTCACCAGGCGCTGGGCGAGATGCTCCCGTTGCGCGAGGTATTCAACAGCCTCTTCTTCGTCTCCATCGGGATGCTGTTCGACATCCGTACCGTGCTCGCGTCTCCTCTCACGGTCCTCGGCGCACTCATCGTCGTACTGTCCCTCAAGGCAATCGTCGCCGTCGGCGTGACCTTCGCGCTCGGTCAATCGCTCCGCGTCGCGGTTTTGGCGGGTCTCGCCATCAGTCAGATCGGTGAATTCTCGTTCGTGCTATCGAAGGTAGGGTTGGAGGCCGGCCTGCTCGATGCGAGGCTCAATCAGCTCTTTCTCGCGGTCGCCGTCGGGACGATGGCCACGGCCCCGGCGCTCATAGCCGTCGCGCCACGGGTGGCGAACTGGCTCGAGCGGCGAGTCCCGTCACGCTGGGCGGCCGGCCGGGCAACCGCGCAGATCGCCATCGGGCACGACGCCGCTCTGCTCGAGGACCACGTCATCATCGTCGGGTACGGCCTCAATGGCCGCAACCTCGCGCGCGTCCTCGGCCGCTCGAAGATTCCCTTCTGCGTGATCGAGATGAATCCCGAAGCCGTTCGCGCCGAGCGACGGCGCGGCCGACCCATCATCTACGGTGATGCCGCGCGACCAGAGATCCTCGAGCACGCCGGCGTGGGGAGTGCGCGCGTCGCAGTCATCGCGATCTCCGACGCCGCCGCCACGCGTAGCACGGTCGTGCTGGCGCGCCGACTCAATCCGCACATCCACATCCTCGTCCGCAGCCGCTACGTGCACGAGATGCAGCCACTCGTCGCGCTCGGCACGAACGAAGTGATCAGCGAGGAATACGAGACCTCCATCGAGATCTTCTCGCGCGTGCTGCGGCGCTACCTGCTGCCGCGCGACGTGGTCGAGCGCATGATCCTCGACGTCCGCAGCGACGGCTACGAGATGTTCCGCACGATCTCGGATGCGCACGCGCCCGCAGCGGGGCTGGACCGGTTCCTCACGGGGCTGTCGATCGAGACGTATCGGGTCGAGTCGGGGTCGCCCGTCGCGGGGATGCGGCTCCGCGACTCCCGCATCCGCGAGCACTGCGGCGCATCGGCGGTCGCGGTACAACGGCACGGCGGCGAGACGATCGCCAATCCGGCCGGTGCCGACACGCTCGAGGCGGGCGACTCGGTCCTGCTGCTCGGACGGCCGCAGCAACTCTCGGCCGCCGCCGAGCTGTTCCGGACCCCCGGCGGCCCGGAGCGCGACAGTCGCGTGACGACGGAGTCACTCTCCGCGCCCGAGGCCGAGCCCGTGTGATCGAGATTGATGGATTGGCTCACTCCCGGCGCGCGGCAGCTTGGCCCATCCTACCAGCAACGGCCGGACGCGGTTGCTCGTGCGCCGACGAGCGCGATTGCCTCGTTCCTCTGGCTTCGTCCCACTCGCTTCGTCCCACTCGCTTCGTTCCTCCCACCTGAACCTGGACTGCCATGCGACTCTCTCCCTTCGGCCTCGCCGGTCTCGCGGTTCTCGCCGGCCTCGCCGCGCGCGGCGCGGCGGCGCAACAGCCGGCGGCTCCGGCTGCCAGTTCGCGTCCAACCGCGGCGGTGCCCTCCGCGCCCGGCCAGGACGCCTATGGCGCCATTGCCGAGATCGTTCGGATCCTCGAGCGGGATTCGGCAACGGATTGGAGCAAGGTGCGCCTCGAGGAGCTGCGCCAGCATCTCATCGACATGAATGACGTCACCCTCCGCGCCACAACCGCGGACCGCGTCGTGCCCGGCGGCGTGGCCATGGACGTTACGGGCGCGGGGCGGACGGCGGATGCCATCCGGCGAATGCTCACCGCGCACACTGCGTCGTTGAACGCCATGCCCGAGCTCCACGCGACCACGGCCCCAATCCGGGACGGCATCCGGTTCACCGTGCTGGCGCGCCGTGCTGCCGACTCGGGGACCGTCGCCCGTCTTCGGGGGCTTGGGTTCATCGGCCTTCTCACGGTCGGCGCGCATCACCAACAGCACCACCTCGCCCTCGCACGCGGCCAGGGCATGGCCGGGCACACGCATTAGCGGCGCCCGCGCTCACTCCCCGGCCCCCTCCTCATTCCGTCGTGCCGATCGTCTCCCTGTACGGACATCACTTGCTGCGCCGTCGCCTCGCGGACGCGATCGTTCGAGATGCGCTACCGCCGAGCCTCCTCATACACGGCCCGCGGGGCATCGGGAAGCAGCGCTTCGCGCTGTGGCTCGGACAGCGGCTGCTGTGCTCGGGGGCCGGCGAGCGGCCATGCGGTGTATGCACGAGCTGCCGCTACGCGGTCGCGCTCACGCACCCGGATCTCCGCTGGTTCTTTCCCCGCCCGCGGCTCGGTGACGCCGACGCGACCGCGCAGGACATCCGCGACGATTACGCGGACGCGATCGCGGAGCGTGCGGCTGCCTCGGGTCTGTACGCGCCGGCGAGCGGCACCGAGGCGATCTACGTCGCGACGGTGCGCACCGTCGTGCAGATGAGCGCGTACACACCCTCGGTGGCGAAGCGAAAGGTGTTCGTGCTCGGCGACGCGGAGCGCATGGTCCCTCAGGAAGGCGCAGATGCGGCGGCCAACGCGTTCCTCAAGCTTCTCGAGGAGCCGCCGGTCGATACAACGCTCATCCTCACATCGAGCGAGCCCGGCGCACTCCTCCCGACGATTCGATCGCGCGTTGCGGCGTTTCGCGCCTCTCCCCTGCCCGAGGCCGATGTGCGCGCCTTCCTCGCGGACCCCGCCGTCGGCATCGCGCTCGGCGCTGCCTCGCCCGCGACTTCGACGGACGAGCGCCTCCGCCTCGCCGCCGGCGCACCAGGCGCCCTACTCGGTGCCGCCGGCCGCGGCGACGCACTCGGCGCCGCGCGGGAGCTGCTGGAGGCGGCGGGCGCCGGCCCGGCAGAGTGGTCGCGTTCCGCATTCAAGCTGGGCGGAACGAAGGCTCGCGGTTTCTTCGCCGACGTGCTGGATGCCCTCACCGTCTTGCTGCACCAGCGCCTCCGCGAGGCGGTCACGCGGTCTGATACTGCCGGTGCCAACTGGTCCGCGCGGGCCATCGACGCAGTCGAGCGGGCGAAGGCACGGGCCGCCGGCAACGTCAGTCCGCAGCTGTTGGCTGCATCGCTCGCTCGTGCACTCGGCGACTCGCCCGGATGAGTGACCTCAGCCACGTCGGCCCGGGCGGTGAGGCACGGATGGTTGACGTGTCTGCCAAGGCCGTGACCGCGAGGATGGCGCGCGCGTCGGGGACGATCCGGATGCAGGCAACCACTTTGCGAGCGATCCGCGACAACGCGCTGGCCAAGGGCGACGTCATCGCGGTCGCGCGAGTCGCAGGAGTGTTCGCGGCTAAGCGTACCGCCGAGCTGATCCCGCTCTGCCACCCCCTCCCGCTCACCGACGTACAGATCGCGCTCACGGCCGATGACGCCCTGCCCGGCCTCCGCGCGGAAGCCATCGTCCGGACGACCGCGCAGACCGGGGTCGAGATGGAGGCGATCACCGCGGTCGCAGTGACGCTGATAACCGTCTACGACATGGCAAAATCTGCGGATAAATCAATGCAGATCAACGACATACGATTGGAAGAAAAGACAGGAGGCAGCTCAGGGTCATCCGGCGGCTGAACTCGGCACGCCGGTTGCCTTCCTAGCGACCGGCCTTGGCGACGCTGCCGAGGCCGCTTGTATCTAAACCCTTGCACAAAGGGCACTTATGCTAATGAAGGTTAGTGATTACGTGCATCGTGGCGACCGTCTGCGGCGGAGGGAGCGCAACAAGCGTTGGATTTTGCTAGTCGGTTGCGCGGCGTCCCTCGCCATTGTCGGGAACATGCGACAGAAGGAAGCCCGTGCTGACGCGACGCCGTCGTTCGATCGCCGGGTGACCGCGAGCGAGCTTCAGAGCGCGCTCGACGTCACGGAAGGGGAGCTCGATCTCACGAAGGGGCAACTCGACCGGGCCCTGCGGGTCATCGACTACTCCGGGCGCTACGATGTCCCCGCGGATCTCGCGGGCGATATCTACGACATCGCGCTCGCGGAAGGGATCGAGCCCGAGCTCGGTTTCCGGCTGGTGCGGATCGAGAGCGAGTTCAACGAGCGCGCGACCAGCCCGGTCGGCGCGATCGGCCTCACGCAGCTGATGCTGCCCACGGCCAAATACTTCCAGAAGGGCGTGACGCGGGAAAGCCTCTACGACCGGCGCACGAACCTTCGCGTCGGCTTCCGCTACCTCCGCGTACTCATCCGCGAGTCGAAGGGCGACATCAAGCTCGCGCTGCTCGTCTACAATCGCGGGCCAGTCGCCGTGAATGCGGCGCGCGCGAAAGGGCTCGACCCGGCGAACGGCTATGACCGTATGGTCATGACCGGCTACAAGGGCAAGGGCGTGATCGACTGAGCGCGTCCGAGCACTCGGGAGCGAAGAGAGCGGGCGGGGAGAATCTTCTCCCCGCCCGCTCCATTTTCATCCCCCTGCATTCGCCGGCCGCTCGTGCGCATCCGGAGTTACGGGCAGATCATCCCGCCACGACGAGTCGCTGCCCGGCACGAATCGCGTCGTCCGACATGCCGTTGAGCGCTCTGAGCCTGGCGACCGTCGTTCCGTAACGGCGGGCGATCGCCGTGAGCGACTCGCCGCGCTGGACCACGTGCACCGCGGCACCGCTCGAAGCCTTCGCGGAAGGCTTCGCCTTCGACCCGGAGGAAGTCGTCGCGCGAGAGCTTCTCGCCGCCGCTGAGCGCCGCACGGCAATGACCTGTCCGGGATAGATCACGCTCTTCTTCAGGCCGTTGATGCGCTTGAGCTCCGCGACGGTGGTGCGGTACCGCTTCGCAATGGCGCCCATCGATTCGCCGGATCGCACGACGTGCGTCGCCATGCTGCGCGAGCGGCTCGAGCCATAGCGCTCGACCGCCGGGTCGGGCACGTCGAGCGCGGCGGCGACGACGGCGCGCGTCGGCACGAGCACGGTCTGCCCCGGGCTCAACCGTCCGCGCTTCGAGGCACCCAGCTTGGGGTTGTACCAGCCGAGCTGCTTGGCCGAGAGCCCGTAGCGACTCGCGAGGCCTGCCTTCGTGTCGGCCTTGCCCGTGGTTGCGCGCTGAAACGCGACCCGCTCGCTCTCGGGCAGCGCGAGGTAGCGCGCGCGGAACTCGGTCGCCTTCCCCACCGGTACACGGACGAGAAGTGAATCGCGCGGTGGTGTCACGCCGCGCAGGACGTAGGAGTTGAGCTCGACGATCTCGACCACGCTCGCGTCCGCCGCCTTCGCGATAGCCGCCAGCGGTGTCGCCGGCCCCACCCGGACGGTGTCGTACGCCAGCGGCGGCAGGTAGGTGACGGTAAGGCCATAGCGCGCCGGCTCCTTGGCGACGAGCGCCGCGGCGATCAATTTCGGCACGTAGTCGCGAGTCTCGGCACGCAGGTAGTCCTTTTCCGCGAGCGCGAAGAACCGGTCGTCGCCGCTCGCGCCCTGCAAGTCGTCGGCGTAGCGGGAGAGTCCCCTGGACACGCGGCCAGACCCGCCGTTGTAGGCTGCCGCGGCGAGATACAGGGAGCCGAACTGGTCCTTGAGCCATCCCAGCAGCTTGATCGCCGCATCGGTCGAGCGAACCGGATCGCGACGTTCGTCTACCCACCAATCGACGCGGAGGCCCGTACCCTTGGCCGTCGCCGTCATGAACTGCCACATGCCGACCGCCGCCGCCCGCGAGTACGCGTGCGGGCTGTACCCACTCTCGATGAGCGCCAGATAGGTCATGTCCTCGGGCAGCCCTGCCGCCCGGAACTTGGCTCGGATCATCGCGTCGTACCGGCCGCCGCGCCCCACCCACTGCGCGAAGTGCTCGCGGGCGGGATTCTGGAAAAGACGCACATAGTAGGCGACTCGCTCCTTCGCCTCGTAGGAGCGGACGTCGATATCCCAGCTGGGCCCTTCCGGAGTGGCGGCAGAATCGCTGGCGACAGAATCTCCGAAGAGCTTCACCGCCTCCCGCTCGACGTCCGGGCGAACCGCCGCCGACGAATCGGGGGTGGCGCCGGGCGGAGGAGCGAGGCGCGCGGAAAGCGAGTCGGACGAGCCACCCGCGCCAGCGAGCGGCGCCGGTTGGCCCTGTCTGGCTCCTCGGGCCGAGTGGCAGCCAGAGACTAGGAGGACCACTCCGATCGTCGCGACCCAGGGCCAGCGTGCGGCGGTCGGTCTGTCCCGGACTGCGGGGACGCGGACGGGCGAGGGAGGCGAGTGCCGGAACGGTGCGCGGATCACGTGGCCTCCTGGGCTGCGTGGCGAGGGTCGAACGGGTTGGGCGGCGATGCTAACGCGTGGTGATGAAGTTGCCGAGCACGCGATTGGTGGCGCTCAGGACGGCGAGCACGGCGCCGCGCACCGGGTCGTCCTCGACGAGGCACGATCCGAGAAGACGCCGGGGCCCGGGTCCACGCGTCGTCGCTACGGAGACGATGATGACATTGGCATCGAACACGCGAATCGCTTTCACGCCGATGAGCTCGAGACCATAGCTGCGCTCGGTGAACTCGTCGAGCGCATTGACGGCGGCTTCGGCGGACACTCGCAGGTCCACCGTGGTGCTCGACTGACCGGACGCCGAGCCGTGTACGACGGTGCCATCGATCCACTCGAGGCGCACGCGGGCGGCACAGCGCCCGTCGGGCGTGCGCGTGAACTGAAAATCAGTGAAGCGGAGCCGTTCGCGGCCCGACGCGGGATTCGCGGCGGCGGGGCGGAGTTCTGCAGGAGAGGAGGGAGCTTGCATGAGGCGTCCCGTGCTGGGTGAGGGCGCTGTGCGTCTATCTCAGAACGACCGAGCACGGCGCCAGGCAACCATGCCAGACTGGTCTCCCGACCCGACTGTCCTATATTCGCGCCAATGACCCCTCTCCTGATAGGGCTGCTCGTGACGCAGGTTACCATTGGCGCCGCCTCGCCCCGCCAACGGTCGGCCGATGATTCCCTGACGGCACGCGTTCACGCACGGATCGCCGCCGTACCTGGGGCGGCCGTCGCGATCGCCTACCGTCATCTCGGGCGGCCCGATTCGTTCTACTTCAACGCGGACACCTCGTTCCACGCGGCGAGCACCATGAAGGTGCCGGTGATGATCGAGCTGTTCCGGCGCGCGGATCGGCAGCAGCTCTCGCTCGATCAGGGCATTCTGGTGGTGAATCAGTTCGGCTCCATCGTGGATGGCTCGCCCTACTCGCTCGACGAGGGGGAGGATTCCGACAGCGCGCTCTACGCGCAGGTCGGCAAGCGAGTGCCCGTGCGGGACCTGATCGAGCACATGATCACGCGATCGAGCAACCTGGCAACGAACACGGTCATCGCCCTCGCGCGCGGCGAGGAGGTGACGAGGACCATGCGATCGCTCGGCGCGTCGCGCATCGAGGTGCGCCGGGGCGTGGAGGACGACAAGGCGTACGCTCGGGGGCTGAACAACACGACGACCGCACGTGATCTGGCGATCATTCTCGCGGCGATCCGCGGGAATCGCGCAGCGTCGTCACGGAGCTGCGCCGCCATGCGCGCCATCCTCGGCAGGCAGGAATTCAATGACCGCATTCCCGCTGGCCTCCCTCCAGGAACGCGCGTGGAGCACAAGACCGGCGAGATCACCGCGACCGCGCACGACGCGGCGATCGTCTACCCGGCGGGCGGGAAGCCGTATGTCCTGGTCGTCCTCACCGGCCGCATCCCGGACGGCGCCGTCGCGCGAGCGCTGATCGCGGACATCTCGCGCCTCGTCTATGCGCACGCGACGGGCAGCGCGGGACCCGGCCGCGCGGGGACCGGCTGACCGGGGGCGGAACCGATCCGGGCGTGCCTCTCCCGAATCGTACCTCACTCGCGGCCAGGCGCGCATGGGACGCCATATGCGCGCCAGCGAGGGCGGTTTGCGGGCACGCGAGTTGCCTTCTCAAAGGGAAGCTTATCCATTCGGGGGCATCATGGATTTTCTCACTTGGGTCATCGTCGGGCTCGTGGCAGGCCTGCTCGCCTCCTTCGTGATGGGAGGCGTCGGCTATGGGCTGATCGGCGACATCATTATCGGGATCGTCGGAGCGTTCGTCGGCGGCTGGTTGTTCAGTCGGATGGGGTGGGCCTCGCCCTTTGGCGGGCTCGCCGGCACCATCTTCGTGGCGTTCATCGGCGCCGTACTCCTGCTCTTCATCTTGCGCGTGGTGCGCGGCGGGATGAGGCGAGCACCTTGAGGAGGCGCGCTCGCGCGACGTGACGCCGAGCGAGGTTACGCGCTAGCGAGGTTACGCGCTCGTGAACGCGGCTTCAGGCGGAGCGGATCGAGCGGGGCAGGAACCAGACGTCAGAGCGGCCCTCCGGTTGGAGGGCCGCTCTG
The DNA here is from genome assembly GCA_037720885.1 of Gemmatimonadaceae bacterium. Lineage (GTDB taxonomy): Bacteria > Gemmatimonadota > Gemmatimonadetes > Gemmatimonadales > Gemmatimonadaceae > JACMME01. Next base: position 11,605 of record JBBJNN010000018.1, on the reverse strand, counting down.
TTCTACCTGCCGCGTCGTGCGCGGACTCCCCACGAGAAGACTACGGCGCCGCGGTCGTCGGACCGGGCTTCGTGACGGCGACCGTCAGATCGCGGCCGTCGCCGCCGCGGTGCTGGACGTTCACGAAGAAGATGTCGGACAGCCGGTTCAGGTAGATCCCCGTTGGCTCGGCGTCGCAATCCGTGACCGTCAAGAATCGCAGCACGCTCGGCGATGCTGATACCCCATCCTTGCTCGGCGCGGCGCGCCAGACGTCGTCGCCAATGCGCTTGCCGGTCGAGAAGGTACCGCCTGGATCTTCCGCGATGTAGAGATTGCCCGCCTTGTCGAGCGCCAGATTGTCAGGGAAGTCGAACGCATCGCTCACGTTGAGCCCCACCTTTACGTAGTCGCTCACCCGAACCCCGCCACGGGCCTTCAGATCGACGGCCAGCACGCGATCCTCCCCCGTGATCGCCACGTAGAGGATGTTCGGCCCGCCGGCGCTGTTGCCCGTGCTCGTTCCAGTCTCGACGTCTTCGGGACGGTCATAACCAGTGGCGCCGGCCGCCGCCGCGGTGGTCTGCGAATTCACGCGAACCGCCTGGCGGTCGAGCGGAATCCATACCGCGTCCCCCGTGCGATCGCCATCAGGCCGCAGCACCTTGAGCGCGTAGAGTTGGCCGGCACTCAGGTCACCGGCGAAATCCGGGATGAACTTGTAGATGTAGCCCGGGTTTGCCTCGGAGATGCCATAGAGGTTGCCCTCGGCGTCGAAGCGCAGCCCCTCGTGTGAGCGTGAGCCGATGGCCGGCAGAGGCCGACTGACGCCCGTCGTCGGGTTGATCTCATATACCAGTCCACCGACTGCCTCGGGTACCGCCGGGTCCTTGACGGCGGCCATACCGGTCTCTTCAGCGGCCAGGAGCGTTCCCCACGGGGTCCAGACGATGCCGTCGAGACGCTCCCAGTCGGCGCGCTTCGCCAACGTGCGCGTCACGCCGGTCACGAGATCCGTCACCGAAACCGATCCGTTCGTCCCGATCTCGTGGGTCTTGTACAGGTATCGGCCACGTTGAGGCCCGGTCTCGTTCACCGTATTCATATCGGCAAGATCGTCGTATTGGGGCTCCATCGCGACGACGGTCTGCTGGTAGCCAGCCGGCAGAAGCAACGGCTGCGAGGCGTTGCCGCCGGCGGTACACACGGCCGATGACGCGAGGCCGCTCGTGAAGTTCGATACCACGTCGCCGACCGGAAAGAAGAAGCCGGGGTCCACCGCCTTCTCGGGAGCCTGCTCGACCGGAGCGATGATCCGATCAGTCCGGTCGCAGCCCGCGGCCGCGACCGAGATGGTCGCGGCGGCCGCGACGCGCTGCCACCTGCGCGAAGATCTCATACAACGCCTCCCCCTGGAATTGGATATCGCGGCGAGAATCACCGCGGGCCAAGGTTTGCGTTGTCACGACACGAACGGGCGACGCGCCGGTCTCGACACCGTCATGCTCAGGCAACGGATCGGCGGCGCGGCGTGGGGACGGCCTCGTCAGTGAACGCGCGTCAGATCGGGAGAGGCCGTCGCGGGAGTCTTCCGGTTCACCGATTCTCCGGACGGACGATCGACGCTTTCGGACAGTGACGCCCCTCGCGGGAGGGAGAGCGTGAAGACCGAGCCCTCGCCCAGGACGCTCTGCACCGACACCTCGCCACCCATCGCGCGCGCCAGGTCGCGGCTGATCGCGAGGCCGAGCCCCGCGCCGCCGTGGGAGCGTGTGAGGGCGCGGTCCACCTGCACGAACGGCTCGAAGATCGCCTCGAGCTTGTCCGCGGGGATTCCGATGCCGGAGTCCACGACGCGGAGCAGCACCGCACGGTCACGCGCGTGGCACGAGAGCGTGACCCGCCCGCCCGGCTCGGTGAACTTGATGGAGTTCGTGAGCAGGTTGAGGATGATCTGGCGGACCTTCTCGTGATCCGCACGTACGATCGTATCCCCCTCCGAGCAAGTGAGCTCATACGAGAGGCGCTTGGCATCGAGCTGCGGCAGCACCAGCGCCTCGATGCCCGTGACCAGCTCGTGCGCGGGTACATCCTCGATCACGTACTGGAGGCGGCCAGACTCCAGCTTGGCGAAGTTGAGCACGTCGTTCACCAGCGCGAGGAGCACACGCTGACTCCGCCGGATGCGCTGCAGGTTCTCCTGCTGCGCGGGCGTGACTGGGCCGTGAATCCCCATCTCCATGAGCTCGGCGTACCCGACGATCGCGTTGAGCGGCGTGCGCAGCTCGTGGCTCATTGCCGCGAGAAACTCGCTCTTCGCCCGGTTCGCCGCCTCCGCGTCGGCACGCGCCGCCTGTTCGCGCACGAGGAGTCGCTCGCGCTCCTCGCCCAGCCGGTTGACGACGTCCGCGGTTCGCACCACGAGGGCCACGAACACGATGACGACGATGAGCACGAATACCGAGACGCCCACTTCGCGTGTGACCAGCTCCGTGCGCCGCGCAGAGAGCCAGATCCACCCGAGAAGCACCGGGAGGAGGACGGCGGAGGGAAGTAGCCGTCGCGCCAGCACGCTGCTGGCGCCGCGGACAAAGACGGGCATCGTGCCCGCGCGTGGCCGCGCGAAGAGGACGCCGGTGCCCAGGAGCGCGAAGCCGACGGCCGTGATGAGCGCCATGCCGGAGAAACGCGAGAACGAGTAGAACTCTCGCACGCCGTACAGGTATCCGACGATGGCCAGGAACGATACCGCGACGGTGAACGCGGCGAGCGCCTCGGCGGGCCTCCGACCGCGGCGCGTCGCGCGGTTCGTGAGCAGGAGAGCCAACCCCATCACGGTGAAATTGAAGCCCGAGTTGATCGCCGGCCGGCCGGGCGGCAGCCAGGGCAGCGCCCTCACGGCGTTGGGGAAGAGGATGAGATCGATGCCGGCGTTCCAGCCGAAGGTGCGCTCGGCCAATATCGTGACGCCGAGGAGCGTGAGGCCGCCGGCGAGCGCGAGCCCGGCCCGGCGCGGTGTGCGGCCCGCCCGCTCGCCGAGGAGCGCGAGGGCGAGGCCACCAGTGATGAACCCGACAGCCGTAAGCGGGATCATCGGGATCAGGCCAGGCCACCCGCGCGTCAGCAGGTCGCTGCCGACACGCCAGCCGATGAGCACGAGCACGCCCATGAGGATCACGATCGCGGCGGCACCGCGTCGAATGCGGTCGGACGAGTCCGTCGCGACGGCGATGCCAATGACCGGAGTGCGCATCGGGGACTACCCGGGCGTGGCGGTCCGAGAGCTGGCCGGCGAGCGCATGCGCTCTAGCCTGCCCGTACCATCGTGGGGATCGCAAGCGCGCGGGAGCGCCGTCATGAGCGACGAACCTCCCCACCGCGGCGGCTGGTCGCCGCGCCGCGCCGACGCGAGAGGGTGGGAGTGCGCCCGGCGGGACTTGAACCCGCAACCTGCCGGTTAAAAGCCGGATGCTCTACCGATTGAGCTACAGGCGCGAAGGCTGGCCCGACCCGCTGCGTAATGTAGCGGTCAGGGCGCCGCACCGCAGTAATCCGCCGTGCGGGCGACCGGTTGCTGGCCCTCACGCCGACCGCCTACTGAATGGCGCTCGCCGTGATGCGCGCCGAGTACCCCGTGAGGGATCCCCGATCCTCACGCAGGACCTGGATGTAATTGACGCCAGCCGGCACCCTGCCAAGATCGATGTTGCGGTACTCGAATTCGCCCTCGGCGATGACGCCCGGTGCCATCGACCCGAACTTGAACTGCCCGTTCACCCAGACGAAGACGCCATTGTCCACGCCAAAATCGCCGCGCAGCAATACCGGCTGCGTCCCGACATCCACCTCGTAGACGATCGCCGTCTCGGTATTCGATGCCCACGTCGACGGGATGCGGTCCACCACTTTCCAGTGCGCGCCCAGTGGTGGACGCGCGCGAACGAGCCAGTTGCCGAGAATGTTGGCGACCGGCGTGAGGGAGGGCTCGGGTGCCGGCTCGAGTCGTGGGTCGCCCGCCGAGTGGTCGCCAGGCGGGAATAACGACGTGCCGTCGAGCAGCGTACTCAGCGAGGCGTTGTAGAACGCCGGTGTGCGCGCGTCTACGAGCAGCCCTTGTGGGCCGACCACGATCTCGGCGGTACCCGTGAGTCCGTCGGCCGTCACCGTGATCAGAGCGATGCCTGTTGCGCGCGCGACGACACCGCCGGCACTCGTCACGGACGCGACCTGCTCATCCTGCGACCTCCAGCTGAGCGGCCGGTCGGGCAGCCGGTTGCCGGCGCCATCGAACAGCCCGGCCGAGAGCTGAACGCTGCTCCCCGGAGCGAGATTGGCGGCCAACGGTGACACGACGAGCGTCGCGGCGCCGGGCAGTACTACCGTGACCACGACCTGCGCGGAGCGTCGCGCCGCGGTCACAACGACCGTCACGGTCCCCGGGGCGACGCCCCGGATCCGCACCGTTGCGACCGAGCTATCGAGACTGCTGAGCGATGCAATGGCCGGATCGCTCGAGATCCATGTGAAGCCCTGCCCGGCGACGGCGTTGCCGTTCTTGTCGAGCGGAACGGCCGTGAGCTCGATGGTCTGACCGACAACGGCGGTCGTCGAGGCGGCTGTGATCCGGACGGAGGCGATCTGCGCAGGGTCACCGCTCGCGTCGCCACGGCACGCCGCGATGCCCAATAGTGCCCCGATCACGCTGCGACGAACGTGCTTGTGTGTCATCCCTGCTCCCAGTCCCGGATTTGTCGGTCGCGACGGCCGCTCAATGGGCCCGACTTCTCACTCGCCTCGTGCAACACCTGCAACGCGGCGCATGCTCGGAATACTCGCTCAGCTCGCTTCGGTTCCTCACGCACTGCGCAAAGGCGATCGCGGAGTGCGCGCGCGCAGTCCGTCGGCGCGAGATCCGATTTGCAGAAGCTGTGCCCGCCACAGGTTGCTGCGTGCCCGCCGCGTCACACGTCGCTCCGACTGTCACATTCAGTCTCAGGTTGGTACGAATCGTTACGCCGCAACTGTCCAGGACGGCCCGAGCACGCGGAAGGCAACAACACAGCGGGAGCGCGGCCTTGGGCAATCCCGTCCGGTGCGGTGTGCGTCGCATGCAGCCCGCGTGTCAGCGAAGAAACCGCTCCGCCGCGCGCGCGAGCTCCGCATCGCCCTCGGCCCGCGCTCGAGCGCGGATCCCTTCGACGATCGGCCGCAGCTTCCGCTCGCCCCAGTAGTAGCCCGTGGCGCTCTCCGCGCTCCCCGTGTCACCGGCGACCGCGGCAACGAGGAGCGCCTTGGCGGCCTCCTCATCGAACGACGGGTGTCCACGAGGCGGGAGGCGATACTTTCGCTCCGAGCCGCCACCGCTACCCGCATCCTCGTTCACGAACGCTCTCGACATTGTCTCCCTCGCACAACGCTGGCGCCCTCGACCCCCTCGACCCCCTCGAGAACCGGTTGGCTACCCCGGAGGCCAGGATTCGCACATCCCGCGCCGGTCAACGGGGGTAGGTGCAGCCGCGACGGATCGTCGTTATCATCACGCGCTCCCGGCTGTTCCCACCCACGCGACGACTTCTGCACATGCGCACACGCTCCTTCGCGACCCTGGCGGCCGTGCCCCTCCTCCTGGGGACCCGCGCCCCCCTCCCCGCACAGGCCCCGACGGTCGTTGATGTACTCATCCGAAATGGCCAGGTCGTGGACGGCAGTGGCGCGGCGCCGCGTCGGGCCGACGTCGGCATCCGCGGCGACCGGATCGCGTTCATCGGCAATGCGTCCCGCGCACGGGTGACCGGCACGCGGACCATCGACGCGGCGGGCCTCGTCGTCGCGCCGGGATTCATCGATCCACATACGCATACGCTAGAGGATCTCAACAGTCCGCAGCGCCGGCAGAACGTGAATTACCTGATGCAGGGCGTGACAACGGTCATCACCGGCAATGATGGCGGCGGACCGGCCGACATTGCCGCTACGCTCGACGGGTGGGAGCGAGGCGGGATCGGAACGAACGCGGCGCTTCTCGTCGGGCAGGGTACCGTGCGGCGCTCGGTCCTGGGCATGTCGGACGCGAAGCCTACCCCCGCGCAGCTCGATTCGATGCGAGCCCTCGTCCTCCGCGCGATGCGCGGCGGCGCGCTGGGCATGTCCACGGGTCTCTACTACGCGCCGGGCAGCTATGCGACGACCGACGAGGTGATCGCGCTCGCCAGGGTCGCCGCCGAGCAGGGCGGCGTCTACGATAGCCACCTTCGGGACGAGAGCTCGTACACGATTGGGCTCGTCGGCGCGGTCACCGAAGCCATCCGCATCGCCCGTGAGGCGCGCATTCCGGTCAACATCTCCCACATCAAGGCGCTGGGAGCCGACGTCTGGGGTCAGAGTGACTCCATCATCGCACTCATCAAGCGCGCACGCTCCGAGGGGTTGCAAGTGACGGCCGACCAGTACCCGTACAAGGCGTCCGGCAGCAGCGTCGGGGCATCGCTCCTACCCCGTTGGGCAGAGGTGGGTGGACGCGACTCGCTCGCCGCACGTATCGCGGACTCCAGCGTGCGGCGGCGCCTCGTCGCGGAGATGACGGCGAATCTGCGTCGTCGCGGAGGGGCCGCTTCCCTCCTCATCACTGGAGGGCGCGACAGCTCGGTGCGGGGGAAGACACTGGCTGCCGTCGCGACCGCGCGTGGCATTCCGCCGATCGATGCCGCGCTCGAGATCATTCGCGGAGGGGACGCGTCGGTCGCGTCATTCAACATGGACGAGCGCGACATCGAGAACTTCATGAGGCAGAGCTTCGTGACGACCGGCTCGGACGGGTCGGGCGGCCACCCGCGGAAGTACGGCACCTTTCCGCGCAAGCTCAAGGAGTACGTGTACCGGCGGAAAATCGTCACGCTCCCATTCGCCATCCGCGCCAGCAGCGCGCTCACGGCCGAGCACTTTCGCATTCCCGAACGGGGCACGCTGCGGGAGGGGTATTACGCCGACGTCATCGCCTACGATCCAGTGACGCTCTCCGATCGCGCCACGTACGAGCAACCGGAGCTCCTCGCGACCGGGATGCGGTACGTCTTCGTGAATGGTGTGCCCGCCATCGACGGTGGGAAGTACACCGGTGCGACAGCCGGCCGCCCACTTCGCAACCGGTCCGCCCAGCGCGCGCCAGCACAAGCGCCCGTGCCGGAGCTGCGCTGACGTCTCCCGAGGACCTTGGATGCCGAGACGAAAAAAGGGGCGGCCCGATCAAATCGGCCCGCCCCTCTCCATTCGGAGGTTCGCGGTGGCGCCGTTCATAAGGCGCCGCCGGGACTCCCGCGACGAAATGTCAGTGCGTTCTTCGCCTATTTCCTGCTACTTACTGCCTACTTACTGCCTACTTACTGCGCGCTCGAAACGTTACCGGCGGCACCCGTTGGGCGGCTCTCGACGACGAACACGACACGGCGGTTGCGATCCGCGCCCGGCTCGTCCTTCTGCGCACGCGGCACGACCTGACGCGCCTCGCCGTAGCCAATCGGCGCCAACGACTCCTGCATGATCCCCTTGCCCGTCAAGTACGCCACGACCGACTCGGCGCGCCGCTTCGAGAGGCTCATGTTGTAGCGGGTCGAACCGGCCGGATCAGCGAAACCCTCGACCGTGATCTTCGAGCCGTTGTAGTGCTTCTGCACGATCTTCGCGAAGCGATCGAGGACCGCCATGTCCTCCTGGCGAACCGTCGCGTCGTCGAACGCGAACTGCACCGGCATCACGAACTGCATGCCGCTGTCCAGCGCGGCGATCTTCACGTTGAACGAATCGCGCATCATGGTGAGGTCGCTCTTGAGCGAGGCCAGGTCGGCGCGCAACGCATCGTCGCCCGCCGTCCGCTCCTGCCGCTCCGTCGCCATCGCCGTGTTCATCGTCGAGAACGTCGAATCGATCTGGGTGCGCTGGACCGCGAGCTCTTTGCGCACGAAACCCTTCGTCGCGCAACCCGCCATCAGCGGAAGGGCGAGAGCGCCGAATGCAAGCTTAGTCAGTCGAGTGGTCATATTGGGGAGCTCCGATTTCCGAGTGGTTTGTCGAGGACCCGTAGCGTTCCTCGTGACGGATGAAACTAGCGAGAAGCGTGCCGCTGTCTCTAGGACGTAAGACGTTGTTATCCGGTGACTTCGATCACACGACCTTGCGTCAACCGTTTCGCGCTCCGAGCCATTCCCCACCATCTACCACGAAGATCGCACCAGTGATCCAATCACCGGCCGGCGACGCCAGGAACACGACCACGTTTGCGATGTCGGCTGGAGTGCCCCACCGTCCGATCGGGATCGCACGCGCGGCGTAATCACCCATCGCGCGCTCTGCCGCGAATAGATCGACGACGCCCTCCGCGTTCGGCGGCGGCGTGAACGCCTTGCGCACGCCTTCGGTGGGAATCGGTCCCGGCGCGATCGCGTTCACGCGTATGCCGGCGCGCGCCCATTCCACTGCCAGTGTGCGCGTGAGCGCATCGACGCCGGCCTTCGCCGCGGTCGCGTGCGCCATCTGCGGCCAACCACGGTAATGCAGAGTCATCGAGATGTTCACGATGCGTCCTCCGCCCTGCTCACGCATCACTGGCGCGACCGCCTGCGAGCAGAAGAACGTACCGTGCAGGTCGATCTCCACGACGGAGCGCCACGCGTTCGCGCTCAGGGACTCCGACGGCGCATAGAAATTCCCGGCGGCGTTGTTCACGAGTAGGTCGATGCGTCCGAGGCGCCCGTGCACTTCGGCGACCATTGCTTTCACGCGATCGGGATCCCGCACATCGACCGCGACGGCGGACGCGGCTCCCCCCGCCGAGCGGATACGCTCGACCGCCGGATCGAGGTGCTCTGGCTTCCGGCTCGCGAGCACCACGTGCGCGCCGAGCGATGCCGCCAGCTCGGCCACGCCGAATCCGATTCCGGTTCCGCCGCCCGTGATGATCGCGACCTGGCCGTGCAGCAAGCCGGCACGAAAGACAGAATCGCTCATCGTGGTTCGAGATTGTCGAGGGTGAAGGCGTCGGAGATGCCGAGCGCCGCGAGCGTCGGGTCGAGCACCCGGTCGAGCGTCGGGTCGAGCACGGGGTCGAGGGGAGCGTCGAGGGCGAGCTCCAGCTGCTGCCGCCCCGCGAGAAACGCGCGCCGATGGTGGCGCGACGCTCCGATCGCGCCGATCCCACTCCAGTGCGCCGCCGTGCCGTACCCGGCGTTCTGCTCCCAACGGTAGCCGGGATGACGCGCGCCAAGTGCACGCATCAACCGGTCACGAGTGACCTTGGCGACGATGGACGCGCAGGCAATGGAGAAGCAGCGCGCATCGCCGCCGACGACCGCGGTATGCGGTACCGGGAGCGTGCGGATTCGCCGCCCATCGACCAGCACGTGGTCGGGCGCGAGCGACAGGTGGGCGAGCGCGCGCCGCATCGCGAGCACCGTGGCGTGGTAGATGTTGATGCGATCGATCTCGCGAACGGAGGCGGCGCCAAGCCCGATCGCGAGGGCGCGCTCGCGGATGCGATCGAGGAGGCGCACGCGCTGCGCCGCGGTGAGCTGCTTCGAGTCGTTCACTCCGGCGATCGCACGCGCATCCGGCGGCATCACGATCGCGCATGCGACGACGGGGCCCGCCAGGGAGCCCCGTCCGACCTCGTCCACTCCCGCGATCAGCGGCCCGCCCGACTCGCGCATCTCCCGCTCGATCGCGCTCCACCGGTGTCGGGGCGCGCTCCGGCGGGGGCGATTCTCCCCGCCGTCCACCGCTCGCTACGCCTCCGGGCTACGGCTCGTGTTCGTGCTCGCGCGCCGCTCGCGAATACGGGTCGCCTTACCGGTCAGCTCGCGCAGGTAGTACAGCTTGGCCCGCCGGACCTGCCCACGGCGCACGACGATGAGATCGGCGATCATCGGACTATGCGCCGGGAAGATGCGCTCGACACCGATACCGCTCGAGACCTTCCGAACCGTGAAGGTCGCGCTCACTCCGCTGCCACGGCGCGCGATGCAGGTCCCCTCGAAGGCCTGAACACGCTCCTTGTCGCCCTCGCGGACGCGGACGTTCACCCGTACGGTGTCGCCGGCGCGGAATGGTGGAATGTCGGAGCGCAGATATGGCTTCTGAGTTTCGATGAAGGGATGCATGAGAACGCTCGGGGCTGTAGGGTTCGCCCGGTCAGGAAGTTCGGTTCGACAGACCAGGTAACCTAACCAGGCGCAAGAGCTTATGCTAGCCGGCCCGTCCCGCACCGCCAGGCTCGCGCGGCGCGTACCCGCCGGGGCCCGGGGCGGCAAGACGGAGCGAACCGAAGGCACCAAGCTGCGAGGTTTTGCGTGAACTTTCTCGAGTGATCCAGGGTATTACTGGCACGATAACTGTTTGTCCTACTTGTACTTGAATGAGGCTTGACGTATGGAACGACGCGTGCATCGGCTCCCGCCCGCGATAGATTTCGCCGCCGCCGGCGGAGTGGACCTCGCCCGCCTGGAGCGGAGCCTACGACTCACAGTGGAAAAGACAGAGCCTGGCCGTTACGCCGTCGGCGGCGGCCAGGAGGAGCACTGGGTGGACCTCTATTCAGCGCAACACCCGCGCTGCGACTGCGGCGATCACCTCTGGCGCGAGACGATCTGCAAGCACATCCTCGCGGCCCTCCTCCGTGAGGGAAACGAGCGAGTCATCGGTGCGCTCGGCGGACTCGTCGCGCGGTTACGCGAGCTGCCCACAGCCGCCTGAGGCGAGCCGCGCCGATCGCCATGCCGAAGGCTCCGTTCGAGATCGACGCCACGATGCGCCGCATCGAGAACGCGGTGGAGCCGTTCGCGAAGGCCGCGCTCTTCGAGTTGCGCGACGAGGGCTACGCGTCGCCGTTCGAGCAGCTCGTCGCCTGCATCATCTCCATCCGAACGCTCGATGAAGTGATGATCGAGGTGGCGCGCGAGCTCTTCAGCCAGGCGCGCACGCCAGCCACAGTCGCCGCGCTGCCGGTCGCCGAGATAGACCGACTCATTCGCGCCAGCACCTTTCACCGGGGCAAAGCGGCGCAGATCAGCGAGATCGCCACGCGAGTCGTCGGTGAGTTCGCCGGCGAGCTCCCGTGCGACCTCGAGACGCTGCTCTCCTTTCGCGGCGTCGGCCCCAAGTGCGCGAACCTGGTGCTCGGGATTGCCTGCGGCGCAGCCCGAATCGGAGTGGACATTCATGTCCACCGCGTCACGAACCGCTGGGGCTACGTGCAGGAGCCGACGCCGGAACGCACGACCGGCGCGCTCGAAGCGACGTTACCCGCGCGCTACTGGGTGGAGATCAACAGGCTCCTCGTCCCGTTCGGCAAGCATATCTGCACGGGCCGGCTCCCCAAATGCTCGACCTGCCCCGTGCTCGACATGTGCCGGCAGGTAGGAGTCGCGGCGCATCGCTGAGGGCCACTCACTCGGTGTCGCTCCCCTGCTCCGCTGCGCCAGGCGCCACCTCCGCGGCACCTACCCAGACGGTCTTCACGTTCACGAACTCGCGGAGTCCGTAACCTCCCAGCTCACGCCCATAGCCGGAGCGCTTGACACCGCCGAACGGCAGCCGCTGGTCCGATGCGACCATCGCGTTGACGAAGACCTGCCCGGCC
>JBBJNN010000119.1:0-14539 GCA_037720885.1 Gemmatimonadaceae bacterium | reverse complement strand
ACAGCGTCGCGACCAAGCAGGGCCGACTGGCCGAGGAGCTCAACCGTGTCGCGCGGCGTCTCGTCATCGTGAGCGACCTCCGGCGGAGCTGGGTGGCGGCCGGCGGGATCTGGCTCGCATCGTGGGCGCTCCGCTTTCACCCCGTGAGCCGCCACGATGGCGTCGTGTCCGTGTTGCGGGGGTTCACACCGGCCGAGCTCGCCGAGCTCGTCCTCGCGGCGACCGGCCGCTCCGCGAGAGTGCGCGAGCGCCTGGGCTACCGGCTGTCGGCCGCGTGGGAACCGGAGGGGGGTCGATGAACGTACCTGTCGAGGGTGGCATCGCGCGGCGCGCCCCATTCCAGCTCGGCCCCATGCCCCTCGGCCGCCCCATGGAAACGGTGGACGATCGCCTGGTACAGGCGCCGGTAGCAACCATGTTCGAGATTGCGCGCGATGTGGAGAATTGGCCCGCGCATCTGCGGCACTATCGGTGGGTGCGCTTTCACGAGCGGGCGGCTGATGGCGGTGGGGTGGTGGAGATGGCGGCCTGGCGCCCGTTCGGGCCGGCGGCGTGGCCGACGTTCTGGGTGTCGGAGATGTCGGTCGATTCCGCGGCGCCCGCGGTTCGTTTCCGCCACATCGAAGGGATCACCACCGGAATGGATGTGGAGTGGAGCTTCACGGCCGAGAGTGGTGGCACGCGGACGCGGATCGTGCACGCGTGGGACGGACCGCGCTGGCCGCTCATCGGCCTACCGGCGGCGATTCACGTGATCGGGCCGGTGTTCGTGCATGGCATTGCCTCGCGGACGTTGGCCGGGTTGGCCGCAGTGGCCGAGCGGGCGGCGCGCGGGGAGAGTGGCGGTGGCAAGCGGGCGGACCATGGTTGAGACTGGGAGAGATATGCGGCGTCGCGTCGTCATCACCGGTATTGGTGCGGTCACACCCATTGGCGTGACAGGCGCCGGATTGTGGGATGGGCTTCGGGCAGAACAGTCGGCGGTGCGCGCCATCACGCGCTTCGACCCATCGCCCTTCCGAAGCCACAACGCCGCCGAGGTGCCGGCGTTCGATCCAGGCGATTTCATGGACCGGAAGCGCGCGCGGCGTCTCGACCGCTTCGGGCAGTTCTCCGTGGCCGCGGCGAAGATGGCGCTGGAGGATTCGGGCCTCGACCTCGCCCGCGAGGACCGCGAGCGCGTTGGCACGATGATGGGCACCGCGCTCGGCGGCTGTGGCTACGCCGAGGAGCAGATGGGCGTGTTCTTCCACGAGGGGCTCAAGGCGATCGATCCGGCGCTCGCGCTCATGGTCTTCGGCGGGGCATCGAGCTGCAACATCGCGATCGAGTTCGGCGCGCAGGGACCCAACTCGACGAACGCGATGAGCTGCGCCTCGGGCACGATCGCGGTGGGCGATGGCTTCCGCCAGGTGCGCGACGGGTATGCGGATGTGATGATGTGCGGAGGCGCGGAGGCTCCGCTCTGGCCGCTCTGTTTCGGCGCCTTCGCGATCATCCGTGCCATGTCCACACGTAACGACGACCCGGGAAGCGCATCGCGCCCGTTCGACAAGGACCGCGACGGCTTCGTCATGGGCGAGGGCTCGGCGGTGGTGATCCTCGAGGAGCGGTCACGCGCGCTCGCGCGCGGCGCACCCATCTACGCCGAAGTGTGCGGCTACGGCATCTCGAACGACGCGTACCACATGACCGCCCCGCGTCCCGACGGCTCGCAGGCAGCCCGCTCGATGCAGCGTGCCCTGGATGATGCGGATGTCTCGGCCGGCGAGATCGATTACGTCAACGCGCACGGCAGCTCCACGCCGCTCAACGATGCGACCGAGACGCTCGCCCTCAAGCGCGTCTTCGGCGACGCGGTGTATCAGCTGCAGGTGAGCGGCACCAAGGGCTACTACGGGCACGCGCTTGGCGCGTCGGGCGCGATCGAGGCCGCCATCTGCGCGCTCGCCCTGCGCCACGATTGGCTGCCGCCGACTGTGAACCTGAGTACGCCGGACGTGGCGTGCGATCTCGACTACATCCGCGGTGCGGGCCGGCCGTCGCGGGTCGAGCACATCCTGAGCAACTCATTCGGCTTCGGTGGCATCAACGCGTCGCTCGTGATGCGTCGCGGCGACTAGCCGCTGACACGCCGCGGGGCGAGATGCCCGCCGGCGAACGGGGTGCCGGTGCCCTACCCTCGCCGGCGGGGCTCCAGTTCGCGCTCCTCCTCCCCTTCCCCGTCGTCGTCCGGCTCGTGCTCGTAGAGGGTCCGCGGGGCAGGCGCTCCGATCCCGGCGCGACGGAGCGCCGAGAGCACCCCACGCTCCAGGTCGCGGTCGTCCGCGAACGGGTGATCCGCCTGCCAATCGGCGAGACGCACCACGGCCTTCGCCATCACCGGATGCCCGCCCGCACTGCCGTAGCGCGCGAAGAGCACCCGAAGCCGTTCTCCGAGGTGCGCCTCGGGTGAGAGCGCGCGCGTGCTCATCACGAGCTTCTTCCCGAATACCCCTGACACAGCGCTCACCTCGGCGCCGGCCATGCCGAGGCAGAACTCGGCGAGCTGCGCGACGATGTGCTCCTGCGCGGCCGGGAGCCGACCGAGGTGGACATAAGCGAGCCCGTTCCGGACGCGGGCGCGCTCCAACGCCTGTCCAAACCGCCGGAGCGCGAGTGGCGCGTACGACGGATGCTGGATGCGCCGGAGCGTCGCGTGGTCCGCGCGCGGGAAGAGGTGCGCGAACATCTGCAGATCTTCCTCGCTCGTGTGACGCGAGAGCGAGCGCGTGTCGGTGACGATCCCGTAGAGGAGCGCGGTCGCGAGCGGGCGCGTCAGCGCGGCCGGCTCCGCAGCCAGCAGGTATTCCGCGGCGATCGTCGCGCTCGCGCCGTACGAGGTGCGGACATCGCGATGGAGCGCGCGGTAGCGGCCGCTCGCCGGATGGTGATCGATGACCGCCGCCACCTCGGGCAACGCGTCGCCGAAGTAGGGCGGCTGCACGTCCACGAGCACGAGCGGGGCGAGCGACGCGAAATCCGCGTCCGACACCTGACGCAACTCGATCCCGAGCTCTGCGAGGAGTCGGCAGTTCTCGGGGCGGGTGACGCGCCCGCAGGTGACGATGGGTGATGCTTCGGGCGCCAGCCGGAGCGCGGCGCGGAGCGCAAGCGCGGAGGCGATCGCATCCGGATCGGGATCGTGCTGCACCAGGAATGCGCAGCGGCCGGCGCCGCGCAGCGCGCGCTCCAGCCCGTGAACCCGGCGCAGCGCCTGCGCGCGGCGGAACACGCCGTCGATCGCGTCCGCCAGCAGCTCGCCCTCGTCGATCCAGGTGATGCCGCCGCGAGTACTCCCGTGCCGCCGGCCGCGCTCGCGCGCGATCACGAGCACCGGCGCGAGGGGAAGCGCGTGGCGAATCGCCTTCGCGGCACGCTGCGCCGCTTCCTCGCTGGCGAGATCCACGACGACCAGTAGGTCTGCCGGGTCGAGCGCGGCGAAGGTGCCGGTGGATGATGGGTCGCCGTGGACTCCGAGCGACCACTCGGGCGCCGCGCGCCCGTCCTCCATCCAGAAGTGGATGGTTCGCCCCGCGAGCGCACTCCGCCGGAGCGCGTTGAAGCGCTCGGGCTGGTCGGATACGAGCAGGACGGGCGACTTCACGCCGGGCGCCGCTCCTGTCGTGGCGCTTGCCGCCCGCCACACTGCGCCCTAGCTTGGCCGCCGACCCACCCTACCCCCACGCGAGGAATTGACCCATGCGGGATGCGCTGCGACACGCCGCCGCGGAGTTCATTGGAGTGTTCGCGCTCGTCTTCGTGGGCAGCGGCGTGCTCCTGCTGGCGCGCACGACCGGAACGAACATCAGCCTGCTCGAGATCGCGCTGGCGCATGGCTTCATCCTCACCGCAATGGTGACCGCCACAATGCGCGTTTCGGGCCATCTCAATCCCGCGGTGACGCTCGGCTTCCTCGTCACGCGCCGGATCGCCCCGATGATGGCCGGTATCTACATCGGGGCCCAGCTCCTGGGCGCGATGGCGGCCGCTTTCAGCCTCAGCGGGATGTTCACCGAGGCAGCGTTCGTCACGGCGCGCGGCGGCGGTCAGCTCGTCTCCGAGGGGGTGACGTCGGGCCAGGCGTACATGTTGGAAGCGGCGGCGACCTTCTTCCTCGTGTTCGTCGTCTTCGGCACGGCGGTCGACCCTCAAGCGCCGAAGGTCGGCGGCCTGGCGATCGGTCTCACGGCAGCGGCGAACATCCTGGTGATCGGCCCGCTGACGGGGGCCTCGATGAACCCGGCCCGTTCCTTCGGCCCAGCGGTCGCGTCCGGCTTCTACGAGGGCCATCTCATTTACTGGGTCGGTCCGATCGTGGGAGGCGTCGCCGCCGCGCTCCTCTACGATGCGCTCTTCCTCCGGCGTGCGCCCGAGCCAGCGGACCACGGTCAGCTCGATCCGAATCCCAAGCGCCAAGCGTAGCACTGGCGCGCCCCGTCAGGGGCCCATCTCGAGGTACCGCTCGGCGTAGCGCGCGATGGACTCGGTGATCACCTGCATCGCGCGCTCGCTCTTCTCCCACCCCACGGTCTGGACGCGTTTCCCCTCGAGATCCTTGTAGATGCGGAAGAAGTGCTCGACTTCCTTGAGATAGTGCTGCGGGATGTCGGCAATGTCGAAGTACTCGTCGTAGAACGGGTCGTTGCTCGGAACGGCCAGCACCTTGTCGTCCGGATCGCCGCGGTCGAGCATACGCAGCACACCGATCGGGCGCGCGTCGATGAGGCATCCGGGAAAGGTGGGCTCGTTGAGGAGCACGAGCACATCCGTGGGGTCGCCATCTTCGGCCAGCGTGCGCGGGATGAACCCGTAATCCCCGGGATAGTGGACTGCCGAGTAGAGCACGCGGTCCAGCCGGATCAGCCCCGAGTCCTTGTCGAGCTCGTACTTGTTTCGGCTCCCGCTCGGGATCTCCACGACCGTCGTGACGATCTCCGGCGCGTGCGCACCGGGCGACAGGTCGCGCCAGGAGTTGATCACCCGCGTTCGCCCGGTGCGCCAGAACCGGGGCTCCGCCTGGCGGCGCGAAGCCGCCACCACACGCTCAGCGCGTAGCCGATGAGAATCGTCCCCGCCGCGACGTAGGCGGCATGGTAGTACGCCCCGTTGTCGGGCATCAGCCCGCGTCCTCGGCGGCCACGGCGTCGTCCCGCTCGTCGCGAATCGTCGCGAGGCGGTAGCGCGCGCGCAGGAGCGCCACGTAGAGGAGCGTGAACGACGCGAAGGCCAGGAGGAGCGTCGTCAGCATCTCGCCCGGCAGCGACGGCGCGCTTGGCTTCATCACGATCGGCTGGGGGTGGAGCGTGCGGAACAGGTAGACGCTGAGGTGGATGAACGGAATGAGCAACGCGCCGAGCGCACCGAGGACAGCAGCGTATCGCGCGCGCTGCGCACGGTCCTCCACAGCGCCGCGCAGCACGAGGTAGCCCGCGTAGATGAACCAGAGGAAGAGCGTGAGCGTGAGCCGCGCGTCCCAGGTCCACCACGTACCCCACACGGGCTTCCCCCAGAGCGGTCCCGTCGTCAGCACGATCGTCGTAAACGCGAGCCCGACCTCGGCCGAGCTCTCGGCGATCCGGTCGAGGCGCAGATCGCGGAGCCAGAGGTAGAGCAGACCGGCGACGGCGACGAGACCGAAGGCGAGAAACGCGACCCATGCCGAGGGCGCGTGGACGTAGAAGATCTTCTGCGCCGGCCCTTGCCTCGCCTCGACGGGCGTGAAGAGCATCGCCCGCACGAACGTCCCCGCGACGGCGGCGATGGCGACGACGAGCATCCAATCCACGCCCGTGCGTCGCGCCGCCGAGGTGCGGCCCGCGTGCACCGGGGCCGCGTCGCGGAGAATCGAGTTCGTCACCGCGTGACTCACTCCTCGACCGTGAAGGGGAAGGCAAACATGCAGATCACGACGAACACGATGTCGAAGGCGACAAGCAGCCGCAACCAAGCGGCGGCCTCGCCGACCGGGCGGCCAGCGAGGAGCTTCGCGGTGGCCTGCGCCGCCGGCATCACGATCGGTACGAAGAAAGGGAGCGACAGCACCGGCAGCAGCAACTCGGCGAGCCGCGTATTGACGGCCATCGCGCTGAAGAGCGTCCCGACCGCCACGAGTCCGATCGCGGCCAGCAGCGCGATCGCGGCGAGCGTCGGCGCGATGGCGCCCATCGGCACGTTGTAGAAGAGCGCCACCGCCGGGATCGCGATGAGTTGAACGGCCGCCACGAACGCGAGGTTCGCGAGCGCCTTGCCGAGATAGATCGCCTCGCGCGGAATCGGCGCCGTGAGCAGCGCATCGATGGCGCGATCGGCCTGCTCCACACCGAAGGACCGCTGGAGCCCGAGCAACCCGGCGAAGGTGAAGATCACCCAGAGCACACCGGGCGCCAGGTCGCCGGCAGGCACGGCGGTGGGGTCCCAGGCGAAGAAGAAGATCACGATCCCGAGCAGGGCGAAGACGAGCGCCGAGAAGAACGCCGTGCGCGTCCGGAGCTCGATCGCGAGGTCCTTGCGCGCGATCAGCCAGGCCGCGGCAAGGAGGCTACGCTCCATGGGCCACCAACTCCCGGTAGTCGGCGGCGTAGCGGCCGGCATCGATGGCGTGGCGCGCCTCGTAGCGCGCGAAGCGGCCCGCGCGCATCACTGCCGCGTGTGTGGCGAGCGACAGCCCCTCGGCGAGATTGTGGGTCACGAGCACGAGCGCGGCGCCCGACGTCCGGAGCTCTGCGAGCACGGCCGTGAGCGCCGCGGCACCCGATTCGTCGAGCCCCGTGAACGGCTCGTCGAGGAGAACGACGCGTGGGTCGTGGACGACCGCGCGCGCGACAGACACGCGCTGCTGCATCCCGCGGCTCAATGAGCGGACCGGAGCATCCGCCCGGTCGGCGATGCGCATGCGACCGAGCACGGCCGCCGCCGCGGCACGCGGGTCGCGCACGCCGTGTAGCCGCGCGGCGAACTCGACGTTTTCGCGCGCGGTGAGAGGCGCGTAGAGCATGCTCGCATGCGAGAGGAGTCCGACGACGGCGCGCGCCGCGGCGCCGCCCGGCAGCACGACGCCGCCGACGGCGGCCGTACCGCCACTTGGCCTCAGGAGACCGGCGAGCACGCGGAGCAGCGTCGTCTTCCCCGCCCCATTGGGCCCGAAGAGCGCGAGACACTCGCCGCCCCGCAACGAGAGGTCCACACCATCCAGCGCGCGCCGTCCGCCGAAGGAGCGGCGAAGCCCTCGCGTTTCGACGGCGAGCTCGCCCGCCGCCTCACTCACCGTTCACTCGCGCGCCGCGGCGAGGTACTTCGCGGCGTGGCGTGGCGAGTGCTGGCGGAGTGCGGTTCGGAGGTCGGCGACACCCACCGATCGAGCCGCGAGATGCGCGGCGTACGAGTGCCGGAGCGTGTGCGGCGTGATCGCGTCGGCGAGGTCGTCGCCCAGACCGGCCGCGCGCGCGAGCCGCTTGAGCCGATCCCACGCGCGCTGACGGGAGGTATGCACACGCGTGCGTGGATGGATGAACACGAACGGCTTGTGAACCGCGCGCTTGGGCTCCGGTCGCTCGGCGAGCCAGGCGGCCAGCCAGGCGGCGACCTCGCCCTGCACCGTCACCCGGCTCTCCTCGCCACGCCGGCCAATCACGTCGAGCTGCATCACCGCGGGGCCGCCGCGCGCGGCGTCGGTCGTGAGGCCGATCGCCTCGCTGACGAGGAGCGCCGCGTGGTAGCAGAGGCCATAGAGCGCCAGGTCCATTCGCTCGGCGGCGCCCTCTGGCCTGCGTCCGCGCTCGGCCAGGTACGCGAAGATCGCCTGGACCTCGCGCTCCGCGATCACGTGCGGCGCGCGCGGCTCGGGCACGGGCTCGGACAGCGCCTCGGCCGGTCCCGGCGCGCGAAGGCCCTCGTCGCTCACGAGGTACCGGTAGAATCCCTTGAGTGCCTGCAGATGGCGGCGGACGGTGGGCGCGGACCACTCCTCGAATTGCGCCCGCCCCTGCAGGTACGTCGTGAGATCCGTCGGGAGCAGGTCTTCGACGGGACGCGGGGCGTAAGCGCGGACGAGATCCGCGACGTCGGCGTGATACGCATTGACCGTTGCCTCGGCCTTGCCCATGCGCTCGAGCCAGGCGGAGAAGCGGTGGAGCGAATCGAAGTCCGGCTCGGGATGGACTTCGGGGTGCTGATGCGGCACCGGCTGGATGTCGCTCACCGCGGGCGCACGGCGTTTGTCAGCATGCCGGAAGAGTAGCAGATTGCGGGGGGAAAGGGGACTGCGGACCGCGGCGTGCGGATTGTGAGCGGCGGCTCCCGCGGCGCGCCGTCTTCGTGCCCTCCTCTACGCTGGGGGGCCCCCCCAATGAACGAATCTACGCCGCTTCCCGATTCGAGCATCACCGAACCGTCGCAATCAGCATCCACCGCACGCGTCTTCGCTTCCCGCTTCCCGCTTCCCATGTCCGAGATGTCCGAGATCTCCGAGATCGACGTCCTGCTTCAGGAACATCGCCACTTCACCACGGCGGAGCACTTCCGCCTCGCGGCCCACGTCAACGACGAGCGGCTCTACGAGGAAGGGCGGCGCGACCCCCAGGCCTTCTGGGCCCGCATGGCGGGAGAGCTCCGTTGGTCACGGCCCTGGGATCAGGTGCTCGACTGGCAGCCGCCGCACGCCAAGTGGTTCGTCGGCGGGCAGCTCAACGCGTCGGTCAACTGCCTGGACCGCCACATCCGTGGGCCGCGCCGCAATAAGGCGGCGATAATCTGGGAAGGAGAGCCGGGCGACCGCCGAACGCTTACCTACTGGGACCTGTACCGCGAGGTGAATCACTTCGCTCTCCTGCTCGACCGGCACGGCATCAAGAAAGGGGATCGCGTGGCGATCTACTTGCCCATGATTCCGGAAGCGGCGATCGCCATGCTCGGCTGCGCCCGCGTCGGGGCCATTCACTCGGTCGTCTTCGGCGGCTTCTCCCCCGAGGCGCTGCGCGACCGCATCAACGACTCGGAGTGCAAGCTCCTCGTGACCGCCGACACCGGCTACCGGCGCGGCCAGATCGTGCCCCTCAAGCGCAACGCGGACCGTGCACTCGAGGAGTGCCCCTCGATCGAGCACGTCGTAGTCGTGCAGCGCCGCGCGTCCGCGGGCGGCGACGAGTCGCTCGCCGAGATGAAAGAGGGGCGGGACCTCTGGTGGCATCGAGCCATGCGCGACGTGAGAGGGGTGCGCGAGCCCGAGCCGATGGACGCCGAGGACATGCTGTTCATCCTGTACACCTCGGGTAGCACCGGCAAGCCGAAGGGTGTGGTGCACACCACTGGCGGCTACCTCACCGGCGCGGCGTCGACCGCGAAGTACGTCTTCGACCTCAAGGAGGACGACGTCTACTGGTGCACCGCCGACATCGGCTGGGTTACCGGGCACTCGTACATCGTCTACGGTCCCCTGGCCAACGGCGCCACCTGCCTCATGTACGAGGGTGCGCCAGACTGGCCGGACAAGGACCGCTTCTGGGCGATCTGCGAGCGTTACGGCGTCACGATCTTCTATACTGCGCCGACGGCGATTCGTGCCTTCATGAAGTGGGGGGCCGAGTACCCAGCGCGCTACGATCTGTCCTCGCTGCGGCTCCTCGGCTCCGTCGGCGAGCCGATCAACCCCGAAGCCTGGATGTGGTACCACGAACAGATCGGGCGCGAGCGCTGCCCGATCGTGGATACGTGGTGGCAGACGGAGACCGGAGCGATCGTCATCTCGCCACTACCCGGCCTGACCGAGACCAAGCCCGGGAGCGCGACGTTCCCACTCCCTGGCTATTCGGTGGATGTGCTCGATGCGAAAGGGGAGACGGTGAAGGTCGGCGGCGGCCTCCTCGCCATCACGCAGCCATGGCCGTCGATGCTGCGGACGATCTGGGGCGACGACGAGCGCTACGTGCAGACGTACTTCTCGAAGTGGCCGGGCCGTCCAGATCTCTACTTCGCCGGCGACGGCGCCAAGCGCGATGAGGACGGCTACCTCTGGATACTCGGCCGTGTGGACGACGTCCTCAACGTCGCCGGCCACCGTATCGGCACCATGGAGGTGGAATCCGCCCTGGTGGAGCACCCCGCGGTCGCCGAGGCCGCGGTGATCGGCAAGGCGCACGAGCTCAAGGGGCAGGCGATCGCGGCGTTCGTCTCGTTACGAACAGGGTCGCACCCGTCGCCCGCGCTTCGCGACGAGCTCCGCGAATTCGTGGCGAAGAAGATCGGCGCGCTCGCGCGCCCGGACGACATCTTCTTCTCCGCCGACCTCCCGAAGACGCGCTCGGGGAAGATCATGCGCCGCTTGCTGCGCGACATCGCCGAGGGTCGCGCGCTCGGCGACACGTCGACGCTCGCCGACCCGGGCGTGGTGGCCAGCCTGCGGGAGCAATACGAGGAGAAAGAGTAGGGCCATGATGCATCGTGGCCCCGGCCGGCCGAGTCCCCAGGCTACGCCCGCTTCACCACCCGCTGCCGCGCGTCCGACGCGTCGTTGAGCCGGAGCGCGGGGCGGTTGTCATCGGGGCGTGGGCCGTCCTGCACGCGGCGTCGATACGGAACGAGATCCTCGCCGAGCACGACGAGCGTGCGCGTGACGATCGTGCCGGCCATCGGCTCGGGGATCCCCATCACCCGCACGTACGTGTCGAGCGCGCGGTCGAAGGGAAGATCCTCCGCCAGCGTGTCCACGAACATGAGCGCGTTGTCCACGTGCGCCCGGATCACAGCCTCCTCGGCGCGCGCCTGGGCCAGCCGCAGGCGCTTCTCCGCCGACGCGCTGAGCTTGCGCCCGAACACCCCTTCCGGAAACAACCGGCTGAACAGATCCATGCACCGCCCGTGAGAGACGCCCTCCTAACCCCTTGGAGGCACACACCGTACCAACGGCGTCAGCGACCGACCGCTCCGAATCGCTGCGGGGCTGTCGCGTCAGGCTCCGACGCGGCATCCGCCGTCCCGTCCGGCGGTATCGCAGCGGCGCCCGTCGCGCGGACGTCGGCCAGGGCCGCCACGAAGATGAGCGCGATCAGCACCGCCGACGTCACGCACCACATGCAGATGGCGTGGATCACGAACAGCTCGAGGTAGGTAAGCCACCCCGAGAAGAGCACGCTCCACCCCGCGACACCAAGGATGGCCCACGTCACCCCGCGCGACGCGGAGTAGGCCGGCTGCAGCCCAGCGATCGCGAGCGCGAAGAGCACGACGTACGCGCCCAATCCCCACGCCGCGACGGGCAAGCCGACGAACAGGGCATAGCGACTCGTGTTCACCGTCTCGCACGACCCGACCGTGCAGGTCAGCTCGCCGATGATCCCCACCTTGTACAGCGTCAGGTAGAGCGCGATGAATACGCCCACCAGGGAGAGGAGGGCGATCACCATCCGACTTCTCACCGCCTGGGCGCCGCTGCGGGCGGCCGGCCCGTATCGGGCGGTGTCACCGCCGGCGCGCTCGTGCGCATCTCGGCGAGCGCGGTGTCCACGTAGGCCTTGATGACGTCGTAGGACAGCGCTCCGGGTACGACGCGGCGTCCGATCACGAACGTCGGCGTCGAGCCGACTCCTCGGCGTAACCCTTCCGCCCGGTTCGCGAGGATGCGCCCCTGGTGGCGGCTCGCCTCGTAGCACGCGTCCCAGGCGCCGAGCTCGACGCCGACTTCCTTGGCGTATTCGCGGAATGTGCCTTTGGGATTTCGGGCGCTCGCCCAATTCGGCTGTCCGGCGAAGAGCCGGTCGTGCATCGGCCAGAACTTGCCCTGGTCGTTCGCGCACGCCGCCGCGTTCGACGCCTGCATCGTGTGCCTGTGCTGGTCGAGCGGGAAGTCGAAGAAGCGGAAGTTCGCGAGCCCGGCATCCACGATACGCTTGCGGACGTCCGCCTCCGTCACCGTGGCGAAGGTCTCGCAGGCCGGACACTCGAAGTCCGCGAACTCGAGAATGGTGAGCGGCGCGGTCGGCGCGCCGTAGAGATAGCCCTCTGCCTGCGCCGGCGTCGCCGCGGCGATCCGTGCCGCGGCCTTCGGCTTCCGCGACTGCCACCCGATCGCGGCGATGCCGAGGACGGCGACCACGCCGAGTCCGACGTAGAAAGGGCGCATGGAGCTCTTGCCCTTGTGCGCTTTCACGACGTTCGGGCGCGCCCGAGCTCCCTTTCCCGGCGTTCCCTTCCCTGGCGTCTCGTTCACCACGTGCCCTCGTCGTCCTGCTCCGGTGCCCACTCGGTCTTGTCCCATGCGTTCTCTGGTTGGGTGCTCGCGTCGTCCACGATGCGCCGGTTCTCCGCCACCTCGGGCGTATCGTACGTCGCGCGAACCTCGTAGTGAAAGAGCTCGCTGCGGACGTCGCCGATGAGCTGCGTCAGCTCGCCCGCGTGCCGCAAAAGCTCGCCCCGCCCGTCCAGCTCCTCGATCCGCGCGGCCAAGCCGCGCAGGAGGCGCTCCAGGTTGCGTGCCCGGGTGTCGTCGTACGTTTCCTCCGACATTCCACTTCCGCCGTGACCGTCGTGAGTTGGGTATGACAGGTGACGCGCCGCCCCCCAGCGCGACGTGCGCATGCCTCGCGTGCCCGGGCGCCGGAGCGGCATAGACGCCGTCTGTCGGCTGCGGGGGAAAATACGACCGACAGGGCGAGTGGTGCGTGGACGCGGAGTAGCCGTTACACCGCGAAAGCTACCGGCTGCGCCCCCGGTGAGGAAGTCACCGTCGCCAGGCCCCACACCTACCCCGCACTCGCCGCGACGGAACGACGCCCCATAGCCGCTCGGGTAACGGGCCAGCGATCCGCCCCGAGCGCCATGGCCAAGCGGCCCTTGACCGGCGGGCTTCGCCCGGCGAGCATCATGGCGCCCGGAGGCCGTCGCGCCGGGCCACGCCCTCACCCGCCGCGAGCGACCGACATCGACGCCGACATCCTCCGCATTCCCGCTGGCGCGGGCTCGCTCCACGTCGAGCGGTACGGACAGGGGGGCGAGCCGATCGTCCTCCTGCACGGATTCGGAACCTCGAGCTTCCTCTGGCGCGCCGTCGGGCCGACGATCGCTCAGCACGGGCATACCGCTCTCGCCGTGGATCTGCTCGGCTACGGCGAGTCGGATCGCCCCTTCGACGCCGACTACTCGCTCCGCGCGCAGGCCGACTACCTCGATCGCGCCCTTTCTGCCATGCGCGTGGAGCGCGCCACGATCGCCGGCGTGGACATCGGAGGCGGCGTCGGGCAGATCCTCGCGGTACGCCGACCAGCACGCGTGGCCAAGCTCGCGCTGATCAACTCCGTCGGCTTCGACGAATGGCCGGCCGACGACGTGAAGGGGGTGCGCCGCGGCACCGCGCGCTTCGCGCTCCGCGTCTCGCGCGGGATGCTCGGCGCCGCACCGCTCCTCACGCCGGTCCTCGAGGGGAGCGTGTTCGACCCGCAGTACATGCCGCCGCGGCTCGTCGCACGCTACCTCGCCCCGTATGTGGGGCGAGACGGCGTATCCCACCTGCTGGCACTCGCGCGCGCACTCAAGGCCGATGACCTCGACGAGCTCGACCTGTCCGCGATCCGCGCGCAGACCCTCATCGTCTGGGGCGAGGGCGATCGCTGGCTCGACCTCGCCCTCGCCGACCGCCTCCAGGCCGCCATCCCCGGTAGCCAGCTCGTCCGGATCCCGGCCGTCGGGCGGCTGGTGCCGGAAGAGCTGCCGGAAGCCCTCGCCGGCCTCCTCATCGAGTTCGTGGAAACACCGGAACGAACCCCCGAGGAGGTGGTATAGGGAGCGAACGAAACGGCGGCGAGCCGCGTATCATTGCTAGAATCCCGAGCGCTTCCTGTTTACTTTTCGAAGCGAAGTATTTCCACCCAAACGCTTACTACATGGCCAAGAACAAGAATCGTCGGAAGCCTTCCCCGTCGGCGCCCACTCCGTTCGAGCAGTCGCGCGACGAGTTGTTTCAACACATCATGCGTTGTGGCGTCGTCGGCGCCGATCTGGAGCACCAGACCGAGTGGTTCGACGACACGGTCGCCTACCTCGGCGAGCGATATCCCGAGCTGGCCGACTCCGAGCTCACCGAGTTGAAGACGCTCGGCCTCCGGTTCGCCCAGCCCCCCAAGGCGAAGGTCGCCGCGGAAAGCGGAGCGGCGTCCGCCGCGTAACGGCGGTCACTCGGCGCCGGAGCCGTCACCACGCCTCGCGCGCGCCGCTCGAGAGCCCGCAGTAGCAGGTCGAAGCACGCGAGAAGTACCCGATCGGATCGAGCAGTGTCGCGCTATCGCCCCCGGAAATCCGGGGGCGTCGTGTTGTCCGGTAGCAGGCCGCGCTAGCGGCGTCCCTAGCGCCGTCCCGCGATCGCGCGACGCGCACCCACGCCGATACGGAAGCCGCCGCCGTAGCCTACCTCGATGAACGGGAGCACTCCGCCGGCCGCCGGCGCCTCCGCGCCAACAAGCACCGATACGAGCCCGCTCCAGTCAGCGCCCTCCAGGTATCGGGCGCCGGCACC
>JBBJNN010000118.1:0-14701 GCA_037720885.1 Gemmatimonadaceae bacterium | reverse complement strand
TGCGTTCCTCGCCGAGCGGCACAGTCACGCGCAGCATGGCCCCGCGCGTGCCGCGCTCCCGGCCGCGCTCCACCTTGCCGCCGAGCGCTTCGACGCGCTCCCGCATCCCGCGGAGCCCGCTCCCGTCCGCCCCATCGCCGCCGCGTCCGTCATCGGTCACCTCCAGCACGCACGCGCCGGCCACCTCGGCCACGCGCACCCGGCAGCGGCTCGCGCCGGAGTGCCGCACTACGTTCGTCACCGCCTCGCGGAGCGCGAGCGCCACCGCCTCCTCGCGCGAACGATCGAGCGGTGGCGGCGCCACGTCCATCTCGCAGGCGATGCCCGCCGCACGGAGCAGCGAACGCGCCCGCTCGCCCTCGTCGGGGAGCGTCGCGCGGTAGCCGCGGATCGCGTCGCGCACCTCGTGTAGCGCCTTCCGCGACACCTGCTCCACATCCCGGATCTCCTGCACGGCTCGCCGCGGGTCGCGCTCGGCCAGCTTCGCCGCGAGCTCCGCCTTGAGTACGATGAGCGAGAGCGTGTGGCCCAGTACATCGTGCAGGTCGCGGGCGATACGCTCACGCTCGGCCACCGCCGCGAGATGCTCCACCTCCTCCTGCGCGAGGCGCAGCTTGGTGTTCGCGCGCCCCACCTGCGCGAAGTGGAAGTTCACGGCGGCGATGAGCGGCGTGAAGCCGACGGCGGTGATCCAGAAATAGAGCGGCGCGTGCGTCGCCCACGCCGTCAGCGCGGCGACGGCGGTGAAGAGGAGGATCGCGCGTAGTGCATCACGCGTGTGGCCGAGCTGCGCGGCGAAGCTGGCGCCGTAGACGAAGAAGACCGACGAGCCCGTGTTCACCGGCGCGTACAGCACGCCGAGCGCGAGCTGGATCGCCATGATCGGGAGCAGCTGCCGCCCGCGCACCCAGTACCCCCGGAAATAGGCGGCGAGAAACACGGCGAGGCCGAGCAGCGTGAGCGCCCATCCGCCGGCGCCCGTCGTCCCCGCGCGCGTTCCGGTAATCGGCTCGATCAGGAACGTCGGGAGGTAGATGAGCCACGCGTACGGCGTCCACGCGATGTACTTGTTCGGTGGGAGGAGCCGGAAGCGGCGGTCGAGCGGTGGGTCAGCGGCGTTCGTCATTCAAACCGGGCGTCGAGCCGAGCAGGCCATGCTCAACCATACGTCTTGCCCTCGTCCCGGCGGTAGGCGGCGACCGCGATCGCCACGAACAGGACAGTGAAGCCGGCGAGTGCCGCCACGTGACCGGCTGCCGACGACGTGTCTGCGCCAATGGCCGAGAGCGCCAGGCGCGACAGGTGATAGGGCGGCAGTGCCGGCGCGATCGCGCGGATCGCCCCTGGAAGGAACTCGATCGGAATCCAGAGCCCCGACGCGAGCGCCATGGGGAGGTAGAGCAGATTGGTGATGGCCGGCGCCGAGTTGGGGCCGACGAGATAGCCGATGGCGCAGCCGAGCGCGCAGAACGGTGCGGCGCCCAACACCAGGGTGAGCACGAGCGCGATCCAGCGCTCTGCCGGCATGCTGACGTGCCCGAGCACTACTCCCATCAGGGAGAGGACGACCGCGATGAGCGCGCCGAACATCATGCTCATCGCCACCTTCGCGACGAAGTACGCGATCGCGGGCATCGGGCTGGCGCGCTTCACCGTGAGCCACCCCTGCCCGCGCTCCGTCGCGACGCCCACGCCGAGGCCGAAGAGCGCGGCTCCCACCACACCGAACGTGCCGTACGTGGCGATGAGATACGCCGACATGGGCGCCGCAGCCGGCCCCGCGCGCCCCGATCTGAAGACCAGACCGAACACCCCGTAGAAGAGCGCGGGGAAGGCGACGACGGGAATCGTGTACGCCGGCATCCGCGCGATCTTGAGGAACTCGCTCCGGATCTCGGCGGCCAGGATGCGCGGGAGCCGCGCCCCGCGCCGTCGCGCCGCGGTGGCGCGCATGGCGTCGGCTCTCGCCGAGGGGGCCTGCACGGTGGTGCTCACGTGGCCACCTCCGCTGACGAAACAACGCGATCGGTGTCCGCCGTGAGCGCGAGGAACGCCTCCTCCAGCCCGGCACTCGCCACCTCCAGCCCCGTCAGCGAGGGGTCGCCAAGCAGGAGCGCCCGCACCACGCCCTCGGCACGCAGGGTGAGAATCTCGGTCACGTTCCCCTCGCGTCGGATGACGTCGCCCTCCGCGAGCGCGCGGAGTGCGTGGATGGCGTCGGGAGCGAGGGACGTGACGCAGCGCACGCGCCGGCGCGCGACACGCGACTTGATCTCCGCCGGCGTCCCTTGCGCGACGATCTCGCCGCGCGCGATCACGATGATGCTGTCGGCGAGCGCGTCGGCCTCGTCGAGGTAGTGCGTGGTGAGCAGCACGGCGCGCCCCTCGTCGCGCAGGTGACGGATCCCCGCCCAGAGCCTGCGCCGCGACTCCACATCCAATCCGACGGTGGGCTCGTCGAGCACGAGCAGGTCGGGGTTCCCGCAGAGGGCGAGCGCGAAGAGTACTCGCTGCTTCTCGCCGCCCGAGAGCGTGCCGAAGAGCCGGCGGTCGAGGCCCTCGAGACCCGCGGCGGCGATCACGTCTGCGTAGGGCAGGGGGTCGGGGTAGTAGGTCCGGAACAGCGCGATGTGCTCCCGCACCCGGAGCGACTCGGGCACCTTCGAGACTTGCAGCATCGCGCCGATCCGCTCGCGCGTCGCGGTCGAGCGAGGGTCGCCACCGAACACGGAAACACTGCCCGCGCTCGGCGAGGTGAGGCCGAGGAGCAGGCGCACGGCAGTCGTCTTCCCGGCGCCATTGGGGCCGAGGAGCGAGGTCACCGCGCCGGGCGCGAGGGAGAGCGTCACATCGCGGAGAGCCGTCACCGCGCCGTAGCGCTTCGTTGCCGCGCGAAGCTCGGCGGCCGCGTCGCCTGGCGCATCGTCAGCGCGCGCGGTGGCGCGTGAAGTGGCACCGGGCGCGCGGCTTGGGGAGAGAGCAGCGGTCATCTGTCGGTCAGCGGAGGCGCAGATCGTCGATCTGGAATGCGTAGGCGCCTGGCGTGGGCCCACCCGCGAAGACGAGTGCCATCACGTCCTTACCGTCCACGCCGAACGCCGACCAGGGGATCGTGACCTCGCGCCACTCGGGGCCGGCGACGAACGTCTGAATGAGGGGCGTCATCCCCTTGCTCTGCGCGAAGATCATCAGGCGGTACGTCTTGCCGTCGCCCTTTGTCCAGAACGCGATCTCCTTCTTCGACGAGAGATCGGCCGGCGTCATCGGCTGCACGTTCGGCGACCACATCGAGCCTGCCCAGGCGTAGGGCACCGCGCCGGAGATCGTTCCGCTCATCGCGAGCGACTTCGCGGAACCGTTCGCGCCGCCGTTCATCACCGTCATCTCGCCCGTGGATTGCCCGTTGGCGTAGCTATCCGTGGATGGCATCCAGCTTCCGAAGCCCGCGACGGCGGAGCCGCTCTCGAAGTCGCTCACGAGCCCGGCCGCGAGCGCCCGTGGTGCCTGGGCGACAGCCGCGCGCGCGTCGGCAACGACCTTGGCGAACGCATCGCGGTCAACGCGCGCGCCTCCCTTCCATACCGCGGCAATGTCACGCGTCGCGGTGATGTCGCGCGTGGGGTCGCCATTCACGAGCACGAGGTCCGCCCGCGCGCCGGCGGCGATCCGCCCGCGGTCCGCGAGGCGGAAGGCGCGCGCCGGCACGCTCGTCGCCGCGGCGAGCGCCTTCACGGGGGTGAGCCCCGCCTTCACGAGCAGCTCCAGCTCGCCGTGGAGCGCCGCGCCGTGCGACGTACCGGGGTTCGACGCATCCGTGCCGGCAAGGATCGGGACGCCCACCGCGTCGAGCTGGCGCACCGTCGCCTCGGCTGCCGCGTAGCTCACCGGAGGCGCGCCGGGGCGGCGCGGGAACGCCTGCCCGAGCAGCGTGCGAGAGGCGGCGCTCAGGTAGCGCTCGAAGCGCGCGTCCTTCACCAGCTCGCCGCCGCCCGGCGTGCCGGTGATGCTCCGGAGTACCGTGAGCGTCGGGATGACGAACGCCGAGGTGCCCGCGGCGCGGCCCGTCCCGGCAGCGCGGGCCGTGGCGGACGCCAGCCTGGCGAACCCGGCGTCGGGAGCGCGATCGACGAAGAGGTGAACGAGCCCGTCTGCGCCGGCCTCGATCGCCGCGCGCGCGCCCGCGAGGGAGCCGATGTGCACGACCGCGAGCTTGCCGCGGCGGTGGACGGCGGCGATCACCGCGCGCATGGTCGGCTCATCCAGCGTGGGGAGCTTCATGCCGTACGTGGCGCCGTCGTCGTACACGATCTTGATCCAGTCCGAGCCCTCGGCGAGGCGCGCGTCCACGAAGGCCTGCGCCGAGTCGGGGGAGGAGATCGTGGCGATCTGCATCCCGTACTCCGTGCCGTGCCCCTTGGGCGCGGTCACGAGCGTCCCCGCAGAGAAGATGTCCGCTCGCGCCGCCGCCTTCCCGGCTGCCTGCTCGGCGCGCATCGAGCGGGCGAAGGCCGCGTCGGTGAACATGTCGAGCTCCGTGGTCACGCCGAAGACGACCGCCTCCACCAACGCGTCGCCGAACGTGTGCGTGTGGGCGTCGACGAGTCCCGGAATCAGGGTCTTGCCTGATCCGTCAACAACCCGCACGCGGGTACCCGCCTGGGCACCCGCGGGCGCCGCGAGTGACCGGCCGACGCTGGCGATGGTCCCGCCGCGGATGAGCACGTCCTGCCGCTCGAGCACGCGGGCTCCGTCGAAGACGCGGGTGTTCCGGATGAGCGTCGCGGGCGGCGCGCCGGAGGAGCCCTGCGCACCGAGCGTCGGCCGCGGCGCGAACGCCAGCGTGATGGCGAAGACGAGCGCGAGCGATGCGACGTGGCCGCCGCGCGGTAGGGCAGGCGTCGGGAGAACGCGCGATCGTGAGCGCGAGCGTGCTGACAGAGTGGCGAGTCGCATGGCGAACCAGTGTGAGCCAGTGTGAGGAAGGGTCACACGCATGGTACGCCGCGGCCGGCAGCGCGACAATTGCGGAACGTCAGCAGCGCGGGGTGACGTTTGTCACCCCGCGCTGGCGTCCCCTACTGCGTACTGAGCGTCGGCGTCGCGCCGCCGCTCCGTCGCCACCGGTTGTACCAGCTCATCATGTAGAGCTGCGTCCGCATGAAATTGGATGGCTTCGAGCTGGTGCCGTGATATTCCCCCTCGAAGCGGAGGAGCGCGGTCGGAATGCCGCGCGCCTTGAGCGCCGCGTAGTACTCCTCGCTCTGCGCCATCGGCGTGCGCAGGTCCATCTCACCCGTCATCACGATCGTGGGCGTCGTCACGTTGCCGACGTACATGAGCGGCGACTGCTTGAGCCACTGTTCCGGCTTCTCCCAGAACGGCGCGTCGAAGAAGTTGTACGTGAAGAGCGGCACGTCTGTCTGGCCGGCGAAGCTCATCCAGTTGATCACCGGGCAGCGCACCGCGGCGGCCGCGAACCGGTTGGTGTGGCCGATCACCCAGCTCGACAACACCCCGCCCCCCGAGCACCCGCCGACGTACATGCGCGTGGTGTCCACGTACCCGCGGCCGATCACCGCGTCCACGCCCGCGATCAGGTCATCGTAGTCCACGCTCGGATAGGCGTGCATGATCGCGTTCCCGAACGCGCTGCCGTAGCCGGTGGAGCCGCGCGGGTTGGTGTAGAGCACCACGTAGCCATTCGCGGCGAAGTTCTGATACATGTAGTTGAAGCCGACGTTGTACATCCCGTGCGGCCCGCCGTGAATCTCCATGATGAGCGGATACTTCCGCGACGGGTCAAACCCGGCAGGCTTGACGATCCACCCATCCACCTGCGTGCCCCCGCTCGACGCGTACTGGACGCGCTCGACCGGGGCGACCCCGACCCGCGAGAGCAGGTCCTCGTTCACCCGCGTGAGCTGCGTGAGCGTGCCGCCCACCGGAGCACCCGCCGTGCGCGCGGCCCCGATGCGCACGATGTCTGGCGGCATCTGGAAGCTCGTCCGCACCGCCACCGCGCCACCACTCTTCGACATGGAGAAGCCGCCGAGCATGTGCTCGCCAGTCGTGACGGCGCGAACGGCGCCGGCGAGCGGCGCGAAGTGCACGTTCGAGGTGCCGCGATCGTCCGCCGCGAAGTAGACGCCGCTCCCATCGCGCGCCCAGGTGAGATTCCCGACGTCGCGGTCCATGCTGCCCGAGAGTTTCCGCGCCCCGCTGCCGTCGATGCTCATCACGTACAGCTCGGACGCGTGGTAGGAGTTCGCGACCTCGGTGTAGCCGCGGTAGGCGATCCGCCGTCCGTCCGGCGAGACGACGGGCGACGACCACTCGCCGTCCTGCGGGTTCAGCTTCCGCAGCGCGCCGGTGGCCACGTCGATGGCGTAGATGTTCGAGTTGCGGTAGTTCGCATCCCCCGTGGAGTCGGCCAGACCATCGGCGACGATCGTGCGGCCATCGGGCGTCCAATCCCAACCGACGGCGCCGTCGAGCGCGTCGAATCGGGCGCCGACGCTCCAGTCGCCCTTCGTGACCTGGCGCGGCGTGCCCCCGTCGGCGGGGACGACGAACAGGTGCCGGAACCCTGGCTCCAGGAAGCCGCGGCGGTCCTGGCGGAAGTGGCGCGACTGCACGATCCGCGGCGCGGGTGTCCACTTCGCCCCGGCCGGTGCGTCGGGCATGTCGATCTTCCACGGCGTGGGCTTCGGCACGATCGTGCTGAAGCCGAGCCACTTTCCGTCGGGCGACCAGCGGACGTCGGCCGGCGACTCGCCGGAACGCGTCACCTGCGAGGTCGCCCCCTCGGCGTCCATCCAGCGCACGAAGATCTGCGACCCCTTGGGCTCCCCCTCCGCCAGGTAGGCGATGCGGGTGCCATCGGGCGACCAGACGGCAGCGCCGCCCTTCGTCAGGAAGCGGTTCCGCGATCCGTCGGCACCCACGATCCAGAGCGCGGACTCGAACCGGTCCTCCAGCTTGTTGACCCACCGGCGCGTATAGATGATCTGCGACCCATCCGGGGACATCTGCGGCTCGGCGGCCGTTTCGTAGTCGAGGTACTTCTCGACGGTGAGGAGCGTGTCGCTGCGCTTCTCCTGTGCCGCCGCGGGGAGTGCGGACGCGAAGGCGAGCCCGGCGGCCAGCGCGAACGGAAACGCCGCGCGCGCCGGGTGGGGACGGGACCGGTGTGACATGGGAAGCTCCTTCGGAGGGGGACGGTCCCGATTCTAGCGGATGCGGCCCGCGCTGTCCACGCAAGCACATGCTCCGCGCGAGAATGGCGCGTCGCAGCACGGCCGCCGCGCCGCGCGTTCTTCCTTCGCGGCGCCCGCACGCCTATGATGCCCGGGCGCCGCGACTCCTACGCCGCGCCCCGACCCATCCGTCACAAGGCCCCTATGGACAACGCGCCTCGCGTCATTCGGATCGCCACCCGCTTCAGTGGCTGGCTCCTCACCGCCGCCGCGCTCGCCGCTGTCGCGAGCGTCGCCACGCACGCGCAAGCCACCCGGGACGCGCCGGGCACTCGAGCGGCTCCCGCGGCGCGCGCACCCGCACGGGGCGACATCACCTTCGACCCCGCGATGTTCAAGGAGCTTCGCTACCGCATGGTGGGGCCGGCGCGCGGAGGACGCGTCACCGCCGTCACCGGCGTGCCCTCGCAACCGCGCACCTTCTACATGGGCGGCACCGGCGGCGGCATCTGGCGCACGACCGACGCCGGCGTCAACTGGACACCGATCTCCGACGGTCAGATCCCGGTCGGCTCCATCGGCGCCATCTCCGTCGCGGACTCGGACCCGAACGTCATCTACGTGGGGACCGGGTCGGATGGCATCCGGAGCAACGTCTCCACGGGGCGGGGCGTCTACAAATCGACCGATGCCGGGCGCACCTGGAGCTTCGCCGGCCTGCGCGAGGCCGGGCAGATCGGTGGCGTCCGCATCCATCCGACGAACCCGGATGTCGTGTACGTCGCCGCTGTCGGGAATGCGTTCAAGCCGAACCCGGAGCGCGGTGTCTTCCGCACCAGGGACGGTGGGAAGACATGGCAGAAAGTCCTCTTCGTCTCCGACAGCACCGGTTCGGCCGACGTCGAGCTGCAGCCCGGTAACCCGAATGTGGTCTTCGCGTCGATGTGGCGCGGCGAGCGCAAGCCTTGGACGATCATCAGTGGCGCACGCGAGGGAGGGCTCTACAAGAGCACCGATGGCGGCGATTCGTGGCGGAAGCTTACCGACGGCCTCCCCTCGGAGCTCTTCGGGAAGAGCAATCTCGCCGTCACTGCCGCCAACCCGAGCCGGGTGTTCGCGCTGATCGAGGCGCTGCCGGGCGGCGGATTCTACCGCTCGGACGATGCTGGCGAGCACTGGACGCTGCTCAACTCGCAGGGCTCGCTCCTCCAGCGCCCCTTCTATTACACCACTCTCGCCGCCGATCCCACGAACGCCGACGTCGTGTATGCCGGCGCCGAGGGCTTCTTCAAGTCCACCGACGGCGGGAAGACCTTCCGCTCGATGCCGACCCCGCATGGCGACAACCACGACATGTGGGTGAGCCCGCGCGATGGCAATGTCTTCGTCCAGTCGAACGACGGCGGCGCCAACGTCTCCCTCGACGGCGGGCGCACGTGGTCCACGCAGTACAACCAGCCGACGGCCGAGATCTACGGCGTGGCGGTCGATAGCCAGATTCCCTACCGCCTCTACGGCGCGCAGCAGGACAACTCCACCCTCATCGTCCCAAGTCTCCCACTCGGCTCGGGGCAGGCGGAGGAGTGGCGCTCGGGGCCTGGCTGCGAGACGGGGCCGATCATGCCGCACCCCACCAACCCCGATACCATCTACGCGTCGTGCAAGGGGCAGTACAGCCGCATGAGCCTGCGCACGGGGCAGGAGAAGCAGTACTGGGTAGGCGCCCAGTCGCTCTACGGCAACCCCGCCAAGGATCTCATTCTCCGCTTCCAGCGCGTGTCGCCGATGGAGATCTCACCGCACGACCCGCGCGTCGTGTACTACGGCTCGCAATACCTCCATCGCACGCGCGACGAGGGCGTCACCTGGGAGAAGATGAGCCCGGACCTCACGGCCAACGATCCGCGCTATCAGGGCGTGAGCGGCGAGCCGATCACGCGCGACGTGACGGGTGAGGAGTTCTACAGCACGCTCTACGCGATCCGGGAATCGCCGCTGGCGAAAGGCGTGATCTGGACGGGCGCGAACGACGGCCCGGTCTACGTGACGCGCGACGATGGGAAGACGTGGACGAACGTCACGCCGAAGGATCTGCCGCCGGGCGGGCGCGTGCAAACCATCGAGCCCTCGCCGCACCGCGCCGGCTCCGCCTACATCGCCGCGTACCGGTACCTGCTCGGCGACTTCGCGCCCTACATCTTCCGCACGAACGACTACGGTCGCACCTGGACGCGCCTTACCCCCGGCTCGAACGGGATCGCCGCGGACGAGCCGACGCGCGTCGTCCGCGAGGACCCGGACCGCGAGGGGCTGCTCTACGCCGGCACGGAGTTCGGGATGTACGTCTCGTTCGACGACGGCGCGCGCTGGCAGCCGCTCCAGCTCAACCTGCCGGCGACCCCGATCACCGACATGCGGGTCTTCCGCAAGGATCTCGTCATCTCGACGCAGGGGCGGTCGTTCTGGATCCTCGACAACCTCTCTCCATTCCACGAATGGAGCGGTCAGATAGCCGCCGCGCCCGCGCACCTCTTCAAGCCGCGAGACGCCTTCCGCATGCGCTACTCGGCGGGGGGTGGCTTCGGGCGGGGCGGCGGGGCGGCCGCGCCGCAGTACGTGCCGCCCGGTGCGATGATCGACTACTACCTGGCGAGCGCACCCGCCGGCCCACTCACGCTCGAGATCCTCGACGCGGCCGGGAAGGTGGTTCGCGCCTTCTCGAGCGAGGGGGCGCCGGCGACTGTCGCGCGTGAAGGCGCCGCGCCCGTCCCCCCCGCGGCCGCGGGGGCGGCTGAAGATCCCGACATGGTGGGGGGTGGCGGGCGCCGCGGTCGCGGTGGCGCGACGCGTCTGACGAAGATGGTGGGCCTCAACCGCTTCGTGTGGGATCTGAGCTACCCTGGCGCCTGGGATGCGGTGTCCCAGAGCCCCGGCGGCGGCGGGCCCACGGCCGTCCCGGGAACCTACCGGCTCCGCCTCAAGGTGGGGGAGTGGAGCGCGACGCAGCCGCTCGTGTTGAAGCCCGATCCGCGCATGACGCGCGACGGCGTGACGCTCGCCGTGATGCGTGAGCAGTTCGAGCACAACATGCGCGTGCGCGACCTCGTGAGCGACGTCAACCGCGCCGTCGCGAGCGCCCGCTTGGCGCGCCGGCGGCTGGCCGCCGCCGGTGCCGGCGCCTCCGCCGACACCCTTCGCCGCCTCGCGGCGATCGAGGCGAAGCTCCTCACGCCCGCGATCCGCTACAGCACGCCCGGCCTGCAGGCGCACAGCACGTATCTCGCCAGCCTGACGAACGGCGCCGATCAGAAGGTCGGCCGCGACGCGGTCGAGCGCTACGGGGTGTTGCGGAAGGAGCTCGACGTGCTCCTCGGCGAGCTGCGTGGCGTGCTCGGGGCGGAAGCGATGGGCGCGATGTCGCGCTAGCGCTTCCCAGGCGCGGGTTCCTCGCCGGAGCCCGCGCGAGCCGCGGCGCTCCGGACAGAACGGCCTGCTCACCTTGAAACCTTAGGTGAGCGCGTGCAGTATTGCCTAAGAACCTTAGGCCACGCACCGGAGCTGCCGATGTCCCCATCGCCACCGCCCGAGCTCGACCTCCTCCGGGGGACGCTCGACCTCCTCGTCCTCAAGACACTCTCCTGGGGACCGATGCACGGTCTCGCCGTGCTGCGCTGGATCGAGCGTGTCACCGGCCAGCGGCTCCAGATCGAGGAGGGCGCCCTCTACCCGGCGCTCCACCGCATGGAGCAGCGCGGCTGGCTCGCCTCGGCGTGGGGCTTCACCGAGCAGAACCGCAAGGCCAAGTTCTACCGCCTCAGCGCCCTCGGCCGCCGGCAGCTCACAGCCGAGCTGTCGAAGTGGTCGCGCTATACGGAGGCCGTCGGGTTGGTGCTCGCCGCGGAGGGTGCCCAGTGAGCGCGGAGCGCGAGCGGCCAAGCGACGCGCGCCCCGCGTTCCACTTGCCGCTACCGGGGCAGCGCGCGCGGGAGGACGTGGACACCGAGTTGCGCTTCCACATCGAGGGGCGGATCGAGGAGCTCGTCGCGCAGGGGATGCCGCGCGAGGAGGCCGAGCGGGAGGCGCGGGCGCGATTCGGCGACGTCGCGCGCATCGGCTCGGAGGTGGCGTCCATCGATGCCGCAACACGCCGCCGGCGAGAGGCTGGCGACATCGTGGAGTCGGTACGCCGCGACGCCCGACTGGCGCTGCGCTCGCTCCGGCGTAGCCCGGGCTTCACTGCCATCGCGATGCTCACTCTCGCGCTTGGGCTCGGCGCGAGCACCTCGATCTTCACCGTGCTCGAGGCGGTGGTGCTCCGGCCCCTCCCATACCGCGAACCCGACCAGCTCGTGACCATCGCGAGCCAGGTCTCCGGTGCCGCCACCGCGGGAAAGTGGGGCGTCTCGGTAGCCGGCTACTTCCACTATCTGGGGCACAACCGGACCTTCTCCGAGATGGGTGCATACGCTGGCGGCGATGGGACGCTCCTCGGCGCGGACGGCGCCGAGCGCGTGAGTGTGATGAGCGTAACGGCCAGCATCCCGCGTGTGCTTGGCATGCGTGCGGCGATCGGGCGTCTCATCACGGCGGACGATGACAGGCGTGGCGCCCCCCCCGTAGCCGTGCTGAGCCATGCACTCTGGCGGTCGCGCTTCGGCGCCGACCCGGGCGTCGTGGGGCGTACGGTCACGATCGAGGCGCAAGTCGCCCAGGTGATCGGTGTGCTCGCCGAGGGGAGCCGCATGCCGGCCGACCAGGAACAGGCTGATATTTATGTGCCGCTCGCGCTCGACCCTGGCGCGCGGCAGGAGAACTCGCACTGGCTGAGCGTCGTCGGCCGGCTGAAGGACGGTGCCACGCCCGAAGCAGCGCGTGCGGACCTCGCGCGGCTCACGGCGCAGTTCACCGAGCTCTTTCCGGGCGCGTACTCGGCTGCCTTCATGCGTAACTACCACTTCGCGGTCGACGTCACGCCCCTTCGCGATGACGTGCTCGGCCCGACGATCACGCGCGCGCTGTGGATCCTCTTCGCCGCGGTGGGGCTCGTGCTCCTCATCGCCTGCGCGAATGTCGCCAACCTCTTTCTCGTGCGCTTCGAGGCACGCCGGCGGGAGGTGGCCATCCGCAGCGCGCTTGGCGCGGAGCGCAGCCACCTCGCCACCTATTATCTCGCCGAGAGCGTGCTCCTCTCGCTCGGTGCCGCCGCGTGCGGGCTCGGGGTTTCGTATCTCGCGTTGCGGCTCCTGCTCGCGCTCGCTCCGGCCGACATTCCGCGGCTCGCCGGCGCGGGGCTCGGGTGGCCGGGCGTCCTCTTCGCCCTCGGGGCGGCGCTCGTTACCGGTGTCGCCTTCGGTCTCATTCCGCTTGGGCACACGGAAGTGGATGTCACCACGTTGCGGGAGGGCGGGCGCGGCCTCACATCATCCAGGCGGCGGAACGCGGCCCGTAGCGCGCTCGTCGTGTCGCAGGTGGCGCTCGCACTCGTGCTCCTGTCCAGCGCTGGCCTGCTCCTCCGGAGCTTCGGCGCCCTGCGCGGTGTGCGCCCCGGGTTCCGGCCGGAGGGCGCACTCAGCTTCCGCGTGGCCGTCCCCAACGCCAAGTATGGTACGTTCGCGACGACCGGCGCGTTCTACCGCGAGTTGCAGACGCGCCTGGCCGCGATTCCCGGCGTCGAGGCGGTCGGCGCCAGCACCTGGCTCCCGCTGAGCTCGAGCGGCTGCTCGGTCGTGTTTGCGGAGAACGAGCCGCTCTCGCCGGGCGCCTTGCCGAAGTGTGTGGCCACGCCGCTCACCGCACCAGGCTACTTCCGCGCGATGGGCATCGCGCTCGAGGGACGCGCGCCGACCTGGGAGGAGACGGAGAACGGCGTCGCGGGGGCGGTCGTGAGCCGGGCACTTGCCCAGCACTTCTGGCCGAGCGAGAACCCCATTGGCAAGGGGATCAAATCGAACGGTCAACAGCCGCCCTACTACCGCGTGGTCGGCGTGGCGGAAGACGTGCGCGCGAAGCGCATGGACGAGCCGCCCGCCGAGATCGTGTACTACCCGATGAAGCCGATTCCCGGCACGTCGCTCTGGTCCCCACCAGGCGGAATGGCGTTCGTGGTGCGCACGCGGGTCGCGCATCCGCAGGGGCTGACGCCGGCGATCCGGCGCGCGGTGGCGGCGATTGACGCGGACGTGCCCGTCGTGGACGTCCGGACGCTCGACCATCTCATCACCGGGTCCATGACGCGCGTGTCGTTCCCGATGGTGCTCCTCGGCATCGCCGCGGGGATCGCCTTGCTGCTCAGCGCAGTCGGCATCTACGGAGTCATCGCGTACGTCGTCAGCCAACGCCGCTCCGAGATCGGCATTCGCATGGCGCTCGGCGCCGGCGCGCGCGGCGTCGTCGCAATGATCATGCGTCAGAGCTTCCTGCTCGCTGCAGTCGGGCTGGTGACAGGCGCCGCGCTTTTCCTGGCGCTCGGCCGCGTCCTCGCCACGCTCCTCTACGGTGTGGGGCCACGGGACCCCGCGACGGTCGCTGCGGGCGCCGTCATCCTTGCCGCCGTGGCGCTCCTCGCGTCGTACGTGCCCGCGCGGCGCGCGGCGCGTGTAGACCCGATCATCGCGCTACGCTCGGAGTAAGGCTCGGGACTCGGGACTCGGGACTCGGCACTCGGCGCTCGGCGCTCGGCGCTCGGCGCTCGGCGCTCGGCGCTCGGCGCTCGGCGCTGCCAAGGGAGTCGGTCGTGGTGCCTCGGAGTGTGACCCCACAGCCGATGACCGATGACCGAGTCCCTAGTGCCGAGTGCCGAGTGCCGATACGTTCCTCCCCTATGAGCACCTACGTGCCACCACGTCGTCCGCTCCCGATCATCGCGGTGATCGGTCCCGCGCTCGCCATCCTCGCGGCCCTCGCGCTCGCGCTCGCCGGACCCGGCACTCGCGCGGGCTGGTGGGACTTCCGAACGGGATTCACGTTCCTGCGCTACGCCGCCTACGGCGGCATCGCCGCTGTCAGCTTCTCCCTCCTTGGCGCGCTCGCCACCAGGCCGGGGAGCGGACGACGGGGATTCCTGCTCTCGCTGCTCGGCATGGCACTCGGGGCGGCCGCGATCGCGGTGCCCTGGAGCTTCCGCCGCGGCGGCATGGCCGCGCCGCCGATCCACGACATCACGACTGATACACGGAACCCGCCCCGCTTCGTCGCGGTCCTCCCGCTCCGGGCCGATGCGGCGAACCCCGCCGAGTACGGCGGCGACTCCGTGGCCGCGCAGCAGCGCTCGGCGTACCCCGACATCGTGCCACTCGCGCTCACCGTGCCGCCGGCGCGCGCCTACTCGGCTGCGCTCGCCACCGCGCGCGCGAGCGGGTGGGAGATCGTGGCCGCCGACTCCGCCGAGGGGCGCGTCGAGGCGACCGACCGCACGCGGTGGTTCGGCTTTCGCGACGACGTCGTGGTACGCGTGGCGGCCGACGGTGCGGGCTCGCGCGTTGACGTGCGCTCCGTCTCGCGCGTGG
>JBBJNN010000017.1:46364-64044 GCA_037720885.1 Gemmatimonadaceae bacterium | reverse complement strand
GCCGGCGCCGCTCCGGGCCCATTCGCCGCGGGCACGGCGCCAGCCGCCGCGCTGTCCCCATCCGCGCGCACCGCGGCCGCGACCCGCTGCGGCGGCTCCCCCCGCGCGGCAGCGCCCGGCGCCAACCCTGGCGACGCACCCGCCGCGGCGCTCCCTACGCCGAGCGCTGAATCCACGGCGGGGGGGACGTCGAGCGTGGCGACGACGCGGCCGTTCCACACATCGTAGCCGGTGACCGTCGCGGCCACGGTACCCCACGACCCAGCGAGCCGGAGGTGATCGTCCACCCGCAGTGGAGCAAACGAGCCGGCGGCATCGCGGAGCGCCGTGAGACGCGGTGGGGTCTTGACCGGCACGTCCACGCGCCCGAGATCGAGGAGAAGCCGGCCGCCCCGCACCGCCGCGAGAAACCACCGCTGGTCGCGCGCGACCCACACGATGCGACTGGAGATGCTGTCGGCGAGCGGGCCGAGGCGCGCGGCCGCGCGTGTCCGCGGCGCGCTGCGGACGACCGCGGAGTCGCGGGAGGCGGCGGAATCGCTCGCGGCGGCGGCGTCTCGCGCGGCAGCCGAGTCGCCCGCTGCCGCGGGCGCGTCGAGCGAATCGGGGGGGGAGTCGCGCGCCGACGACGAACGACCTTCACGTGCGCACCCACCCACCGCAGCGGCCGCGGCGAGAACGAGCAGGGTGAGCACAGAGCGCGGATGGCAAGCGGCGCGAGTTGCGCGCGCGACGCGCGTTGCGCGCGCGACGCGCGCTGCACTGGCACTCGGCGGAAGGCGGCGGGTTGACGGCACCACGTACAATAGCGCTGGTGGTGCGTAACGCAACGCGGCCGGTGGTCCGTAGCGCCGGGCTGGAAGTCAGGGCTGGGCCACGCTAAGCTCTCGGCCCTCTAGCACGGCGGAGCGGGACGATGGCGCGCGAAGTCCTCGGCGATCGTGGGCAGGCAGGGAGCGAGCGGGGGTCCGTTCGCCCGTTCGCGTGCGTGGTGCTCGCGGCGGGGGCGGGGTCTCGCTTCGGCGGGCCGAAGGCGGACGCGCTGCTCCCATCCGGGGAACGGTTCCTCGATGCGGTCACGCGCGCCGCGGCGGCGGCGGGGGCGGAACCGGTGATCGCCGTGGTGCGCCCAGGCACGCCGCCGCCGGCCCGGGGGCGCGCCGTCGTCACGGCGAGCGCGCGGGGAGAACAGATCGCCTCGGCGCGGCTCGGACTCGCGCAGCTGGCGGGCACGCGCGTCCGGGCCGCGTTGTTGTGGCCTGTTGACCATCCGTTCGTCTTGATAGAGAGCGCCGTAGCGGTAGCTGACGCCCACGCCCGCACGGGAGCGCCGATCGTCGTCCCGACCTACGCGGGGCAGCGCGGCCACCCGGTGATGTTCGACCGTGGGATGTGGCTCGACCTCATGACCGTGGAGAGCGGCGGGGCACGAGCCGTGGTCCGGGCGTACGGCCCGCGCGTGCACGAAGTTCCGGTGCCGGATGCCGGAGTGATACAGGACATCGATACGCCCACCGACATGCCGGGGGGCGGCTGAGGAGAACAACGGATGCCTTACCTCGACCTCGACGGCGAGCCACGCGAGCTCGCTCCGGAAACCACCATCGGCAGCGGCGCCCAGGCGTCGTGGCGGATCGCGAACAAGGATCTCGCGGCCCGACACTTCACGCTGCACCTGACCGGAGCCGGCGACGGCAAGATCCTGCCCGGGTCCGATCAGAATGTCGTGACCGTCAATGGGCGGCAGGTCCCGACCGCCGGTGCGCCCGTCTCCTCCGGGGACGTCATCGCCGCCGGCGCCGCCCGCTTCACCTTCATCGTGAACCGGAACGATCCGCGCCCTCGTGGCCTCGGGTCGCGCTCGGCCGACGAGTCATATCTCGTGGACATGGCATCGCGGCAGGCCCACCACCTGCGGAAGCGTACGATCCAGATCGGCCGCGAGGCGGTGACCGGGATCGTGCTCCGCGACCCGCAGGTGTCCCGCCATCACGCCGACATTCGCGCGGAGGGAGGCGGGTACGCCCTCTACTCCTCGGGCTCGAGCGGCACCATGGTGAACGGCCAGGCCCTCCGCGCTCCCCGGCTCCTGACAGAGGGCGACATGATCCGCATTGGCAGCACGACCTTCACGTACACGCAGGTGCTCCCGAAGGGCGTGGCGGTCGTCGAGCCCGCGGGAACCGAGGAGGAGGATACCCTGAGCCGCCGCGCGACAGTGGTGAGCTCGGCGGCTGTCCCGGCCGCCATGGGCGGAAGCTACGCCGTGCGCCGGGCACCCAGTCCGATCATCCTCGGTACGATCGCCGTGACGTTGCTGGGGGTGATGTACTTCGTGCTGCGGTAAGCGCCCCGGCAGGTCCGATGCACTCCGGTGTACTCCGGTGTGCTCCGGTGCACGACGCGCGGGCGGCTCTCGTACGAGAGCCGCCCGCATCTGTTTTTCATCTATTTTCAGGGGAACGCCGACTGGCGCACGGCGCGTTTCGTTGTATAGGCAAGTAAAAGGGAGTAAATTACTTCCGATTCGCCGCGGCCCCGTGCCGCCTGGCGAGCGATGCGCCGGCCACCGCCCGGCGCGCGCCAAGGGACTGGAGGAGAGACCCGCATGAGCACGCAGATCGAAACGCTGGTCAATCGCGAGTATCAGTACGGCTTCGTCACCGACGTCGAGGCGGACACCGTTCCGCGCGGGCTGAGCGAGGAGACCGTCCGGCTCATCTCGGCCAAGAAGAACGAGCCACCTTTCATGCTCGAGTGGCGGCTCCGCGCGTACAACCGCTGGCTCACGATGAAGGAGCCGCACTGGCCGAACGTCACCTACGGCCCGATCGATTACCAGGACATCATCTACTACTCGGCGCCGAAGAGCGTGAAGCCGCTCGCGAGCCTCGACGAGGTGGACCCCGAGCTGCTCCGCACGTACGAGAAGCTCGGCATCTCCCTCAACGAGCAGAAGATGCTGTCCGGTGTGGCGGTGGACGCGATCTTCGACAGCGTCTCCGTGGGGACGACGATGAAGGGCGAGCTGGCGAAGCTCGGCATCATCTTCTGCTCCTTCGGCGAGGCGGTGCAGGAACACCCCGAGCTGGTCCGGAAGTACCTGGGCTCCGTCGTCCCGCACTCGGACAACTACTTCGCCGCGCTCAACGCCGCGGTGTTCAGCGACGGCTCGTTCGTCTACGTGCCGAAGGGCGTGCGGTGCCCGATGGAGCTGTCCACCTACTTCCGCATCAACGCCGCGGGGACAGGGCAGTTCGAGCGCACGCTCATCATCGCCGACGAGGGCTCGTACGTCAGCTACCTCGAGGGGTGCACCGCGCCGCGCCGGGACACCAACCAGCTCCACGCCGCGGTGGTGGAGCTCGTAGCGCTCGACAACGCGACGATCAAGTACTCCACCGTCCAGAACTGGTACGCCGGCGACGCCGACGGCCTGGGCGGGATCTACAACTTCGTGACGAAGCGCGGGAAGTGCGTGGGCCGCCGCTCGAAGATCTCGTGGACGCAGGTGGAGACCGGCTCGGCCATCACGTGGAAGTACCCGAGCGTGATCCTGCAGGGGGACGAATCGGTCGGCGAGTTCTACTCCGTGGCGGTCGTGAACAACCGCCAACAGGCTGACACCGGGACGAAGATGATCCACATCGGGAAGAACACGAAGAGCAACATCGTCTCGAAGGGGATCTCGGCCGGCCGCGGGAACAACTCGTATCGCGGGCAGGTGAAGGTGCTGCCGAAGGCCGAGGGTGCGCGTAACTACACGCAGTGCGACTCGATGCTCGTCGGCAACCAGTGTGGCGCGCACACCTTCCCGTACATCGAGGTGCAGAACAACACGGCGACGATCGAGCACGAAGCCTCGACCTCCAAGATCGGCGAGGACCAGATCTTCTACCTCAAGCAGCGTGGGCTGAGCGCCGAGCAGGCGGTCTCGATGATCGTGAGCGGCTTCTGCAAGGACGTCTTCCAGCAGCTCCCGATGGAGTTCGCGCTGGAGGCACAGCAGCTCCTGGGGATCACGCTCGAGGGGAGCGTCGGGTAGGGGAGGCCGGGTAGCTAGTGAGTGGCGGATAGCGGCAGCGAAGAACGAAGGTCTATACCTTGGGGGGCCCCCCCCGAAGAACGAAGCTACGCTGAACGGCGC
Source organism: Gemmatimonadaceae bacterium (assembly GCA_037720885.1). Taxonomy (GTDB): domain Bacteria; phylum Gemmatimonadota; class Gemmatimonadetes; order Gemmatimonadales; family Gemmatimonadaceae; genus JACMME01. Next base: position 59,897 of record JBBJNN010000017.1, on the reverse strand, counting down.
CGCGAGCATCATCGAACGGTCGCGATCGGCATCCGCTGTCCGCTCCACACATACATCAGTCCATACATCAGTCACGAGTCATGCTACAGATAAAGAACCTCCACGCATCCGTTGACGGGAACGAGATCCTCAAGGGCATTGACCTCACCGTCAACGCCGGCGAGGTGCACGCGGTGATGGGGCCGAACGGCTCCGGGAAGAGCACGCTCGCGCAGGTGCTCGCCGGCCACCCTGCCTACGAGGTGACCGAGGGCGAGGTGCTCTACGACGGGGAGAACCTGCTGGAGATGGAGCCCGAGGTGCGCGCCCAGGCCGGCATCTTCCTCGCCTTCCAGTACCCCGTGGAGATTCCCGGCGTCTCCAACTCGTACTTCCTGCGCCAGGCGTACAACGAGATCCGCAAGGCGCGTGGACTGGAGGAGGCGGACCCGCTGGAGTTCCTCGACCTCATGGAGCAGAAGCTCCGGCTCGTCCAGATCGACCAGACGATGCTTGGCCGCTCGGTGAACGCGGGCTTCTCCGGTGGGGAGAAGAAGCGGAACGAGATCCTGCAGATGGCGGTGCTCGACCCACGCCTGGCGATTCTCGACGAGACGGATTCCGGGCTCGACATCGACGCGCTCCGGGTCGTGGCCGACGGCGTCAACTCGCTCCGGCGCCCGGACAACGCGACGATCGTCGTCACGCACTACCAGCGGCTGCTCAACCACATCGTCCCCGACTTCGTCCACGTGCTGGCCGAGGGGCGCATCGTGAAGTCCGGCGGGAAGGAGCTGGCGCTCGAGCTCGAGGAGCGCGGCTACGACTGGGTGCTGCCGGCAGCGGCCACCGCCGTCGCTGCGGCGCCCGCGGTGTGACGCCTGTGGACATCTCGCTCGACATGCATCCCACGCACCCCGACGCGGAGACGCGCGTGCCGCCTCAGCCCCGCGGACCGGATCGGCGCCGCGCCGGCGTGGCGCCACACCCTGGCCTGCGTCCGTACCTGGAGGATTTCCAGGCGCGCCTGGCCGCTGGCGTGGCCGGACCCGACTGGCTCGCCCCGATGCGGCAGGGCGCCATTGACCGCTTCGCCACGCTCGGATTTCCGACGCCGAAGAATGAGGACTGGCACTTCACCAGCGTGGCGCCGATCGCCGAGGCGGAGTTCCGCACCGTCCTCGAGCCGGGTCGTACGGTGGCGGCGGCGGGTCTCCTCCCGTACACGTTCGGGCGCCCCGACTGGCCGACGCTTGTCATCGTGAACGGGCGCTACTCGCCCGAGCTCTCCGCGCTCGGCGCGCTTCCCGCGGGCGCGCGCGTCACCGAGCTCGCCGGCGCGTGGGAGCGCGAGCGCGCGCTCGTCTCGCGCTACGTCGGCAAGGTGGCGGCATACGATGAGCACGCGTTCACCGCGCTCAACACCGCGTTCATGTACGATGGCGCCGTCATCCATGTGGCCGCCGATGTGGCCCTGGAAATGCCGATCCACCTGCTCTACCTGTCGGACGCGGCGGCCGCGAAGACGGTGACGCACCCACGCACTCTCATTGTGGCCGAGCGGCACGCGGACGTGACGGTCCTGGAGAGTTACGTGGCGCTGGGGGAGGCTGGCTACTTCACGAACGCGGTGACCGAGGTGGTGGTGGGCGACGGGGCGACCGTGCGGCACCTCAAGGTGCAGCGCGAGAGCCCGCGCGCCTTCCACGTGGGCACGGCCGACGTCCGTCAGGGGCGCGACAGCCACTACATCTCCTTCTCGTTCGCGACGGGCGCGGCGCTCTCGCGCACGAACATCTACACGGTGCTCGACGGGCCCGGGTGCGGCGCATCGCTCAACGGGCTGTACATGGTGGATGGTGACCAGCACGTAGACCACCAGACACGCATCGAGCACGCGCAGCCGAACTGCTTCAGCCGCGAGGTCTACAAGGGGATCCTGGATGGCGCCTCGCACGGCGTGTTCAACGGCAAGGTCTACGTGCATCCGGAAGCGCAGAAGACCGACGGGAAGCAGTCGAACAACAACCTGCTCCTCTCCGATCGCGCGCGCGTGGACACGAAGCCGCAGCTCGAGATCTTCGCCGACGACGTGAAGTGCACCCACGGCGCGACGGTCGGGCGCATCGACGAGGTCGCGCTCTTCTACATGAAGAGCCGCGGCATCAGTGCCGAGGCGGCGCGCCGTCTCCTCACCTATGCGTTCGCGGCGGATGTGCTGGAGCAGATCGAGATCCCCGAGGTGCGGGTGGGGTTGGAGCAGGTGACGCTCGAGCGGTTCACGGGGGCGATCGAGTGACCGGGTGATGAGCGCCCAGCCTCGCTCCCCCTCACTCCCCTCTCTACCCGCATGTCCTACGAGCCCGTCGCCCGCCTCGACGATCTGCCGCCCGGCACCCTCCTCGCCGTCGAGACCGCGGCCGGCGAGAAGATCTGCCTCGCGAACGTGGACGGTGAGATCGTCGCGGTGAGCGATACCTGCACGCACCAGGACTTCCCGATGTCGCAAGGGACGCTGCTGCCGAGAGGCGTGATCGAGTGCGCCTGGCATGGCGCGCGCTTCGATTGCCGGTCGGGGAAAGTGCTGCACATGCCGGCTGATGAACCGCTGCCTACCTACCGCGTGACCGTCCGCGACGGCGAGGTCTTCGTCGGGGAGCGCAAGCGGTGAGCGCGCGGAGCGGCGTCACAGGCTCGCTCGCCTCGCGGGGTGACTTCCCCCTCCTCGCCGCGCACCCGGAGCTCCGCTACCTCGACTCCGCGGCCACGTCGCAGAAGCCGGCCGCCGTGCTGGACGCGATGCGGGAGTTCTACACGAACGACAACGCCAACCCGCACCGCGGCGCGTACGACCTGAGCGTTCGCGCCACCGACCGGTATGAAGCAGCGCGCTCGCGCGTGGCTCGGTTCATGGGCGCGCGCGATCCGTCGTGCCTCGTCTTCACTCGCGGCACCACCGAGGCGCTCAACCTCGTGGCCGCGGCGTGGGGACGCGCGAACGTGCGCGCGGGGGACGAGATCGTCGTCACCGCGCTGGAGCACCACTCCAATTTCGTCCCCTGGCAGCAGCTCGCCATCGAGCGAGGCGCCACGCTCCGCATCGCGCCACTGACGGCGGACGGGCGCGTGGACGCGGACGGTATGCGCGCCCTGCTCGGCCCCCGCACGCGCGTGGTCGCGTTCAGCCACGTGAGCAATGCGCTCGGCTCGATCATCCCGGCACGCGAGCTGGTCGCGCTGGCGCGGGAGCGCGCGCCGAACGCCGTGGTCGTCTGCGATGGAGCGCAGGGCGCACCGCACCTCGCCGTCAGCTTCGACGAGCTCGGCGTGGACTTCTACGCCTTCAGCGGCCACAAGATGTGCGGGCCAATGGGAATCGGCGGGCTCCTCGGCCGGCGCGATGTGCTGGAGGCGATGCCGCCCTATCAGACGGGCGGGGGGATGATCGAGTTCGTGCACGATGACCGGACGACGTGGCACACGCTCCCGCACAAACTCGAGGCCGGAACGCCGAACGTCGCGGGCGCCGTGGGGCTCGCCGCCGCGTGCGATTACCTGGACGCGCTCGGCATGGACGCGGTGCGTGCGCACGAGCACCGGTTGGTGCGCGCCGCGGATGAGCGGCTGGCCGGCGTGGACGGGGTGCGCGTCCACGGGCCGCCCGCCGCCGAGCGGGGGGGCGTGGTCAGCTTCACGATGACGGACATTCATCCGCACGACCTGGCGACCGTCCTCGACGGCGAGGGCGTGTGCATCCGCGCCGGCCACCACTGCGCCCAGCCGCTCATGCGGCGGCTCGGCGTCGCCGCGACGGCGCGCGCGTCGTTCTACGTCTACAACGACCTGTCCGATGTCGAAGCGCTCGCCGGCGCGCTGTCGCGGGCGCGCGAGCTGTTCGGCTATGCCAGTGTCTGACGGGGCAGCGTCCAACACGCCGGCGCCCGTCGCGCCGCGGGCTGACGCGCGCCTGGCCGCGCTGTACCAGGAGCTGCTCCTCGACCACTACCGCCGCCCGCGCAACAAGGGCGTGCTCGATCCGGCCGACGTCGCCACGACCCTCAAGAACCCGCTCTGCGGCGACGAGATCGAGCTCCGGCTCGCCTTCGAGGGCGATCGCGTGCGCGATGCGCGCTGGACCGGGCAGGGCTGCGCCGTCTCGACCGCATCGGCGTCCATGATGACGCAGCTCATCGCCGGGAAGACGGCGGGCGAGGCGCTCGCAGCGCGCGACCAGGTGGCGCGGATGATGAACGGCGATGCGACCGCCGCCGCGGACCCAGCGCTCGGTGACCTGCGCGCGTTGGCCGGTGTGGCGCGGCTCCCCGTGCGCGTGAAGTGCGCGATGCTGCCGTGGGCGGCGCTGGCGCGGGCGCTCGCCGGACGGACATAGCCGACCCGGCCGCACCCGGCACGGGGAAACCTCGCTCCCGGCGCGCTCATTCATCTCTCGAGATGCGCGCCGACGACGAAGGATCGAACGGGGGAGCCCGCGTGGAGGTGGGAGCCGGCCAGGATGCACTGTGCGCGAAGGCGCTCGTCGTGCACGAGCGGTTGTGCGCGGAGTACGGCTGCCCCATCGCGTACTTCCACGAGCTCGACCCGCTAAGCGAGCTCATGTCCTCGCTCCTCTCCCACCGCACGAAGAACGCGGACTCGGGGCGCGCGTTCCGCCAGCTCCGCGCGGAGTTCCCCGACTGGGCCGCGGTGCGCGACGCGCCGGTGGCGGATGTGGAGCGCGCCGTCTCGGCGGCCACGTGGCCCGAGCAGAAGGCGCCGCGCATCCAGCATGTGCTTCGCCTCATCGGCGAGCGGCGCGGCGGCGACCTCTCGCTCGACTTCCTGGCCGAGCTGCCGGTGCGCGAGGCGCGGAGCTGGCTGGAGGGGCTGCCCGGCGTGGGACCGAAGACGAGCGCGGCGGTACTCCTCTTCAGCCGGCTCCACATGCCCGCGCTCCCCGTGGACAGCCACCACCACCGCGTCGCCGTGCGGCTCGCGCTCATCCCGGCCACGGTGCCCGTGGGGCCGGCGCACCGGCTCCTGGAAGCGCAGCTCCCCGAGGGGTGGAGCGCGCAGCAGGTCTACGACAATCACGAGGCGCTCATGTTCCACGGGCAGCGGTGCTGCTACCCGCGCGCGCCGGAGTGTGGCCGCTGCCCGGTGCTGGAGCTGTGTCCGTACGGGCAGGCGCGGGGAACGGGGAGCCGGTAGCGAAAGCCTCTACCTTCATTGGGGGGCCCCCCCAATGAACGAAGCTACGCCGAATCGGCGCGCGAGCATCATCGAAACATTGCCATCAGGATCCCGCTCCCGCGTCCTGCTTCCCCCTACCCCCTGCCATCCGTATTATGACCCACCTTTAATCATCCCCGCCGAACCGCCGTGAGTGACGTTCCCCCCGGGCTCCAATTGCCCGTCGCCGGCCGCTACGCGATCGAGCGCGAGCTCGGGCGCGGGGGGATGGCGACCGTCTATCTCGCCCGCGACATCAAGCACAAGCGGCCGGTCGCCCTCAAGATCATGCACCGGCAGCTCACGAACGCGGTGGGTGCCGAGCGCTTCCTGCGCGAGGTGGAGATCGCGGCGAATCTGACGCACCCGAACATCCTCACCGTCCACGACTCGGGCGACTCCGATGGGCTGCTCTATTACGTGATGCCCTACGTGGCCGGCGAGTCGCTCCGCGAGCGGCTACGTGGCGAGAAGCAGCTCCCCATCGATGAGGCGGTCGAGATCGCCCGCGAGGTGGCCGAGGGTCTGGCCTACGCGCACGCGCAGGGGGTCATCCACCGCGACGTGAAGCCGGAGAACATCCTGCTCACCGGCGGCACCCATGCCTGCGTCGCCGACTTCGGCATCGCCCGCGCGATCGAGGGAGCCGTCGGCGAGCAGGCGCTCACCGAGGACGGGCTCGTACTCGGCACCCCGGCCTACATGAGCCCCGAGCAGGCGAGCGGCGAGCGCGACATCGATGGCCGGAGCGATATCTACTCGCTCGGCTGCGTGCTCTTCGAGATGCTCGCCGGCGTGCCGCCCTTCCGCGGCGCGACGGCGATGGCGATCATCGCCGGCCACCTCGCCGACCGGCCGCCGCTCCTCCGCGCGCTGCGCAGCACCGTGCCGCACGGGGTCGAGGCCGCCGTCAACCAGGCGCTGGCCAAGGCGCCCGCCGACCGCTTCCAGTCCGCCGCCCGCTTCGCCGAAGCGATGGCCGAGGTCCCCCTGGGGTGGTCGTCGGGACGCTACCTGGCGACCATTGGCCGCCCGGAGCCGAGCGCGCCGGCGGTGGCCGTGCTCCCGTTCGTGAACATGAGCGCCGACCGGGACAACGAGTACTTCTCCGACGGGATGACCGAGGAGCTCATCAACGCGCTCTCCAAGCTCGGCGGCATGCGCATCGCCTCGCGGACGTCGGCGTTCGCGTTCAAGGGGAAGAGCGCGGATGTGCGCGAGATCGGCCGCGCCCTCACCGTCACGCACATCGTCTCGGGGAGCGTGCGCAAGGCGGGCAATCGGCTCCGCGTCGCGGTGCAGCTCGTCACCGTGGACAACGGCTACCAGCTCTGGTCCGAGACGTACGAGCGCGACCTGAGCGATGTGTTCGCGGTGCAGGACGAGATCACCCGCGCCATCACCGAAGCGCTCAAGATCACGCTGATGGGGAAGACGAACGAGGCGCTCGTCGTCCCGCCCACCACCGACGTCGAGGCGTACAATCAATACCTGAAGGGGCGCTTCCACTGGAGCAAGCGGACGGAGGATGGGCTCACCCGCGGACTCGAGTGCTTCCGCGCGGCGATCCGCCTGGACCCGGATTTCGCGGTCGCCCACGCCGGCATCGCCGATTCCTACATCGTACTCGGCGGCTACACCTATCTCGCCACCCACGATGCCTACCGCCAGGCGAAGACCGCGGCGCTGCGCGCGCTCGAGCTCGACGACTCGCTCGCCGAGGCGCATACGTCGCTGGCGTACGTACGCACCTTCTACGACTGGGACTGGGACGAGGCCGACAAGGGGTTCCGCCGCGCGATCGCGCTCAACCCGCAGTACGCCACCGCTTACCAGTGGTACGGGCAGTACCTGTCGGCGATGGGGCAGTTCGACAAGTCGATCACCGCCCTCCAGCGGGCGCTCGAGCTGGAGCCGCTCTCCCTGCCGATCGGCGCCAGCATGGGACGCGTGCTCTACAATGCCCGCCGCTACGACGAGGCGGTCACGCAGTGTCGCGCCGCCCTCGAGATGGAGCCGACCTTCGCGGTCGCGCGCGCGTGGCTCGGGATGACCTACATCGCCATGGGTGTACACGACGTCGCCATTGCCGAGCTCGAGCGGGCGGTAGAGCTGACGAAGGGTAACCCCGCCATCCTCGCCGGCCTGGGCGACGCGTACGCTGTGGCCGGACAGCGCGACAAGGCGCAGCGCATCGCGGACACGCTCGCCGAGCAGGCGGAGCGCCGCAAGGTGGTGCCGGTGTTCACCGCGGTCATCTACGGGGACCTGGGCGAGGCCGACCGCGCCTTTCAGGTACTCGACGCTGCGTACGAGCAGCGCTCCGACTGGCTGGTGAACCTCAAGGTCACCCCCTACTTCGACTCGCTCCGCCCCGACCCACGCTTCGCCGAGCTGCTCCGGAAGATGCGGCTCGACTGACCGCGCGCATGCGTCGCGCCGTACGCCTCGCCGCCCTCCGCTCGACAATGCTCGCGATGGCACTCGCGGGCTGTACGTATCGTCTCCACGACGCCGCGGACGCCCGTGGCCTTCCTGTCATCAGCGCCGACCTCTGGAAGAGCATGCTCTACGTCGCGCGGGTGGACACGCCCGCGGCCACCGCGCCGCGCGCCATCGTCATTGATCTCGGCTGGCAGCACGCGGACGCCCGGCTCCAGCAGGCGCTCCGCGCGCTCGGCGCCGACACGAGCCACGTGGCGGCGGTGTTCATGACGCACAGCCACCAGGATCACATCGGTGCGCTCCCCGAGACGCGCACACCACGCTGGCCGCCCCCGCTCCCGCTCCGCCGGCACAGGTCGTCGTGGCGGTTGCTCGCCGGCGCGCCCTTCTACCTCACGAGCCAGGAAGTTTATCGCTTCGAGGGCGAGCGGCGGCACCGTGGGCCCGTGCCCTTTCTCGCCGACATCTTCCTCTGGTCCGAGTTCGACCGGCCTGCGCCGTACGAGCTGGCGATGCGCGGCCTCGAGCGCGACACCTGCTTCACGCTCGGCCACGACACGCTGCGCGCGTTCACCATACCGGGGCACACGACGGTGAGCGCCGCGTACCTCTTCCGCGGCGTGCTCTTCGCCGGCGATGCGCTCACATACGGCACCCCGAGCTTTCTCATCCCGATGCCGCACAACGCGCCATTCGGGTGGGGGAAGTTCCGGCCAGGCTCGCACGCGTTCGCGGACAATTACGAGCAGAACGTGGACAGCCTTGCCTCCCTGCGTGAGAAGGTCCGGCCCTTCCACCCGCGCGTCGTGTGCATCGCCCACGCCATGTGCGGCACGCCTGACGATCGCTTCTGGCGCGACGTGCTCGGCGCCCGGCGGGCGAAGACGCCGCTGCCCCCGCCCCCGCAGCCCACCGGCTGCGGCACCGTGGAGCCGCTGGCGCTACCGCACCCCCGCGAGCATCGCGACCACGAGCGCAGCCCACTGCGGCCCGAGGTATCCGTCGGTGCCATCGTCGTACCACTCGTCGAGCGAGTGGGCGCCGCTGTCCCGCCCCCCACCGTCGAGCGTGATCGCGGGGATGCCGAGGCTCATCGGGATGTTCGAGTCGGTGCTCGAGGCGCCGGTCGGCGTCGCGGGGACGCCGAGCGCCGAGCGGGCGGCGAGCGCGATGCGGACGATGCGCGCCGAGTCCGGCTGCCCACCGGCGGGGCGGATCCCGGCGGTGTCGATCGCGACGGTGAGCCGGACGCGCGAGGCCGGCCAGCGCGCGTGCTCCGCGTCGAGCGCCGCAGCGACGGCGCGCCGGAACTCGGCGTCGATCGTGGCAAGCGCCGCAGGAGACTCGGAGCGCAGATCCACGTCCATCACGCCCTCGGCCGAGATGGAGTTCACCGACGTGCCGCCCGAGATGACGCCGACGTTGAAGGTCGTCTTCGGGCTCGCGGGCACCGTGATGTCGCCGATCGCCGCGATCGCGCGGCCGAGCGCATGGATCGGGTTGGGCATCCCGAACGCGCCGTACGAGTGGCCGCCGGGTCCCTTGAACGCCACGCGGTAACGGTGGCTGCCCACCGCGCGCGAGGTGAGCGAGAGCCCGGAGCCATCCACGGAGATGAAGTAGTCGATCTTCCCCTTCATCTCCTTCCCGAAGAGATGGCGCACGCCGCGCAGGTTGCCCGGTCCCTCTTCACCCACGGTGCCAATGAAGTAGACCGTCCCCTCGGTGACCACGCGCGCCTCGGCGAAGGCACGCGCCACGGCGAGCATCACCGCGAGCCCGCGGCAGTCGTCGCCGATGCCGGGTGCGGTGAGCCGCGTACCGCTCCGCTTCACCCGCACGTTCGTCCCCTCGGGGAACACGGTGTCGAGATGCCCGGAGATGACGACCGTTGGCCCCGTCGCGACGCCGGGACGCTCGGCGATCACGTTCCCCTCGGCGTCCGTCCGCACGCGCTTGAAGCCGAGGGCCGTGAACCGGCGACGAAGCTCGGCGGCGCGGCGGGCCTCCTTGAATGGCGGCGCGGGGATCTCGCAGATGGAAGTCTGCTGCGCGAGCGTCCACGCGTTGTGCGCGCGGATGCTGTCGAGCGCGGCGCGCACGCGCGGGTGGTCGCTGGGCGCGCGCTCGCTCTGCGCGGGAGCGCGGAGCGCGGCGAGGGCAACGAGCGCGAAGGCGAGCGCGGAGCGGAGGAGCACGACGGCTGGGAGCAGAAGGTGGCGGGGACAGTTGCGGTCGGCGTCAACTCTGCAGGTCGCGCACGGCGGGCGCAAGCACGACGGCGCACGACGGCGCACGGCGGCGGGCGTTACTTCTCGCACGCCCTCCCGGCGTCCGCGGGGGTGAGCTCGAGCACGCGCGCCGGGAGCGGCGTGCGCCCCGCGCGCTCCCACCATGCGGTGCGCACCCAGAGGCCGAGCGGCCGGTAGTCGGCGGTCGAGTCGGTCACGGCCGCTTGGCGCCAACCAGCGGCGGTATCGAGAACAGCCGCGACCGCATAGTTGACCGGGACGACCGCGAGATCGGCCGACGCCCACGGGCCGAGCGGCAGGGCGCCGCGCGAGCTGTGGTGGAATCCCTCCGGCCGCGCGACGGAGTCGGGAAAGATGGTGCGTGAATCGATGGACGCCGAGTAGCGAGGGAGCCGCCAGGTGAAGTAGCTGCCGAGATCGAAGATGGTGAGGAGGCGGCCCCGGACATCGGGCCGCGTGTGGCAGTCGAGCCAGCTGTTGAGCGGCGCGGTTCGCCGATGGAGCTCGAAGCCGATGGCGTAGCGATCGGTGAAGTCCGCGCGCGCCCACGGCTGGGCGAGCGATGCGGCCTGCCGTGTGAAAAAAATCAGCGCCAACACGTACACCATGATCATCTGCGCGCGTCGCACGAACAGTGACTTTGGCGCTCTCGCAAGCCTGTCCGCGATCACCCCCATCGGCCCCAGACTCAGCACCCACCACACGAGGATACCGCGTGACACGAGGCTGAAGGCGTACAGGCCGACGAGCCACTGCGCCGCGGCCACGAGCCGCTCGCGCGCGCGCAACGGCACAGTCGCCAGCGCCCATGGCAAAAGCGCCAGGGTCGCCGCCAGCATCAGGGCGCCACCGCCCGAGTGACTACCCGGTCTGAATTCCGAGATCGGGGTGGGATAGTTGAGCATCGCGTTCTGCGCGAAGTTGAGACGGAACACGTCCGGCCATACGAGGGTGTACGGCGAGAGCAACCACCCCGCGACCGTGCTGCCGACGAGCAGCAGGCCACGCTTCCAATCGCGGGGCGCGAGGGTGGTGACGAGGAGTGCCCACGTCGCGGCCGTCACCGGGAAGCCCAGGTGCGAGTTCGCCGCGGCGGCCACCACGACGGTCATTCCGAGCGCCGCCCGGGCCGGACGGTCGCCTCGGACGATCCAGTACGCGCACGCCCAGGCGAGCGGCATCGCGATGAACAGGACGAGCTGCGGGCGGAGGTACCCCGCGATCATGAAGGCGACCATGCTGTTGAACAGGGCGAGGAACAACCCCGTCCACGGCGACCAGCGCGCGGCGCGCGCGAGCGCGAGCGGCGCGAGCAACACGGCGGCCATCAGCAACCCCTGCAGCAGTCGGAGGCCGATCGGTCCCACCGCGTCGTACAGCACGTGGTAGGTCACCTGCGGCAGCCAGGAGTACGCGAAGTACGGCGCGCCCTGCCGCGTCCAGGCGAACGGCTCCACGAACGGCACTCCGTGGTGCCCCACGATCCACCGGCCCATCGCGAGGTGCATCGGCAGGTCCGGGTCGGCGAGCGGCGCGGCGACGCCGCTCAGCGCGAGGAGCAGTGTCAGCCCCAGCAGGTACCAGCGCCAGTGTGCGCCGAACTCGGCGCGCCACTCGGCGTCTACGGTTGGCATCTCCACCACGTCGCCCGCCATCGATCGGTCCCCCTCCAGGTTCCTCGCCGCGCTCAACACAAGTGCACCGCCATCGCCTTGAAGGACGAGTGAATGTGCGCCCCGGGTACGAGTGACAGCTCCTGCGCGGAGCGGGTGGTGAGCGCGGCGACGAGCGGAACTCCAGCGACGTCGAGCGTCACGCGCGTGAGGGCGCCGAGTGTCGCGACCTCCACCACGCGCCCGCTGAACTGATTGCGCGCGGACGACGGATGCGGCTCGAGCGAGAGCATCACCTCCTCGCCGCGGATCACGGCATACGCCGGCCCATCCGTGGCATCGCCCACCGTATAGATCGCGAGCGGGCCGCTGCGGAACTCGATCGCGTGATGGCCACGCGCCAGCGCCGTGGGCTCGCCATCGAGCCAGTCCGGCGCCACATCCGCCACGCGCCGCACCGTGCCCGCGAGCACGTTCTCGGCCCCCAAAAACTCGGCGATGTACGGGGACGCCGGCTCGCGGAACACACGCTCCGGCGGCCCGGCCTGCAGCACGCGTCCCCCGTCGAGCAGGATCGCCACGTCGCCCAGAAGCCCCGCTTCGGCGAAGTCGTGGGTCACCTGAAGCGTGGTCATGCCCCACTCGCGGTGAAGCGTGCGCACCGCTCGGCGCACCGTCGCGCGCCGGCGCGGGTCGAGCGCGCCGAACGGCTCGTCGAGCAGGAGCGTCGATGGCCGCGTGGCGATCGCCCGCGCGATGGCGACGACCTGTCGCTCGCCGCCGCTCAACCCGCGTACGCCCCGGCCGTAGAGCTCATGCGCCCCCACGCGCTCGGCGGCCTCGCGGGCGGCCGCGGGGCTCGCCGCACCGTAGGCGATGTTGTCCTCCACGCCGAGGTGCGGAAACAGATACGCGTGCTGGTAAACGAAGCCGACGCCCCGCGCCTCGGGGGGTGCAGCGCTCACGTCGCGGAGCGCGGCGCCGGCAGGGTCGCCAAGTAGCACCGTGCCGCCGAGGCGGGGCACGATGCCGGCGATCGTCTCGAGGAGCGTGGTCTTGCCCGAGCCGGCCGGCCCGATGACGACGCCATACCCCCGCGCCGGCACCGTGAACGACACATCGCGCAGCTCGAACGTCCCGAGCCGCGCGCGCAGGCCGCGCACCTCGATCACCGCGCCTCGATCACCGCGCGCTCACGACTCGGCGCCGCGCTCCGGACGCAGCGCCCGGAGCAGCGTGAGTGGCAGGAGCGCGAGCAGCGCCAGCACCGCGGCGACCGGGAGCGCTTCCGGAAGCCCGTACGAGGTGAAGCGGTCGTAGCTGAGGACGCTCGCCACCTTCGGGTTGTAGGTGAGGATGACGATGGCGCCGAACTCGCTCACCGCGCGCGCCCACATCACGACCGCGGCGCCGATCAGCCCGCGCAACGAGAGCGGGAGCGTCACGCGGCGGAAAGCGCGCCAGGGCGAGTCGCCGAGCGTGCGCGCCACCGCCTCGTAGCGCGCATCCACCCGCGCGAACGCCTCGCGCGCCGCGCTGATGTAGAGCGGGGCGGACACGAAGAGCATCGCGCACACGATGCCGGCGGGCGAGCCCACCACGCGCGCGCCCGCGCGCAGGAGCGCACCACCGAGCGCGCTCTCGCGGCCGAGCACCAGGAGGAGCGCGATGCCGGCGACGGGGTGGGGGATGAGCAGCGGCAGGTCGATGAGGGCGGCCAGTACGGCTCGGCCGGGAAACGTTCGCCGGGCGAGGAGGTAGGCGATCGGCGTGCCGCCGGCGATCCCCGCGAGCACCGCGGCGGTGGCCGTGAGCGCGGTGAGCGCGAGCGCGCCGCGCAGCTCGGCATCGACGCCGAGCCGGCGCACGCCCGCGCCACCACCGGTGCCGACCAGCTTGGCGATGGGGACAACGAGGACGAGGAGGAGGAGCGAGCCGCCGAGCGCCGCGCCGATGCCGGCGAGATGCTTCCCCACGCGTGACGATGGAGACGTGGCACTCATCGGGACTCGGGG
>JBBJNN010000017.1:40189-46354 GCA_037720885.1 Gemmatimonadaceae bacterium | reverse complement strand
GTTATGGAATGGCGCTCCGCGTGGCGGAGACGAACTCTCACGGCGGCGCCATTCGCCCGCGGGCGGGCCCCAGCCGAGTCCCGAGTGCCGAGTCCCGATGAATGGTCAGCTCGAGGAGAGACGCCGGCACGCCCGCGCCGACGAGCAGCGGCCGCTCGAGCGCCGGGAGCTGCGCCCGCCGGAGGATCGCCTTCCCATCGGACATGAGGAACGCCGCGAAGCGCTGAGCGAGCTCCGGGTGCGGCGCGCGGCGCGGGATCGAGAAGCCATAGACGATCGGCATTCCCGTGAAGGTGACCGAGTCGCGCGGCGTCTTGCCCGTCACACGGACAGAGGCGCGCGCGTAGAGCGCCGAGTCGGCCGGCGTGCCGAGGTCGATCTCATGCGGGAGGCGCACCCAGCCGAGCCCTGCGCTGGCCGCGAGCGACTGGTACGACCACGCGTAGTCCAGCTCGCCCGCCTGCAGCAGCGCGACGAGGTCCACCTCCTTCGGGCGGATGTTGCGCTCCGGAGCCGCCGCGAGCAGCTGCGCGGCGAGTCCCGGCCGGCCGTAGTGGCGCTCCGCGAGCTGCATGACAAGGAGCGTCCGGTAGCCGTTGGGATCGAGGCTTGGGTTCGACCGCCCGACCTCGACGCCCGGACGCCGGATCACCTCATGCCAGTTGTCTGGCGTGATCTCCGCGGCGAAGCGCGAGCGGCTCGTGTGCGCGAGCACCATGCGATTCCGCGCGAAGCGTACGTACCAGCTCACGTGCGCCGGCATGAGGAGCTGCGGGAACACCTCGTCGTCAGCGAGGGCGATGATGTCCGGCACGTTCCCGAGCTCGGTGAGCTTGCGCGCCGTCTCCAGGCTCCCGGCGTTCTCCTGCGCCACCGTCACGCCCTCGCGCGCGGCGAACGAGTCGAGCACCGCGCGGAGGGGGCGGGCGAGGCTGCCCGCGTTGAAGACGACGAGCTGCCGTGCGCCCCCCGCGCCTCCGGCGCGTGCACTGTCCACGCCGCCGGCGCGCGGCGCCGCATCGGGGCGCGCGCAGGCGCTCGTGGCGAGCACGGCGAGCGCCGCGGCGACCCGTGTGCGTGCTGTGATCGCTGTCATCCGTGTCATGGCTGTCATCGCGGGAAAGCTTCCAGCACGCGCTCCGGCGGCGCAAGTGGAACGGTTCGCGCCGCACGCGACAGCTCGCCGGGGCAGCCGCCGACGCCCTGGCCCGCCAGCGCCATGGGGAGGCGCACGGGCTGCGCCGGCAGCGGAGCGAGGCCCATGCGCGCCCACCACCGGTCGCGCACCCAGAGACCCACCGCTGCGCTCGCGTCTCCAGCGCGTGCATCTCCCGTGGCGGCGCGGCGCCAGCCCGTCGCGGTGTCGAGGGCGGCCGCCACGGGGTAGTCCAGCGTCGCGATCGCGAGGTCGGCGCTTTTCCACGGCCCGAGCACGAGCGGCCGCTTCGGCGGAAGCATGTATGCCTCCGCCTGCGCGACGGAATCGGGGAAGATGTTGCGCCCATCAATGGACGACGAGTACGTGGGCGAGCGCCACGTCAAGTACGTGCCAAGCTTGAACACGGTAAAGATCCGCCCCCCAGCCTCGGGACGCGTGTGGCACGCCAGCCAGGCGACTACCGGCTCGACCCGGGAGCCGATCGCCGGCAGCACGGAGCCGCTCACCGCACGACCGTACCGCGCACGGTCGCGGCGCATGCCGCCGATCCGCGCGGTGACGAGCAGGAGGACCAGTAGGACCAGGACAGCCTTCTGGGCACGGACGATCAGGGGACTCTTCGGAACGGCGGCCAACCGTTCAACACAGAGCGCGACCCACGGGAGCATCAGCATCCACCACACGAGGATCGCGCGAATGGCCGAGCCGTACGCGAACAGCCCAAGCAGCCAACTCACGATGGCGGCGAAGCGCTGCCGGGGTGTCAATGCGCCCTGCGGCAGAAACCAGGGCAGGAGCAGGATCGTCAGGACGGCGAGTCCGAGCACCGGGTGACGCGGGATCGTTCGCAGGCCCGGTTGCAGCTCGCCGATTGGCGTGGGATACGCGAACAAGGCGTTCGGCGCGAAGTTGAGCCGGAACACCGCCGGCCACACGAGCCCGTAGGGCGACGCGAGCCAGCCGGCCACCGTCGCCGCCACGAGCACGGCGCCCCTACGCACCGCGACCCCACGCACCGCGACCCCGCGCACCGCGTTCGCGGGCACGGTGAGGAGCAACACCCACGGGACGCCGACGAGGGGAAAGAGCAGGTGCGAGTTCGCCGCGATGGCGCTCACCGCGAGCAACGACAGGCCGTTGCGCCACATGTGCTCGCCGCGCAGCAGGCGATAGGCGAACGCCCACGCGAGCGGCACGGCGATGAAGATCACCATCTGCGGGCGAAGATGTGCGGCCACGACCGACGCGATCATGACGTTGAAGAGCACCAGAATGACGCCGGTCCATGGGTTCCAGCGCGCGGCCCGCGCGAGGAACAGAACAGCGGCCGCGGCCCCCGCGATCAGGGTTCCGTGCAGCACCCGCAGCGCACTCGGCCCCATCCACGCATGAAGGAGGTAGTACGCGACCTGGGGCAGCCAAGAGTAGGCGTAATACGGAGCGCCCGGTCGCGTCCAGGCGAATGGCTCGACGAAGGGAACCGTGTGATGCCCGACAATCCACCGGCCGATGGCGAGATGCATCGGCAGGTCGGGGTCAGCGAGTGGCGCGAGTGCGCCGCCCAAGGCAAGGAGGCACAGCAACAAGCCCAACACCGCGCGCCAGTGTGCGCCAAGCTCGGTGCGCCATACATCGGGCGCGCCGGCCGTCAGTGTCTGGTCAGTCGCAGCCAAGGTGCGGGAATGGTACGGCGTCCCCCTCCAGGGGGATAGACCGGCTATATATTCCCCACGCCCTGACCGGGCTACCCGCACGCCGTCACTCCCTCGCGCCGTCATGTCCGAACCCGCTGTCGAGATCCGGAACGTCACCAAACGGTACGCCGGTCACACCGCCGTGCGCGACCTCTCGCTCTCGGTCCCGCGCGGCGCGGTCTACGGGCTGCTCGGTCCCAACGGCGCGGGCAAGACGACGACCATCCGGATGCTCCTCGACATCATCGCGCCGGATGAGGGCACGATCCGCGTCTTCGGCCAGCCGAACGGGAGCCAGGCAGTGCTCGACCGCGTGGGCTACCTGCCCGAGGAGCGCGGGCTGTACAAGCGGATGGTCGTGCGGCGCGTGCTGCGCTTCGTCGCCCAGCTCAAGGGCGTGCCGGGCCGCGAGGCCGACCGCCGGATCGACCGGTGGCTCGAGCGATTCGCGCTCAGCGGCGGCGAGCGGGACTGGGGGAACGCGAAGGTGGACGAGCTCTCACGTGGGATGCAGCAGAAGGTGCAGTTCATCGCCACGCTGCTGCACGAGCCCGAGCTCGTGATCCTCGACGAGCCATTCTCCGGCCTCGACCCGATCAATGCCCAGGCGCTGAAAGACACCGTGGTGGACCTCAAGCGCGAGGGACGCACGGTCATCTTCAGCACACACCTGATGGAGAACGCCGAGCGGCTCTGCGACGCGGTATGCATCATCTCGCACGGCGACAAGGTCCTCGACGGCGGCGTGACCGACGTGAAGCGCGAGCATGGCGGGAGCTACATCGCGCTCGCGATCGCGAACGGACACGGTACCAATCTCTCGGCCGTCCTCAACGACGCCTCGCTCGTTCGTCGCTGCGACGACTCCAACCGCACGTTCGAGATCGAGCTCGCCGATGGGGCCGACCCACAGGCGCTGCTCCGGCGCGTGCTGGCCGCCGGCACGACCGTCGAGCGGTTCGAGCTGGTGCAGCCATCGCTGCACCGCATCTTCCTCGACAAGGTCGGGGTGGCCTCGCGTGCGCCGGGCGCCGGTCCGTGGGCGCTCGGCGTCGAGGAGGGGATGAGCGGCCATGGGTAGGCTCTGGGTGATCATCGTGCGCGAGTACACGGAGCGCGTGCGCACGCGTTGGTTCGCGCTCGCCACCGTGTTCGCTCCGCTCCTCCTGGCGGCGCTCATGTTCGTGCCACCGTGGCTCGCCTCGCGCAGCACGGCGTCGGTCAACGTCTCGCAGATCACGATCCTCGACGCATCGGGGAGCGGGCTCGGGAAGCGCATCGCCGCGGAGCTCAACGGCGGCATCGCGGGCGACACATCCGCCACACGCGTCCTCGAGGTTGCGCCGGCCGGGCTCGCCGCGGCGGAAGCCGCGGCCACGCGCGATGTCATGCGCGGCGGGGCGAAGGGCTACCTCGTCCTCGACGCCCTCACCCTCGCCGGCGAGCGCGCGCGCTACGCAGGGACGAACGCGTCGGCCAGCGCGGACGTCGAGGAGCTCCGGCGCGCCGTGCGGCAGGAGGTGATGGCCGTCCGCCTGGAGCGCGCGGGTGTGGACCCGCTGCAGACGAGCGCGCTGATCAAGACACGCCTGCGCCTGGATGCCGAGCGGATCACGAGCCGCGGGCGGGCGGGCTCCGGCGAGATCTCGATCTTCTTCGCGATCACCGTCTCGCTACTGCTCTACTTCTCCATCTTCTTCTATGGGCAGAACGTGCTGCGCGGCGTGATGGAGGAGAAGCAGACGCGCGTGGCCGAGGTGGTCATGTCGAGCGTCCCCGCCTCGCGCCTGCTCGACGGGAAGGTGCTTGGCGTCGGCGCGGTGGGGCTCACGCAGCTTCTGCTGTGGGCGGTGGCGGCGTTCTTCCTGCTCAAGATTCGCCAGCCGATCCTCGAGCGCATCGGGGTCGAGGCCACGCCCATCACCCTGCCGGATCTGAGCATCGCCCAGGGGATCACGCTGCTCATCTTCTTCGTGCTCGGCTTCGTCTTCTACGCGGCGCTGTTCGCGGCGGTGGGCGCCATCGTGAACAGCGAGCAGGAGGCGCAGCAGGCGCAGATTCCGATCGTGCTCCTGCTCGCTGGCAGTGTCTCCTTCATCCAGGCGATCATCGCGCGCCCCGATGCGCCACTCGCCGTCACGCTCTCGTGGCTCCCCTTCTCCGCCCCGATCGTGATGCCGCTCCGCATGAGCCTCATCCAGATTCCGACCTGGGAAATCGCCGGCGCGATCGCGTCGCTAGCGGTGGGGTGCTACATCGTCGTGTGGGTAGCGGCGCGCATCTACCGCGTGGGGCTCCTCATGTACGGCAAGCGGCCGACGATCAGGGAGATCGCCCGCTGGGTGCGGTACAGCTAGGAAGCTACTCGCCTTTCATCCAGCGGACGCGGCGCTGGAGATTGGCCATCATCCGGGCCTTGAGGGACGGCGGCCCGCCGTTGCCGAAGGAGCGCGCCGCGGCCACCAGCGCATCCCGTTCCCGCTCGGGGAGGAGCTTCACTACATCGGAGGACTCGTAGGCGCGCCAGCCGATCGTCGTGCCGCGCGGCCCGCGGTTCTGCGTGTTGTCCGGGGCGCCCAGCTCGTGGAACGGGATGCAGTAATTTCGCGCCGCCTGCCGCTTGTATTGGAAGAAGCCGCCGTTGCCGTCAGGGGTGACGACGAGCACCGTCTGCCAGGGCGAGGAGAAATACTCCTTGCAGATGAAGGCGTCGCCGGCCGCGAGCTGCGTCCCCACCTTCGGGCGGCTGCGGTACCAGCCGAGCACCGTCTCGCCGGCTTCCGCGGCTTCGACGCAGAGCCGCTCCAGCACCTGCTCCTCCCGCTCCACCTCGGCCGCAGCTCCACGCTCCGGCGCGGTTGCCGCCACGGCCGAGGTCACCACGCTGTAGTGAATGTCCGTCGTGCGGCACTGCCCGACGTAGCCGCAGAGCAGCCCGCGGACCGTTCCGTCGCGGGAGTCGCGGAGCTGGCGCTGCACGTCAATGAGCACCGGCTGCGCGACGAAGAGCACGAAATCGTCCGCGCGGTGGCCGAGCAGGTTGCCGAGGAGGTAGTACCGGTCGGCGATCGGCTTCCAGCGGATGGACCGGGCGATCGGCAGCGGCGTCCGCACGAGTACCGGTTGACCGATCATGGCCATGGCTGCCTACCGCGCGGAGGTACTGGCCGCGCTCGCATCGGCGAGCACACGCCGGAAGCGCGCGTCGGATCGCAACGCGGCGAGCCCCGGATCATTCAGTGCCCACCGTAGCTCCGCCCCGCGCGGGGCCGCGCGCTCGAGCACGCCGAGCGCCTGCTGCCGTTCGCCGGC
>JBBJNN010000017.1:27813-40179 GCA_037720885.1 Gemmatimonadaceae bacterium | reverse complement strand
CAGCGCGAGCGCCACGGGGTGCGCCACCTTCACCGCCAGCGGCCGCCGCCCGGCGACGAGGGGCGATTGCAGCAGGCGCTTCGCGCGCGTACGCGCCGACACGGTGTCCCGCGCCGCGGCGGCAACCACGACGCCCATCGCATCACCCGCCACGACGTTGCCAAGCCGCGATGCCACCTCGGCGTCCGCATACGCGTAGCGGACCTCTCGCAGCGGGAGCCGCGCCCGGGCGCGCAGCGCGTACGCGTCAGCGAACCTGTAGTCGGCGGTGATCGCCGCGTTGAGGAGGTAGCACGCGTCACCGTAGCGCCCGGCGTAGAAGCTCATCTCCGCGCGCGCGACGAGCGCGCCACCCAGGTCGGGCTCGAGATCGAGCGCGGCGCGGAGCTCGCGGTCGGCCGCCGTCGTCTCGCCGCGCACCATGAGCGCCCGGCCGTAGCGGCGATGCGCCTCGGCGTTCCGCGGGTCGAGCCTGATCGCGCGCTCGAACGCGGCGCGCACGGCCGGGAATGCGCGCGGGTTCTGCCGCTCGAGGAGCATGGCGCGCGCCACCCACGCATCGGAGGATGCCGGGTCCACCGTCGCCGCCCGGTCCGCCGCGCCGAGGCCGCGCTTCACGAGCTGGCTGTCCGCGGCGGCGGAGCCGGCGCCCGACTCGGCTTGCACGGCGTAGGCGAGAGCGAGGCGCGACCAGGCCGTGGCGAAGCGCGGGTCGAGCGTGGTGGCCGTATCGTACTGCGCCACCGCCTGCCCCAAGGATTGCGGCGTCCGCTCCGCGAAGTAGCTCTCCGCCTGGAGGAAATGCCGATACGCCTCGCCATTCGCGGTGAGCGCCGAGCCGGCGTTGCCCCGCTTGGCGAGATCGCCATCGAACGCCCGCGTGGCGACTGCGCGCGCGATCTCGGCCTCGAGCGCGGGGAGGGCTGCCGTGGCGCGCTCGAAGCGGGACTGCCACGCCACGGACCCGTCCCGGCCGCGCAGCAGCCGCACGGTCACGAGCATGCCGCGCTCCGTGCGCGCGATCGTGCCGGCCAGAACATAGCGCGCCCGCAACGCGGAGCCCACCGCCTTGATGTCGCTGGTGGCGGAGGGATCCACGCTCCCCATCACCGTCCGGCTGGTCGCCTCCACCGGCCGCATGTCGCGGATGCGCTCGGCCACTCGCTGGCTCAACGCGTACGCGAAGCGGGCCGCGGCCGGGTCGTCCACGGAGAGACTCTGGAAGGGGAGCAGCGCGAGGCGGGCTGCGTCGTCGGCGTCATCAGCGTTCGCGCGGCCGGTGGCCGGCGATGCGCCACCGTCGCGGCCCGATGGCTTGCACGGCGGTGGCGGCGGCACATCCGGGTACTGCGCCCGGAGCAGCGCCCTACCCGACCCCGGGAGCAGCATGCCGACGACGACCACCGTGGAGGCGGCGCGCGCCAGCCCGGAAACGGCCGAGCGTATCGGCACCCTGATCGGCAGCCTAGCGCCGCCGCGCATAGGTCACTGCGTGGGTCACTACGTGGGTCACTGGACGAGAATGGGACGCTGGGCATACGTGCGCACCGGGCCGCTGATGTCCTGGCCGACGAAGACGCCCGTCAACTCGCTGCGCTTCTGCCCGGTCTCCACCACCTTCGTCAGAACGAATTGCACCACCCGCTCCACGCGCACGCACTTGAGAACGCCCTTGTTGTCCCGGTCGTCCTGGTAGCCGTTGGGGTCGTTCTGGCACGCGGCGCTGACGGCGTCGCTGTAGAGGGCGAGCGTCACCGCCTGGCCGATCTGCCCCGCCTCGTTGTAGCAGCTCCCGCTGAGGAGGTAGGCGCAGGGGCCCGGATTGCCCTGGAAGCCGGAGACGCCCTGAATCGTGGGGCCGGCCATGTCGCCGCGCTTCGTCTGCACCATGTCCCCGACGAACAGTTGCTGGCACTGCCCGGGGATGTTGAGGATGTTGTCCCGGTACTGATCGGCGCCGTTGTTGTTGCGCGGCGGGATCACGTAGTTCGGGTTGGTGGTCGAGAACTGCGGCAGGTTGAGCGCCTGGAAGAAGCCCTGGTTGTTCCCCTGCGCGGCCTGCTTGAGGATGAACTCCCGCTGGGCGTTGGACAGCGCCTTGAGCTGCGCGGCCGTCGGCGGGTCAGAGAGGCCGCGCTGGGCGATCCAGCTCTGATACGTGGCGTACGGGACGCCCCAGGGCTTCACGCAATTGCTGGCATTGATGGCGACCCAGGCCACCGCGAGCGCCGGGAGGGTGAACGCGTTCGTCGCCCCCACGAACCCGCCGAGGATCGGAGTGCCGGACCCGCTGACGCGCGCCCGGATCGCGTTCGCGGTGACAACGTCCGCCGCCGCGCACGCGGGGTTGCACGCGTAGGGAGCAAAGGCCAGCCCCGTCCACGTGCCGTAGTCGATCCCGTTCACCGTCGGTGCTTGCCCCATCACGGGGTTCCGGGCGCTGAACGCGGAGGCCGAGTCGTCGGCGTCCTGATAGCTGGTGGTATTGAGAAGCTGTACCGCCCCGGCCAGCGCGGCGACGTCGGCGGAGCGTTGCAGCTCGGTCTTGTACGTCGTCCGCTGGCTCAGGTCCACCGCGAAGGCGCCGAAGCCCAGGAGCACGGTCATCAGCACGGCCACCAGCACCGTCGTCACGCCTCTACGACGGCCAACAGAGGCGCGCGCACTCAGCCTCATCGGGTGGCTCATTGCACCAGAACCAGCCGGTCGAGCGGGCCGGCTGGAGAGCCCGTCCCGCCGATCGTGCCGTTCGTCACCAGCGCGGTGAAGTACCCTTCGATGACGGCCCCTGCGTTCCCTCCGTTCCCCTGGTCGCCGGCGCTCGT
Organism: Gemmatimonadaceae bacterium; assembly: GCA_037720885.1. Taxonomy (GTDB): domain Bacteria; phylum Gemmatimonadota; class Gemmatimonadetes; order Gemmatimonadales; family Gemmatimonadaceae; genus JACMME01. The sequence continues at coordinate 37,354 of JBBJNN010000017.1, read as the reverse complement.
GATCACGAACGACCCGAGCAACTTCACCTCGCGACACCAGCCTGAGCCGGTCTGGCCGTTCTTGCAGTTCTTCCCGGTAGTCGCGGTCGAGTTGCCAGGCGACGGGTTGAGCCACAGCGCGGCCTTCATGGTGCAGGGCGACGACCCGAATTGGGCGCACCACGCGTTCTTGCCAGTGATCGTCTTGCCGACCTTGTTCCCCGTCTCGACCTCCAGATGGGACCCGATGCCGACCTGCTGCGCGCTGCAGCTCGAGATGTTGGCTTCGTAGTCGTTGGCGCCGCCGTCGCCGGGATCGAGGTTGACGATGTTGAAGTTCCCCGGGTAGCGGGCGCCCGGATTGCTGCACGTGGCCTGGCCCGAGCCCTCCTTGAGGCACACCTTGAGCGCCGTCGGGTTGGTCCGCATGATGTTGAGGTCGGTCGCGTCCAGGTCCCGCGTGAGCGAGAGGCCGGGCTGGTTGCGCGCCGTGTTCAGCGCACCGGTGAGCGTCCGGTAGTCCACCGCGAAGGGCTTCAGGCAGTTGGTCTGGATGATCGAGTTCGCGACGATCGCCACCGCCTGCGTCTGCATCGAGAACTGCCCGACCCGGCCGACGAACTGGGAGAGGATCGGACCGCCGGTTCCGCTCACGATCACGCGGAAGGCGTTCGCGCCCTGGGCGTCGGTGGTGCTGCACCCGGGACTGCAGCCGAGTCGGGTGAACGTGTTGTTCGCCCACGTCCCGTAGTCCAGCGCGTTCACCGTCGGATTCTGGCCCATCACCTTGTTGTACCCGCTGAAGGCGCTGGCCTGCTCGTCGGCCTGGTCGTAGTTGGGCTTCGTCAGCTGCACGGCGCCCGCCAGCGCGGCGGCATCCGAGGCCCGCTGCAGCTCGCTCCGGAACGTCGTCTGCTGCGTCAGATCCACCGCGAACGCGCCGAAGCCCAGTAGTACGGTCAGCAGCACGGCCACCAGGACCATCGTCGCGCCTCTTCTGTTCCTCATCATCGAGCGCATGTTCCCTCCCCTCTCGCGGGGCGAATTGTGGTGCGGGCGCCGTGCGCGACCGGCGCGCCGCGGGGCTACGCGTATTCCGCGTCTCGTCCGCTTCCCAATATTACCTGTTACCGAAGAACGAAACGATTCGGAGCATCGCCGGCCCGAGGATCACCACGAACATCGCCGGCAGGATCAGTCCCGCGAGCGGGAACGTCATCTTGAGCGGCGCGACCGCCGCCTTCTGCTCGGCGATCTGCCGCCGCTTCCGGCGGAGCGTTTCCGCGTAGACGCGGAGGACCCTCGCGATGCTGCTTCCCAGCTTCTCCGACTGGATGAGGTTCTGCACCAAGACCTGCATCTCGCGCACACCCGTGCGCGTGGACATCGCGCGGAGGGCTTCTTCACGCACTACGCCGGCGTTCACCTTCCGGTTCACGATCGTCAACTCGTGCGCCAGGTCCAGGTGGACTGACCGGATCTCGCGCGCCACGCGCAGAATTGCCGCGTCGAAGCCCAGCCCCGCCTCGACACAGAGCACCAGCAGATCCACCCCGTCGGGCAGCGCCCGGCGCAGCCGCTCCTGCCGCAGCCGCACCGCCCGTTCTATGTAATAGACCGGGATGATGTAGGCGACGACGGCCGCGATCGCGACGACGATCACCAGCTTCGTGAACGTCGTCGTGCGCGCGAAGAGGCCCGCGATGAGCGGGAGCGTCACGAGCAGGCCCAGGCGCACGGTCGCGTACACGAGCGGCGCGACCGCACCGTCGTAGCCGGCCTGGACCAGCTTGTCCGCGGTCCTGGCGTCCCCCTGAAAGCCGATCGGCGCCAGCGCGATCAGCCGCTCCCGCAGCCCCGGCGTCCGCGCCGACCTGCCGAGCAACATGCTGCCCTGCGTCTCGGCGAAGTCGTTCGTGAGCAGCGTGCGGCCGATCACCTGCCGCCGCGCTCGGTCGGCGAGCACAGCGTAGGCCGCCGCGGCGACGGCCGCCACGCCCAGCGCGACCAGGAGAATCAGCGAAATTGGCACCGGTGTGATCCCTCGAGCTCCTCTGCGATGCTAGGAGGCTGCGACGTGAGACGGTGTGAGACTTAGAAGTCGATGTCCGCGATCTTCATCATGATCATATAGCCGATCACCACCGAGAGGCCGGCGCCGATCAGCATCATCTGGCCGACGCGCGAGGCGACAAACGGCTGCGTGAAGTCCGGGACGATGTACGAGAGGCCGAAGAACACGCCGACCGGGAGCATCGCGAGCAGCCGCGCCGACATCACCGCCTCGGCGGTGAGCGTCTTCAGGTGGCCGCGGACCGCGGCCCGGCCGCGCATCATGTCCGCGGCGTTCGTCAGCACCTCGCTCAGATTCCCGCCGGTCTCGCGCTGGATGAGGAGGGCGGTGACGAACATCCGGATGTCGATGCTCCCGACGCGCTCCTGCAAGTTGAGGAGTGCCGTGCGGGTATCGATCCCCAAACGCTGCTCGTCGTAGACCCGCGCGAACTCCGAGCCGAGCGGCGCCGCCAGCTCCTGCCCGAGGAAGTTCGTCGCCGAGTGGAACGAGTAGCCGGACTTCATCGCGCTGACCAGCATGTCGATGGCTTCGGGGAGCTGCTCCTCGAACGCGCTGAGCCGCTTGCTCTGCCGGCGCTTGAGCCACGCGAACGGCAGGGCGACGCCGACCGCGGTCCCGGCGACCATGCCGAGGATGTCGTACCGGCTGCCGATCAGGAAGCCGGCCGCCGCGCTCACCGCGACGATCAGGACGAAGGAGCCAGGGTTGAGCGTGCTTCCGGCCTGCCGGAGTTGCGTGGCAATGCGCCCCGTGAGGTCGCGCCCCGTGAGCAGCCGGTTGAGCAGCGGCAGCTCGCTGAAGCTCTCGTCGCGGAGGATCGCCGTCTGGATCGGCGCCATGGTCGGGGTCAGCTGCGCGCGGGCCGCCTCCGCCATTGTGAGGCGGCGGCGGTTCGCGAACAGGTACATCCCCAGCAACAGCCAGATGATGCTGATGAAGACGACGAGAAGGATGACGGTCTGCATGGCTGGCTCGCCGCCCTAGAAGGCGCCGGCGAAGAACAGCGTCGGAAGCTCGATGCCCGCCACCTGCAGCCGCTCCGTGAAGCGCGGCCGTACGCCCGTTGGCTCGAAGGACCCGACCACCTTGCCGTCCTGCGCGATGCCGCGCTTGTGGAAGCGGAAGATCTCCTGCGACGTCACCACATCGCCTTCCATCCCGGTCACCTCCACGATGCTGACGATGCGGCGGGTTCCATCCGTGAGGCGCGAGACCTGGATGATCAGGTCCATGGCGGACGAGATCTGCTCGCGCATCGCGCGGTTCGGGAGGTTCGTGCCGGCCATCAGGATCATCGTCTCCAACCGGGAGATCGCGTCGCGCGGGGAGTTCGCGTGGATCGTGGTCAGCGACCCCTCGTGGCCGGTGTTCATCGCCTGGAGCATGTCGAGCGCCTCGCCGGAGCGCACCTCGCCGATGAGGATGCGGTCCGGGCGCATGCGGAGCGCATTCTTCACGAGGTCGCGCGCCGCCACCTCGCCGCGCCCTTCGGCGTTCGGCGGGCGCGTCTCCAGCCGCACCACGTGCTCCTGCTGGAGCTGCAGCTCCGCGGCGTCCTCGATCGTGATCACACGCTCGGTCGCCGGAATGAACGTGGAGAGCGCGTTGAGGAGCGTCGTCTTCCCGGCGCCCGTGCCACCGGAGATCATGATGTTGAGCCGCGCGTGCACGCAGCCCGCGAGGAGTTGCAGCATCTCATCCGTCAGCGTCCCGTTCTGGACGAGCTGATGGATGGCGAGGTCCGTCTTGAAGCGACGGATGGAGAGGATCGGGCCATCGAGGGCGAGCGGCGGGATGATCGCGTTGACGCGCGAGCCGTCAGGCAGGCGGGCGTCCACCATTGGCGACGCCTCATCCACGCGGCGCCCCACCCGGCTCACGATCCGGTCGATCACCGCGAGCAGGTGCGCGTCGTTGCGGAAGGTGGCCTGTACGCGCACGAGCTTGCCGCGCCGCTCGACGTAGATCTCGCGGGCGCCGTTCACCAGGATGTCGGTGATCGTCGGGTCGCGGAACAGGGGCTCGATCGGCCCCAGGCCCGTGACCTCGTAGATGATCTGCTCGACGATCTCCTCGCGCTCCCGTTGGGAGAGCGGCGTCTGCTCGGCGCGCAGGAACTCCATCACCGCGTGCCGGATCTGCGACGACAGCTCCGCTTCGCTCTTGATCCGCTCGAGCGCATCGAGGTCCAGCCGCTCGATCAGCCGGCGGTGGAGATCCACCTTGAGCTGGTCCACCGCGCTGAGCACCGGCTGCTCGCTCTGCGCCGGCTGGTACATGGACGACATGCGCAGCGGTGGCGGCGGCGGTGGCGGCGGTGGCGGCGCGGCCCCTGGGACGACGCGGACCGCGCCGGGCGTGGGAACGCCGGACGCCGGGCGCTGGGGCTGCCCCTGCTCCGGCGTGTCCGGGGCGGTTGCGGTGCCAGTGCCGTCGCCATTCCGCCGGCCGACGAGTCGGTCTCTCAGAGACATGTGCGCTAACTCCTCTTCTTGATGCCGAACAGGCGGCCCAGGCGCGGCGGTGTGGCCGAGCGTGCCCCGTTCTCCGCGACTGGTGCACCGCCGCCCAGCTTCGCGGCGAGCTGCGTGTAGCTCCAGGCGAGCTTGGAGGCCGGGTCGTGCTCGGCCACCGGCACACCCTTCGCCATGGCGGCGGCGGCCGTGCGGTAGTCGTTGGGGATCTTCCAGAAGATCTCGTGCTTCAGCACATCGTTCGCGTCGGTCGCCGACAGCACCTCGCCCGACTGCACGCGATTCACCACCACACAGAGCTTCTCGTCAGGGTAGCCCAAGCGACGGCAGAGCGTGAGCGAGCGCTGCGTGCTGCGGAGCGCGGTCACCGTGAGCTCCGTGACGAGCAGGATGCGGTCGGCCGCGTCGAGCGCGGCCACCGTCCGCTCGGTCATGTGGTGCTCGCAGTCGAGCACCGTGAACCCGAAGTCGTGCCGCAGGTGCTCGAGGATGGTCGTCGTCGTGTTCCCGTCGAGCATCCCGTCGAACTCGGCGTCGTCTGGCCCGGGGAGCGCCCAGACCCCGCGCGACGCCGGCGTCATGAGCGACCGCAGGAGCTCCGTGTCGAGCCGGTCGAGCTTGGACACCAGGTCGCCCAGGTCGTACGCGGGCTTCAGGCTGAGGAACACCCGCACGTCGCCGCCGGCCACCACCATGTCGGCGAGCGCCACGCGCGCGTCGGGGTGGTTGCGCGCGAAGGCGTGGGAGAGGTTCACCGCCACCGTCGTGTTCCCGAGCCCGCCCTTGCCGCCGTACACCGCGAACAGCTTCCCGCGCTTCGTCTCCGACGTCTGCTGGCGGCGCATCAGCCGGTCCACGGCTGCGGCAAATTCGTTAGGCTCCGGGGGGTAGAGCACGAACTCCTGAATCCCCGAGCGCATCGCGCGGAGAATCACGTCGGGCTCCGCCTTGGCCGCCGTGCCGATCACGGACGTCGCCTGCCCGCGCCGCACCTCCCGGTCGAGCGACACGAGCTGCACGGCGTCGATCTCCCCGAGGGGGAGGATGAGCAGATCGAAGTGATCGTTCCGGAGCTGCGTCAGCGCATCGGCGACGCTCGCCGAGCGAATCGGGTCGCCGAACCCGAAGCGCTGCAACACGGCGGCGGCTCCATCCTCCGGCCCCGCGGCCCCATTCACGATGAGTGCTCTACGCTGCATGCTGGTGCGGTCTGTTCGACGATGCGGTGATGCGTGCGGCTACGGGTTCCGTCGGGGCGGCCTGGTCGGCGCGCCCGGCGGCGGGGGCAGACGCTTCTCGATCGCCTCGCGCGCGGGAAGTGTGGTGTCGGGCCGGATCGGCAGGATATCCTGCGCGCGCGGGCGCGCCGGATCGAAGATCACTGGAGTGACTACCACCAGGAGCTCGCTCTCGTTCCGCTGCCACCGCGTGCTGGAGAAGAGCTGCCCGATGATCGGCAAGTTCATGAGCCCCGGGATCCCGGTCTTCACGCGCTCCTGCTCCTCGTTGAACATGCCGGAGATGATCAGGCTCTCGTTCCGCCGCACATCCACCGTCGTCGACACGCGGCGCGTGCGGAACGCGGGGATCCGGAAGCCGGAGAGGGTGATCGCGTTGCCGAAGTCGAGGCTCGACACCTCGGGGCTCAGGCTGAGCTTCACCAGACTATCGTTGATGATCTCGCCCATGAACCGTAGGCGTACGCCGAATTCCTTGTACTGGATCGTGATGCGGGCACCGGCGCCGTCGCCACCAGCCTGCGCCACCGGGATCGGCAGCTCGCCGCCGGCGAGGAACGTCGCCGTGTCCCGGTTCGCCGCCATCACGTTCGGCTCGGCCAGCGTCCGCGAGCGGCCACGCTGCTCCTGCAGATCGAGGAAGGCGAGGAACTTGTCCGTGTCGAGGTCGGTGAGGACGGAGAGGAAGCCGCCCTCGGACGGGATCGCGATCGAGCCGTCGCTGTTGAAGACGTTGTCGCTGCGGAAGAGCCCCGTCCCGATGCGGGTACCCCGGTGCCGGAAGACGCCGGCGATCCCGATCTCGCGGAGGGCGTCGCGGCGCACCTCGGCGAACTTGATCCCCACGAGGATCTGCTGGCGCTCGGACGGCGAGCGCACCTGCACCCGGTAGTGGATGCGTGGCCCGGTCTGCAGGTAGATGATCGCGTCCGTCTCACCCGGGATCTTCGCGTTGATCACCAACTCGCGGTCGCTGATCACCACGAGGTCCGCCACGTCGGGATTGGCGAGCGACACCTTCGTGATCGGCGACTCGGTCGAGATCGGGTATGAGCGCCCGACCATCACGTTGATCGGGGTCACGGGGCCTTCCTGCGCCGCCGCGGCCGGAGCGTTGAACGCGGCACTCGCCACCCCGAAGAGCACGTACGCTGCCCACACGGAGAGGCCACGAACCCTGGGTGTCGCTTTCAAGCGCATATCGGGAGGGTTTGGTGTCGGTAGGATGAACGTGACTGCCGGAGACGACGCGGGACGATGCGAGGAGCGCGGCCAGTCGCTGGGGACCGCCGCGCCCTCGCGGGATTCGTTGCGACCGTCAGCTCGGAGGGATACTGTCGGGCTTCTCGAATTTCTGCTGCGACATCTTCCCTGCCCGGTACACCTGGACGGTAGACGAGTCCGGGCGCTTGGGCGGGGGCGGTGCTTGAACGACGACCGTCTTCGTCGGGGGCGGCGCGGACCGGCGGGTTGGTGCTGGCGCCGGTGCCCGAGGCCTCTCGAGCTCGATCGGACGACCGCCGCGCAGCTGCGTGAGCACATCGCTGGACGTGGCACCCCGGGTATTGATGCTGTCCGGGTCACCGTACCCGCGGAGCACCAGCGCGATGCTCCCTTGATTCACGGCGACCGCCAGGCGCTCGGCCTCATCCGGGGTCACTTCGAGGGTCGCCGTCTTGGCGTCGCTGGACTCGCCGTCGTCGCCGCGCTGTACCTTATCGCCCACGGAGAGCACGCGCATGTTCTCCATGAACAACTTGGCCACCTGCTGGTCGCGAGAGCCCCCCTCCTCCCGGAGCGTGACCAGCACGTCCACCCGAGCGTTCGGCTGGATGAGGCCACTGATCCCCGCGACATCGTTGATTCGCACCGCCATGGCGCGCTTGCCCGGCGTGATCTTGACCTCGAGGCCGGGGCCGGTGCCAGCCGGAGCCAGCCGCCCGGGGACGAGCGGCTCGCCCCGGAACACGGGCACCCGGGTGACACGTCCGACGACCGAGTCCACGGATGCGAAGGCGCCGGCCGGGACGGTCTGCGCGGGCCATTGCGAGGCGCTGATCGCAGTGCGGTCGATACTGTGCCCCTCGGGGATGTCGCGCATCGCGACGATCACCGGCACCGTGACCACACGGCTGCTCGCCTTCGTCGTCTCCAGCACCTTGTAGACGCCGAATGTCGCGGCGGCAGCGACCAGCACCGCCACGAAGAACACCATTGTGTACCGTCTCTCAGCCATGACCCGCTCGCGTCCGTCGGAGTTTCAGTGACGTGCTGACAACCGTGCAAATATACCCTGCCATCAAGCAAACAGTGGCCGACCGCGCCGGACCAGCCAGCATCCGGGAGGGGCCACCCAATGGGCGAGACGCGCGATGCCCGCCTTCGTCACTCGGCCGATCTGACCGCCGAGTCCCTGGTCTCCGCTCCGCTACGGCGCCCGCTCGTAGCGGAAGGTCACGGAGCGCGTCAGCGTGAAGGTCCAGTTGGTCACCGGGGCGATCGGGGCGTACGGGTAATTCGCCGTCACCTGAATCTGGTTGTTGTTCACCACCATGTTGTCGACTATCTGCGCGTTCGTGAGCGCGGGACCCAGGGGCTGGAACGCCGTGCGGACGACGAGCTTGATCGAATCCCGCTGGGACGCGCTCATCGAGACGACCCCCTGATTGCTGACCGCCAACTGCATGACGGCCCCGCGTCGCGCGCCCTCGCGGAGCGCGTTCGTCAGGATGTTCAGGGTGTAGAACGCACGCCCGGCTTCGATGATCCCCCAGACAAGGACGAGGAGCAGGGGGACGATCAGGGCGAACTCGAGAATGGCTGTCCCGGCCTCCTCGACGAGGAATCTGGCACGTCGGACAGATCGCGTCATACGGTCCTTGGAAAACGAGCCTGGCAGCTCGGACGCAGCGCGGACGCAGCGCGGAAGCTGCTCAGAACAAGATGCGTGGAAACCAGGCGACGATTATCGCGCCCGTCGCGAGCGCGATGGTATACGGGAGATGGTGCGGCGCGGATTCGGCCGGACGGGGCTGGACCAGCCCCTTCGGATTGTATCGGGCAGTGGTGAGCGTCAACAGCAGCCCTCTCGCCCCACGATAGCGGAGCATCCACACCAGAGAGAGCACGCCGCCAACAACCCCCGCCAGAATCGCGGCCTGCAGCGTCGCCCGTGGACCGAGCCACGCGCCCGCCGCGGCGAAGAGCTTCACATCGCCCGCGCCCAACAACCGGAGCAACCACGAGGGCAGCCAGATCGCGAGCCCAAGCAGGAGCCCCCCGAGGCCGAAGAGGAGCCCCGGAATCAGCGGATCGGACGCCAGAGAATATAACAGCCCAGTGGTCGCGAGTACGGCAACCAGAGGGTTCGGAACGCGCCGCGTACGGACATCCGAGGCGCAGGCTGCGATCAGGAGCAGGACGAACAGCGCCGCCGCTACCACGTCGGCAGGCGCGCGCCCGAACACGGCAGGGCCCCGAACGGCTCGACTACCCTACGTCAGCAGATGCTGGAGGTGGCCAGGCAGCCGTCGATGTTGTTGAACGTGTTGTTGATCGAGCCACCCAATCCAAAGATGACCCCTGCGCACACCATGGCGATGATTGCCACCAGTAGCCCGTATTCTACCATCGTAGCGCCGTCCTCTTCCCTGGCGAGAGCCTGAACGATGCTGGCGACCTTCATGTGGTGATATTTTCGAGGTGAGAACTAGTCGTGGGGGGGGGGGGGCCGCCCCCCCGCGACTCGGCGGCAATCAGGATCGCTGCCCCGA
>JBBJNN010000017.1:0-27803 GCA_037720885.1 Gemmatimonadaceae bacterium | reverse complement strand
GGCCGCCGCCCACGACTGAGGTCGTTACTAGCAGGTCGGGTTATTGCCGCCAGCACTGCTCACGCACTTCTCGACGTTGTTGAACGTGTTGTTCAACGACCCGCCGAGGACCGCGGCGACACCGGCGACCGCAAGCGCGATCAGGGCGGCGAGCAGCCCGTACTCGATCATCGTCGCGCCATCTTCCTCGGTCATGAATGCGCTGGCGATGTTGCGAATCTTCTGCATTGGTAAAAAGCCTCCGAGAGGTGTTGAGGGAGGTGAGGGAGAGAAAGGTCGCCAGCGAGGCTCTCACCATGCGCTCGCCAACGTGTAACAGCTTCTGTTTAATATTGCAACTACGGGCACCGCGGCGGGAGCCGCCATGGCAGTAGTAGACCACCAAGTGATTGCGACCGGAGGGTGACGCCGAACGCGTCGCCGCCTTGCCGGTATGCGGCTCGTGCGTTGCACGCATGCCGCACGTGCATCGCACGAGCCGCCGTACAGGGGAGCACCGGAGTTCCTCACGGAACACGTCTCAGGCACCATAACCTTCACCCGGGACTAGACTTCCGGCTCCCTAACCGTAGCAAGCTCTCACTCGTTGTCAATCATGCCGACCATCCAACAGGAGCGGCCTGACTACGCGGTCGCCCAGCGCACATCGCTTGCCACACTGACCTCACCCTCGTCTCCAGGTCCTGTCAGACATTTGTAGTTCCCCGGAAACCTCGCAATTCCAAGGAATTACGAACATCTCGCATCTGGCCATTATCCCGCCACGCCCATCCCCCAGCGACTCATCGCCTCTCCGAGCAGTCGTGCAACATGCGCCGTTCTTGCACGACAATGTTGCGACATGACCACATAACCTGCTTCGGGTTTGCGAATCTGCCGTGGACATACGCCGTTCGAATGGTCGGCCTCAACAGACTTGCCACGCCGACAAACGTTACACCTGGTCTCACCAACCATCAGGGAAGCCGATCGGAGGGCGCGGCATCACTCGGCGGCGACAGCGGCGGCGCGACGGGAGCCGGCCGGTCCAGCCCTCCGAGCGCCCGGTCCGTCCGGCGCCTGATCTCGGCCGCGGCGGCCCGCTGCCGCTCCCGGACACCGAGGAGCGCGTTCACCACGCTGGCAAGCATGAGAAACACCCACGCGCCCCCGCACACCACGAGGATGCCGACGAGCTGCCAGCGCGAGGACGTGAAATCCCTGGGGAGCCACGAGACGAACACATGCTCCGCCCCCGCCAGGACGAAACTCACCTCGACCGCTGACAGCAGGAAGAGGAAGATGGCGAAGGCGGCCAGGACGCCGGGCCAGAGCCCTACGGTCCCACGCCGCCTCGCCCGCTCGAAGATGATGAAGCTGAGAATGAGCCCGCTCGCCCACTGGATCGCCGCGGCGCCCAGCATGACGGGAGTCATTCGGGACTCGGCTGTGGGATGGTGCTGGAGGGCCATGATGCATCACGGCCCCACACCAGGATCTCTGTGGGGCCATGATGCATCATGACCCGGCCAGTTCTACAGCCGAGTGCCGAGTCCCGAGTGCTCAGCTCCGCGTGCCGATCCCCTCGACGTCCCGCGCGCCGACGGCGCCGCTATCCTGGGCCGGGAGGTCAATGCCGAGGAGCTGCCCACTCGTGCTGCGGCGCGCGCCTTCCTCCATGCCAAGTACCTGGCGGTCGGGTCGGTTGACCGCGCTCTGCGCGGCGCTCGCCCCGTCGTCGGTTCGCGACACCGCGCCAGGGCGCGTAGCGCCGACGGCTGCGCTTCCAGCGAACGCGGGCGCCCGCGCGCCCGCCGTGGGCGCGCCGATCGCGTCCTTGATCTCGTGCACGATGCCGTCCACACGATCCTGGAAGGCCGCGGAGACGCTGCCGATCACGTTCGCCGCCAGGTCGTCGAGCACCGAGCCGAGCTTGGAGCTCGCTCCGCCTGTCGCGCGGACGGTGGCCGCGGCCGCCTTCACATCGGCGTGCGAGCCGGCGAGCGCGAAGCCCGCGCCCAGCGCGAGCGCGAGGGCCGGCCATGGATGGTCCTTCACGATCTGCATGACATTCATCTTCTGCTCGAGCTGGGCTAGCGTGTCCGACATCCGCTCGCGCGTCATCTCGATGTCGCGCCGGACGTCAGCCGTTGTTTCAGCCATTCCTTGTCCTCCTGCAACGTCGCCACAGTTTGGTCCGGCGCGAGCCGCTCCGGTGCGAGCAACCCTTGGCCGCGCTTCACCAGCATGACCGCCGTGCCACCCACCACCGCCGACACGATGAGCGCCGCCAGCCAGTACCGATCCCGCAACCACTGGTCGCCAGCGAGGAGGATGACACCCGTGAAGAGCGCCAGCATGCCGAGGAAGAGAAGCACCCCCCCGGTCGCGACCTGCGCGGTGCCGGCGCCGACGCCTCGCAACATCCCCGAGACCTCGAGGCGAGCGAGGCGCGTCTCCTGACGTACGAGGTGCGCGCTACCCTCCACGAGCTCGCGGAGGAGATCCCCCATGCCGCGCCGAGCGGCTACCTCGCCTCCCGCCACGTTCCTGGCCGGTTCCTGGCCGGTTCCGCCATTCCGCCGCGCTAGCGGCGGAATGCCTTCCCGAGAAGGTAGCCCGCCACGGCCGCGATGAGGATCGAGCGGCCGGGATTGGTGCGCACCTGCTCCTCGACGGAGATCTTCATCGAGTCGATGTCGTTGTTGCGGAGCCAGTCGGCGCTCGCCTTCATCCCGCCGGCCACACGGTCACCCGCCTTCGCCATGGGATCCTGCGTCGTCGCCACCGAGGTGCTCGAGCCATCGACGCCCGCACCCGCCAGGGTGTTCGTCCCCGCACGCTGGCGGAGCTTGTCGGCGCCGGCATCGAGCCGGTCGGCCAGCGACACCTTGAGCTCGCCCACGCGCTCCTTCGCCTGCCCGAGCTTCTCGCGCGCCTGATCCTTCGCCTGGCCGAGCTTGTCCTTGGCGGTATCCCGCGCACTGTCAGCGGCACGAGACAGATCGCGCTCCATGCTCCCCGCGCCGCTCGTGCTGCCAAACCTGTCGCCGCCCGTGCCGGCGTCCGATGACGTGCCAGCCGAGCTACCCTGCACGCCGTAGCCGGCATTCCCGAAGCCGGAGCCCGACGCGCCGCCCTGCGCGCCCGTCTGCCCGGTGCTCTGTGTTCCGAATGTATCGGAGCTGTCGAAGCTATTGTCGTCCCGTTCCATGGCTGCCATCTCCTCGTGAGGTGAGAGGGCGGTCATGCAAATCGGGGACCAGCCTCTGGAGACGCGACTGATTGGGACTGCGCGAGCGCACCGGTCGTCAATGACCGGACGCGACGCCACGGAGGCGTGCGCGATCCGCGACTGCCACATTGCCGCGCTGCGATTCACACCGTGCCACGAATGAACGACACGATCGGCTCGACGACACCGCACCACCTTCTTTCCCTACGTGCATGGGCTCGCCGGGAATGGCGCGCGCCGCTCGCCGCCGCGGCCGTCACGCTCGCTCTGATCGCCACAACGTGGCCGGCCGCGATTCGCGTCGGAGTGTTCTATGACGACGCGATCTACGCGGATCTCGCGCGCGCGCTCGCGCAGGGAGACGGCTACCGCCACGAGAGCTTGCCCGGTCGGCCGATCGGAGTCCATTACCCGCCGCTCTACCCGGCCTGGGTCGCGGTCTGGTGGTGGGTCGCCGATGCGCTGGGAGCGCGCGACCCATTCGTCGCGGCCCGAGTCGGGAACGTGCTGCTCGCCGCGCTCGCCGCGGCGCTCTGGACGCTGTGGGGCACGCGGCGTCTCGGGCTCGACGCTCGCCTCGCCGCCGGCGTCGCGGCACTGTGCATGATCGTCCGCCCGTCCCGGCTCGTGATCGACATCCTGTACTCGGAACCATTCGCCTGGGTGTTGCTCGCTCTTGCGCTCCTTGCGCAGCCGGCCCCCGCCTCCCCGGAACGCGCCGGGAGACGCCGCCGGTGGGTGCTCGAGTCCCTGCTGCTCGGGCTTCTCCCGGTAGCGCGCACCATCCTGCTCCCCTTCGCGGCGGCGGCGATCATCTGGCGAACGGAGGCGCAGGGCCGGAGCGCCACCCGGCGCCTTGCCGCGGCGGTGCTCATCCTGGGGCCAACGATCCTCTGGTCGCTCTGGGTGAGGAAATATCAGGCTCAGATCCCGAGTGCCTGGGGCGGCAACTATGGCGCGTACGGCGCGCCGTGGCTCGCCGCCATCGAGAGCTGGGGGCAGCTCCGCGGCCTCATCGCGCTGCAGCTCGGGGAGTTGATGCGGGCCTTCGCCGGGCTGTTCGATTTCACCACGGGCATCGCCGTCGCCTGCATCGGCATCGGGCTGGCGACACTGCACCGCACTCAACCCTGGGCGTTGTGGGGCACGCTCGGCTATGCGGGAATCCTCACCGTCTGGCCCGGAACGCCGAGCCGGTTCGTCACCGGCCTCCTTCCCCTGCTCTTTCTCTGCGGAGCGCGGGGCGGTGTCCTGGTGGTGAACCGCCTCCGGGCAGTTCCACGCGCCCGCCTGCTCGCGCCCGCCGTCGTGCTCCTCCCCATCGTGCTGTGCTTGGCGATCACGATGCGCAACTACCGATCGCTGGACTGGGTGGGCTGGTGGCGCCGATCGGGCGCGAACTACCTGCCGGTCATCGAGTGGTCGCGTGCACTTCCACCCGGGGTGCCGGTCGTCACCGAGGCCGACGGCCTGTTCGCGCTGGCTACGGGTCGCCCGACCGCACCGGCGCTACCGTGGGACCCGCTCCGGTACGTCGGACGGGCGAGGCCGGCGGAGCGGGTGATGGAGGCCAGTCTGTGCGCCGTCGGCGACGGGTGGGTCGTGACCGTGGCCGAACACCGCGAGGCGGGGAAGGCACTCCAGACACTGCTCGCCGAGCGAGCCGGCCGGGTACGCTTCGATTCCGTCACACGGCTCGGGCACCGCGCCATCGCGGCGCATTTCGCGTGCGACGGCGCGAATGACTCGGACGGCCGTGGCGCCGCGACGCGGACCCGCTGAGCTGGCGCTCGCCGGCAGTTTCCGCGCTAGCAGTGCTTGTCGAACGCCGCCTCCAGATCACTCGCGATCGCGTCCGCCGAACGCCCCTCGATCTGATGCCGCTCCAACATGAAGACCGGGCGCCCGTCCTTGAGGAGCGCGATCTGCGGCGATGACGGCGGGTAGCCGGTGAAGTAGCTGCGCGCGCGCGCGACCGCGTCGAGGTCCTGCCCGGCGAAGACGGTCGTCAGCGCCTCCGGCGTCTTCTCGTGCTTGAGCGCCCTGGCGACGGCCGGCCGCGCGTTGCGCGCCGCGCACCCGCACACCGAGTTCACGACGACGAGCGTCGTCCCGGCGGCGTCCTTGAGCTTCGCGTCCACTTCGTCCGGCGTGCGCATCTCCTCGACGCCCAGGCGCGTGAGCTCCTGGCGCATCGGGGTCACGAGATATTCGGGGTATGGCATGGGATCAGGTACTCCAAATTGGGTCGCAGTCTTGTTCAGGGAACGGCATCAGGGAGCAGCAACGGCGCCGAGCAGGGGCGTTCGCTCTCCTCGCCCCTAGTCTTCTGTGTACCCCTCGCGCACGAGCGCGAGGATCGCGGTCTGCGGGACTACCAGGTAGCGCTCGCTCTCGAAGGTGATCTCGACCGCTGCCTTGCGAAAGAACAACGCGTAGTCGCCCACGCGCGCCTGCATCGGAATGTAGCGCGTCTCGCGCATCGCCACTCGCCAGGGCTCCTCGCCGGGCTCCGCCAGATCGGGCATTGGGAGACCGGGGCCGGTGGCAACCACATGACCGCCCTGCACGGCCTGGGTGTCCACCGCCGTCGGCGGGAGGTAGAGCCCCACCTTCGTGCGCTCCTCCCCTTCCTCCACGCGCACGAGCACGCGGTCTCCGACAACGATCAGCCGCTTGTCGTTCTTTTGCACGTCTGCTCCTCCCACGAACTTGAAATGCGCGCGGCACCCGCACCGGTTCCAGACGGTGCGCAGCGCAGATCACGGGCGTGGAGCTCGATACATCCACGCTCGTGCTGGCCGAGTGCATGCCTCCGGTACCTCACCGCGGCTCGAAGAGCAGCGCCTGCCGCACGACCTGACGCACCGGCCGCCCGTTCTTCCGCGCCGGCGTGAACTCCCAGCGCGCGGCGACGGCACGCACCGCGTCCACGAAGGGCGCATCGGCCACCGCGTCCGCCCCACGCCCGCGCAGCGTCGCCATCTCCACGTGGCCGAGCGTGTCCACGACGTACTCGACCAGAATCGTCCGCACGCGCTGGTCCCCCGTGGGGAGCACGGGATAGCGCGGCTTCTCCTGCATCGCGGCCGGCGCCGCGCGCTCGTCCACCTCGGTCGGGTCGTACGAGTCCTTCCGCACCGCGAGGCCCTGCGTGTCCACGGCGGCCCGCGCGGTGGAACGTGCCCGCTCGAACGCCGTCGGCGCCATGCGGCTCGCGAAGTCCCGCAACGCCTCCAGCCGCTCCCCATCGAGCGAAAGATCCGAGCCAGCGACGCGAACCGCGACCCGCGGCGCGTTCACCACCCGGAGAAAATCCGCCACCGGCATACGGACCGCGAGCGTCTCGATCACGGTCCCCGCGCTGTCCGCTACCTGCCGCACGACCGGCCCCGCGCTTACCGGCGGCCGTCCCTCCTCGGTGACGAACCCGATCGCGCGCGCGGCCGCGTAGCGCGCGGCGCTCGAGCGCATCCGGAGCGCGACGCTCACCTGCGCGGGGGGCTCGGTGAGCCGGTCCCCCCGATACACGTACATCGCGCCGAGCGTCGCCAGCGGCTCGGCCCGCAGGGGCATCGGGCGCAGCTCGACGGTGCCGTACCCACTCCCCTCGTGGTACCCCATCCAGATCGTCTCGTGATGCGCGAACTCCCGTGCAGGGGGAATGGGGAGCGCGGCCGCCGCACGCGGCGGCGAGGTGCGCGCCGCGCCCGCGCCCCTGCCCTGCGCCGCGGCGGGGGACGCGAGCGTGGGAGCGAGCGCGAGCAGGGCTAGGATGGTGGCAGACACCGCCGCCGCACGCCGGCTCATGAGGCTACCGCACCACGTGGAACTCCGTCTGCCGCTTCCACGCCCACTTCGGCGCCCCATCCGCGCCGACGACCATGTCTTCCTCCTGCGCCGAACGCACGCGCTGGCCGCCCCACTCGGGAACGGGGGTCGTGGCCTGCAGCTCGATCGAGAACCACATGTTCGGGACAACTGCGTGGTCACCACGGCCGGGGACCCCCTCCTGGTAATCCCAGAGCCCGACGAGCGGGCCGGCGCCGTGCCCGTGCATGCCGATGGGGTGCGTGTAGACGGTGCCATCGATCCCCTGCGCCTTCATCTTCGCGAGCGAGGCGGCGAGCACCTCGTTCCCCGCGCGCCCCGGCCGGAGCTCGGCCATCACGATGTCCTGGAGCCGGTTCGAGGTGGCGAGCGCCTGCTTCAGCCCCGCGGGCACATCCGTCTCCCCAGCGCGCAGCACGTAGCCCATGTGCTGCGTGTCGGTGTTGAGGCGCATCGCGACGAGGCCGAAGTCGCAATGGAGCACGTCGCCGCGCTGGATGACGGGGTCCTCGCCGAGCTGCGCCTCCGCGATGCCGCGCCGCTGCACGTCCACCGAGGGCTGGAACCAGCTCCCGAGCCCCAGGTCGTTCACGCGCTGGCGGAACCACCACACCACGTCGCTCGTGCGGGTGACGCCGGGCGTGATCACCCTGCTCGAGAACGCGGTGTCGATGATCGCCCACACGAGCTGCGTCATCCGCTCGAACGTCTGTGCCTCCTCCGGCGAGCGCGTCGCGATCAGGTCCACGGCGAGCCCCTCGGCGCGCTTGAAGCGCCCCGTCCACGCGGGGCCGAGCGCCTCGCTCATCCCCTCGTACTCGCCGGCGCTGAGTCCATCGGCGAAGGCGAACGTGCGCGAGATGTTGACGCCGATGACGCGCGGCTTGCGCTCCTCGACGAGCCCCTTGAGCACCTGCCATTGCGCGTCGCCCCACAGCTCCGCCTGCCGCCCGGCCACGCCGTTCGTGACCGGCTTCGTCGAGCGCACGGCGCTGAAGACGCCCCCCTGCGAGGTACCGCCGAGCGCGATGCGGTCCACGCCCTGCTCGGGGCCACGGTCGTGGAAGACATAGATGGTGCGGCGCCGCGCGGCGAACGTCGTGGGCGACACGATGGAGGAGAAAACGGGGTCCTCGTTGTACTCGCGCATCGGCACGACCCACATGTCGATTCCGTACTTCCGCATGAGCGCGGGAAGCACGGTCTCGACACGCCGCGCGAGCCATCGCTGCTGGATGTCCGCCTGCTCGCGCAGGGTCCCGAACGGATGCGGAACGGCGAGGTTCTGCGCCGGAGCAGCCGGTGGAGCGGCGAGCGCGAAAGCGAGAGCGGCGAGGAGGAGCGCGTGTCGTCGGGGCATTCGTGGGCCAGGGCAGGGAGTGGCGGGGAGTATGGGACGCAGCGGACGGCTCGGGTCAGGCACTACGTGCTGTGCCTCACGTGCTCGTCATGCACGGCCGCAACGGTGCCATCGCGATGGGCGCGCTTGAGGAGGAGGCGGCGGACGGTCTGCACCACGAAGGCGAGGACGAGCGCGAAGGCGCAGACGGCGAGGGTGTGATTGCGCACCGTCGGAAGCAGATCGGCGCGCCAATCGTGCCAGTGCATGGGCTCCGTACCCACGCGCTCGACGCCCGCGGCGACCAGCGCGGCACTCGCCGCCATCGCGGCCGCGCCCTCGAGCACGCCGAACGCCGGCGCGCGCCAGAGCCAGTGGCGCACGGGGTAGTTCCCGAGGTGGCCAGCGGCGAGCCCGAGCAGGATGACGAGCCCGAGCGCGACGGCCCCAAGCAGGACCCAGAGGTTGTCGAGCGGCGCATAGGCGAGCATGCCGAGCCGGTAGCCGCGCACCAGCACACCCGCGAGCACCGCGACGGCGGGGAGGGACAGCGAGAGCCGCCGGAGGACGTCCGGCTCCTCGATGCGCCACTCGATGGTCTCTCGGGGGAAGAAGGGGACCATGGCTAAATAAGGCGAAGCGGAGGGGCCAGAGGCTAGGGGCGCCCGCCGATCTCCCCGGCGAGCCACGTCAGGCTCTCTCCCACGTGCGCCGTCCAGTACGTCCAGTTGTGCGCGCCCGGCCACTCGGCGTAGCGATGAGGAACCCCGAGCGCGGTGAGCTCCGCATCGAAGGCCCGGTTGCCCTCGACGACGAGACGGTCGTCGCGCCCCGTATCGAAGAAGAGCGCCGGCATCAGCTCCCCCGTGATGTGGTTGAGCTGCCGGGTCATGCGCGCCGGGTCGCGCGCGAGCCACGCCGCGGTATCCGCGCCGAAGGCCATGCGCATGAAGGGCCAGAGATTTCCCCATTCCGCGCGTACGGAGTCCATGTCGCGCGCATAGCGCACGGGCGGTGCGAAGGGGCGCGGGCCCGCGTACAGCGGCGACAGCACCCCGGAATGGCTCGCCGCGGCGGCGAAGACATCCGGGTACCGGAGCGCGAGCGTGACAGCGCCGTAGCCACCCATGCTCAACCCGGCGATCCCGCGGTGCGCGCGGCCGGCGAGCGTGCGGTAGCTCGAGTCCACGTGCGCCACGAGGTCGTGCGCCACGTAGTCATCGTAGTGCGGCCAGGGCACGCAGTACGCGTCGGCGCTCTCATCCTCACGCATGGGCTTGCGCCGGCAATCAGCCCAATTGCCGAGGGTGTTCCAGGTGGTGTACCAGCCGTCGTCGCCGTCGGGCATGACGACGATCATCTCCCCCGCGCAGTGCGCGCCGGCACCGCGCGCGCCGGCACCCTGCCCACGTGTCGCGCACGCCGCGGCGAGCGAGTCCATCGTCGCATCGAGCTTCCCGAAGCGCACCCAGTTCCACTCGTCGCCGTACATGCCGTGCAGGTAGTAGACGACGGGATAGCGCCGCGCGCGCTCGGCCGCGTACGATGCGGGGAGGTACACCACGTACTGCTTGCGCACGCCAAGCGCCTGCGACCAGAACGTGTCCGCGCGCACCGTGCCCGCGATGGTGCCACCGGCGGCGCGCGGTGCCCCGCCCAGCCCGATGGCAGGCGGTGCGGCCCCCGCCCCGGTTGCCGGCGCGCCCCCCGCCAGCGCCCAGCACTCGATCTCGACACGGGCGCCGAGGGCGAGGCCGTTGGCGCCGAGCGCGCTGCGGGCGGGCTTGTCCCGCGGGAAGTAGCCGGCGTAGACGACGTTCATCGCGTCCCACTCGCGCATGTCGGCGAGCATCACCGTGCACTTGACCACGCGGTCGAGCGACGAGCCGGTCTTCTCGAGCACGTCCTTGATGTTCTCCATCGTCTGCCGCGTCTCCGCGCCGATCCCGCCGGGCACCACCGCACCGTCGGCGCCGGTCCCGATCTGCCCGGAGAGATAGAGCATGTTCCCCACGCGCACCGCCGGTGAGAACGGACGCGTCGGCGGGCCGTAGGGCGTCAGATACTCGGCGCCAACGGGCGACGGTGCGCGGCCGCTCCGGCAACCGCTGGCACCCGTCGCGGCGGTCGCCACCACGGCCGCGCCGAGGAGAAGGTGCAGGCGCATCGAGAAGGTTCCTCGTGAGGGGAGACGCAGATGCGGCCGGATGATGTCACCAGCGGGTGCTCGATGCCACTCGTCG
The DNA here is from genome assembly GCA_037720885.1 of Gemmatimonadaceae bacterium. GTDB lineage: Bacteria > Gemmatimonadota > Gemmatimonadetes > Gemmatimonadales > Gemmatimonadaceae > JACMME01. The sequence goes on along the minus strand of JBBJNN010000017.1, from coordinate 17,176 downwards.
GGGACATCGGCGTAGCTTCGTGCATTGGGGGGGCCCCCCACGGTATAGAACCCTGCTCTTCGCTTCCCGCTACGTCAGGAACTCGTGCAGCAGCGAGTGGAAGTGGTGTACCCCGTTCTCGCGCTTGGCCGAGTAACGGCCGCGGTCGTAGACGCGCGAGCGGAGATTCTTGTGCACCACCTCGCAGATCTCGATGTCCTCAACCTGGATCTCGTCGCTGAACGCGAGGAGCTTCGTCCACTCCGGGTCGCGCGCCGCGTCCTCCGGCGGATGCTCGGCGTACCACTCGAACACCGTCAGCGTCCGGTCGTGGCCGAGGGGGAGGATGGCGTTCGTCTGCATCTGCCCCAGGTAGACGTTCAGCATCATGTTCGGGAAGAGCCAGTAGTACTGCGCCTGGTCGCCCGCTTCACGCGGCACATACGCGCGCGTGGCGTCTCCCGTTCGGGCCGGGCGCATGGGCGCGTGCTGGAGGGAGTAGTACCGGTGGGTCTCGACGCGGTATTCGTCGTAGTCGATCTCCTTGTGCAACCCCGGGTGCACGACGGGGACATGGTACCCCTCGAGGTAGTTGTCCACGTACACCTTCCAGTTGCAGGCGAGCACGTAGTCCTTCCGCATCACCCAGCGCATCCGTTCGGCGCCGAACCGCTCGGCGCGGGTGGGGATGTCCTCGAGGAAGTCGGCGAGCGGCGGCGCCTTGAGGTCGAGGTTGGCGAAGACGAGCGGCCCCCACGTGGCCACCTGTACCGGCACGAGGCGCATGTCTTCGGGGGCGAAGCGTTCCGTCCCCTCCATCTCGGGCGCGCGGAGCAGCTCGCCCCGCAGGCTGTACGTCCATCCGTGGTAGCGGCACTGGAGCGTCTGTCGCTTGCCGCACCCCTGCGCCACCGGGCCAGCCCGGTGGAGGCAGACATTGTGGTAGCCGCGGAGCGCCGCGCCATCGCGGAGCACGACGATCGCCTCGCCCGCGACCTCGGCGGTGAAGAACTCCCCGGTCTCGCGCACCTGCTCCGCGCGTCCCACGAGCTGCCACGTGCGCGCGAAGATCCGCTCGCGCTCGAGCTCGAGGTACACGGGATCCACGTAGAGCCGCGCGGGGATCGTCGCCGCGCGCGCGATGTTCGGGTCGAAGGGAAAGCGGAGGGGCATGGGGTCGGAGCGGGAAGCGGGGAGCGGGGATCGACGAGTAAGAGTTTATACCGCGGGGGCCCCCCCCGAATAGCACGATCGCGGCGAAACGGTGATTTCGCATCACCATTCCGCCGCGACCCGGGGCAGCGCTACCTACTCCTACAACCTTCTATCCGCTACCCACGACCCACTACTTCACCTCGAAGTCCTTGGTCTTCTGCTCGGCGCCGTTCACGAGCACGTGGAGCGTGTACTTGCCCTTCGGCCAGCCACTCGGCTTCGCGACCATGAAGTGGTGCGTCGCCGCGCCCATCGGGGAGACCGTCTCCGTCTTCTCGTCCACAACCTGGCCGTCCTGGAACGTCCAGCGCGCGGTGACCGACGCGTTGCTCGCCGAGCCGTCCGTGTGCACCACCGCGTGCACCGTCTCGTTCGGCTTGAAGTCGTCGGTCTTGTCGCCGATCTCGTTCCCCTTCAGCGAGCGCCCGATGTCAATGTCGCCCACGGACAGCATCGAGGTCGCGGGAGCGGCCGGGGCCATGACGGCGCCGGTGCTCGTGTCGGCCGCCATCGTCGCGGTGTCGTCCTTCTTCGCGCACGCGGCGAGCGAGACCGCGGCCGCGAGCCAGAGTGCGTGCATGGAGGACCTGCGGATGATACCCGTCATGTCGAAACTCCTCGCCGCGCTCAAACGCTCGGCAGGTTGAGGGTCTGGCCCGGATAGATGAGGTCCGGATCCTTGATGGTGTCCTTGTTCGCTTCGAAGATCTGGTGCCACTTGTTCGCATCGCCGTAGTGGCGCTTGGCGATCTTGGACAGGGTGTCGCCCGAGGCCACGGTATACGTGTCGCCCCCATCCGCGGGCGCGCTCGTGGACGAGCTGCTCACCACATCGGAGAAGTCGGCGCGTGGACGCGCGGCCGCGCTCGTATCGGCGTGCGAGCGCACGTCGGAGAAGTCGGCGTTCTTCTTGTTCTTGTCGTTCTTGTCGTCGTTGTCGAAGATCTTGTCCAGGATTCCCATATGTCACCCCTCGGAGGTCGGACAGGTGCCGGCATAATCGGATAGGCCGGGGAACGTAGGGATCGGCAGGAAACGTGCCTTGTCGGGTCCGCCAGGCCCGCATCGGACTTGCCGTCAGTCAGGCGCCGCCGGACGGCACGAGCGCCACGGATGGTGCATGGGCCCCCGATGAAGTACCGAATACGGTGCGGGTCAGCGCGTTACCGACTCAGTCACCCTCATTCACCCTCAGTCACCCCTGCCTTCGCCGAGTCGTGACCCGCGCGGCGGCGGGTCCAGCCGCGCGGGCGGTGCCACGCTCGCACTCGGTGGCCGCCGCCGCTGCGGCGTGAGCAGGAGCTCGTAGCTTGGGCGATAGCGGAGCGCGTCCGAGCGCCGGAAGAGGTCGTCCGCCGCATCGCGACTCCCCGCGTAGAGCTCCGCCAGGGCGAGATGGTACACATGCTCCCCCTCGGGCTTTGTCCCGCCGGTCGCGAGGCGGAGATCGCGCCGCGCGGCCTCGAGCAGTGGGCGCCCTCCGGACCTGCGCAGCATCTCTGGGTCTTGCGGACGCCCGTCGAGCTGCAGGCTGATGTAGCCGCGCGTATCGTACGCTGCGGGATCCACCGGGAGGCCGGCCCGCGTCGCAGCGCCGATCGCCTCGTCCACGTCGCGGAACGCGGAGTCCAGGCCCACGCCGCGCGTCGCGCGGAACCATGCGCGCGCGTTGAGCGCCGTGGCGCGCGCGAGTGGCGTCGCCGCGCCCTGCACGTCCCGCGTCATCGCGTCGAGCTGCTCGGCGTACAGCGGCGCGCCGACGATCCCCTCGTGCGGCCAGCGCCGCTGGAGGAAGTCGATCTGCCCCGGCGTCCAGCCGTAGGCGAGCCACCACGCCGTGTTGCGGCAGCGGATGCCGGTGATGCGCGCGCCGGTGACGTCGGCTTTCTCGATGTCGGCACCCACGAGGAGCACGGAGTCGAGGATCGCCCCGCGCAAGTCCGCGGCGCCAAGGTCCGCGTCGGCGAGGTCGGCACCGCGGAGCACGGCGCGCGCGAGACCCGCGCGCCGGAGGTGTGCCCCCGTGAACGTCGCCCGCGAGAGATCGGCCGAGTCGAAGCGGGCGAACGAGAGCTCCGCGTGGTCGAAGTGCGCACCGCGGAGCTGCGACCCACCGAAGTCCGCATTGTAGGCGGCGCGGATGTCGCGCAGGTCGAGCGAGTCGAGCCGCATGGCTCCGCGCAGGTTCGCGAAGTCCGTGTACCCCTGCTCCTGCGTCAACCGCTTCACGACCGTCGCCCGCGCGGCCGAGCCGGGCATCGAGCGCTCGAGCTGCCGCCGCGCCTGATAGCGCTCCCACCGCGGCTCGATGTACGGGCGGAGCAGGAGCATGAGCGCCGGGACCGCGATGAGCACGAGCCCCGCCAACCCCGCCGACCGCCGCCGGTGGCGCGAGCGCCGGCCCACGGCGATCGGCCGGAGGAGCGTGTCGTGGCTCAGCTCGTAGAACCACGAATTGAGCCGCGCCTCCACGCGGAGCAGTCGCGCGACCACGAGCGCGTCGAGGTCCTTCCGCGGCACACCGATCTCGTGCTCGGCATCATCGAGGATGAGGCTCGTGCGATGCCCGCTGTGCGTCACCAGCGCGTCCTCACACAGCTCGCGGATCGCCACGCGCGGCAGGTGGGCGACGAAGAAGTTGGTCATCGAGAGCCGGCGCTGGGGGCTCGGGCCGGCGCGCAGCAGTGGGAATCGGTTCACAACGCGTGTGTAGAAGTCCACGATCGCCCGGCGCATGCCCTGCTCGCCGCGGACGTCCTCGCACGTGATCTCGGCGGCCGAGCGGGACCGGCGCCGGCGGTCCAGGTAGGAGCAGACGATCTGGAGCTGCGCCGGCTCCACCGAGTCGCCGAGCACGTCCTGCCCCTCGCGCCGCTGCGTGCGCAGGAACGCGAGGATCTCATCCACCGCGCCCGGCCCGAAGCTGAAGGCGTTCGTGCCGAGCACGCCCTCCTCGCGCGCCGGCAGCGCGATCGCCTCGCGCGCCTGGTCGGCGGAGAGCGGCCCCAGACGAATGGCGTTCTTGAAGATCGTCGGGATCTGCCCCCGGAGCGTCTGGAGGTCCGGCAGGAAGTCCTCGCGAATAGAGATGAGGACCTTCACGTCCGCGCTCGCCTCCTCGTACAGCAGCGCGACGAGGCGCGCGCGCTCCGGGTCGCCCGGGGGTGCGTCCTCCAGCTCGTCGAGCCGCTGTTCGGCCTCGCGCTGCACCGCGTCCGGCACCCGGCGGCGCACGAGGTCCGCGAGCTGCGCGACGAAAGTCGCTTCCCAGTCGCCCTGGCCGCGGATGGTCGTGAACAGCTCGTCGAACTGGTCGAGGATGAGGAGCGGGCGAAGCTCCATGTCGCCCCGCACGACCCGCGCGTCATAGAAAAACTCCCACAAGGACCGCCGCGCGAGGCCATCGGCCCCGTCACCGCTGCCCACGATGCGCGCGCCCGCCGACGCCACCTCGCGCTCCACGCAGGCGTAGAGCGAGGCGATCGGTCCGCCCGCGGCATCGTGCGTGAGGCGCACCACTACGGGCAGGTAGCCCCGTGCGCGGAGTGGCGCGAGGAGCCCGGCGTTGATGAGCGAGGTCTTCCCCATTCCCGACTGCGAGAAGAGGAGGGTGAGCGGCTCCGAGAGCACGGTGTTCAGCACCTCGGCCTGCTCGCGCGCACGCCCCTTGAACAGCGCGCGGTCCTCATCCGAGTCCTCGAACGGCGAGAGGCCGCGGTACGGCACGCTCATCGCGACGCTCGACCGTGCTGAAGGGGGCGCGTAGCCGCCCGAGGCACGCTCGGCCGCGAGCGCCGCCGGCGAGCGCGGATCCGCCGCGGGCGACCGCGGATCCACCACGCCGCTCACAGCTCCCCTTCGCCCGCGTCGTAGCGGCGCTTCAGCTCCTGGACGAAGGCGACCGCATCCACGTCGAAGCACTGCACGGATTCCTTCCGCTCCCACAGCATCACCGAGTTGTCCCACTCGCGCGCGAGCGAATCCTCGCTCGGCCGCTTCTGGACCGCGAAGGAGGTGAGATCGCCGCGCGCCACCTTCTTTCCGCGCAGCGCGCGCAGCATCACGCGGACGTTCCAGTCCTTGAGGCCATACCCGATGAAGAGGATCGAGTGATCCTCGAACAGCCCCTTGATCTCCGGAGGAAAGGGAGGATCGCCGAGGATGAGACACGAGAGGAACTCGACGATGTCGTCCTCCATGACGAGCATCGTGTTCAGCTTCTCGAGCGAGCCGTGCAGCTTGTAGACGACCGGTGCGCCTTCCGTCGCCTTCGGGAGGAACTGCGCGTCGCCACGGAGCTCGTACCCCGCCACGGAGGGCGCCTTCTTCCCCGCGGGGGCGCCGGCGAAGTCCTGCTCGCCGAAGGCGCGCTCCATGAGGCTGTCGAAGTTCGTCGTCAGCACGTAATGGAAGGGGAGCGACGCGATGATCCGGTGCACGATGCTCGGGCGCACGTCGCGCGAGAGCTGCTTGTGGATGAACCGCCGCACGAGATGCGCATCGAGCTCGATGCTCGCGTACTGCGCCACCCGCAGCAGGTCTCCCGTGTCCACGCCCGGATAGCGGCACTTCTCGGCCAACGCTCGCGCCACGGCCGGCCCGGTGGGCAGCCCTGCCTCGTCCCCGAAGCCGAGCGACGCACCGGCGCCGAGAAAGGGGATGCAATCTCCGCTGCGCACGCTGCTGAGGAGGACCTGCCAGTGCTTGTCCGTCGGGCCCCGATCGCTCGCCGCGCGCGCGCCGCGCGGCGGCTCGGCGAAGGGAGCCGGCACCGGCACGGGGACCTCCTGGCGCTCCAACACGGGTGTCAGTCCCCCGCGTTACCGAGATGCATCCGGCGCTCGACCCGCTCGAACGAGGCCGTGCGCGTCTGCACGCTCTGCGCGGTGAGGAGCGAGACGACCACGCCCACGAGGAAGGAGAGCGGAATCGTCACGAGCGCCGGGTTCTTGAGCGGGAACCACGCGCCGGCGTGCTTCAGCACGTCCACCTGGATGGTGGGCGACAGCCAGATGAGCGCGAGTGCCGTCGTCGTCCCGACGAGCATGCTCGACACCGCGCCCGCCGTCGTGAACCGGCGCCAGAAGATGGAGAGCACGAGCGCCGGGAAGTTCGCGCTCGCCGCGATCGCGAACGCGAGCGACACCATGAAGGCCACGTTCTGCCCCTTGAACGTGATGCCGAGCGCCACGGCGATCACCCCGAGCCCCACGGTCGCCGCGCGCGCGACGCGCAGCTGCTCGCGCGGGTCCGCGTGCCCCTCCCGCACCACGTTCACCCACAGGTCGTGCGAGAGCGCCGCCGCGCCGGAGAGCGTGAGCCCCGCGACCACCGCGAGGATCGTCGCGAACGCCACCGCCGCCACCAGCCCCAGGAATGGCGTGCCGCCCAGCGCCTCGGCCAGGAGTGGCGCCGCCATGTTACCACCGGCGTCCACCGCCCGGATCGCCTCCGGCCCCACAAGCACCATCGCCCCGAACCCGACGATGAACGTCATGAGATAGAAGAAGCCGATCAGTCCCGTCGCGTAGAACGCCGACGTACGCGCCGCCCGCGCGTCGGGGACGGTGTAGAAGCGCATCAAGATGTGCGGCAGCCCCGCGGTCCCGAACATGAGCGCCATCCCGAGGGAGATCGTGTCGAGCGGCTTCGTCACCAGCCTGCCCGGTGCCAATACACCTGCCCCGTAGCGCTCGGCTGCCGCCGCGAACAGGCGCGTCGGGCTCATATCGAACTTGGAGAGCGCCAGCATCGCGAGCACGAAGGTAGCGCCGAGGAGGAGCACCGCCTTCACGATCTGCACCCATGTCGTCGCGAGCATCCCGCCAAAGAGCACGTACGCGATCATTGCCGCGCCCACGATGACGATCGCCGTCTCGTACGAGAGGCCGAACATGAGCCGGATCAGCCCGCCCGCCCCCACCATCTGCGCGATCAGGTAGAGAATCACCGTCACCAGCGTCCCGATCGCCGCGGCGATGCGCACGGGCGTCTGCCGCAGCCGGAGCGCGACGACGTCGGCGAAGGTGTACGTCCCGAGATTGCGTAGCGGCTCGGCAATGAGAAAGAGCACGACCGGCCATCCCACAAGCCACCCGGTCGAGTAGATCAGGCCATCGAAGCCTGTCGTCGAGACGAGCCCGGCGATCCCGAGGAAGGAGGCCGCGCTCATGTAGTCGCCAGCGAGGGCGAAGCCGTTCTGCCCTGCGCTGATCGAGCGCCCCGCCGCGTAGAACTCCTCCGTCGTGCGTGTGCGCCGCGATGCCCACCAGGTGATCGCGAGCGTGATCGCGATGAAGATGAAGAAGAACACCATCGCCACGCGATTGGGCTGGCCGACCGACGTGGCGGGCGCGGCGATCTGCGCGAGCGCCAACGTGGGCGTGGGCAGGAGCGTGGGCAGGAGCGTCACCATCTCAGCCAGCCTCCGGCTCGCGCAGCACACCCTGCTCCCCGCTCAGCCGCCGCACCTCCACATCGTAGTACGAGTTCGCCCACCGCACGTACCACCACGTGAGAAGCCACGAGCTCACGATCACGAGCGCGCCAAGCAGGATGCCGAGGCTCAGGCCCGGCATCACCAGGGCGCCCATGAGCGGCTTGCGGAAGGCGATGAGCGCGATGAAGCCGAAGTAGATGGCGATCATCGCGGCGGTCAGCGTGCCGGCGAGCCGCCAGCGCGCGGCGGCAAGGGCACGGAGACGCGGGTCGTGGTCGGTCGCGGGAGGCTCCGTTTGGTTTGTGCCGATCCGATGGATGCGGGCGACGGCAGGGCCGGTCGCGTGCGCCACAACTATAACACTCGGCGTCGGCCACGGCAGGACCGCGGGGAGCACTGCGGCCGGATCGTGATGGCGCGGTGAGGCGAGCGCCACCACGCCGAGATCAGGGAATGGCCCCGGGGTCCGTGGCCGCCGCGCCGAGCGTGAGGCCACGGACGATCTTCGCCGTCGAGATGATCTGCCCGGTATGTCGCTGCGTGTGCTCGGCCACGTGGAAGAGGAGGCCGAACAGCGTCGTCGGGAGCGCGGCGCGCCCCACCGTGCGCGGCTCGTGCAGCCGGCCTACGTCCGCCGCGCGGATGGCTGCCAGCGCGCCCTCGATCGCGTCGCCTGCCTCGCGGGCGAGCGACGCCGCTTCCGCGGGCGGATCGCCCGCGAGCTGCTCCGCGAGGAGCGCCGCGTGCTGCGCCTCGCTGAGCGGCTCGCCGCGCGCGTAGGTGAGGAGGCGATCGATGCTCCCCGCGACATGGCGCAGGTGGAAGCCCACGCTCGCCGCGCCGCCGGGACTCACCCACAGCTCGGCCACCGTGAGCTCCGCAACTGCGTGCTCGATGTCGTCGCGCGCCTGCGCCAGGGCGTGCGCCGCGGGCATGAGCACGGGGTCCACGCCGGGGAGCGGGCCGGCGAGCCAGGCTTCCGATGCCACGCGGTGGCTCCCTACGCGACGACGAAGGTCATCGGCCCGCCCACGAAGTCAACCGCCCGCCCGGCAGCGATCTCGCGCCCGTTCGCGACGACGGTGACCCGCGCGAGGTAGGCCGGACAGCGCACCCGGTACTCGGGCTGCCCGCGCCCCTGCACGTAGAAGACGACGACCGTCGAGTCGAGCTGCGATGCGTCGTCCAGCTCGAGCACGTCGTCTCGCCCCGGGCCAAGCCCGTCGCCCACGGTGGCGTTCCCATGCGCGCCCACCGTCACATCCGCACGGACGGCGCCGACCGGCGCCGGCGCGTCGCTCCACGCCGAGAGGCGGCCCCGATCGAGGGGGAGCGAGATGCGCTCGTCCGGCGCCGGCACGAGTACCACGCGGAACGGCGTGCGTCGCGCGGTGATGTGGAGATAGAGGCTCGTGCCCCGCGTGCCCAGCAAGCGGCGGAGATGCGCGCGCGTCTGTCCGGCCGGCGCGAGGTGCGTGTCGCCGAGGCGCTCCATCACGAGCGCGAGGTCGGGCGCGCTCTTCACTCGTGCGGTGCCGGCCGTCCAGCCGGCGAACAGCCCGGCCACGCCGGCCGTGAGCGAGCGGAGCCACTTCCACTTCGGGATCGGTCGGCGTGATCGCATGGTCATCTCCTCGTGTACCGTGAGTACGGTGGAGGGATTATAGCACCTGGCCTTCTCCGGCCGTCAGCGCAGGCGGAGCAGCGCGGCGGCGGCCTCCGCCATTGCCCGCGCCGTGCTCGGCGTCACGGCGTTCGTCACCACCGCCACCGCCACGCCCCGCTCGGGCTGCACGGCGACGGTCGCGTAGAATGTGCCGCCACTCCCATCGTGCACGCTGGTCGTCACACCGTCCATTCGCACGATCCCCCACCCGAGCGCGTACGACCCGGCGGGCGCATCGTGCAGGCGCCGGAAGGTTGCCGCCGTCAGGATCGAGTCGCGCCCCATCTCGCGCCCCATCTCGCGCCCCATGAGGCCACGCAGGTGCAGCTGCACGAAGCGCGCGTAGTCCCCGAGCGACATGTTCACGTCGCCGGCCGGGGCGATGACGGTGGGGATGCGATATGCGTCGCGCGGGTCGTGCGGTGCGAGGCCGGCGCCTCGGAGCCAATGGCCCCACGGCTGCTCGGCATCTCCCGCCGCCGGCCACCCGAACTCCCCGCGTAGCCCAAGCGGCGCGAATAGCCGCACACGCATCAGCGTCTCCCAACTCTCGCCCGTCACGCGCTCGGCCATCGCCGCGGCGAGTGCGTAGCCCGCGTTCGAGTATAGGAAGCTGCCCACGGGGCCGGACGGCGCGCGGTGCAGGAGACTCGCGGCGAAGGCGCGCCGCTGCGCCACGGCGTCGCCCGCCAGTACGCCGGCGCTCGCGAAGTCCGCGCCGGAGGTGAAGGGGTGGAGACCGGCGCGGTGCGAGAGGAGCTGCGCGAGCGTGATCACCCGGAAGGCGGAGTTGATCGAGTCGGCGAGCTCGGGGAAGATGCTCAGCGGCGTACTCTCCCACGACAGCCTCCCCTGCTCCACCAGCGTCGCGATCACCGTCGCGGTCATCGCCTTCGTGTTGGAGCCGAGGTGGAACCGATCGGCGGGCGTCGCGGCGCCTGGCACGCCGAGTCGCCGCACGCCGAGGACGCTGACGTGAATGCTATCCGGCCAGATGATCGCGCCGCCAATGGCGGGGAAGCCGGCGCGCACCGCGATCCCTGAGAGCGCACTGTCGATCGCCGTGCGCGGCGGCGGCAGTGTGGGCTCGGCGGGGGTAGCGCGGCCCGAGCAGCCGGCGGCGGCGAGCATGAACGCCGCCAACAGCGTGTGCGCGAACCTGTGCCGCCGCTCGAGCGCGCGTATCAAATGAGAACCGAAGTTGGGAGTGGCGCGTGCACCGCGCACGACGCTCCGGAACATACACCCGCGTCTGGTGGCGGGTTCGAGACTTCCCCAGGGACGACGCGGCCGCGACGCTCGTGCTCACGGGGCCGGGGCGCGAAAAAGGTGTGGGGAGCCGATCGGCTCCCCACACGGTTACAGGTTGGCGCAGCCTCAGCTAACCCCGAGCTGCCCCCTAACGGGGAGAAGACCAACCAGGGGCTTTCGCCACGAGGGGAATGATCTGCAGCATCGTCGCAAGGGCTATTGCTTCGATAACACCCCCCTGCGTCAGGAGCCTTCAGCCCGAAGTGCGCCAGGGCGCAGCGAGGTGACGACAAGCCGTGGGAGTGCGAGGCCAGCCCACACGGCGAGGCCTACGAGTAGCGAAACCGAGAGCAGCTCATAGCTGTGTCTGATAGCCGGCGGTTCGCCCCACCCGAGGATTCCGTAGGCCAGGAGTACGGCCGCGGCGCCGACCAGGGCAGTGCCGACGAGAACACCCTTCCGCGAGCCCTCCATCGCGGGGACGTACCTCGCGAGCGCAGTCCACAGGCCAACCACGCACGCCGCCACTGGAATTCCGATGAGCAGCCCCATGGCACTCAGGTTCACGAGCATCAGCCACCACGCTCCGTACACTTCCGCCAGCGCCGCGCCTCTCCCAGGATGCAACAGCGCCTGAGCTGCGGCGGGCAGAACGAGCAGGACGCTCAAGATGACCACCCACGCGGCGACGGCAGTCGCCGACCAGGTCAAGGCCCCGAGAAAGAGACGGCGAACGCTTCGGCGGGGAGGAGTCATCTGCGATTGCTCTGGGGAAAGGGAAGACTTCTCAATTCCTGCACTACTCGAGCTGACAACCGCCGAGCGTGTCGCCGGATACTGCATGAGCGGCGTCTCATATCGCGGTGATGCGCTGCGCACGGCGCGCAGCTGCCGCGAAGTTCGCTGATCGGCGCCTACGCCGCTTGCAGCGCCGCCGTCGGGTCCACCCGCGTCGCTCGGCGCGCCGGGATGAGCGTCGCCACGAGTGCCACGGCTACCAGCACCGCCACCACGACGGCGAAGGTCGTCGGATCGGTCTCGGTCACGCCGTAGAGCGAGGTGCGCAGCAGTCTCGCCGCCGCGAACGCCCCGGCCGCGCCGAGCGCGACGCCGATGAACACCGGGCGAAGCCCCTGCCACGTCATGAGCATCACCACGTCCTTCGACTGGGCGCCGAGCGCCATGCGCACGCCGATCTCATGTGAGCGTTGACTCACGAAGTAGGCGATCACGCTATAGATGCCCACCGCCGCGAGCAGCAGCCCGATCACGCCGAGCGTCGTCAGCAGGATCGTGTTGAAGCGCGCCTGCGCGGTGGAGTTCCGGATCGACTCGTCCATTGTGGCCACGCTGTAGAGCGGGAGCTGCGGGCCCACCTCCCGCACCGCGGCGCGCATCGCGCCCGTGAGTGACGCCGCATCCGGCGTCGCCCCCCGCGCGACGAGGGTCATCGTCCGCTGCACCCAATCCCACGCCTCGGGCGGCATCTGCTCGATTGGCATGTAGAACTCGGGGCCCACCTCCACCGTCGGGCCGCCGGAGCGCACGTCGCCGACCACGCCGATCACCGTCTTGTACCGCGGGTCGGTCGGCCCCCCCTCGCAGCAGCCGATCCGCTTGCCGATCGGGTCCTGACCCGGCCACGCCGCCTTCGCCAGGGCCTCGCTCACGATCATCACCCGTTCGGCGCCGGCGATGTCGCGATCGGTGAACCCGCGCCCGCGCTTCAACGGGATCTTCATCGTCGCGAGGTACCCGGGCGTCACCATGCGCAGGCGCGCGAGGATGATGTTCGCGGGATCGGGCACCTTCCCCTCGGGAACGAGGCCGTTCGAGCCGCCGCCCGGCCCCATCGGTGCCTGCGACACCACCGCGGCGGCGCGCACGCCCGGCGCGGCCTGGAGCCGCTCGACCACATCCTTGAACGCGCGGATCACCTGTGGCGGGTCCTTGAACTCCGCCTGCGGGAGCGCGAGGCGCGCGGTGAGAATGCCGGATGGGTCGAAGCCGGGGCGGACGCTCTGCAGGTAGAGCGCGCTCCGGATGAGGAGCCCCGCCCCCACGAGCAGCGTGAGCGCGAGCGCCACCTCGGCGACGATCAGCGACGAGCGGATGCGATCGCGCGCCGTGCCCATCCCACGACCGCCTTCCTTGAGGGTCCCCTGCAAGTTCTGCCGCGCGGCCCGGAGCGCCGGAGCGAGGCCGAAGATGAGGCTGCTCGCGAGCGCCGCGGCGACCGCGAACGCGAGCACCACGCCGTCGATGCGCGTCTGCTCGAGGCGCGGGATCCCCTCTGGCGCGTTCGCGACGAGCAGCTTGATGCCCGCGTGCGCGAGCCCGAGCCCAATGGCGGCGGCGACGAGCGCGAGCACCGCGCTCTCCGTGAGCAGCTGCCGCATGATGCGTCCGCGGCCGGCGCCGAGCGCGGCGCGGATGGCGATCTCCTTCTGCCGCGCGGCCCCGCGGGCGAGGAGGAGATTGGCGACATTGCCGCAGGCGATGAGGAGCACGAAGGTGACGGCGCCCAGCATGATGAACAGACGCTGGCGGAGGTCACCGATCAGGATCTCCGGGAGCCAGGCGACGCGTACTCCGCGACCCCGGTCGTCCTTCGGGTAGCGCTCGGCCAGGCCGCGCATGATCCCATCCATCTCGCTCTGCGCGCGCTCCCGCGCCACGCCGGGCTTGAGGAGCCCGGTGACGAAGAGGTAGTGCTCGTCGTGCTGCGCGCGCCGCTCCGGCGTGAATGCCGCCGGCACCCACAGCTCCTCCGCGGACGCGGTGGGGTCGAAGGATGCGGGCGCCACGCCCACCACCTGGTACTCGCGGCCGCTCAGGCGGAGCACGCGGCCCAGGATGCCGCGCTCGCCGGCGAAGCGGCGCCGCCACATCCCCTCGCTCAGCACGGCCACGTGCTCGCGCCCCGGCTGATCCTCCTCGGGGAGGAAGAAGCGGCCAAGCAGCGGGCGGGCGCCGTAGACGGCGAAGAAGTCCTGCGTCACGCGCCCGCCGCTCACGCGCTCGGCCTGGTCCCCTTCGGCAATGTTGAAGCTCGAGAACTGCTCGGCCGCGAGCGCGGAGAAGGACGTGCTCGCCTCGCGCCAGTCCACGAAGTTCCCGGCGGAGACGTTGCCGTCGCGGTCGTTCCAGCGCTCCATCACCGCCATCACACGCTCCGGCTCCGCCCATGGGAAGGAGCGGAGCACCACGCTCCGCACCGCGCTGAAGATCGCGGTCGTGGCGCCGATGCCGAGCGCGAGCGTGAGGATGGCGACCAGGGTGAACCCCGGCGATTTGATGAGGTGGCGGACGGCGTACGCGATGTCCTGGCGCAGCTCCGCGAAGAACTCCGTGCGTTGCATCTCCCGCTCCCGTTCAGTGCCGATGCTCCGGCAGGTGGCATTCACCGCGTTCACGTCGCCGAAGCGGCGCACGGCTTCCCCGCGCGCGGCCTCGCGTGTCATTCCTCGGGCCATCAGCTCGCGCGTGAGCATCTCGATGTGGAAGTCGAGCTCCGCGTCCACCTGCTCCGCGATCGTCTCGCGCCAGATCAGCGATTTGAGGTGCCGCCCCACTCGGCCCGCGCTCGCCATGGGTTCGAGCCCGCTCGCCGGCGCGCTACGAGGGAAGGAGAATCGGCGAGACCGCGGCGACGAAGTCGGCGAAGTGCGCGACCTCGGCGCGGAGCTGCCGCTTGCCGAGTGGCGTGAGGTGGTAGAAGCGCGCCTTCCGCCCGAGCTCCGAGACACCCCATTCGGCCTCGATCCACCCTTCGCGCTCCATACGGTAGAGCGCGGGGTAGAGCGATCCCTCCTCGACCTGGATGGCGTTCGCGCTCGTGTCGCGCAGCCACCGCGTGATGGCGTAGCCGTGGCGCGGCCCCCAGCTCAATGTCTTGAGAATGAGGGCGTCGAGCGTACCGTGCAGGCGATCTCTGGACTGGCCGGGCATGGTGACTGTACCCCTAGATGTCTGGGTACAGCCTAGGCGGATGTTACCTAGACGTCAAGGTACGGGGAGCGCGAGCCGATGCCGCGGTCGAGCGATGCGCCGGCGGAAAGCGGGTGGTGGTGCCGGCGGTCAATGCGCGGCGACTGGCGGGGTGGGACCGGCACATCATGGCCGGCGAGCGTCAAGCGTCAGCGAGACAAGCGTCTGGCGGATCAGAATGCCGGCTATGTCGGCATTCTGATCCGCCTCACGAAACGCGGCGGCTACGGCGCGAGGGAATACGCGCGGTCGACGTTGTATGTCGTGTACACGTTCTGAAAGAGCTGGAGCGACAGTCTGTTGTCCACCGTGCCATCGCGCCAGCCGAAGTACACGGCGTACGACGGCGTCGTGGCCTGAATGCTGATCCAGTATTTCGTGCCGGCCGTCGCCGTGAACGGCGTGGCCAGCGTGACCGAGTACCTGTAGAATGGCCATGTCGTGTTCGCGGCCGTGCCACACGTCAGACCCGACACGTTCTTTTCGAAGACCTGGCCGGCCTGCGCCACGGTGTACGTCGCTCGCTGCAGTGGTGTCGCCGTGTTCGGCCGCCCGGAGACGTCCGAATAGAACGACACGGTGAAACTCGTCGCCGTGGGAGTTGGCGCGGGAGCATTCACCTGCTGGACGCAATAGATGCCCTGCCAGCCGACCGTGCGGACCGTGACACCTGTGGACAGGGTGAAGTCGTCAAAGACCTGGGAAGGCGGCGATCCGTCCGTTACGATCTGCGACGTTCTGGCCTCGACAAAACCCGAGGTGGCGGTGGGAACCGTCGTCTCGTGGGGCCGCGTGGCGGGCTGCGTCGGGTTGTTCTTGTTGTCCTTGCCACACGCCGACAGCGCGAACAATGCCGACAGCGCGAGTGCCGGGGCATACGCCGCCAACCGGACGTGACTCGAATACACAGTGGGGATCGCGGTCCCGGCACCAGCGCGCATGGCGTCCTTCCGTCGCATCGGTCCGTGCATGTTATCCTCAGAGTACATGGTGAGACGTCTTGGGCGCGCATCAGGGACTACAATCGGCGCCCGCGTAAACTCCGTGTCAAGTGAACGTCCCGGCGCCTGCTGGCGGGGGCGGAAACTATTCGCTCGCGATCTTCGGCTTCGGTGCCACACGCGATACCTGCGCCCGGCCGATCGTGTTCACGTCGCTCCCGAACCAGATGTCGCCGGTCGGCTTGTGGAAGATCATGTGGCGGATCGTCCCGCCGCCGCTGCCTACCGCGGTGATCCCGAAGAACTGCTGCGTCTTGGAGTCGAAGCCCACGAGCCGGTTGGGCTGCACGCCGGTCTCCACGAACCAGAGGCGGTCGCGGTCGTCGACCGTCATCGCGTACGGGAGCGAGCGCCCGGCACTCGGCGCCGCCCACTCATCCACCTTGCCCGTCGCCGGGTCGAGGCGGCCGAGGAAGCCACGCGTGTAGTCCACGTACCAGACCTTGTCGTCTGACGTCACCGCGATCCGCCGCCCACGCGCGTTCTCGTTCGGCAGCGAGTACTCGCGAAGCGCCATGGTGTTCGGGTCCACGCTCCCGATCTTGTTCGCGCCGAACTCGTTGAACCAGATCCGGTTCTTCGAGTCCACGACGATCCCGTACGGCCGCGCCCTCGGCGTCGGCACCTTGAGGAGCTGCACGCGCCCCGTGGCGGTCGTCAGCTTGCCGACGTAATTGCCCCCCTGCACCGTGAACCAGAGGTCGCCGCGCTGGTCGAAGACGAGCGTGTGCGGGTCGCGGGCGGCGGCATCGGGCATCATGTACTCGGTCACCTTCCCCGTCCTCGCGTCGAGCTTCCCGATGCGCCCGTTCCGATTCCCGGAATACCAGACGCCGCCATCGGGCGCGAGGATGACGTTATGGGGGTTCGTGCCGTCCGGGAGCTCGTAGCGCTTGAACTGTCCGGTCTTCGGCGTCAGGTAGGCGACGTAGTTCCCTTCCTGCCCCACGAACCACACACGCGGCTCCGTAGGATCCACGAATGGATCGCGGGGACGCGTCTTCTCCCAGGGCACCTGCCACTCGGTGATCGGGACGGTGTCGGCAGGCACGGGACGCTGGGCCGCCACGCGCGATGCGGCCGCCACGCTGCAGGCGGCGAGGAGCACGGTGACGGCGGCTGGAGCGATCATCGGCGAATCTCCGTGGAGCGTGAGTCGGATCGTGGCATCGCCTGGGCTACGCGGCCGCGCCCGTGAATGTTGCGCGGCGCGCACGAGGCGCGCACGCGGCGCGCACGCGGCGCGCGGCCATCAGGGCCGGATCGCGTTCTCGGCCGAGTCTTTCCGGGCGCGCGCGGCCGCGCGGATGCGGGCGAGGCGGGCGACGTAATCGGTGTAGAGCGCGGCGTCGCGCCGCCGCTGGCTGGCCGACGGCCCGCCACCCGGCAACCCCACGGGGATCGTCAAGCCCACCAGGAGACCGGGCGGCAGGGAGGGGCCGCCCGCGCGCTTCGGCGCCGTCTCCAGATAGCGCGCGCGCAAGATGGAGTCCTTCTCCCACTGCGATGACGCAATGGGGTGCTTCGCCCGCTCGATCGCGGCCGCGCGCATGGTGGCGAGCGCCGAATCGAACGGCGGCGGCGGCCCCATGGAGAGGGCGATGGGGTCGACGCCCGCCGTCGCGGCGGCCGCGC
>JBBJNN010000117.1:7106-14876 GCA_037720885.1 Gemmatimonadaceae bacterium | reverse complement strand
GGCTGAGGTCCACGGGCTCGGCCGCGGGAGCGCGCGGGGCGAGCGTGGCACCGGCGAGCGGGCGCGCCGTCGCCACGGACACGCGGACGAAGGTACCCCGGCCGACGTGCCCGGCGACCAGCCCCCGCCGCCGAGCCTCCGCGTAGGCGCGCGAGACGGTGGTGAAATCAATCCCGAGCTGCGCCGCCAGCGCGCGCTGCGGCGGGAGCTGCATCCCCGCGCGCAGGCGGCCGCTCGCCACGTCCTCGGCGATGCGCTCCGCGAGCGCGAGGTAGCGCGGCCCCCGCTTCGGCAGTGCTTTGGGGCTCCACATGCGGTGGCTCCAGCGGGAGAAAGGGGGACAACTCTTGACGCATCGATACAATCAATATACATACACTAGCGTCATTGTATGCACCATGCAAGCCGAGGGATCAGATTGTATGGATCACGCCAGACCGCCACTCGTTCGCCTGTCGGCGCCCGTCGCCGAGCCCGCGTCGGGCGCGGCCGCGGTGGCGGCTGAGCTGCCCGCGGAGACGTCCCTCGACCCGGCAGACTGGGCCGCCATGCGCGCCCTCGGGCACCGCATGGTGGACGACATGATGGGCTATCTCCAGACGGTTCGGGACCGCCCGGCCTGGACGCCAATACCCAAGGACGTGAAGGCGTCGTTCCGCGCGCCGGTGCCGCGCGAGCCCGAGGGAGCCGAGCGGGCGTACGAGGCCTTCCGGACCGCGGTGCTCCCTTACCCGACCGGCAACATCCACCCGCGATTCTGGGGGTGGGTGATGGGGACCGGGACGCCACTCGGCGTGCTCGCCGAGATGCTGGCCGCCGCGATGAACCCCAATGTGTGGGGGGGCGAGCAGAGCGCGACGTATGTCGAGGCGCAGGTACTCGACTGGTGCAAGACGATGCTCGGCGTCCCCGCCAGCGCGAGCGGC
This sequence comes from Gemmatimonadaceae bacterium, assembly GCA_037720885.1. Taxonomy (GTDB): domain Bacteria; phylum Gemmatimonadota; class Gemmatimonadetes; order Gemmatimonadales; family Gemmatimonadaceae; genus JACMME01. The sequence continues at coordinate 13,950 of JBBJNN010000117.1, read as the reverse complement.
TTACTCGTCAGCGGCGGCTCGGCCGCCAACCTCGTGTGCCTCGCCGTCGCCCGCGATGCCATGGCAGGGGATGACGTCGCGCGACGCGGCATCGCGGCGCTCCCCGGGCGCCCGGTCGTCTACTGCTCCACGGAGACGCACAACTCGGTCGAGAAGGCGGTAGCACTCCTCGGCCTCGGCACCGGCGCACTGCGCAAGCTGCCAGCGACCGCGGCCTACACGCTCGACGTCGCGGCTCTCGCCGCCGCGATCAGCGCTGACCGCGCGCGCGGCGATGTCCCCCTCTGCGTGGTCGCGAACGCCGGCACCGTGAACACCGGCGCGGTGGACGACCTGGAGCGCGTCGCCGACGTCGCCGCCGAGCATGGGGTGTGGATGCACGTGGATGGGGCGTTCGGCGCGCTGGCTGCCTTGTCGCCGGCGCTCCGCCCGCTGCTCCGCGGGCTCGAGCGCGCGGACTCCGTCGCCTTCGACCTTCACAAGTGGCTGTACATGCCGTACGAGGTGGGGTGCGCGCTCATCCGCCGCGCCGACGCCCACCGCCGCGCCTTCGCGCCGCCAGCCGGCTACCTCGCGCACGACACGCGAGGCGCCGCTTCGGGGGAGCACTGGTTCGGCGAGCTGGGCATCGAGCTGTCGCGCGGCTTCCGCGCCCTCAAGGTCTGGATGTCGCTCAAGGAGCACGGCGCCGACCGCTATGCTCGGCAGATCGAGCAGAACGTCGCGCAGGCGCGCTACCTCGCGGCGCTGGTCGAGGCGTCCCCGGAGCTCGAGCTCGCCGCACCCGTCTCGCTGAACGTCGTTTGCTTCCGCGCCCGCGCGCCGCACGCGACCGGGAGCGAGGCGCAGGACGCGCTGAACAGGGAGATCCTGCTCCGCATCCACGAGCGCGGCGTCGCCGTCCCGTCGGCAACCACGCTGGCCGGCCGCTACACGATACGCGTCGCCATCACCAACCACCGGAGCCGCCGCGAGGACTTCGACACCCTCGTGGCGGCGGCTCGCGACCTGGCGCGCGAGCTCACCCGAGCAACTGGAGGCACGTGAGATGACGGCCATCACCGACCCCACCGGTCTCCCGGCCGACGTCGCTGGCTCGCCGGGGCAAACGGCTCACATCGTCGAGGCGCTCGCCCGCGGGCCGGCACTCATCATCCCGCTCGTCCGCGAGGTTCCGCCCGCCGTGCGGACGCTGCGCACGCGCGCCGGGAAGTGGTCGGCGCACGAGCAGGCGTGTCATCTCGCGGTGGTCGAGGGCCTCTTCGCCACCCGGCTCGACGCGATGCTCCGCGAGGACACGCCCGCGATCACACCGTACGACCCCGGCCCGGACGCGCTCGCGGACGACACCCTGCTTCGCATGGATCTGGAGGAGTCGCTCGACCGCTGGGCGCACGAGCGCGCGCGCACCGCCGACCGGCTCCGCGGGCTCGCGCCAGCCGACTGGGAGCGCACAGCGCGACACCCGGAGTACACGCACTACTCGGTGCGCCTCATGTGTCGCCACTTTGCCCTCCACGACATGCTGCACGCCTATCGCATTGAGGAGGTGCTCCTCAAGAAGGACTGGCTCGTCGAGGAGGAGGGCGGCGGCACATGATCTACGAGGTACGCGCCGGCGAGCTCCTCATCAGCACCGACACGGGGCGCCTCGACCTTGGCGTCATCCACGCCTTCCTGCGGGAGGCATACTGGTCGCCGGACGTTCCGCTCGACACGGTGCGCCGCGCGATCGAGGGGTCGCTCGCGTTCGGCGCATACGCGGGAGCGCGGCAAGTGGGGTTCGCGCGTGTCGTCAGTGATCGCGCTACCTTTGCCTACCTCGCCGACGTATTCGTCGTGGAGGAGTTCCGCCGCATGGGGATCGGCACTCGGCTCATCGCCGCCGTGCTACGCCACCCGGAGCTGCAGGGGCTCCGCCGGTGGGTGCTCGTGACGCGTGACGCACAGGCGCTCTACCGCAAGCACAGCTTCGTGCCGCTGGCGAACGCCGAGCGGTGGATGGTGCGTCTCCCGGACATCGCGCGGGAGGGTGCGCCAGACACTACGACCTGGACCGGGAGCCCGCGACCACAATGACGCTCACCCCCACCACCGCACTGCGCATCAGCCTGATCGGCGACCGCAGCCCCGACGTCCGCGCGCACGTCGCGATCCCGCCCGCGCTGCACGCCGCCGCGCGCCGCCTCAGGCGCGAGGTCGTGGAGGAATGGCTCCCGACGGATTGGCTGGAGGTAGCCGGTAGCGAGGCGCTCGCCGACTCGCACGGCGTGTGGTGCGTGCCGGGAAGTCCGTACGCGAGCATGAGCGGCGCGCTCGCCGCGATCCGCGTCGCGCGCGAATCGCGGATTCCCTTCCTCGGCACCTGCGGCGGCTTCCAGCATGCACTGATCGAGTACGCGCGGAACGTGATCGGCCTCCACAACGCGGATCACGCGGAGTCGAACCCGGGGGCAGCGACCGCGCTCGTCACGCCGCTTGCCTGCTCGCTCGTCGGGCAGAGTGGGGCGATCAGGCTCCGCACCGGCTCGCGCGCCGCCGAGATTTACGGGGCCACGGACGCCCGTGAGCGCTACCACTGCTCCTACGGCCTTAGCCCCGCCTTCCGTTCGGCGCTCGACGATGGCGCGCTCGGCGTGACGGGGTGGGACGACGAGGGCGATGTGCGCGTGGTGGAGCTGACCGGCCATCCGTTCTACATGGCGACGCTCTTCCAGCCCGAGCTCTCCTCGCCGCCGGAGTCGCCGCACCCGCTGATCGTGGCGTTCGTGGCCGCGGCGGCGGACGCGCTCGCGTCGTGCGAGCGCACAGCTCCCCAGCGGTCTCCGGCCTGATCGAACCACGACGTACCCGCGCGGGGACATCACCGTGACGGCCCGTCCGCGGAACTGCGTTAGGTGGATGCGTCTCCTTCTAGAGAGGGAGCCGGACGCGGGGTCGTGGCGGCGACGAGCGGGAGCCGGGAGATGCATGGAAGCGGGGATGCGAGCCATGGACGGGAGTCGCTCGAACCGGAACTGTCTCACCTCGATAATCTCGCGCTCGTCGAGGCCATCCGTCGCGACGAGGCGGGCGCGATCGAGGCGTTCCTCCTCCGCTTTCAACCCCTGCTGCTCGCCGCGGCCCGGAGGGCGCGCATCGCTCGGCCGGAGCGCGATCACCTCGTGGCAGACGTCCTCACGGACGCCGCGGCGCGGTGGGCGGGCGGCGCACCACCTCCCTCACGATCGGTGGCCGGCTACCTCGAGACTTCGCTCCTCCGAAGAGAGGTTGACGCCCGACGCGAGCGAGCCCGGTGCGCGCGGCGCGATACGGAGGCGGCGAGCGACGGCGCGCCGCACCATGCGGGCGCGGTCGCGTCCACGTGCTCGGAGGCGACGCTCCGGGCGAGCCTGGAAGCATGGAGCGATGAGGACATACCGTGCAGCGCGGTCGTTCAGCGGCTATTCGCCGCGCTATCCGCCCGGTTGACCGTAGACGAGCGACGCTTGCTGGACGCGGTGAGCAGCCACACCCTACAGGGAGAGATCGCGGACTGGCTCGGCATCTCGACCAGCGTATTTACCCAACGGCTGTACCGTATTCGACACCGGATGAAGATCGTCGCGGCACGGTACGCGGTCACGTGCCGCGGGCGGGAGCTCGACGAAGTCGTGGAGTACTTCAAGCGCGCGGGTGTGTTCGAGAAGGAGGAGCTGCAGCATCTGGTCCTGATCGCGGGCGGCCGGGCCGAGAACATCTACGCCCGCGCGCGCGGCCGGCGGCGGCGGCCGGACCTACCCGCCGGGGAGGGCGATGCGGCATGAGGAGCCATCGCGGCAGTGGGGACGATGAGCGCCCGGGCTTCCGGCACGAGCGTGGGCGCGCACGCCAGGAGCGGCGCAGGGCACGTGGGCTCTTCGATCCGGTCGCCCCCGGCGCGGTGCCCACGCCAGAGGATCGCGAGCAGATCGAGCGGGACACGGATGCGCTGCTCGCGCTCGTCGCCGACTACATGGCTCGCGACCCACGCGCTCCGTACCGCGTGAGCCTGCCCCGTATCCGGCGGTTCGCGCGGAACATTCGCCGAGCTCGCGAAGCGGGGGGCGGCGCGGAAGAGACCCAAGCCGAGCGTGGCGGCGGAGTGGGAGGGGCGAGCGACGAGCTCTGGTCTCCGCGAGATGCCGTACTGATCGCGGACGGGATCAGAGCGCAAGTCGCGGCGGAGCGCTCCCACGTGCATCGCGCCGACTGGGGGCTTGAGGAGGGGGCCTCCACCACCGCGTTGCCAATGGAGCTGGCGTTCGAGCGTGCGACCGAGGCGGAGTGCGCCCCCTGGCACGAGCTCAGTGTCGCGGCCGGCGCGGGACGCGAGCTGTGGGATGCGCCGTGCGACCGGTGGGTGCGGCTCCCGTCACACCTCCCCCGCGCGCGGTATCTCGCGCTCACGGTGAGCGGAGACAGTATGACGCCGCTGCTCCACCCGGGCGACGTGATCCTCGTCAAGCTCGGGCACGAGACAACGCGTGATTCGATCGTGGTCGCTCGCCATCCCGACGACGGATACGTGGTGAAGCGTGTCGGCGCCGTGAGCGCGGAGCACGTCGAGCTGACGTCGCTGAACCGGGCGTACTCCCCCATCCGGATTCCGCGCGACGAGCGGCTCATCGTCGGCACTGTCGTGGTGCGCTGGTCCAAGCATCGCACGCGCGGCATGCAACCCGGCTAGCCGCACCTCCGCGCCCGCGATGCACTGCCGGCGCGCGGGTAGCGAACCAGCGCTGTATGGAAAGCCCAGCCACCCGACGTGGCTGGGCTTTCTACATCGCGCACGGCGTTAGGCGCGCGCGTCTCTCCGGTGCGGACGTGCCGAAGGCCCGGACCCACGGCCTCGTACTCCGCGCTCGGCTCGGCCGAGTGATCCCCCTACCCGGAGGCGCGACATGATCTCCCCTCTCGTTCGGACGCCCGGCGGCATGCTGGCCGTGGTCGTCCTCTCCCTCTCGCTCGTGCGCGCGTACCCGTTGGCCGCGCAGCAACCCACGCTGCCGCAGCAGGCGAGCGCGCTCGCCCCCTACCGCGCGCCCGCGCTCGCCCTCGTGCAGCCGGCCGCGGGGAGCGCGGTCACTGCCGACAAGCCCGTGGTCGTGTTCCGCTTCGCCCAGGGCGAGCTCACGGACCCGCTCGACGCGGCGAGCTTCGCCGTCACCGTGGATGGCGTGGACCGTACCGCGCTCTTCCAGGTGGCCGCGAGCGAGACGTGGGGTCCGCTCGTGCCGCCACCACCCGGTGACGCCGCCGGCCCGCTCGCGCCCGGCTTGCACCAGGTGAGCGCACGCATCTGCTCGAGCCGCGGCGCGTGCGGCACGGTCACCACGCCGGTGACGGTGCTCCCGGCGCCGGCCGCCGCGGCCGCACCGAGCGGGCCGCAGAGCGCGAGCCCTGTGAGCAAGAAGAAGCGGCTGCTCCACGCGCTCGTCGCCGCCGGGAAGACGCTCATCACGCCGTAGTCTCGGCGCCTACACAGCTCGCATCAACTCACCCGGTTTCTCGTCACGCTCGACGCCACTTCGGGGCGTCGCTGACTCAGGAGTTCTACCCTATGCCTTCACGCCTTCGTTCGTCGCCCGTCGCCGCGCTCGTCGCGCTGGTAACCGCGATCCTGCTGCCGGGCGGTCTCGGCGCTCTGGCAATCGGCAACGGGGTGCCGCACGGTGCGGCGCCACCCCACGGCGACCACACACCCGTCACACAATCGGGCGCGAGTGTAGCCCGTCCTGCTACGCACACGGACCGCCTCCCCGCGCCGCTCGACGGCGACCTGGCCGGCGGGATGTTCCACACCTGCGCCCTGACGCGGCAGGGCGCCGCGTACTGCTGGGGCTACAACGCCAAGGGCGGGCTCGGCACTGGTGAGGTGGGCGGCTCGGAGCTCACGCCCGTGTCCGTCATTGGCGGCCTCGCTTTCACCGCGCTCACGGCGGGCGCGTACCACACCTGCGGCCTTGCGGGCGGCGGGGTTGCAAGCAGGGGTGCCGACGGCGTCGCCTACTGCTGGGGCGACAACGCCAGCGGGCAGCTCGGCGATGGCACCACCGAGCAGCGCACCGTGCCCACCGCCGTGGCGGGCGGCCTCCGGTTCCGCGCGATCTCGGCCGGCGTGGACTACACGTGCGGCGTGACCACGGCGGGGGCCGCATACTGCTGGGGTGCGAACGAGGACGGCCAGCGCGGCGACAGCACTACGGCGCCCTCGGCCACGCCCATGCCCGTGCATGGTGGCCGCGCCTTCGTCGCCATCTCGGCCGGCGCGCATCACACTTGCGCTCTTGCTACAGGTGGCGCGGCCTACTGCTGGGGCGCGAACGCGTCCGGCGAGCTGGGCGACGGCGCGGGCGGGCGGCCCGGCGCGCGCTCCCTCACGCCGGTGGCCGTGCGCGGCGGTCTCACCTTCATGCAGGTGGCGACGGGCCTCGGCGCGCGCTCCACGTGCGGCGTTGCGGCCGTCGGGGTCTTCTGCTGGGGCGATGGCCGCGAGGGGCAACTTGGGCCCGCCGCGCCGGACGTCTGCGCGCAGTACGGCTACCCCTGTGCGAAGACGCCGCACGCGGTCGCCGGCCTGAGCGGGCCCGCCACCGTGCGGCAGGTGTCGCTCGGCGTGTCGCACGCGTGCGCGCTCACCGCCGCCGGCGCTGTGCACTGCTGGGGCTCGGGCGCTTCGGGGCGGCTCGGGGATGGCCGGCCGGCCGACCAGTCGGCCAACCGGGCGACCCCCGCTCCCGTCTCGGCCGGTCCTGGTGTGAGCTTCGCAAGCGTCACCACGAACGCGACCGGCGCGTGCGCGATCACGGCCGGCGGGGAGACC
>JBBJNN010000117.1:0-7096 GCA_037720885.1 Gemmatimonadaceae bacterium | reverse complement strand
CCGATCGCTGCCGTTCCTGCTGCGGTTCGGATGCGGCATCCTCGGCGACGGGACGACGGCGGACCGCGCCGTGCCGACGCCGGTGCGTACGCCCAGCGCGTTGCCGCCGGTCGCACCGCCTGCGCGTGACGTGGGTACAGCGCCGCCGGAGCTCGACGCCGTGGACGCGCCGGAACCGGCAGCGGATGCGCTCGAAGCGGTCGCGCTCGCCGCCTCGAGCGCTGGCGCCGCGGCCACGCTGTCGCCCGCGGCACCGCAAGTCGCGCTGGTCAATTCGGACTCGGTCGCCGCGCGCGACGAGTGCCTCACGATCAGCGCGGGCTCGCAGGCCGCCTACCAGTGCGGGGACCTCCGGATTGTGCACCCGCTGCCGTCCGTCCGGCTGCGCAACCGGCTGCGGACACCAACGCTCGTCTACAACAGCCAGCTCGCGCGCCCCGCGCCCGTGCTCGCGGCGGATGTGACCGTGCCGACCGGGGCGGATGTGCCCGACACCGTGCGCGCGACGGTCACCTTCGACGAGTTCGCGGAGACCTGGACGCGAGCGTGGCCGGGCGCGAGCTGGGGGAGCGCCGGGACAACCCGCCGCATCGCCGTCCCGGCGGACGGGATGTCCACGCCGTACCACCCGACCCAGTCGTTCACGGTGGACATCGCATTCTGCTACAACGGCGCGGGCTGCCAGCACACCGTGCAGACGAGCTGGCAGACGGTCTGGGACCGCCGCACAAGCCCGTTCGGCGCCGGGTGGTGGCTCGCCGGCTTGGAGCAGCTCGAGCCCTCGCAGAAGGTGGTGGCAAGTGGCGACGGCAGCGCCGTGCCGTATCGCGGGGTGAGTACGGGCCGGTGGGCCAAGGCGCCGCTCGACCGGCCGGACACGCTCCAGGCGTACTACGGCAACTGCGGCACCGCCGGCTGCGAGTACCTGAGCGAGCGGCAGGCCGAGCATGGCGGCAAGGTCATCTTCCACGAATGGGGCGCGCACGAGCAGACCATCGGCCGGCTTGGCGACACCACACGCTTCACCTACGACAGCGTGGGCCGGCTCCAGAGCATCGTGCTCTCGCCCGGCGGCACGGCGGGGACGTACACGTTCGCGTACTCCTCCGGGCAGGTCCAGATCACCGCGCCCCCGGCCGGTTCGATCGCGCGCGTGACGACGATCTTCCTCACCGGCACCCGCGTGGACTCGATTCGCGACGCGGACGCTCACAAAACTTCGTTCACGTACGACGGCTCCACCACGCGTATCGCATCGCGCACGAATAAGCTGGGCGCGGTGACGAAGTACGCGTACGACGCCGGCGGCAAGCTCGCGCTCGACTCGGTGCAGTTCACGGCTACGCAATTTGCAGTCACGAGCTTCTCGGCGGCGGAGACCCGCGGCGTCCTGAGCGCGGTGTCACCCGACTCGGCCTACACCCTCCTCGACGGCCCGCGCACCGACGTCTCGGACGTGACGCGCGTCTGGGTGGGCCGCTTCGGCGCGCCGGTGAAGATCGCGAACGCACTCGGTGACTCGACCCTCCTCTTCCGAAGTAACACCGCCTTCCCCGCGCTCGTCACCAGCGTGCGGGCGCCGAGCGGCCTCGTCACCCGGGCGGCCTACGACGCGCGCGGGAACCCTGACTCGACGACGGCCGTGGATCCGTACGGCGACGGCCGGGACGCGACGACCCGATACCAGTGGGCCCCCCAGTGGGACTTCGTTACGCACGTCACGCTCCCCGAGGGCGAGGTGACCACCATGCAGTACGACTCGCTCACCGGGAACCGGCTCTGGCAGGAGGACGGCCGGGGCACCAGCAGCCGCGTGAACTTCGCGTACTACACGTCGGGCAGTGGGCGCGGGCTCCTCAAGACCGTCGCCTACCCCGGCGGCGCGCGCGATTCGGTCGGCTACGACAGCACCGGCAACCTGGCGCTGACGCGGGCACCGCTCGGCCACGAGACCCGCTTCGAGAACGACGGCATCGGCCGCGCGGTCGTAGTGCGCACGCACTTGGACACGCTGCGCACCATCTGGCAGGACGACTCGACCACGTACGACCTCAACGACCAGCCCACCTACACGGTGTCCTACGGGCCGGCGTTCGACGGCGCGGCGGCGCAGCGCCTGATCGTGCGCCGCTTCTACGACGTGGGGGGGCAGCTCGACAGTCTCCAGCGCTGGTCAAACCCGGACCCGAACATCCTCGGGACGATCACGACCCGCTGGCGCTACGACGCCGCCGGGCGGCGGACCGCCGAGGTCGCGCCGGACGGCGCGGTCGACTCGACCTGGTACGACCGCGCCGGGAACGCGGACAGCGTCCACACGCGGCGCGGGCACCGCATCGTGATGCAGTACGACGCCCTCGGTCGGTTGCAGAAGCGCATCCTGCCGGAGGTCGTGTACGGCGACACGACGCCCTACAGCGGCCAGCGCTTCCCGCGGTACCCGACGTGCCAGACGACCAAGCTCTGCATCCCCGCTGACACCGCGACGTTCACGTACGACGCGGCGGGCAACGTGCTGACGGCGGACAACCGCGACGCGCTCATCCGTCGCGCGTACCACCGGAACGGCACCCTCGCGGCCGACTCGCTGCGCATCCGGACGCTCGCGGAACTGGGCGCCGGCGGCAACTTCACGAGCCATGCCTACGGCCTCCGCTTCGGCTATGACCTGAACGGCCGCCGCACGTGGCTCAAGCACCCGTCGCAGCTCGCAGCCACGCTCTCGAGCACCCCGGGCGTGGTGTACGACAGCGCGGCCTACGGCTACGACCCCGCAACCGGCGCGCTGAGCCGCGTGCGCGACGTCCTCGGCAACGTGTTCCGCTACGCGTACGACCTGAACGGCCGGGTGGATACGCTCGCCTACCCGCAGGGGCACTTCAAGCGCTTCGCGTACGACCTCGACGGGCGCGTCACGCTCATCCGGCAGGATCGCACGGCCACCGACCCGCTCGGGCTGGACTACAACGAGATCACGCTCCTCTACGACGTCCGCGGCAAGCTGACGACAGCGCAACCGCTGTCGGTCGATCCGAACGGGCGGCTGAGCTACAGCTACACCGCGCTCGGCACGCTCAAGACCGAGGAGCGGTCGTTCACAACGGACATTCGGTCCGATATCAACTCGTTCGCGGTCGACGCGCTCGGGAACAGCCGCACGACGACCTACTCCTTCTCGCAGACCGGGCTCGACAACAGCGGCCACACCGCGCAGAGCACCGGGTCCCAGCCGACCACGTTCACGTACCAGGCGGCCACGGGCCGCCTCCTCGGAAGCACGCTCTCCGGGAGTTCCAAGTACGATCAACTGGACAACGTGCAGGATTGTCCGGACTCGTGGCAGGCGGAGCAGCGCACGTACCGCCACGACAGGGGCGGCAACGTGGATTGGTCGACCACCGACCACGTGGACACCGCCCAGGTTCGCAACGTACTGACGTGTGTGCCCAGCTACGTCCAGACCGGCCGGGGCGCCACAGCGAGCTACTACGGCGCCGACGACAGGCTGCGCGTGCAGGACGCGCGCGTCATCCTCTCGTCGGGCGCTACCGTGATCGGGGCGGCGTACGAGGAGCACCGCTACGACGCCCTCGGCCGCCGCGTGCTCCACCGCACCCGCAACTGCGTCGACGTCCCCGACTGCCTGAGCCAGAGCGTGCGGGTGGTCTGGGACGGCGACCAGCTCCTGGACGAGATCCTGTTCACGGAACAGGACCCGGAGCGCGACGACGTGACGGCGTACGGCCAGTACTCGGGCCGGGTGCTGTACACGCACGGCCTCGAGATCGATCAGCCCTTGACCGCGACGCGCGTCGGCTACGACAGCAGCGGCGCGTGCCAAGCGGTGGCGATCGCCCCCGACTGGGACTGGCGCGGCCAGGGGTACGGCCACGCCACCTACAAGCCCGGGGCGGCGTGTAACCCGCAGATGAAGTGGCCGAAGCGGTACGCGTACCTGAAGTCGCTGATGTGGGCGCAGTACGAGTCGGGCGTCGGCGCGCAGGAGATGGGTGGCTTCTTCGGAAGCCTGCTCACCGACCAGCGGGACGCGAGCGGCCAGCTCTACCGGCGCAACCGCTACTACGACCCGCAGACGGGGCGCTTCACGCAGGAGGACCCCATCGGGCTCGCCGGAGGGGTTAACTTGTACGGGTTCGCAGGCGCCGACCCCGTCAACTTCAGCGACCCGTTCGGGCTCTGCCCGCCCAACGACAAGAACCAGGGCGATTGCCAGCAAGTCACGGCTCTGCAGAGCCTGCAGATTCTCGCGAGCGCAATCGCGAGTGGGGAGTGGACCTACTCACAGTATCCATCCGGGAGAACGAACGATCCCAGCACAGCGAAAGCCGGCGAGACGCTTGGGGATTGCACTGACTTCTGCCGCTCCGCGGTAAAGTCAGCGCTAGGGAAAGTCTGGGTCGGCGGGCCGAAGTCGAGCACAGCCATGTTCAAGGCTGGCAACCATTCGGGCTTCGCCGAAGTTTCAAGAACTGAGGCACGAGCAGGAGACATCGTTGTACAGGGCGGGCACGCCGGTATCATGATCGGCATCGACGAGGCGGGGAATGTCTACGGATGGGCAAATAACGGATCCCCAACGCGGGCTGATGGAAGTGGCTACAAGGACTCGACGACGGGCACTCGCAAGTTCAACGACGGCAGCTTCGGAAAGGGCACCCCGCGGTTCTACAGACCACTCGTGAAACCGGAGCAATGAGATGACGTTACGCTTCCAGCGGTGCCTCGCTATCGGAGTCGTCGTGGTCGCGCTGGCCGTCGGTGGTTGCCGGCGGTCGAGAGAGGCGGCCGAACCGGCGCATCCCAACCAGCCAGCGAAGGTTAGCGAGCCGCGTGTGCAGGGTGCGGAGGCGCGCCTCGCGGTCTTCCTCGGAGAAGCGCTGCAAACCAACAAGCGCTACGGCTTCGACAGCCTGATGGCGTGCATTCCAGATGGCCAGACTGACCGCTACCTGGCGCTCGCACGCTACAGAGTTCTTGGTTCAACGCTCGCCGGCGATACGGCCACCGCGTGGGCCGAGGTTCTTACGGTCGCCGAGGAGACTGAAGATCCAGATATCGCAGGCAGATATCTCGCCATCGCGCGCACCCGAACCGATACTCTCCGCTGGCGCATGGTGAGAGACTCAGTGTCGGGGCAATGGGGGGTATGCGGATATTCGGTCGAAGGATACGGCTTCGGCCACTACGGCACGGACGAGAACACAGGGTGGGTGCCAGCCGGTGGGTCCTGGGGTCAAGTGCGACAACGAGCTGACTCTCTGCGCCGCCTGCCGTAGCGCTATTCCAGCGCTCGCACGGATCATTGCTTGCAAAGCGGCGCCCAGCGGGACAACTGCTGGGCGCCGCGGTTTCATCGGATGGCCACTGGAGTTGGAGTTGCCCCGGTTCCATGGCTCTCCCGCACTTTCCGTGGAAGCGCGCCGGCTGCTCCCACGCGGACGGGAACGTTCGAGAGGGCGCCGACGCAAACCGCACCGGCATCGGTCTCCTAAACCACGCAAAGTGCGGGAGAGCCTCACATGTGGGGTAACTTCAGAACTGGCTCGGGAGGAGCACACAGATGAGGCCACGCCATCTGACTGCGATGATCACGAACTTGGCTCTGTTGCTCCTTGGTGTGGCACCGGCACTGTTCGTAGCTTCGTGGCTGTGGCTCAACCGCGGAGATGATCTCGTGGCACTCCTGCCTACCCTGCCCACCGCTCTTGCGTACAATCTCGTCGTCTTCGCGATTCCGCTGGGCGTTGGCTGCTTCGCGCACTACCTGCTGATGTACGCGGCTCGTCGGTTCAGCGGGCTAAGTGGTTCTCTCGCGAAGTCATCTATGTTAGATCTTTCCTGCATCACCCGGTTGCAGGAGGGAACAGGACATGGCGACGCGGCTGCACCTGCGAGCCGTGCATGGGGAGGAGGCCGCGGCCATTCGGCGGCTGGCAGCCTCGCGCACCGCGCCGGCCGCTGTGGTCCAGCGGGCGCGAGTGATCGCGGCCATGCTCGGGGACCCGGCATTGTCGGCTACGGAGGCGGGGCAGCGCGCCGGCCTCAGCGGCTCTTCTCCGGCTGCCGGTGGGTCCGGCGATTCAATAACGGCGGCTCTGGCGGCGGCATCGCCGCGCTCGGGGACGCGCCGCGCTCCGGGCGACCGCCGCGGCACCCGCCGGCGGTCAAGAGCCGCCTGCTCGACTTGGCGCTGCGGAAGCCACGCACCTTGGGCGAGCCGTTCGCACTCTGGACGCTCGAGCGGCTGCAGTGCGCGTTCGAGGAGCAGGCCGGCGTGCACCTGTCGGATAGTACGATCTGGACGTGGCTCAAGGACGAGGGACTCGTCTGGAAGCGCCAACAGAGCTGGTTTCATGCGCCCCATCGCCACGACCCGGAGTTCGTGGAAAAAAGGGGGCCGTCGTCCAGGCGTACGTCGCCCCGCCCGAGCGCTCGCGGGTGATCTGCCTCGACGAGCTGGGGCCCTTGGCGGTGAAGACGTACCCCGGCGAGCAGTACGTGCCGGCCGAGCGCCGGGCGACCTTCGAGCCGGACTACGGCCGGCGCGGGGTGCTCTGGGTCCACGGCGCCTTCGAGCCGGCCACGGGCGAGGCCGCGCTCGTCTTCTCCGCCCGGCGCGACAGCGCCAGTCACATCCGCCTGCTCGAGCGCGTGATCACGGCGTTCCCCGCCGAGCGCTGGCTCCTCATCGAGGATAACCTCGTGACCCACAAGAGCCGCGACGTGAAGACGGCGCTCTTGGCCTGGCCCGAGATCCAGGTGCAGTTCATCCCCAAGTACGCCAGTTGGCTCAACCTGATCGAGCCGTGGTGGAAGATCGTGCGCGCGCTCGCGCTTAAGGGCCGCCGCTTCGAGACCGTGGCCGAGCTCGAGGCGGCGCTGCGCGCGGCGCTCGACTACTGGAATGCGCATCGACACCCGTTCCACTGGCGGAAGCACCCGCAGCAGCACGCCACGACCCGCCTCGGCGCCTATGGCTCGTCCCTCATCCGACATGCCGCGTGAACTTCGCGAGAGAACCACTAAGTAAGTGACCAGAAGATTCTTGCACTTTTGCTTGGTCGCCGGTACGCTC
>JBBJNN010000195.1:0-3848 GCA_037720885.1 Gemmatimonadaceae bacterium | reverse complement strand
CCGATTCATCGTGACGAATAGTGTCGTGACTTCCCCGCAGCCTCGGTCAGGCTCGTCGCCCGCCTCGCCTCCGCGCCCCGCCGGCCCCGTCCGCGTCGCCATCGTCGGCGCCGGCAAGATGGGGCAGCATCACGCGCGCGCGGTGGCCAGGCTCGCCGATGGCGCCCGCGTCACCGCGATCGTGGATCCCGCCCCGGCAGCGCGCGAAGCGATGCTGCAGCTCGCGCCTGGCGCCACTGCCTACGCGACACTCGGCGAGATGCTCGCCGCGGAGACGGTAGACGTCGTCCACGTCGCGACGGCGCCGAGTACGCACGAAGCGCTCGCTGCGGAGGCGATCGAGGCGGGGTGTCACGTCTACGTCGAGAAGCCGTTCGTCGAGTCGGCCGAAGCCGCCGAGCGCATCATTGCGCTCGCCCGGGCGAAGGGCGTGCTCCTCTGCGCCGGTCACCAGCTGCTCTATGAGGCCCCCGCCCGCGAGTTGGTGGCGCTGCTGCCCGCGCTCGGCGAGCTGGTACACGTCGAGAGCTATTTCTCCTTCCGCACCGTGCGCCGCAGCCCGAACGGCCGCGTGCCGCTCTCGCCCGATCTCCAGCTCCTCGACATCCTGCCGCACCCGGTCTACCTCCTGCTCCGCGCGCTCGAGCTTTCGTCTCCCGATGGGCAGACGGAGCTGACCGCGGTCGAGGTCGGCCCGGCCGGTACGGTCCACGCGCTCGTCCGTCGGGGCCGCCTCACCGGCACCCTCGTCGTGACGCTCGAGGGGCGGCCCGTGGAAAGCTACCTGCGGCTCGTCGGCACGAACGGCACGGTGCACGCCGACTTCGTGCGCGGCACCGTCCAGCGCCTCATCGGACCGGGCACGAGCGGCATTGACAAGGCGGCCAATCCGTTCCGACTCGGCTGGCAGCTCCTTGGCGGTACCACGGCCGCGCTCGGGAACCGCGTTGCCAAGCGCCAACGCAGCTACCCGGGGCTCGCGGAGCTGTTCGATGCTTTCTACCGCGCGGTGCGCGAGGGTGGCGAGCCGCCACTCACGCCCGAGAGTATCCTCGAGACGACACGAATCTGGGAGCACATCGCGCGGTCGCTCGACAGCTCGGTCTCGGCCGAGCGGCTCACCGAGCCGGCGACGCCGCGTCCGAGTGGCGTGCCACGCGTCCTGATCACGGGCGGTACGGGCTTTCTCGGCAAGGAGATCGCGCGCACCTTCGCCGAGGAGGGGGCTGCGCCGCGCATCGTGGCGCGCCGCTCCCCTGCGGCGTGGGACCGCCTCGCGGGCGCCGACTACGTGGTCGCCGACGTCGCCATGGGCGTTCCCGCCGATGCGCTACGCGGTGTGGACGTCGTGATCCACTGTGCCGCCGAGACCGCTGGCGGGTGGGAGGAGCATCAGCGGAACTCGGTGGACGCGACGGAGCGGACGATGCGCGCCGCGGCCGCGGCCGGCGTCAAGCGCTTCATCCACGTGAGCAGCCTCGCGGTGCTTGCCGGCGCGAAGGGCAGCGCCGCTCTCCGCGAGGAGAGCCCCCTCGAACCGCAGGAGAAGGCGCGGGGCCCGTACGTCTGGGGCAAGCTCGAATCGGAGCGGGTGGCCGCGCGCCTCGGCCGCGAGCTCGGCATCGAGGTCAAGATCGTCCGGCCTGGCGCGCTCGTGGACTACCGTGCCTTCGAGCCGCCGGGCCGGCTCGGCAAGCGACTCGGCAACATCTTCGTCGCGGTCGGCTCGCCGCGCGAGTCGCTGGGCGTCGTGGACGTGGGCTTCGCCGCGCGCACGATCGCGTGGATGGCGCGCCACTTTACCGAGGCGCCACCCATGCTCAACCTGCTTGCGCCGACGCTCCCGTCGCGCCGCGATCTCGTCAAGCGCCTCAAGGGCACCAATCCCGACCTCACCGTCGTTTGGCTGCCGACCGCGGTGCTCGTGCCGCTCTCGTGGATAGCGATCGTGGCGCAGAAAGCGCTCAAGCCCGGCAAGACAGCGATGAACGTCGCCAAAGTTTTCTCGAGCCCGGGTTACGACACCACCCGCGTTGCCCAGCTCGCGCCGAAGGTGACGGGCGAGGTGCGCGAGCGGGCTCCCGGATTGGCGCGATGACTCGGCGGGAGCGCGTCGCCGATCCTCGGCGCTGCGCCCCCGCGCTAGGCGGCGAGCAGCGCCGCGTACGCCGCGCGCATGTCTCGCCCGGCGATGTCCCAGGCGTACACGGCTTCGACCGTGCGGCGCCCACTCGCGCCCAGGCTGTCGCGCAGTGCCGCGTCGTCGATCAGGTGCACGATGGCATCGGCGAACGTGGCCGGCTCGTCGCGGACGAGGATATTGTGCCCATCGTCTGCGCGCAGCCCCTCACAGCCAAGGCTCGTCGAGACGACCGCTTTGCCCATCGACCATGAGTCGAGAATCTTGATGCGCGTTCCGCCGCCGATCCGGATGGGCACGACCGAGCAGCAGGCCTCGGCCACGTGCGGGCGAATATCATCCACCCCACCCAGACAGGACACGCCCGCGTGCGCACCATAGCGCTCGCGATCCGCCTCCGACGCGCGGCCGATCAGGTGGAGCGTCGCTGCCGGCCGCACCGCACGAACAAGCGGCCAGATCTCGCGCAGGAGATACTCCACCGCGTCCCGGTTGGGGAAGAAGTACGTACCACCAATGAACACGATCCGACCGGGAACCACCGCGTCCGCCCTGCCGGGCGTGAAGTACTCGGTATCCACTCCGTTCGGCACCACGATGGTCCGCGATCCGGGCGCGATCTTCGCGAGCCGTGTCGCATCCACGGGGGACATGACGACGTTCGCGGTGAATCGCGGCGCCAGCGTCCGCTCCGTCCGCTCGACGAGCGCCGCCTGATGACGCACGTACCACCTGAGCGGGGGCGGGCTCACGTGCTCGGCCCGCCGGCGCAACGCGTCAGACTCGATGTCGTGATGCGTGCAGACCGTTGGCACCGGCGGCAACGCGCTTACCCACGCGTGCAGATCCAGCGAATCGAGATGCACGATCGCCGGCGGCGCGCCGGTGATCGCGTCGCGCAGCTCGCGCCCGAACTCGTCGCTGCCGTACTCATAGAAGGTGTACGCGTGCCCGGTCGCGAGGCTGCGGAGATGGTCCCACGCGCGGCGCGGCTTCGACCGTTCCGCCGCGACCGGAACGGCGGGGCTCGTGTGAAGCCCATGTCCCTCGAGCGTCGCGCGCGCCGCGTCGCGCGCCGCCTGGTCGGCCTGGTGGTTCGCGCGGGAGAACATGAGAAGCGTGACGTCGAACTCCTTCCGCAATTGCTTGAGGATGTTGAACGTCCGGATCGTCACCCCGGACTGCGGCGGGTACGGCAGGCAGTGCGAGAGAAAGAGCAGGCGAGGGAGCGACGGCACGAGTGGCGATGGTGGATGACGACCGGCGCCGCGACGGCACTGGCTGGTAACATGGAAAGCTCGCGTGCCCGGCAGTTCCTCGCCAGGACGCGCGCGGCGGCGCCCGACGACGCAGCCGGATGTCAACGGCAGCGACGCGGTGTAGTACGACGCACGAGAGTTCGTTCCGTCAGCTTCACGCCATGCGCCTGATTCCCTTACTCGCGTCTGCGCTCGTCCTCGGCCTCACCGGCTCCCCACACGTGGGAGCTCGCCCTGCGCCGACGATCTCCGTCGTGCCGAGCGACGTGAGCCTCTCCGTGGGAGAGACGCAGCAGCTCGTCGCGACCGTTCGTGCGGCCTCGGGCGTCGCGGTGTCGCGCGCCGCCGTCGTCTGGTCGAGCTCGAATCCCGCGCTGGCGGCCGTGTCTGGCAGCGGGGTGGTGACCGCCGTCGCGCCCGGGCGTGCGGGGATCACCGCCGCCTCCGGG
>JBBJNN010000116.1:0-14976 GCA_037720885.1 Gemmatimonadaceae bacterium | reverse complement strand
CGCGCTCGCCGCGCTGGCCGAGGCGTCGGCGCCCGCGTCCGTAGCGGCGGGCGAGCACGAGGCTGTCGCGTGACCATTCCCTGGGTACTGCGCGCCGAAGCGCCGTCCACGATTGATGTGGCTGGGCGGGCCACGGTCCTCCACTACGGCGACATCGCGGGGGAGTACGCGGCGCTGCGTACCGGCGCCATGCTCGTGGACCGGAGCGGACGCGGGCGCATGCGCCTGGACGGACCGCGCGCGACCGAGATGCTCACCGGCCTGGTCACGAACGACGTCCACGCGCTCGGCCCGGGGCGCGGGCAGTACGCCGCGGCGCTCACGCCGAAAGGAAAGGTCATCGCCGACATCCGGATCTTCGCGCGCGCCGGCTCGCTGCTCCTGGACGTGCCGCCGCGCGCGCGCGCGGGGTTTGGCGAGATGGTCCGCAAGTTCGTGAACCCGCGGCTCGCGCCGTATCACGACGTCTCCGACTCCATCGGCGACATCGGCCTGTACGGTCCGGATGCGCTCTCGCTCGCGACGTGGGCGAGCGGCATCGCCGACGACGTACTCCTCGCGCTGCCCGCATTCGGGCACGCGGCCGCCGGCGACGGCGTGGGTGAGGTGATCGTCGCCCGCGTACCCGATCTCGGCCTCGACGGCTTCGAGCTGTTCGTGCCCTCGGGCACCGTCGAGCGTGTCTGGGCCACCCTCGCCGCGCGCGGCGCCACGCCGAGTGGGCTCATGGCGTGGGAGATCGCGCGGATCGAGGCAGGCCGCCCGGAGTGGGGGGTGGACATCGACGACTCCACGATCCCGCAGGAGGCGAACATGGACGACCACCACGCGATCTCCTACACGAAGGGCTGCTATACGGGGCAGGAGGTTGTCGCGCGCGTGCACTTCCGCGGTCACGTGAACAAGCAACTCCGTGGACTGCTCTGTGGCCACAGCGAGCCGCCGCCGGCGCGCGCACAACTCGTGGATGACAGCGGAAAGGGCGTGGGTGATGTGCGCAGCAGCGCGTTGTCGCCGAGACTGGGCGCGGTGGCACTGGCGATGGTGCGTCGCGAGGTGGAGCCGGGCACGACCCTCCGGGTGCAATGGGATGGCGGGGACACGCGAGCGGATGTCGCGCGGCTTCCTTTCCCGCTCTAGTCCGTGCATCTGACGGGACACTGGGAGGGAAGCGAGATCGCGCCGGCGCCACGTGCCGTCCTCCGCATGTGAGGTCCTTGTGCGGCGGTGGATCAAACCAGCAGAAGGCGACGCGGCATCGCCCGAGACCCGCGGAGGCGGCGCTTGACATCGCCAAACGCCAACCCGCGCAGGTAGAGCTCGGGGTGAAGTGCGCCGACGCCGCGGGACCGCTGCCGGACGAGCAGTAGCGCCCGGCCGGCGAAGCGATCCCCCCAGATTGCGGACGCGGGGGCGCCGCGATAGATTGATCGCTCTTGCGGTGGCCTCCGAGAGTTCGCAATCGTTTTTGCCGCGGGTCATCGTTCCTGGGGAAGGCAGCGCGAGCGGAGCTGCGGTCGGGCCGACAAGCTCGAAAGCCGGCTCCTGACCTGTTTGGTTCGTAACTGGTGAGGCAGTCTCAAGTGCCAGCCTTCTCGTGGGAGGGCAAGCGGAGGTGACGTATATGTGTCGTCAGCCGCCATCGCGTCGTCGGATCTCGGTGTACTGTCTCGGGGCCTTGCTCGGTGCGGGAAGCGTTGCGTCATGTACCGGATCAAGTGAGAGCCCGACCCAGCCATCGGGCCCGAAACGGCCGAGTCTGGATATGGACTGCACCCTTGGGACGACGCTGTGCAACCAAATTGATGGCGCAATATTCTACTTGGAGAGCCACGATAGCGAACACTGCCGAGCCGTGGGCTCCCTGGCGAGAATGCGATTCATGGCGGAAGGCTACGGCTTTCGACCTGGCAATCCGTCCGAGGGGTTTGAATCCTACGTCATCATGCAACAGAACTCTTCATATCCCAGCGGGCACGGGCCTACGGACAAGAATACCTACGCCAACGCTGGCCTCTTCACGCACTCGGTGCAGGAGATGGGCGGGTTGATCGCACATGAAGAGAGGCATCAGCACGGCGCGGATAGTCCTCAGCACAACACCGGTGCGGCCGACGCGACGCAGGCACTTTGCGATGGGTGACCTCGCTCGGTCCGGATTGGTACGAACACAGGATGGCGTACGAGCACGCACATTCGACGCACAGGGAGGCATCGCCATGCTAACGGCTGTCGTTCTGCTCCTGTCCATGAGTCAGGCCTCTGTTGGTCAAGCCGTTCCGCTAACCAGCGCAGACGTGGGCCGAATCGTCACCGCCGCCGTTCGCGAAGCAACGAAGGGAGGACTCGGCACAGAAGAGCCTGGGCAGCCGCTGGTCGTTGACATCACCAGCAGCAATGCTGCATTTGAGGCGTACGCGAAGCGGCCCCTGCCGATCGCCCGCACGTCTTGGTTGCCGGATATCGAGCACCGCGACGCAGGGGCGCAGAGCGTTCTCAACTGCAGGACGCCCGGCGTGTTCGATTCGAGCTGCCGGGTGGCGGGAAGTGGTGCGTTCGTCCAAGTCATTGAGGTCAACCCTGGGGCAGGTGCCGGGGCACTATCGGTGCGCCTGCGAGTCGTATGGACTCGGTCAACGAAGCATGGCACAAGACTCAGTGGCTTTACCGCCCTCCTTGAAGTCATGAGGGAACGTGACACCTGGCTGGCACGTACCGTGCGCGCAACCGTTGGCTAGTCTATTGACGCGCCGCGCGCCGTAGACTGGATCGCTGGATCGTCGGCAGGTTTTTGCGGGGAGTCCCATCGCCGGAAGCGGTTGACTCTGGGGAAAGCATGCGAATCGGCGAGGGGCTAGAGTAGTTGAGCACCGGCTGAGGGTCCTAAGCTATTCTGGTGTCGCCACGTAATCGGTACTACCGGCGTGCGCTGTTCGGGGAGGTCACGTTCCGATGGCTCGTGCGCTACTTCGCGCTCGACCTAGCGGTCGCTGACGCGCCGAGCTGCCGGTCTCGAGCGCAAGGCGGTGACGGCGATCTACTTCAAGGGCCGGCGGCGGCTCGCCGGGGCGGCCGCTCGCGAGGCGCCGTGGGCGCTCGGCGAGGTGGAGGTCAACGAGAGCTACTTCCGGCCCTGGCGGGCGCGCGGCAAGGCGCCGGTCCTCGGGCTCCGGAAGCAGCACGGGCGGGTGTACGCGGAGGTCGTACGGGAATGCAGCAGGACGACGCGCCAGACGGTGATTCGCAGGCGCGTGCCGCTCGTGAGCGTGAACCACTCCGACGGCCTGGTCGACGTCGGCTACGCCAAGCACATCCGCGCGCGGCACCACGCCAACGAGTTCGCACGCGGTGAGCCCGCCACGTGGCGCACGTCGAGGCGCACGTCAACGGGAGCGAGAGGGTCTGGGCCTTCGCCGAGCGCGGGCTGGCTAACTTTCACGGGCCCCGTACGCCTTCCACCTGCATCTGTTGGAGTGCGAGTGGCGCTTCAACACCACGCGCGCCCGGTGTTACCTCGCACTCCTCGGCCTACTTCGCGCCCATCCCCTCTGAGCCCCGTTGACTACACTGGCCCCTCCGCGATTCAGTCTACTCGTACTGCTTCTACTGCTTCGGGAGTGGAACGCTGAGATCGCCTGCGGCGGGCGAATCCGAACGTTCGTGAAGCGGCTCCCCGCACCGCCGCCATACACAGGCTAGTGGTGTGAGGCCGAGGTCCGCTGACAGAAGCGGGCGACGGAGGCCAGGATCTCGTCGGCGGTCTTCGCCCAGACGAAGGGCTTCGGGTGCTCGTTCGTGGTCGCGATGTAGCGGCGGAGTGCCTGCTCCAGCGCGTAGGTGCTCCGGTGCACGCCGTGGGCGAGCGCGCGCCGCTGCAGGATCGAGAACCAGCACTCGACCAGGTTGAGCCACGACGCCGACGTCGGCGTGAAGTGCACGTGGAACCGCGGCCGCTTGACGAGCCACCGCTGAATCAGGGGCGTCTTGTGGATGCCGGCGTTGTCGAGGATCAGGTGCACGTCCAACTCCGCCGGGGTGTTCCGGTCGATGGTGTCGAGGAAGTGCCGGAACTCCGTGCTCCGGTGCCGCCGGTGCGTCTCGCCGATCACCGTCCCCGCCCGCACGTCGAGGGCGGCAAAGAGGTCGGTCGTGCCGTGGCGGATGTAGTCGTGCGTGTGGCGCTCCACCTGGCCCGGCCGCATCGGCACGATCGGCGCGGTCGGCTCGCGCGCCGGGATCTGCGTCTTCTCGTCGACGGCCAGCAGCAGCGCGCGCTCCGGCGGGTCGAGGTAGAGGCCGACGATGTCGCGCACCTTCTCGATGAACTGCGGGTCCTTGGAGAGCTTGAACAGCTCGACGCGCTGCGGCGCGAGGGCGAACGCGCGCCAGATGCGGCTGACCGCCGTCTGCGACATCCCCGCCCGTTTGGCCATGCCGCGGGTGCTCCAGGGCGCGCCGTCCGCCGGCGCCGTCTCCAGCGTGAGGCGCACGACCTCCTCGATCTGCGCGTCGGTGATCGTGCGCGGGGCACCGACCCGGGGCTCGTCCAGCAGCCCGTCGAGGCGCTTCGCCGCGAAGCGCTCGCGCCACTTCCCGACCGTCTGCCGCGTCACCCCCAACTCGGCCGCCAACACGCCGTGCGGCACCGCGGGCCGCTCCGCGCAGGCGAGCACGATGCGGGCGCGCAGGGCCAGCGCCTACGCCGTCTTCGGACGCCGGGCGTAGCGCTGGAGGGCGGTGCGCTCCTCCGGGGTGAGCGTGACGTCGGCGGGGTGCGGACCGCGGGCCATGGCTCCCTCCAGTATGGGAGCCCACCCCGGCCCGCACCACTCGGGCCACTCTGTCAACGCCCTTTCAACTCACACCACTAGTGCCCCGTGCGCTCGTCACCGGCGCGACCGGGCTCGTCGGCTCTCACATCGTCGAACGGCTCACCGCGGACGGCTGGTCTGTGCGAGCGCTCGTCCGCGACCCGTCGCGCGCGCGATGGCTGGGTGACGGAGGCGCCGAGCTCCGGCGCGGCGACGTGCTCGACGCGCCGGGTTTCGAGCGCGCCGCGCTCGGTTGCGACGCGATCTTCCACACCGCCGCTGCGATCTCGCCAACGGGCGGGTGGGAGAGCTTCCGCGCGCCGAATGTGGACGGAACGCGTGCGGCCGTCGCCGCCGCCGCGCGGGCCGGCGCGCGGCTCCTCCATGTGAGCAGTGTCGCCGTGTACGGCTCGGGGTCGCGCTACCGCTCAGCGCCCACCGACGAGCAGACGCCGCTCGCAGCGCTCCCGGAGCGCGCCTTCTACGCGCGGTCCAAGCGCGAGTCGGAAGAGATGGTGCTCGGCGCGCACGCGCGGGGGGAGATCTGGGCGGCCGCCGTGCGTCCGGATTGGATCTACGGGCGACGCGACCGGCAGTTTATTCCGCGCGCCGCGGTGCTCTTCCGTGCGCCGGTGATCCCGCTGATCAATGGCGGCCGCTCGACGCTGCCGATGGTGCATGCCGCCAACGTCGCAGACGGCGCGGTGCGCGCCATCGCGACGGACGCGGCGGGAGGTCGCGCGTACAACCTCGCGAACGACTACGACGTGACGGTCGCGGATTTCGTGCGGTTGGGCGCGCAGGGACTGGGCACGCGCGCGCGGACAGTGAACGTACCGCTTCCGGCGGCGCGCGCCGGCATGCAGGCGATCAAAGCGATCGTCACCGTGCTTCGCGGGCGCGAGATGGCCTCGCATGGCGACAGCACGCTCGACGCGCTGTCGAAGAACAATCCATTCTCATCCGAGCGCGCGCGGCGCGAGCTGGGATGGGATCCGCCCGTGCGCCCCGGGACGGGCATTCCCGAGGCATTCCGCTGGTACCGCGACCACGCGCCACGCGAAACCGCGTGAGCGCTGGTGGCAAACGCAAAGAGGGCGCAACTTCCGTTGCGCCCTCCTGTAGCGGCATCGAAGCGTTCGCGCTACGGCCGCTTCCGCATCGTGTCGCCCTTCATGCGCATGGAGTCCATCTTCATCATGCCGGTGTCCATCTTCATCATGCCGGCGGAATCCATCTTCATCATGGCGCCGGTGTCGGGCGCGGGCATCATGGCGGCAGAGTCGGCGGTGGCGGCTTCGTCCTTCGCTTTGCAAGCCGCGAACGCGAGCACCACGGCGACGATGGCAAGGCGCTTCATTGAGTGTCTCCTTGTGGGGGGGCTGAGTGCGAATCCTGCCGTCGTCCGTGCACGCTGGATGCCATGCCCGGAAGGCGCGGCAGGAATTCTAGGCTTCGGCCCCCGAGTGTCAAGAGCGCGTACGACGCGTCGCGCAGCGACACACTCCGCGTGCATGCGATGCCCATGAAGTTGAGCGTGCTCGCGCGCGCGACGGCGGGAGAACTCATCGGTGGCGATGCGGAGATCTACGGGATTTCCATGGATTCCCGTACGATCGAGGCCGGCCAACTCTTCGTCGCGATTCCGGGTGCCCGTTTCGACGCGGTCACGTTCGCGCGCGAGGCTGTGCGTCGCGGTGCCGCCGGCGTCTGCGCCGTGACACCCGTATCGGGAGCGCCAACGCTCGTGGTCCCCGAGCCCCGATGTGCCATTGCGAAGCTCGCGGCGGCGTTCCACGGTCATCCGGCGCGAGAGATGTTGGTGATCGGCATCACAGGATCACTCGGTAAGACGTCCACGGCGCTCCTCGTCGAAGCAGCGCTGGCCGAGGCGGGCATTCGTGCCGGCCTGATCGGATCGCTTGGCATTCGCTACGGCGCGACCGTCGCCGTGACGGGCATGACGACTCCGGACGCGCCGGCCATTCACGGCGCGTTACGCGCCATGCTCGACCGCGACATTCGCTCCGTCGTGATGGAGGTCACATCGCACGCGATTCTCCACGAGCGCGTCCGTGGCATTCGCTTCGCTCTCGGCGTCATCACGAACCTCGTGCCCGACGAGCATCTCGAGTTTCACCCGACGCCCGATGATTACGTACGCACGAAAGCACGCTTCTTCGGCATGCTCGCCGACGACGCCCCGCTCGTGCTCAACGCCGACGATCCGGCCGTGCGACGCGTCGTCGCGCCGCTCGCGCACCCGCTCGTCCGTGTGACAGCCGGGAACGCGTCGGGCGCGGATGTCGTCGTGGACGCGCCACGGATGGGACCGATGGGCTCGCGCTTCACGCTCCGCTTCACGCGCGAGATTCCGCGCGTGAAGGGTGCACCCCTCGCGCTCGACGCCCTGCCGATCGCACTGCCCCTGCTCGGCCGGCAGCAGGTCGCGAACGCGTCGCTCGCCGCGACAGCTGCCCTCGTCGCTGGTGCGGCGCCCGAAGCCGTTGCCGCCGCCCTCGCGCGCGCACCCGTGATCCCGCGTCGCATGCAGCTCATCGCTGGCGCGGGTCCGACCATCGTTGACGACACAGTCGGGAACCCCGCGAGCATCCATGCCGTGTTCGAGGCCGTGGAGGCGATTCCGCACGCGCGCGTTTGCGCGGCGTACGCCATCCGGGGCGCCCGCGGCGTCGCCATCAACCGCCACAACGCCGCGGCGCTCGCCACGTGCGTCGCGCGTACCGCCGCCAGCCTCACCGTCACCGCGAGCGAGGATGCGGCCGACGCACGCAACCGCGTGACGGATGAGGAGCGTGCGGCCGTCACCGACACGCTGCGCGACGCGGGACTCGACTACCGATACGAAGGCACCCTCGCTGCCGCACTCCGTCGCACGCTCGCCGGCTGGACCCCCGGCGACCTCGTGCTCCTGCTCGGCGCGCAGGGTATGGACCGCGGCGCCGAGGTGGCGCGCGCAATTCTCGATGACGGCAGCACCTGACGCCGGCTCGATGACCGCGGCACCAGACGCTGCTGTCTATTCGCCGCGCAGCGCCGCCACCGGCTCGATCCGCGTCGCGCGCCAGGCCGGAACCAGCATGGCGAGCAGGCTCGTGCCGGCGAGGATGACGGCGGCGAGCGCGATCGTCGCCGTGTCGGTCGCGCTGACGCCATACATGAACGACGCCGCCAGCGTGCTGGCGCTCGCCACGACGATCGCGCCGGCCGCCACACCGAGCACCACGTGCACCACTCCCTGCCCCAGCACGAGCCGCACCACGTCCGCGCCGCGCGCGCCGAGCGCCATCCGCACACCGATCTCGCGAGTCCGTCGTGCTACCGCGTAGGCGACCACACCATAGATCCCCGTCACGGCCAGGATCACGCCGAGCAGGCTGAGGAAGCCGAGCACCGTCGTGCCCATCCGCTGTGGCATGAGGAGCGCCCCGAGGTGCGCCGTCATGGTCTCGCTCCGATGGACGGGCAGCTCCGGGTCCATCGCTCGCAGCACGCTCGAAGCGCCAACGAGCGCCGCATCGACTCGGCCCGCGCTGCGCAGCACCAGGTTCATGCGCGCGAGGCCCGCGTTGTCGTAGTTCTGCGCGAGCGGCAGGTAGAAGTACATGAGCCGGTCCTCGCGCAGGCTGCGATACTTGCTGTCCCGCGCCACGCCGACGACGGTGAACGGCGGCCGCGCGAAGCTTCCTCGCACGAAGCGCTGGCCGATCGGGTCCTCGTTTGGCCACAGCCGTCGGGCGAGCGCCTCGTTGACGATCGCGACCGGCGCGACGCGCTCGTCGTCGCTCTCGCCAAAGGTACGGCCGCGCACGACGGGGATTCCCATCGTCTCCAGGAACCCGTCGCCGACCACGTTGAACGAGATCTCGCCCGGGCTATCGCTCTGCGGGCGGCCGGGCAGGAGAACGCTCGAGCGCATGCCGGCTGCCTCGACGGGCACGAGCCGCGCGACCGCGGCGCCTCGCACGCCCGGAATGGCGAGCGACTGGTTCCGCAGCTCGCGGTAGAAGGTGGCCGCCCGCTCCCGGGTATAGCGCTGCTCGCCCAGGTTGAAGGTGAGCAGGCCGATGTCATCCACCCGGAAGCCCGTGTCGAGCGCCAGGGCATTCCGGAGGCTTCGGCCGAACAGCCCGGCGCCGGCGAGCAGCACGAGCGCCAGCGCCACCTGCGCGGTGACGAGCCAGCCGCGTAGCCGCGACTGCCCGCGCGTCTCGGTAGATGCCCGCACGTGCATCACCGGCGCGGCATCCCGGCCGGTCGCGGCGATGGCCGGCGCGAGGCCGACGAGCAGGCTCGTGAGGAGCGACAGCGCGAAGGCCACGATGATCGTTCCGCCGTTCAGCCCAGTGGCAACGGCGTCCACGCGCACACCGCCGGGTAGGACGTACGGACGCAGCAGATCCGTCGTCCAGCTCGCGACGAGTACGCCGGCAGCGCCGCCGAGCAGAGCGAGCACCGCGCTTTCCGTCACGAGCTGGCGGACGAGCCGGCCTCGCGCGGCGCCGAGCGCGGCGCGCACACCCATCTCCTGCGTGCGCGCGGCCCCACGCGCGAGGAGGAGCGTCGCGAGGTTGGCGCACGCAATGAGGAGCGTGAGCCCGACGACTGCGAGGAGCAGCACGAGGAACTTGTTCAGATCGGCGCGGCCGCCGGTGATCACCGCCGACAGCGTGGAGACCGCAGAGACGGTCGGTGGGTTATCCCCGTGGAGCGCGGGATCGTACAGGCGCTGGCGGACCGTGAGCAGGCTGGCGCCGGCGCTCGCGATCGTCGCGCCAGGCCGGAGGCGCCCGGTGATGCGAAGCCAACGCGACTGGTCGCTCGTCCGATCGAACTGCGTCGGGCTCTGCGCGCCCGTCGCGATGAGGGGCTGCGCGAGCAGCGGGATCCAGACGTCCGCCGCCGCGCCGAGGTCATTGCCAACGAAGCCGGCCGGCGCGATGCCGACGACGGTGAATGGCGCGCCATTGAGCTTCACCGTCTTCCCGATCACCCGCGGGTCGGCGCCGAAGGCGGAGCGCCACACCCGGTCCGCGAGGACGACCGCGGGCTCCGCGTCGCCCGGCACGGCACGGTCGCTCACGTCGCCCACGAGCCAACGCCCGGCCGCTGGCGCGATGCCAAGTACCCTGAAATAATTGGGCGTCACCATCTCCGCCGCGACGCGCGCCGTCGCGAGCTCCCCGCTCAGGGCGAGCGTCGTCCCCGAAGACGCCGCGAGGTCGCTGAACGCAGTCGCCTCCCGCCGGTACGTCAGGAATTCGCGGTACGAGCTCTCATAGGTTCGGCCGCTCTCGGGCGGGCCATCCACCACTGTCACGAGGCGGGATGGATCGGTCACGGGGAGCGGGCGCAGCAGCACGCGGTCCGCGATCTGATAGAGCGCGGTATTCGCGCCGATACCGAGCGCGAGCGACAGCACGGCGACGATCGTG
Source organism: Gemmatimonadaceae bacterium (assembly GCA_037720885.1). Taxonomy (GTDB): domain Bacteria; phylum Gemmatimonadota; class Gemmatimonadetes; order Gemmatimonadales; family Gemmatimonadaceae; genus JACMME01. The sequence goes on along the minus strand of JBBJNN010000116.1, from coordinate 4,709 downwards.
AGGCCCGGCGCCTTCTTGAGTTGACGGACGGCGTACCTGACGTCCATGAGCAGCGTATCCATGCCGGGCGTGCCTCGAGGGTGAGCGGGGTTCGCGAGCGCGACTGATGACGTACCGCCGCCCCCGCACGCATCCTATAGGGAAGAGCCGTACCATGCGCACACCCGGTCAACACGCGCAGTGCCAACGGGTTGCGAGGAAGATACGTCGGAAGGAGGCGCACGGAGTGGCCGGATGTGGGACGAGGTGTGCGGTCTTGTGCACGCGCGGCCCCATGTCGCGCGCTGGCTCGCGAGTCGCGGCGCGAATAACTTGACGCGGCAGGGCGCGCGTTCCGCCGCCCTGCCCCTCCCTCGCCCTGCGCCCGACCATGACGGCACCGGCCATCACGCCCACAGCAGACATTCCGCGTAGCGGCGTCGTTCGCGGGGTATGCCCGCACGACTGCCCGGACACCTGCGCGATGCTCGTGACCGTACAGGATGGGCGCGCGGTGCGCGTCGCGGGCGATCCGGACCATCCCTTCACGCAGGGGTTCCTCTGCGCGAAGGTGAACCGGTACGTGGATCGCACATACCACGCGGAGCGGCTGCTCCGGCCGCTGCGGCGAGTTGGGGCGAAGGGCGAAGGGAAGTTCGAGCCGATCTCCTGGAGCGACGCGCTCGACGAGATCGCGGAGCGCCTCAACGCGATTCGTAGCTCCTCCGACGGGCCGGAAGCGATCCTCCCTTACTCGTACGCCGGCACGATGGGCTACGTGCAGGCGCAGTCGATGGACCGCCGCTTCTTTCACGTCGTGGGCGCCTCGAAGCTCGATCGCACCATCTGCTCGATGGCGGGCAAGGTTGGCTACAGCATGACCGTGGGTGCGAGCGTCGGCGCCGATGCGGAGGGGATTCCGGAGAGCGACCTCGTGCTACTGTGGGGAACGAATACGCTCACCTCGAACCCGCACCTCTGGCCGTTCGTGCTCGAGGCACGGAAGCGCGGTGCGCGGGTAATCGCGATCGACCCGCTGAAGACGCGCACCGGCGAACAGTGCGATGAGTGGGTGCCGATCCGGCCAGGCACAGACGCCGCGCTCGCCCTCGGGATGATGCACGTCATTTTCGCGGAAGGGCTCGATGACCGCGACTACCTCGACCGCTACACGCTCGGCGCGGACGCGTTGCGCGCGCGGTCCGGCGAGTACCCGCCGGAGCGCGTGGCCGGGATCACCGGCCTCCCCGCCGAGCGCGTGGCCGAGCTGGGGCGAGAGTACGGGAGGGCGAAGGCGGCGTTCGTTCGCATCAACTATGGCTTGCAGCGCCATCGCGGCGGCGGCATGGCAGTCCGCACCATTTCCTGCCTGCCGGCGGTCGTGGGACACTGGCGGCGCGCGGGCGGGGGCGTGCAGCTCAGCACCGGCGGCAACTTCGCGTTCGACACCGCCGCGCTCGAGCGCCCCGACCTCTCGCCGCCCGTGCGCACGATCAACATGGTGCGCCTCGGCGAGGCGTTGACGACCCAGGATGCCGGGGTAGGCGGCCCGCCGGTCCGCGCGATGATCGTCTACAACTCGAATCCGGCCGCCGTCGCGCCGGAGCGCGGTGCGGTGCTGCGCGGGATGCGCCGCCCCGATCTGTTCACCGTGGTGCTCGAGCACTTCCAGACCGACACCGCGGATTACGCGGACATCGTGCTCCCGGCGACGACGCAGCTCGAGCACTGGGACATCCACTTCGCCTACGGCCACCACTACGTCTCGCTCAACCGGCCGTCGGTGGCGCCACTGGGCGAGTGCAAGCCGAACTCCGAGATCTTTCGCCTGCTCGCGGCGCGCATGGGGCTCGACGACCCCGCACTCGGCGATGACGACCTCACGCTCATCCGCCAATCGCTCGGCTCCGGCGATCCGAGGATGCGGGGGGTCACGATGGAGGGGCTGCTCGAGACGGGCTGGCAGCGCTTGAATCTTCCGCGCCCATACCTTCCGTTCGCCGAGGGTCGCTTCCCGACGCCGAGCGGAAAGTGCGAGCTCTACTCGGAGCGGTTGGAGCGCATGGGGCTCGATCCCGTTCCCACGTACACCGCTCCGTACGAGTGCGCGGAGGAAGCGCCCGAGCTCGCCGCGCGCTATCCGCTCACCCTGATCTCATCGCCCGCGCACCAGTTCCTGAACTCGACGTTCGTGAACGTCGATGCGCTCCGGCGCGCTGCGCGCGAGCCGGAGCTGCTCCTCCACCCGGTCGATGCCGAGGCGCGAGGGATCGTGAACGGCGCGCGCGTGGTCGCGCACAACGATCGGGGCGAGTTCGTGGCGGTGGCGCGCGTCGAGGCGAAGTTGCGCGAGGGAACCGTGTGGGCGCCATCCGTCTGGTGGGGGCGCTACTCCGCCGACGGCAAGAACGCAAACGACACGACGTCGCAGCGACTTACCGACATGGGACGTGCGCCGGTCTTCTACGACAACCTCGTGGAGGTCTCGCCGGCGGATTGACGACCCGCCGAGCACGACAGCAGGCAATCGCGCGCGCGCCCGCCAGATCGGCCGCCGGCCGCCGTGAAAGCGTGAGACCCGCGAGCGTGGCGAAACCTCCGGGCGGGGCACAATGTTTGTGGAGTGGGGTGGTACGCCGTACGGCTCGCCCGCCGCGCCGCCGACCTTCCCGCGCGTCATTCATGGAGACTGCATTGCCGTCATACCCCGAGACTCTGGGCGCCCTCAAGCGCCTGCCCAACGCCTCCAAGCTCGCGACGCGCTCCGTGAAGGAAGAGATGCGCGTCAACCTCCTCAAGCGGCTCTGCGTGGAAGGGCCGCTGTTCGAGGGCGTGATCGGCTACGAGGAAAGCGTCATCCCGCAGATCGTGAACGCGATCCTGTCGCACCACAACTTCATCCTCCTCGGCCTCCGCGGGCAGGCGAAGTCGCGCATCCTCCGCGCGCTCGTCACGTTGCTCGATGATGCCATTCCCATAGTGCGCGGCAGCGAAATTAACGATAATCCGTTCGCGCCGATCTCGAAGTATGCGCGACGGCTGATCGAGGAAGCGGGCGAGGACACGCCGATCGCGTGGCTCGAGCGCGATGCGCGCTATGTCGAGAAGCTCGCGACGCCCGACGTCACCATCGCGGACATCATCGGCGACGTGGACCCGATCAAGGCAGCGCGTGGCGGGCACATCCTCGCGGACGAGCTGAGCATCCATTACGGAATGCTCCCGCGCGCGAACCGCGGCATCTTCGCACTCAACGAGCTGCCCGATCTCGCGGGCAAGATCCAGGTCGGCCTCTTCAACATCATGCAGGAGGGGGACGTCCAGATCAAAGGCTACCCTGTTCGCCTTCCGCTCGATGTGCTGCTCTGCTTCACTGCGAATCCCGAGGACTATACCGCGCGCGGCAAGATCATCACGCCACTCAAGGACCGTATCGGGAGCGAGATCACCACGCACTACCCGGAGTCGGTGGAGCTGGGTATGGCCATCACGCAGCAGGAAGCGTGGGCCGATCGCGGCGGTCTCCCCGTGCGCGTCCCGGATTTCGTGGCCGAGGTCGTGGAGCGCGTGGCATTCGAGGCGCGTACCGACAAGCGGATCGACAAGCGCTCGGGCGTCTCCCAGCGCCTCCCGATCTCAGCGCTCGAGAACGCGATCTCGAACGCTGAGCAGCGCGCGCTGCGCACCGGGGAGCGTGAGATCGTCCCCCGCATCACGGACATCTACGCCGCGATGCCGGCGATGACCGGCAAGATCGAGCTCGAGTACGAGGGAGAGCTGGTCGGCGGCCCAGCGATCGCGCGCGAGCTCATTCGCCGCGCGGCCGACGCGACCTTCGCCGACCGCGCCGGCGGCGTCAACACCGACGACGTCGTGATGTGGTTCGATGAAGGGAACGCGCTGCAGGTGACCGACGAGGTGGGAGCCGCCTCGATCATGCAGGGCTTCGAGACGGTCCCCGGGCTTCCCGACATCATCTCGTCGGTGGGCCTGGCCGCCGATGATGACGTCCAGATGCGCGCCGCGGCGGGCGAGCTGGTGCTCGAGGCGCTCGTTGCCCGAAAGAAAATCTCGCGCTCGGATGCCGGACGGTACGGGCGGGCGACGCCGCCGGAGCGCCGGCGCCCGAATCAGGACCTCTTCGGCGGCGGCATGATGGCGTGACCCCGAAGCCCGTGCGTCGCGGCGCGTCGCGCGGGCTCACCGTGCGGCCGGCGGCGGACGCGGACATCGCCATCGTCACCGAGCTCCGCATCGCGCTGCTCGGCGAGCACGCGAGCAACCCGATCTACCGGCGCCTGCGCGCGGACGCCCGCACCCGCGCCCGGAAGCTGTATCTCAATCAGATCCGCGCTTCCGATCAGGTCACCCTCCTGGCCGAGCGGCGGGGCACGGTCGTCGGGATCCTCCGGTGCGTGCACAGCATCGGCTACCCGATCCTGCTCCCCGCCGCGTACGGCTACGTCTCGTCCGTGTACGTGCGACCCGAAGCGCGCCGCGCCGGCGTGCTGCGCGCGCTCATGGACGAGGCCGAGCGCTGGTGCCGCGGCCGTGGCCTGAGCGAGATCCGCCTCCACAACGCAGCCGATAACGCGCTCTCGAACGCGACGTGGGACGCGCTCGGCTTCGACGTAGTGGAGCACCTGCGGATGCGTCCGCTCGTCCCCGAAGCGGGCTAGGCCCGGGTCGGCGCGATGGCGGTCATCACGGTGTCACGGCTCTACGGGTCC
>JBBJNN010000194.1:0-3888 GCA_037720885.1 Gemmatimonadaceae bacterium | reverse complement strand
CCGGCAGTGCCGACGTGACGGCCGCGCCGAGCGCGGCACGACGTGGCGTGTCGGCGGACGATGAATCTGGCGCGCGGTCCGAGCCGCACGAGCCGGCCTCGGCCGCCATGCCCTATGCCCCATTCGCGTCGGCGCGCGGTACGCTCGTCTCCGGCGCGCTCGCGCTCGCGGCGGCATTCCCCGTAGCGATGGTGATCGAGACGCTCAACTCGCGTCTCGCCAGTACGCCGGAGCGTGCCGTGATGGCGAGCAGCGTGCTGCGGGCCGCACTGGCGGTCGCCGTCGTCGCCGGCTACGGGGTTACCCGACGCGTAGCGGCGACGCCGGCGCGGCTCGCACTCGTCACGATCCTCGCGACGGTCGTGCTGCTCGCGGGGACCGACCTCTACTGGCTCGCAGGGCACGTCCGCTTCCCGGCGGACATCCTCATCTGGTCGGAGAGCGACTTCGTCGCCGACATCCTCAAGCTCCGCTCGGGATATCCGTTCTACACCGCCCAGGCGAACAACGAGAGCTTCATCTACACGCCGGCATCGCAGGTGCTGACGTGGCTACTCGCGTCCGCGGTGGGGAAGGGAGACTCGATCGTCGCGTTTCGCGCCGTGCAGGTGGGCTTCACCGTGCTCGCGGCCGCGGTCGCCGCGCTCAGTTGTCGCCGGCTGCTCCTGCTCGCGGGGCGCGACGCGCCGGGCGCGGGCATGTGGACCGCGCTCTGGATGCCGGCGTTCTTTCTGATCGCGACGAACGCGGTAACGAACCCGTTCGTGCAGAACCTGCACAACGACGCGCTCACGCAGCTCGTCGCGATCGCCTGCTTCTGGCTCCTGCTCGAGTACTCCGCCACGCGCAGCCCGCGCATTCTCGCGCTCATGGCGATCGCGCCGGCGGCCGGCTTCCTCGTGAAGCAGAGCCTCGCGGTCTGGGCGCCGCTGTTCTGCGTGCATCTCCTGCTCTTCGACCGCCCGCGCTCGCTCCCGCGCGTGATGGGGTTCGCGCTCGCCGCGTTCGGCGGCATCGCGCTCGCGTTCGGCGCGTGCTACCTCGCGTGGGGACACGACTTCATCTACTGGACGGTGACGGTACTCGGCGCCCACCCACATTCGCTCCTGCGCAGCGTGCAGCACGTCCTCGACGTGTGGGTCTACTTCGCCGTCGGCGTCGCGGGCGCGCTCGTGCTCCTGCGTGGTGAGCGGGCGCGTGCGCTCATCGGGCCGTGGCTCATTGGACTCGCGATCCTCGGGATCGAGGCGTACACCAGCGGCGTCGCCTGGATGCTGAACCACATGGGCCCGGGCTCGCTCATCGCCGGCGTGTGGCTCATGGCGGCGGTGACCGCGCTCTGGCGGGAGCGGCTGGATCCCGCCGGTACGGGGAGCACGAGCCCGACGACGCCCGCTGGTGCGACGGTGGACCGCGTGCTGGACCGCGTGCTCGAGCGTTGGCTCCGCCCGGCGCTGGCCGCCGGCGCGGCGCTCCTCCTGCTCGGCGGACTCGGCACGGTGCGTGTGCCCGCGCCGCCGTTCTCTGCCGACGCGTACCGCTACGCGCGCGAGATCGAGCGCGCGATGCCGGACAGCGCGGGAGACCGCGTGCTCCTCGACGCGGGGAGCTGGCTCTACCTGCGTCGCGGCGTCGTGATGAAGGACCGCGTGACGTCGTTCGGCGACCGTGGCTACGGCGAGGTCGGCGACTTCTCGGCCATGGCCCGCCGGCTCGGCGAGCGACGATACGATCGCATCCTCGTGCGGAACCTGCATTCGCCCGACTTCTGGTACGACCATTACCTGTGGCGCGCGCCGAGTGGGATTCGCGCGGCGCTGATGGCGAACTACCATGAGACCGGGACGATCCGCGCCGTGACCGACGGCGATCCGACGCACCGGCCGCCGTATCTGTTCAGCGAGATCTCCATCCTCGAGCCCAACGCCCGCTGACCGCTCCGCGCGACTCGCGTGCCCGTCGGGCTTCCCTTCTCCGTTCTCATACAGACCCTTCGATGCAGGATCGCTCGCCATACCCTGTTCGTTCCGATGCGCGACCCGATGCGCTCGTGCTCGGTGGTGCCGGGTTCATCGGCATCAACCTCGCCGACCAGCTGCTCTCGGCGGGCGGGCGCGTCACGATCCTCGACAACTTCCGTCGCGCGGGCACGCGCGAGAACGCGCGCTGGCTCACCGACCGCTACGGGTCGCGGGTCGCGATCGTGGAGGGGGACATCCGCGAGACACGTGGCCCGCTGCCCGAGCTGGTGGAGCGCGCCGACGTCGTCTACCACCTCGCGGCGCAGGTCGCGGTGACGACGAGCGTCACCGACCCGCGGGAGGATTTCGAGATCAACGCGCTCGGCACGTTCAACGTGCTGGAGGCGGTGCGGCAGTCGTCGTCCCGGCCGGTGGTGCTCTACAGCTCGACGAACAAGGTGTACGGGAAGATGAGCGACGTCGGCATCGTCGAGCGTGCGGGGCGGTACGCATACGCGGAGCTGCCGGGCGGCGTCCCGGAGACGCGCCCGCTCGACTTCTACTCGCCGTATGGCTGCTCGAAGGGAGCCGGCGATCAGTACATGATAGATTACGCCCGCATCTACGGATTGCGGACGGTCGTGCTGCGGCAGAGCTGCATCTACGGCCCGCACCAGTTCGGGATCGAGGACCAGGGCTGGGTGGCGTGGTTCGCGATCCAGGCGATGCGGGAACGGCCAGTCGTGATCTATGGTGACGGGAAGCAGGTGCGGGACGTCCTGTACGTAGGCGATCTGCTCGCGGCGTTCGACGCGGCGATCGCGAACATTGATCGGACGGCGGGCCGCGCCTACAACATTGGGGGTGGGCCGGCGAACACGCTTTCCTTGCTCGAGCTGCTCGACCTGCTGGAGGCCCACTTCGGGCGCCGGCCGGAGTACTCGTTCGACGACTGGCGCCCCGGCGACCAGCTCGTGTACGTGAGCGACGTCGCGCGGGCGCAGGCCGACTTCGGCTGGGCGCCGGCGACGGATGCGCGTACCGGGCTCGGCCGGTTGCTCGAGTGGCTGAGCGAGAATGAAGATCTCTTCGTCGGGGGGCCCAGCGCCGCCCACACCATCGGGGCTGCTACCGCATGACCAAGATCAGCGTCGTCATTCCGGCGAAGAACGAGGAGGAGACGCTCCCCCTCATCCTGGACGATCTTCTCGCGACCGCCGCGGCGCTCCCCGCGCACGAGATCGAGATCCTCGTCGTGGACGACCGCTCCACCGACCGCACCGCGGACGTCTGCCGCGAGCGCGGCGTCCGCGTCGTGAAGAACACACGCGCCTCGGGGAAGGGGATGGCGCTCCGCGCCGGCTTCGAGGCGGCCATGGGCGACGTGCTCGTGATGATGGACGCCGACTACTCGCACCGCGCCGAGGAGCTGCCGGTGTTCCTCGAGGCGCTCAAGCCCGGGGTGGGCCTCGTGATCGGGTCGCGCGTGGTGGGCGGGAGCGAGGAGTACCACCACGTACGCGCGCTGGGCAACGTGTTCCTGAGCGCGACGCTCGGCCTCTGCACGCGGCGCTACCTGTCGGACGCGCTCAACGGCTACAAGGCGTTCCGGCGTGACGTGTTCACGGATTTCACCTACACGTCCAAGGCGTTCGAGATCGAGATCGAGATCATCGCGAACACTCTGCGGAAGGGGTACAGGATCGTCGAAGTGTCGAGTCACGAGCGCGCGCGGGCAGGTGGGGAGATGAAGTCACGCGTCGTGCGCCATGGGACGCGCTTCCTCACGCGCATCCTGTGGGAGGGGATGCGCGGCGTGACGCCCGCGCCCAGCTCGCTTCCCGCCGCGGCGCCCGCGGCGCCCGCATTGCGCGACCCCGCGCCGCGCGAGAACGACGGCGATGCGCCAATGGCGCTGGGACTGCGC
>JBBJNN010000115.1:8764-15170 GCA_037720885.1 Gemmatimonadaceae bacterium | reverse complement strand
CGAGGCCGCCCGCGTCGAGGCCGCCCTCGCGCGCGCGGAGCAGGCGCCGAAGGTGGGCCACGATTTCCGCGTCGCCGTCGCCTCCTTCCGGCTCGTGCTCGGCGAGCTGCGCGCCATGGTGCCGGCCACCTCCGCGCTCGTGCTCTCGCGCGACCCCGGCGCGATTCCGGTGCCGGATGGCGGACGGATCATCTACGCGGTGCTCGCGGTCGCTCGCGGCGTGGCCTTCGCGCTGGAGGTCGTGCCCGGGGCCGCCGTCTCCGCGGGCGCGGCACGTGCGCCGAGCGACGCCGAGATCGCCGCGGCGCTCCTCCCCGCGCCGCCGGCGACGCCGCGCTGGCTCCGCGTGGCCGACGTGCTCGTGGAGCGCGCCGGAGACGCGATCCGGCAGACGATCCTTCCGGCGCTTCGGCTCCAGCGCTGCGACGATTGGGCGGACTTCCTGCTCGCCTTCGGCGCGCCCCCGGACGACGGCACGATCCTCGGCGCCGGGGTGCGCGCGTTCTTCGCCAACGGCGGGCGCACCTGCTGGGTGAGCGTGGTGCGCCGCCCGCGGTTCGACGATCTGGCCGGATTGGCGGAGGCGCGCCTCGAGATGGTCGGCGTGCAGGGCGCGAGTGAGCGGAGCGCGACCGGACTCGAGCGGTTGCTGCTCGTGGACGATGTGATGGTGGTGGACATCCCCGACCTCTACGCCCGCCACCTCGCGGTGGACGTCGAGACGATCCCGCTCCCGCCGCGTGACATGGACGCCTGCTTCCGATGCTGCGCGGACGTCACGCCGACGGCAGGGGACGTGCAGGCCGCCAGCACGCGCACGCTCGGCGAGCCGCTCTACGACGACGCCGACGTGCTCGCCACCCAGCGCGCGCTGATCGACCGCTGCGCACTCGAGCCGTGGCGGGTGCTCCTCCTGCTCACGGCGCCGCTGGAGCTGGATCCCACCGATGGCCTGTACCATGGGCCGACGCCGCGCCGCATCGCCGACTGGCGCGTGACGCTGGGGGCAGGCTTAAGCGGGGAGGAGTCGTTCGTGGCACTGTACGCTCCGTGGCTGCTGGCGCAGGAGCGCGTGGACGCACCGGTAGTGGAGATGCCGCCGACACCCTTCGCCGCCGGGATCATCGCGCGGCGCGATCTGGCGCGCGGCCCGCACGTGGCACCCGCGAACGAGACGCTGCGCGGCGTGGTCGGCCTCGCGCGCCCGATCGACGACGAGTGGCACGGGGCGCTGTACGAGCCGCCATCCAACATCAATCTCGCCCGGGCCTTCCCCGGCTACGGCGTGCAGCTGTGGGGCGCGCGCACGCTCTCCAGGGACGTGTGGATGCGCTACGTGCCGATCCGCCGCTGCCTGTCGGCGATCGAGCGGCGGGTACGCGCGGCGCTGCAGGAGCTGGTGTTCGAGCCCAACACGCCCTTCCTCTGGATGCAGGTGACGCAGGTCGCGCTCGGCGTGCTCATGCCGCTGTTCGAGGCAGGAGCGATGCGCGGCGAGCGGCCGGACGAGGCCTTCTTCATCCGCTGCGACGCGAGCAACAACCCGCCCGAGGAGGTGGAGGCCGGACGGCTGCTCTGCGAGGTCGGTGTCGCGCTCGCGGCACCGGCCGAGTTCATCGTGTTCCGCGTCGGGCGCCGCGAGGGCGTGATCGAGGTGATCGAGTAATGCCCGTCTTCAATCCCGTCCCCGCCTTCAACTTCAACGTCTTCCTGTTCGACGCGAAGCCGTTCAGCACGAGCCCCGCCGCCCTCGCGACCACGCTCGGCGGGCTCGCCATTGGAGTGGGCAAGACGGTGCTGTTCGGCTCCTTCAGCGAGGTGAGCGGGCTGAACGCGGAGCTGGAGGTGGAGGAGTACCGCGAGGGAGGGCTCAACCGCGGCTCGCACAAGTTCACCAAGTGGGGAAAGTACGCGCCGCTCGTGCTCAAGCGCGGTGTCACGTTCAACACCGACCTGTGGGACTGGTACTACCAGGTGCTCTACGGGACGAAGGCGCCGCTCCGCAAGAACGGCGTGATCATCCTCAACGACCGCGGCGGTGTGCTCGAGGGCGGCACCGGCCTCCCCGTCAACATTCCGGTGCTCGACCGCACGCCGGCCGCCGTGTGGTACTTCAGCAACGGGCTGCCATCGAAGCTCGCCGGGCCCGGGCTCAACGCGAAGGGAAACGAGATCGCGATCGAGACGCTGGAGATCGCGCACGAGTGGCTGGTGCGCCTGGGACCAGGAATGATTCCCGGTGTCGGTGACACCCTTGCGGCCGTGGGGCTCTGACCATGGCCCTCGTCAAGGCGCGCCTGGTGAACGTCTCGGTGGATCCCGAGCAATCGGTGGACGTGCTGTTCAACCCTACCGAGTACGGCATCGACCGCGGCGCGCGCTACGCCGAGCTCACCGTCCCCGGACTCAAGACGCCGATCATGCAGTTCGTGCGCGGCGAGGCGAAGACGCTGACGGTGGAGCTCTTCCTCGACGGCACTAACCGCCGGCAACCGGTCGACGACGACCTGCGCACACTCCGCCGCTTCGTGCGCATCGACAGCGAGCTGCACGCCCCGCCGGTCTGCCGCTTCGAGTGGGGGGAGATCGCCTTCCAGGGCGTCGTGACCACGTTCAAGGAGCGCTTCCAGCTCTTCGCCGAAGACGGAAAGTTGCTCCGCGTGCGGGTCACGCTCACGCTCAAGTCGTACAAGTCGGCCGAGGTGCAGCTCCGCGAGCTGCGCCGGCAGAGCCCGGACCGGACGCGGGTGCGGGTGCTGCGCGAGGGGGAGACGCTCGCGCAGCTCGCGGCGGACGCGTATGGCGACCCGCGACTCTGGCGCGTGATCGCCGAGGCGAACGACATCGACCGCCCGCGCTTCGTCCCGGTGGGGACGCCGCTGCGGCTGCCGTCGCTCTGAGACGCTCCGAGGAGACCCCATGGCGATGCAGATCGATCTCGTGAAGGCGGAGATGGACGTGCTCCCCGACGCACCCGCGCCGACGGGGGGCACCTCGGCCGCCGGATCGCTCCCCGCGGCCGAGCTCCGCGCGCTGCTGCGCCCCCTTGTGCTCGAGATCCTCGGCGAGGAGCTCGATCGCCTCACGCGGCGGTACGGCCGGTGAGCGAGGGAGCCGCCACCGTCGCCGGCCGGCCGGGACGGAGCCTCTTCGTCCCCGAGGTACGCCTGTCCAAGCTCGGACGCACCGCGCGCGGGCGCGAGCCGGCCACCGTGCTGGAGGATGTGCACTTCGACGTCGTACAGACCGAGGTCACCCGCGTGAACACGGGGGCGGGGCAGTTCGCGATCACGCTCAACAACTGGTACGACACCCTGCCGGCCGACCGCCGCGGCGGCGAGCAGCCCGCGGGGCGGAGTGAGCCGCGTGCGAACGGGCGGCCGCTGATGCCGCGCTTCAAGTACAACGACTTCCAGCGGCTCGGCTTCGGCGATCGCGTACGCATCGATCTCCGCTACTGGCCCCCCGATCCCGCCGTCGGCGTGCGGCAGACCGCGCCGGATGCGGGGTGGGTGCCGATGATCTCGGGCGCGGTCACGGACATGCGCTTCACCTTCTCCCCGAACGAGGGCGCACGGCTCGTCGTCGCCGGAGAGGAGGACCTGACGCCGCTCAAGGCGCGCAACCCGCGGCGGGTGCGCTACCAGGGGCGGAGCGAGCGCGACATCGTGCGCGACGTGCTCCAGCGCGCGGGCTATGAGGTCCCGCTGGCCGACGCGCCCCTCGCGTGGCCCGACTTCGCCACCGACGCGTCGCGCGCGCTGCACGAGGAGCATCAGGAAGGGCAGAGCTACCTCGAGTATCTCCAGAAATTCGCCGACCGGATGGACTTCGAGGCGTTCGTGGAGTTCACCGACCTCGCCGACCCGAATGGCGGGATCGCCTTCCACTTCGAGCCGGCGCGCTCGCGCATCCCGCCCGACGCCACGCTCCGCGAGGTGTACGTGCTGGAGCGCGAGCGCAACCTCCTCGACTTCACCCCGACCATCAAGGTCGTGGAGCAGCACACGTCGGTGGTGGTGCAGGGGCGGCACCGCGTGCGCAGCCGCGCCACGCGGATCAGGCGCGAGGCGCACGCGGACATCCTCGCCGACGAGCTCCCGTACGACGCCGGGCGCGGCGACCGCCGGCCGACCGTCGGGCCCGACTGGCGCCGGCGCCTCTACGGCGACAACCAGCAGATCGAGAGCAACCAGACGAACCTCGACGACGAGCGCGCGCAAACGCTCGCCGAGGCGAAGCTGCGCCGGAAGGCGCGCGAGTTTCTGACCATTCAGGGCACCACGATCGGGCTGCCGCTCCTGCGCCCGGGACGGTACGTGGAGATCCGCGGGATGCGTCCGCCGTTCGACGGCTTCTACTACGTCACGCAGACGGTGCACACGCACGGGGAAGCGGGGCTGGGCACGCGGTTCACCGCGCGGCGCCCCGGCATGCCGTTCCCGCCGTACGGGGAGGTGTGAGATGGACGTGCTCGAGCGGCTCATGTCGGCGGAGCTCACCCAGGCGCGCGAGCGCCCGATCTTCGGCGTGGTGACCGGGCGCGTGACGCGCATCAACGACGACAACAGCTACGAGGTGGAGTACCTGTCCATGGGGCAGGACGAGCCCTCGTCGCCCGCGCGCGTGATGATGCCGATGGCCGGCGCCGGGCGCGGCACGTACTTCCACCCGCTGGTGGGCGACGAGGTCGTGATCGCCTTCGAGCTGGGAAACGTCAACCTGCCGATCATCCTCGGCGGAGTCTGGAACGAGAACGACGCCTATCCCGGCCAGGCGCGCCAGTCTCCGGACAACGACGTCCGCACCATCGTCTCGCGCAGTGGACACGAGCTCACCTTCGACGATGCCCCCGGGCGCGGCAAGGTGACACTGAAGACGCAGAGCGGGCACACCGTCGAGCTGGACGACACCGCCGGCGTGGGCAAGGTCACCATCACCTCGGCTGGCGGTCGCAGCATCGTGCTCGATGACACGCCGGCGGGGAGCATCACCCTGTCCACGCCGGCCGGCGTGGAGCTCCAGATGCAGGACGCCGGCGGACAGCTCTCCATCCGCGCGCCGATGCAGATCTCGCTCGAGAGCACGCTCATCACCCTGCGTGCGGCGACGATCAACCTGACGACCACCGGCACGCCGAAGACGAGCCTGGTGGTGATCGACTCGCTGCCGTACGGCGTGCACACGCACTACAACCCGGGGATGACGTCGCCTCTCACCGGGCCGGTGTTCCCGTGAGCCCCGCCGGCGACGACCGCAAGGCGTACCTGGGCGTCGGCTGGGCGTTCCCGGTGCGCCCGGTGAACGGCCGCCTCCAATTCGTGCGGCACGAGGAGGACATCGAGCAGGCGATCCAGCTCGTGCTCCTCACCGCGCGCAACGAGCGCGTGATGCTGCCGCCCTTCGGCGCGGGGGTGCGGACATATGTGTTCGAGCCCAACGCGCCGCCCACGCACCGCACCATCGAGCGCGCGGTACGGACCGCACTCATCGACTGGGAGCCGCGCATCGACGTGGAGCGCGTGGAGGTCACCGCGGACGAGGACGAGCCGAACCTGCTCCTCATCCACCTCGACTACGTGGTGCGCGCGACGAACACGTTCTACAACCGCGTCTACCCCTTCTACCTCTTCGAGGGAGGGGCCTGACGCATGCCGATCATCGCCCCGCAGCTCGACGACCTCCGCTTCGACCGCACGGTGGACGACCTGGTCCGCCGGATCCCGGTGTACGCGCCCGAGTGGACGGACTTCAACGACAGCGATCCCGGGATCACGCTGGTGCAGCTCTTCGCCTACCTGGCGGAGCAGGTGGGCTACCGGCTCAACCGGATTCCCGAGAAGAACCACATCGAGCTGCTGAAGCTGCTCGGCGTGCGCCTCAAGCCGGCACGCGCGGCCACTACCCGGCTCGCCTTCCTGCTCGCCGATCCCGCGACCACCGTGGGCTTCACGCTCGCCACCGGCGCGAAGGCGAAGGCGAAGAAGGGCAATCCGCCGCCGACGTTCGAGACCGATGCCGACATCGACATCGTGCCGGCCGAGCCCAATCTGCTTCTGGTCACGAAGAACCCGCTCCTCTGGGATCTGCGCCGCACCGCAGCCGGCAGCACGGACCCGCTCGGCACGCCCCCCGACGCAGTGCCGAGCGACGACACGCCGTGGCTCACCGTCGCGTGGGATGGGAAGAAGCCGAAGCTCAAGGACATGCCGTTGGAGCCGGTGGCGCTCTTCGGGCAGGCGGGGCAGCAGTATCTCTGGGTGGGGCTCGACCTCAACGCGGCGCGCGATGCGGGCTTCCTGGGCGCGCGCGTGACGCTCACGGTGCAGCTCGACGACGACGAGACGCCGAGCCTCACCGCGACCGAGGAGTGCGTCACGCGCGTCGTGGGCGAGCTGCCGCCGCT
>JBBJNN010000115.1:0-8754 GCA_037720885.1 Gemmatimonadaceae bacterium | reverse complement strand
CGGATCGCGGATACCACCGGGCAGCTCGCCCGCTCCGGCACGATCCGCTTCGACGTCCCCTTCACCTTCGGCCCGATCCCGGCGGGGAAGTACCGCAATCTGCGCGACGCCAGCGCGACCACCGCACTCGACGCCTGCTTCGCGCTCGGGAACACACTGGGGAGCGAGATCTCGGCGCTGCCCGTGGCGAATCCGGTGAAGAACAGCGAATTCACGACCGCCCTCACGCACGCGCTCACCGCCGTCCAGGCCAAGGCGGGCGAGGTGGAGCCGGCGATTGGACATCCGCTCGACCCCAAGTACCGCGACCCGGCCAAGGAGAAGGGGTGGCTGCGGATCCGGCTCGCCGCGCCGCTCACGACGAAGCACGCGGCGCCGAGGCTCCGCATCGCCACGTTCAACATTGCCCCCGCGACGAACGCCATCACGGTGACGAACGAGCTGGCCGGTAGCGCGGACGGGCGGCCGGGCCAGATCGTCACGCTCGGCAATGGCAACGTGCTCGACGGAACGCTGGAGCTGGCCGTGCAGGAGGAGCCGGACCAGCCGCTCGTGACGTGGCGCGCGGTGGACTCGCTCGACGCCGCGACGCCGAACGACCGTGTCTTCGCCCTCGACCGCGAAGCGGGAACGATCACCTTCGGCGATGGGATCCGCGGGCGCATTCCCGCCCTGGTGCCACGCGGGGGGGGCATCGTGGCCGTGCGCTACCGCTTCGGCGGCGGGAAGGCGGGGGAGAGCGGCGTCGCCACGATCACCAGCCTGGAGACGGCGCGCGCCGGGCTCGCCGGCGTCACCAACCCCGTCGTCGCCACCGGCGGCGCGGACGCGGAGACGCTGGACGAGGCAAAGATTCGCGCGCGGCAGGAGCTCTCCACGCGGAGCCGCGCGGTGACGCGCGACGACTTCGAGTGGATCGCGCGCCAGACGCCGACGGTGCGCGTCGCCCGCGCGCAGATCGTCCCGCGCCGGCGGCCGCTCCCCGCCGGCACGCTCCCCCCCGCGATCGCCACGCCGGTGTGCGGCGCGCCGCTCCCCGCCGGACCGGCGGGGCTCGACACAATCGAGGCCGCGGGCGTCGTGTCGGTCGTGGTCGTCCCCGACGACGAGGGGGCGGAGCCGGTACCCACGCCGAGCTTTCTTCGCCGCGTCTGTTGCCACCTCGACAAGTACCGCCTCGTCACCACAGAGGTGCACGTGGTCCCGCCGCAGTACCTCCGCATCTGCGAGGTGGTGATCACGCTGCTGCCTCAGCCCGGCTTCACGCGCTCGCGGCTGCAGGCGCTCGTCGAGGCCCGGCTCGCCGCGTACCTGCACGTGCTCACCGGAGGACACGCCGGCACGGGCTATCCGTTCGGCGGGCAGGTACACGTCGCCGACCTGATCGCGCAGGTCTTCCGGGTGGAAGGGGTGGAGCGCGTGGAGTCGCTCGCCGCGCGCTTCACGCACACCAAGAGCAACGTCGCGCTGCGGCAGGGGCGCCTGACGCTCTGTCCCAGCACCACCGATGAGACCGACGAGGTGCAGCTCGGCCCCGAGGAGAGCGTGAGCCTGATGCCGGGCTCGGTCACCGTGAGCACGGTGGTGTAGCGTGACCGCCCGCGACGCGAACGGTGGCACCTGGTACATGCTGCGCTGGGGGCGCGACTTCGCGCCGCGTCCGGCAACCGCGACCGATCCAGTTCCGCCCGCTCTCGATGCCTCGCTCTTCTGGGACGACGACCGCGCCACGCTGGAGCTTCTCCCCAAGCCGCCGGCCAGGCCCATCGCACCACTGCCAGGGCTCGCCGTCGAGCCCGGAGGTGCGGTGTACCGCGTCGCGCCGGAGAGCGGCACGCTGCTGGCGCGCGACTGCGATGGCACGGAGCGCCCCATCCCGTGCGAGTCGCACGTCCTGGCGCGCCCCGCGGGGTTGGCGCTCGACCGCCGCGGCTTGCTCTACGTGGCCGATCCGGCCGCGCGGCGCGTGGTCGTGCTCCTACCCGACGACGGCTCGGTGCGCGACGTGCTCGCGAGCGGACTGCGCGAGCCGGTAGACGTCGCGGTCTCGCCCGCCGGCCGCATCTACGTCGCGGACCGCGCGGCCGGAGCGATCGTGATCTTCAACGCGCGCCACACACGCCGCGGGCGCTTCGCGGCGCGCAACGCGGAGGGATTGCCCGCGACGCCTCGCCCCATCGCGGTCATGGTCGACGCCGACGGCACCGTGCTCGTAGCCGACGCGTCGCATCCGCGGCTCCTCCGCTTCACCGCGCTCGGCGAGCCGCTGGCCGACGTCCAGCTCCCGAGCGCGCTCGCCACGCTCGGCGACGCGGAACGCGACCTGGGATCCCGGCTGGCCGCGGGCGCGGCGCCAGCCGACGCGCTGCTCGCGCTCTATGGCGACACCATGCCCTCGTTCGCCGCCGGCACCTGTGCGCGCGTCGGAGAGTGCGCGCCGCCGGTAACGCGCCGCGATGGCGCCACCCGGCTCGCCGCGGTGCATCGCGCGCTCCGACTGCTGCGCCTCCGCCTCGGGCGGGCATTTCAGTCGTTCGGCACCTTCACGAGCGCCGCGCTCGACAGCGGGACGCTGGACACGACGTGGCACCGCATCGACGTGGACGCGGACATCCCAGGTGGCAGCAGCCTCCTGCTCCAGACGTGGACCGAGAACGATCTCGCCGCGTTCACTGCCGGTCCGGAGCGCTGGACCGCGCCGCTCGACGAGCGTGGACGCCCGGTGCCGGTGACCGGCGCGCTCCCCGAGCAGCTCGTCCAGTCGGAGCCCGGTCGCTACCTGCGGCTGCGCCTCACGGTCATCTCGGACGGGAGCACGACGCCGAGCGTGCGCGCGCTGCGCGTGATCTACCCGCGCGTCAGCTACCTCGACCTGTTGCCGCGCGTCTACCGGCGCGACGCCGAGGGCGCCCGGTTCCTGGAACGCTTCCTCGCGCTCTTCGAGCGGCGGCTCACCGGGATCGAGGACCGCTACGAGCGCTTCTCCATCGAGCTCGACCCCGACGCGGCCCCCGCGGACGTCCTCGACTGGCTGGCCTCGCTGATCAACCTGACGTTCGATCCCTCGTGGCCAGTGGAGCGCCGGCGCGCGCTGGTCGCCGCGGCGATGGAGCTCTACCGCGCGCGCGGCACGCCCGCCGGGCTCGCGCGCTACGTCGAGATCTATACCGGGATCGCGCCCGTCATCCTCGAGCGCTTCCTGGAGCGGCCGGCGCGCGCCGCGCTGCTCGGGCGCGCGGGGAGCCCGGGCGCCGGCGGGCTCCCCACCGCGCCGCCGAGCGCTGCCCTCCCGCCGGACGAGCAGCTCTATGCGGAGTACGCGCACCGGTTCACCGTGCTCGTGTACCTGCTCGACCCGTGCGATGCGGAGGCGCTGCTCCCTGTGGTGGACCGCATCGTCGAGCTGAACAAGCCCGCGCACACGGTGCACGCGTTGCGCGCCATCTACCCGGACGCGCGCGTCGGCGTCCAGAGCAGCCTCGGGCTCGACTTCGTGCTCGGCGGGCGCGACGCGGCGGGGACGCGCCTGGGCGGGTGCCCCGTGCCCGGCGAGCCGCAGCCGCACCCCGCGATCCTCGGCCACACCTCGGTGCTCGGCGAGCGACGGCCGGGCTACCTGCGCGAGCGAGAGCTCGGCCTCTGACCACACGCGACCATGCGAACGAACGAGCGCGAAGGAGCGATCATGCACGGAGCGACGAAGGACTGCACCTGCGCCGGAAACTGTGGTGGCGCGTGCGGCGGTGGCTGCGGATGCGACTGCTGCGGCGTCCCCTGGGAGTTCGCGCGCCTCCGCTACTATTTCGGGCAGCGGCTCGGCGTGGTGGACATGTCGGAGGAGCAGGGCTACCACGTCGGCAAGCACCGCCTCCACAACCTGCGCGCGCACGGTGTGGGCGTGCTCTGTGGACTGCGTGCCGAGCGCTTCGTCTTCCCGCAGGGGGCACCCGCGGGAACGCCCACGACGGTGCTACGCATCACGCGCGGCGCCGCGCTGGACGGGTGCGGGCGCGAGGTGATCGTACCGGGCGACCACTGCATCGACGTGGCGTCGTGGTACCTGAAGCATCGCAACCGCCCGGAGCTGGCCGGGTGGCTCGAGACGGACGGCGCCGAGGGCGCCGGCAACGAAGGGGCCGGGACCGAGGGCGCTGGGACCGAGGGCGCCGGTACCGGGGGCGCCGGGACTGAGGAAGCGGGCGAGGCTGGCGCCACCGGTGCCGCTGGCGAGCGACGGCTCTGGGTCGTGCTCCGCTTTCGCGAATGCCCCAGCGATCCCGGCCCCGCGCCGCGCGACCCCTGCGGCTGCGACGCCGACGGATGCGAGTACGGACGCGTGCGCGAGAGCTTCGAGCTCGCGCTGGTGACCGCCGGCGATCGCCGCTGCGCACGCGACACCTTCCCCACGCGCTCCGCGCTCGGCGAGCTCCTCGCGGGGCTCGGAGGCGCCGCGCCTGACCAGGGCATCGACCGCGGCTTCGCCGCCGCCGTGCACCGCGCCGTCGCCGCCGGCTGCCCCGCTGGACAGGAGGACGCATGGCTCTGCCTCGCCTCCTTCACCGTCACGCTCACCGCGGCGCCCGATGGCACCCTGCGGCTCACCGACATCGGCGAGCCGGATAATGCGATCCCGGAGCGGGAATCGCTGCTCACGACCGCGGCGCTGCAGGCGCTGCTGGCGCAGCTCGCTGTGGGCGCGCAGGAGAGCGGCGTGTTGGGGAGCGGCCCGCGCCTCACCGGCGTCGCGTGGGAGTCGAGCGCGCTCGACGCGGGGGTGCTCACCATCCCCGTCGCGCTCGCGCCCGAGACGCCCGCCGGCGTGACGCCGCTCGCCGACGCGACGTTCGATCCCGCATCGGTGACGGTGCAGGAGCTCGACGCGACGTTCGCGTGGGCGCCGGTGACGCCGGGAGTCGCGGACATCACCTACCAGAGCGGAGCCGATCCACGCTTCCGGATCGCGTGGACGGGCGCCGGCGGCACGGCGATCCATGCCGGGCGCTTCCGCCTCACCATCGCGCCGCCGTTCGACGCGCCGGTGGTCGACCAGCGCATGCAGCCCCTGCGCCCCGCCCGGTTCGCGCGGCACTTCCGGTTGGAGCCAGACCCGACCAACTCGTTCCTCACCCTCGCCCACACGCCCGCCTAGGAGCGCGCAGCCATGTTCGATCTCGATCTGAGGCGGTACGTCGACCGCAAGAGCGGGCAGTGGTCCGAGCGGCCGGACGCCTTCGCGCCGTCCGCGCTCACGCTCTTCTCCCGGGAGGACGAGGTCACGCTGCGGGGGCCGGTGTGCGTGAACGTCGCCGTCGTCGCGCAGAACCAGTTCTTCCCGCAGCGGGACCAGCCGACAGCTGGTGACCCGGCGGAGATGTTCAGCTACGACCTCGAGATTCCCGCGGGGCATAGCTGGACCTACCGCCCGGGCCACCTCGACCCTGCCTTCTCCCCCGCGACGAACGCCGGCTGGCACGTCATCATCCGCCCGTGCAAGCCGCGCCCCGTGTGCCCGCCGACCACGCCGGGCTGCGATGTGCCGTGCGACTACGCCGTCGCCGACTGCCCCGACTCCGGGCAGTTCTTCCCGGTCGGCTGCGAGCCATGCCGCGGCACGACGGTGGTGAATGTCCCGCCCGGCTGCTCGCCCTCACTCTCCGCGCTGCCAGCGGCCGGCGGATGCGTCCGCCCGCACTACTTCAATGGCATGTTCATCACCGCGGAGGATCTGGAGACACACCTCCGTTACGGCCGGTTGAAGCAACAGCTCCAGAACCGCGCGATGGGAGAGGGCGTGGTGTGGGGGCTCAACGTGGGGCTCGACGGGAGCCGCGTCGCCGTGGGGACCGGCTACGGCGTGGACTGCTGCGGCAACGATCTCACCGTCGCCACCTGCTACCGCGTGGACATCGCCTCGCTCCTCTGCGATCCGGCGGCGGTCGCCGTGCTGCGCCAGGAGGGACCGCACCGCATGCACCTGCTACTCGAGTACATCGAGTGCCTGCAGGACGCGCGGCCCGTGCACGGCGATCCGTGCCGCACGACGGTGGATCGCTGCGAGATGTCGCGCGTCCGCGAGACGGTGCGGCTGCGCCTCGTCCCGCCGCGCGACCTCGACACGAGCGGCCCGATCGCCGATTTCCTCAAGGAAGTCTCGGCGATCCTGCCGAAGGGAGCGACGACCCCCACGACACCGCCGACGTCGACCGTGACGCCTCCCGATCTCGCGCCCTTCCACGTCGGCGGCGAGCTGGGGACGACGCCGCCGGCGACCATCTCCCTGCAGCCCGACCGCACGCGCGCCGTCGAGGCCTCCGTACAGCTCAACGGGTGGCGGCCCGGGATACGCATCAAGCTCTCGGTCGGAGCCGATTCGCAGTGGTCGTTCGGCGCCGGAAGCGTGCTGCTCGGGAGCCAGACAGTGGCGGGCCAGACGCCGCCGTTCACCGGGCTGTCCTGGGACGCGGACCCGTTGGAGATCGGCTTCAAGCCGCCGACGTGGGTCTTCGCCAACTGGCGCACGACCTCCGCGAGCGACCCCGCCGAGCTGTCGGGCACGACGACCATCCGCGCATTCGCGGTCACGCGTGAGGGGAGGCCCGCGACCCCGAACGAGGTGAACGCGGAGAGCCTGCGCACGATGTCGCTCCGGCTCAGCGTCACGACTACCATCGAGGCGCGCGCCGTCGAGCGGCAGCGCTTCCCGTGCCTCGATGGCAACTGCGCGATCGGCGACGAGCGGCGGTTCGAGGATGCGTTCTCCCTCTTCCTGCACGAGCACCCCACGAAGCCCGGGCAGGCGGCGGAGCCGGCCGTCTACACGCTCGCGGCGACGTATGCGCTGCTCGTCATGACCATCGCGCGCTTCGCGGGCAATGCCGCCCTCCAGCAACTGGCGCCGCTCATCCTCGCCAACGCCGTGCGCGCGCTCTTCGGGCAGAACGTTCAGTTGACCGCCCAGCAGATCGCGCGGCTGATCGCGGCGTTGCAGCGCCTCTTCATTTCCTGGTGCAAGGCGTTCCTCTACCCCGGGCCACACTGCCGCGGCGAGCCGCACGGGGTGGTGATCGGGTGCGCCGTGGTGGCCGGGGGCACGATCCAGCGCATCGATCCGTGGGGCGGGCGGCGATGGGTGGTACACTACCCGCTGCTCACGCACTGGGGATCGCTGTTCGGGCTCAAGCCGCTGGACGTGCTGATCGGGCGCGTGGCGTCGTTCCTCTGCTGCCTGGCAGGGCTGCCGCCGTTCGAGGTGCGCGGCCTACGCGTGGCGACGGGGCGGGCCACGCCCCGCGTCGCCGAGCGCCAGCCGGGTGGCGGGGAGGGCCTCGACACCGACACGCCGACCGTGCTCAACGCCGGGAGCGCGGTGTTCGCCTTCGGCGCGCCGGCGCGGGTGGCGGAGACGTTGCGCCGCTCCGGCATCGCGGTTCGGGAGGGCGGGCCGGTCTCGCTTCCGACCTTCGCGATGCGGTTGATCGCGAGCCTGCAGGCCGATGCGCCCCCGGACGGCGCGCGCTTCGTGCGCCACACGCTGGAGAGCGCGCCGGAGGTGAGCATCCTCCTCGCTGAGGAGCGCACCGAGGAGCCTGAGACGCAGCCCGAGACGCAGCCCGAGACGCGGCCCAAAGCGCGGCCCGCAGCCCTCGCCGCCACGCCGGCGTCGAGCCGCTCCCGTCTGGTGGAGGTGGTGCGCGCGGCACAGGCCCGGGCTCGGGCGTCGGCGCGCGTGCAACCGCTCGCCCGTGGCGCCGCGGAGGACATCGCCGCCGAGACATTGCACCAGGTGCCGATCGCGTACGCGGCGGGCGAGGAGGAGGCGCTCACCACGTCGCTCGAGGCGGCCGGCATCGCGACGGTGGCCGACGCGCTCGAGCGGGATCCCGAGGCCCTGCTGCAGGACGCGCTGGGCGATGAGAGCGCAGCCGAGCTCTCCGCGGCGCTCACGGAGGGGGAGCGCATCGCCGGCGTGGTGGCGCGCGCGATCGCGGACGCTGTGCGACGCGTGGGTGAGGAGCACGGCGCGCTGTCGCGCTCCCAGCTCGCGGCGCCCGGAACGCGCGATGCGCTGGTCGAGGCGGTGGCCGAGCGGCTGCACTCGGCCAAGGTGGATCTCGACGACGCTGCCGTGCGCCGCGCAGTGACGCGGGCGATTGGCGGAGGGAGCGCGCGCACGCCGTGAGCGACGACCGGGTGCGGGAGCTGCAGCTCACGGTGCGTGCCCCACCGGGCGCGGACGAGGCGCTCGCGAGCCGCGCCGAAGGGTTCACGCGCCGCGCGCTGGAGCGCGCCTCGGCGCTCATCGAGGAGCGGGCGCCGGGGCGGCTCGTCGTGGTGCGCCGGCTGCCGCTCCGCTGGCGGCTCGCCGCTGGCGCGCTGGACACACCAGCGGCCGAGCAGCGCTGCGCCGAGAGCATCGCCCAGGCGCTGCTCGACGTGCCGGTCGCGACCGGGCCCGAGGCGCTCGGCGAGGACGTGGCCGCGTTCGGGAATGCGGCGCACCGGTGGGCGCTGCGGTTGGAGGCGCGCGCGGGTCATGTGCGGGAACGCGAGAGCGCCGTGGCCGAAGAGGAGGACGTGGTGCGCGCGCTGTGCGATCCCGCGCGCTCGGAGGAGCTGCTCGCGGCGCTGGAGCGGCTCGCGCGAGCGGACCTGCTGGAGGGGACGCTCGATGCGCTCCCGGATGACGACGTGCTGCGGCTCGCCGCAGGGGTGCGACAGGTCGCGATGTCGCGCACGGCGCCTGCCGCTCCGGAG
>JBBJNN010000114.1:0-15352 GCA_037720885.1 Gemmatimonadaceae bacterium | reverse complement strand
GGCACTCGGCACTCGGCACTCGGCACTCGGCACTCGGCACTCGGCACTCGGCACTGCCAGCAGAGTCGGCCGTGGTCACGCGGAGTGTGACCCCACAGCCGATGACCGATGACCGATGACCGATGAGGTGAGAAGGGTGTAAACTTGAACGCCGGGGCTGGCGACCGCCGCCGGAGGTTTCTAACGTCATCCACGCCGGCCTGAGCTTCGCGTCCGGCCGTGTGCCGCCCTCCCCTTCCCACCCATGCTCCCTCTCCTCCTCCGCCTTCTTCCCGCGCTCCCACTCCTCGCCGATGGCTCGGCGGCCACGGCAGTACACAACGGGCGCGAGCGCCAGCTCGACGTCCGTCCGCCGCGCATCGCCGCGGAGGTGACCATTGATGGCCGCCTCGACGAGGCGCCGTGGCGGGAGGCGAGCGTGCTCATGGGCTTCTCGCGCTACGCGCCCACCGATGGGGTCGCGGCGGACGACTCGACCGAGGTGCTGGTGTGGTACTCGCCGACGGCGATCCACTTCGGCATTCGCGCCTATGCGGAGCCAGGGACGGTGAACGCGACGCTGGCCGACCGGGACAAGATCTACAGCGACGACTACATCGGGATCTTTCTCGCCACCTTCAACGATGGCCGCCAGGCCACGGTGTTCGCCGTCAACCCACTCGGCGTGCAGGGGGATGGGACGGTGGTCGAGCGGGGGAACACGAGCGGCGGCGGGTTCGGCGCGTTGGGGACGGGGCGCGAGCCCACGGACATCTCCCCCGACTACGTGTTCGACTCGAAGGGGCGGGTGACGGACTACGGCTACGAGATCGAGGTCCGGATCCCGTTCAAGAGCCTGCGCTACCAGTCGCTCGACACGCAGACGTGGGGAGTGAACGTGCTCCGCCGGGTGCAGAGCCGCGGCTACGAATATTCCTGGGCGCCCGCGGCGCGCGCCGCGGCGTCGTACGTCGCGCAGTTCGGCAAGCTCGGGGATCTCACGAGCCTGCAGCGCGGGCTGGTGCTCGACCTGAACCCTGTGGTCACCGCCCGCTCGACAGGCGCGCTCACCCCCGACGGCGCGTTCGACTACACGACGAAGCACCCGGAGCTGGGCGGCAACGTACGCTGGGGGATCACGAGCAACTGGACGTTCAACGGGACGGTGAACCCGGATTTCGCCGAGGTGGAGTCGGACGCCGGGCAGCTCGTGGTGGACCCGCGCCGCGCGCTCTTCTTCGCCGAGAAACGGCCATTCTTTCTCGATGGGATCGAGGAGTTCGCGGTCCCGAACCAGCTCATCTACACGCGCCGCATCGCCGACCCGCTCGCCGCGGTGAAGCTGCGGGGAAAGCACGCGGGGACGAGCTTCGCGTTCCTCTCGGCCGTGGACGATCGGCGCGTCTCGTTCACCGGGGAGGACCGGCCGCTCTACAACCTGCTCCGCGTGCAGCGCGACCTCGGGAAGTCATCGCGCGCGGGGCTCGTCTATACGGATCGCGTGGACGGCCCCTACGCGAACCGGGTCCTCGGCGCCGATGCGCGAATCGTCTGGCAGAAGATCTACAGCGCGCAGCTCCAGGGCGCGATGAGCCGGACGACGGCGCCGGAGGCGAGCCCACTCGTAGGATCACTCTCGCAGGTGACGCTGCGGCGCGCCGGGCATACGTTCGGCGCGCAGTATCTGTTCTCCGCGCTGCAGGATGACTTCCGCGCGCAGAGCGGATTCATCAACCGACCGGCCCTGGCGCACGCGCGCTTCGTCCACAGCCTCACGACCTACGGCGGCGAGGGCTCGCTCCTCCGGAGCGCCTCGTTCGACGTCGCGCTCGACGGGCTCTGGCAATACCAGCGCTTCGTGGACGGCGGCGACATGATCGAGAAAAAGTTGCACTTCAACAACAACTTCGCGCTCCGGGGTGGGTGGCAGGCGGGCGCGTCGGTGCTGGTGGAGGCCTTCGGCTACGACGACGACTTCTACTCGGACCTCTTCGTCGAGCGCCGAACGGGCACGGTGGTGACGTACGAGCCCTTCACGGGGCGCGGGCGGATCGGCAACCTCGACTACGTCCTCAACCTCACCACCCCGAACTTCAAGAAGTTCTCGGGCAACTTCTCCTACATCTGGGGGCGCGACGAGAACTTCTACGAGTGGACCCCGTCGGACATCGCGTTCGTCTCCGGCAATCTGAACTGGCGCCCGACGGAGCATCTCCGCCTGACCGGGACGTACAACTGGCAGTGGTACGTCCGACCGGGCGACGGCTCGAAGGTGGCCGAGACGCGCATTCCGCGCCTCAAGGCGGAGTACCAGATCTCGCGCGCCATCTTCGTGCGCGCCGTGGGGCAGTACGTGGCGGACTACGCGGACGACCTCTACGAGTCCGATCGCACGAACGACCCGATCTACCGCGAGACCTCGCGCGGCCTCGTGCGCGCGCGCGGCTTCTCGACGGTGACGGGCCGCTCGAGCCGGATCAACGAGTTCCGCCCCGAGCTCCTCTTCTCCTACCTCCCGTCCCCGGGCACGGTGCTCTACGCGGGCTACGGCGGCACGCTGGTGGAGGATGATGCCTTCCGCTTCGGCCGCGGCCGGAGCGCCCTCGACCGCCGGCGCGACGCGGTGTTCGTGAAGATGAGCTACCTGTTCCGGCTGTAAGGGCTGTCCCCTCGGCGCGGCGGCCGAAGCATCAAGCCGCCACGCCTGACCCTGTGATCACCGGCAGCGACCCGCCCGGCGTGCGGACGTCGCGCACGGGGACCGGGAGGAGCACGCTCTCGCCAAGCGGCATCGGGCGGCCGGCGAGCTCGCCGATGTCGCCGCCGTGGTACGCGTCCTCGCCGTGCTCGCTCGCGTCCACGCCGCGCACCTCATCCGCGAGGGAGACGCGGAGCCCGACGGTGGCCTTGAGCGCCGCGAGGATGCCGGCGGTGAGGGTACCGGACAGCACGACGGCCACCAGCACCGCGAGCGCCTGCGCGCCGATGAGTGAGGCGTTACCCGCGAGGAGGCCGTCGGCGCCGGCGGGGTTCACCGCCTTCGTGGCGAAGACGCCGGTGAGGAGCGCGCCCGCGATGCCGGCGACGCCGTGGCAGGCGAACACGTCCAACGCGTCGTCCACGCGTGTCCGTGCGCGCAGTTGCATCGCGGCGTTGCTCGCCACGGCGGCGAGGAGGCCGATGGCGATCGCGGCACGCGGCGTCACGAAGCCCGCCGCCGGCGTGATGGCGACGAGCCCCACGACCGCACCGGTCGCGGCGCCCACGGCCGTCGCGCGCCCGGTGCGCCGGAGGTCGAGGAGCATCCACGCGGTGAGCGCTGCCGCCGCCGCGGTATGCGTGGTGACGAACGCGTTGGCGGCGACCTCGTTGGCGGCGAGCGCGGAGCCGGCGTTGAAGCCGAACCAGCCGAACCAGAGGAGGCCGGCGCCGAGGAGGGTGAACGGGACGTTGTGCGGGACGAGGGCGGCGCGCCCGAGATCGCGGCGCCGGCCGAGCATGAGGGCGGCGACGAGGGCGGCCGTACCGGCGCTGATGTGGACGACGGTGCCGCCGGCGAAGTCGAGGGCGCCGAGCGAGCGCAGCCAGCCGCCGTCGGCCCAGACCCAGCGCGCGAGCGGGTCGTAGACGAGTGTCGTCCAGGCGAGGGCGAAGAGGAGGAAGGCCGGAAAGCGGAGCCGCTCGACGACCGCGCCGGAGATGAGCGCCACGGTGATGGCGGCGAACATCGCCTGGAAGATGGCGAAGGCGAGGTGCGGGATGGTGGCCGCATAGGTGGCGTTCGGCGCGCCGCCGACGCCGCCGAACCCCCACCACGCGAGTCCGCCAAGGATCGGCGAGCCGGGCGAGAAGGTGAGGGAGTAGCCGGCGAGCACCCACTGCACGGTGACGACCCCGAGCGCGCCAAGGCTCATCATCAGCGTGTTGAGCGAGCTCTTCCCGCGCACCAGACCGCCGTAGAACATCGCCAGCCCGGGCACCATGAGCATGACGAGCGCGGCGGAGAGAAGGACCCAGCCGGTGTCGCCCACGGAGAGGGCAGCCGGGGCACTCACGGAATCGCGACGGTGTGCACCTCCTGCGACCGCCGCTGCACCTCGTCGGCGGTGACGGGGGTGAGCGCGGAGTTGTCGCGCTCCCCCGTCCGGATGCGAATCACGCGGTCGAGGGGCTGGACGAAGATCTTGCCGTCGCCGACCTGCCCGGTTCCAGCCGCGAAGAGAATGGCCTGGATGGTGGGCTCGACGAACGGCTCGGACACGGCCATCTCGATGCGCACCTTGTCGCGGAACTCGAGCACCAGGGAGGAGCCGCGGTAGTGCTCGACGACCTCCTGCTCACCCCCGTGGCCGCTGACGCGGGAGAGGGTCATGCCGGTGACGCCGGCGCGAAAGAGCTCCTCCTTGACGGCGGAAAGACGCTCGGGGCGGACAATGGCGGTGATAAGCTTCACGGGTTGTACCTCGCTCGGAGCTGGAACTGGCATGGTTCCGGGCGCACATCGCGCGCACTCGGCAACCGACCGGTCGTTGAAGCGAGGATAGTGCCATCGTTTCGTAGTGTCAACACAAGCGTGCGAATCTAGCAGCGTATGTCTAGTTACTTGGTCGAAGCTCCAGGAATACTGCTGGATTGTTGCGCCCATCGTGCATGTGAAGCACAAAGACAACAACAGCACGCGCACCTATGACACAGATCGCTAGAATGGGACCGTCTGTTTGTGTTGGCTATGTGTCCGCTATGTGACGCATCAGCTCCAGCGCGATATCCGCGGTTCGGCCATCCGGATCGAAGGCCGGGTCGTATGCCGTGAGCGCGGCAGCGCCGAGGCGAAAGCGCCCTGCCACGACGCGCACGAGCTCGCGGACCGACGCGGCCGTCAGACCCTCCCCTGCCGGCCGCGGGTACTCGTTTGCGCGCGCCTCGGCCGAGTCGTGGACGTCGAGGTCGATGTGGAGGTAGACGCGCTCGACGCCCTCCCCCGCGAGCTGGTCGAGCGCGACCGCGAGGGCGTCGCGGACGCCGAGCGACCGCACCGCCGCGAGCCCGACGCGCGCGATCCCGGAATGCGCCAGTAACTCGGCCTCCGGCGGGTCGAGGTCCGGCGCGCCGACGAGCACCACGCGCCGGTCGGGGACGGCGCGGAAGCCCGGGACCGAACCGGCGAGCGGGCGCCAGCAGCGCCCGGTGAGGATCGCGAGCGCCATCCCGTCCAGGAATCCGCCAGGCGAGGTCTCCGGCGTGTTGAGGTCGCCGTGCGCATCGAGCCAGACGACGCCGATGCGGGGGTCGTCAGACTCCCCGGGCTCACGTGCACGGGCCCCCGATGCCTCTTCGCCGCCGCCAAGCGCGAGCGCCAACCCGGCCACCGTCCCGACCGAGGTGATGCAATTGCCGGCGAGCACGATCGGCCTCTCCCCCGCGCCAACCGACCCGGCCACCCGTTCGGCCAGCGCGCGGTCCAGCTCGAACGCCGTCCGCACCTCGGCCCGCCACGCGGACGCGGGGTGGATGACGCTCTCGCGCACCGTGTGCCCCGCGGCGCGGAGCATGTCAGGCGCGCCGCGGGCGACGAGCTGGTCGGGCCCGGCGCCCATGCGGGTGGCGTGGTGACTGGAGTCGTAAGGGACGCGGATGAGGTGGAGGAGCATCAGGCGGCGGTGGAATGGTGCGGGTAGCGGTGTCTCAACGACCTAGTCCGCCAGCTTCTCCTCCCCCAGATCCACCCGCGCCGAGCGCGGGGTTCCCGCCGCGAATACCGCCTCGATCTTGCGCCCCGCCTTCCGCTCGGCGCGCACGAATGTGGTCACCTTGGCCAGCTTGTTGGTGAAGTGCACGGCGTAGGGGTCGCCATCGTCGGCGCGGGCCTCGGTCAGCATCCGGAGGGTGGGGACGTCGGGATTGCCGAAGTCGCCGTTCGCCGAGATCACGTAGTGGTCCGCCGTGATCGCGCGGAAGAAGTCGGTGGACACGTTCCGGTCGCTGCCGTGGTGCGGCACCTTGAGCAGATTTACATGGAGGCGACCGCCGCCGAGCAGCTTCGCCGAGCGGAGGGCCTTGAGGATGTCGTCGCCGCGAGCGTCGCCCGTGAGGAGCATCGAGCGGTCGCCGGCGCGGGCGAGCACGACGATGCTCGAGAGGTTGTAGACGGAGTCATCGAGGAAGGCGGCCGCCAACCGCCGGAGCGTGGCCGCGCTCGCGCCGGGCTTCTTCTTGACCTTCGCCTTCCAGTCCGCCTCGAGATTGTCGAGCCGCTCATCGCTCGGGCCGAGGACGACGAAGCTCAGTCCGTCGCCCATCTTCACCGTCTTCTTCCCGGCGGCGGGCGCCGCGACGAGGTCATCGAAGGGCGCATTCACCTCCAGGTTTAGCGCGCGGCTGTTGTCGCGCAGTTTGCGGCCCTGGGGCACGCTCGCCGCGACCGCCGCGGTGGGCCGATCGAGTCCCAGGCTCGGCACCGCGCCGCCGGCCGCCGCGGCGGCGCTGACCGCCTCGAAGGCCGCGCCCTGCGCTTTGGCCTTCTTCACGATGTCGTCGAAGGCGTTGTGCCACATGCCAAGGATGTCATACGGCCGCTCCTCGCCATCGGCCTCCTGCTCGAGGATGTGGTCGGTGAGGGCGAGGATGCCGTTGATGTGGTCGTCATCGATGTGGCTCACCATCACCAGGCGCACCGCGAGCGGCCCGTCGGGCGAGCGCCGCGCCTTCAACTGCTCGAGCCGCGGGGCGAGTCCGGCTGTCCAGACCCCGCGGGGCCCGCCATCGATCACGATGAGCCGAGGGGCATCCGGATCGCCGTAGTGCAGCAGCAGCGCGTCCCCATGCCGCGCTTCGAGGGCTTCGAGGGTGAAGAGCATGGTCTGACCTCGGTCGGAACCTCAGACGGATTGAAGCGCGCGCAGGATGTCCACCATCCCCTGCCCCTGGAAGTACTTCTCGCGGCCCAAGTCGGTCGCGGACGAGCAGAGGATCTCCTTGATCCGGCGCGGCTGCCCGAGCAGCTCGCGGTGGCGCGCCAGGAGGAGTGCGGCGGCGCCACTCACGTGCGGAGCGGCCATGCTCGTGCCGTCCTTGGTCTTCGCGCCGTTCCCCGGCACCGGCGCGAGGATCTTCTCGCCCGGCGCGACGAGGTCGGGCTTGAGTCGCCCGTCGCCGGTGGGGCCGCGGCTCGAGAAGTAGCTGACGCCATACATGTGCGGCTGGTAGCGGTGCGTCGCGCCCACCGTGATGACGCCCTCGGCGTTCCCCGGGTCGGTGATGCTGATGTCGCTATACCCTTCCGCCGCGGCGCCGGCGGGCGTCGCATACGAGATGTACCCCTCGTTCCCGGCCGCGGCGACCACGATCACGCCGGTGCCGAGGACGCGCTCGCACTCGTCGCAGACCGGCGTGCGGCCGCAGGCATAGTTCGCCTTGTCGTGCGGGATGGCGAGGCTCATGTTGACGCCGTGAATCAGGAGCTGCTCGCGGTTCGCGTTGAGGTGCCGCACGAACTGGAGGGCCGCCATGATCGAGAACTCGTCGCCGCGCCCCTCGTCGTCGAGCACGCGCAAGTCGTACAGCTTGATGTCGGGGCAGACGCCGACGAGGTCCTCGTCGCCCGGGTGCTGCGGGTCGGTGAGCTCCCAGTCGAACCGGCGCCAGTCGGCCGCCAGGATCCCTGCGACGTGGGTGCCGTGCTCGTGAAGCGGCGGAGCGTACTCGCCGCCGGTGTGCGGGATCTGGAGGAAGGGCGTGATCGCGTCCCAGTCGATTGCCCGGCCCGTGCGGACGCTACGCCGGAGTTCCGTCGCGCGGCGGCGCGTGTCCCTGTCCGCGGACATGAACTTCTTCCAGAAGGCGAGGTCTCGCCGCCAGCGGTCGGCGCGCCGGTCGTCCGGGTGCTTCTTGAGATCAACCCGGAGACGCCTGATGGCCAATTTCACCTCGTCGTCGTCGGTATTGAGAAGCTGGCGGATGCGCGTGAAGTCGTAGGTTGCCGCGACGCGCGTGAGGCCCACCCACTGCGCCGCCGCCTCGGCCGGCTCGATGCGGGGTCGCCGCGTCTCGCGCTCCTCGCGCCTCCAGAACGCCGGATGCGCGGCGTCGATGCCGCTGTCGAGGATGGCCCACGCGAGGTTCTCGCAGTTCAGCTTGAAGACGCGCTGTGCCGCGTCGGACTTGACCGTCAGCGTCGAGCGCCAGATGGCCGTGGTAGCGACGCGGTTCCGGCTCACGAGCCAGACCTTCGCCTTCGAGTCCGTCGGCAGCGGCTCGCGCACGAGCGCTGCGAAAGCGGCCACGAGCTGCGCTCTCGCCTCGCTGATGCGCACGAACTCCCGCTCGCGGTCCTCCTCGCGCTTCGGCTCTTTCGCGCGGGCCGCGAGCAGCACCGCGCCGACCACGGTGATCATCCAGAGCAGGTCCGGCGTGCCGCTCCACTCGGCCTGCCCCTTCGCCACGGCGCGCATCGAGCCCGCGAGGCTCGCTCGCACGTAGGTGCGGGCGAAGTCGTCGGGCAGGTCGGCCGACGGCTCGAGCTTCACGTAGTCCTGCCACCACGTGCTCAGCGGCAGGGCGACGCGCACCAGCTCGTCGAACAGCAGCCGCACGGCGACCGTCGCCTGGTTGTAGGCGATCTCCGCCGGCGGCGCGCCCTCGGGGTGACGCGCGACCCACGCCGGACTCGCCCGTTCGGCCCTGAGGCGGACCTGCAGCGCGGCGCCGAGCTGGGAGGGCGTGGTGTTCCGGTGCGGGGAGAGGAGAAGATCGACCGGCTCGTGCGGACCCACCCCGGGGTTCGTGTACTTCAGGCCGAACTCGATCCACACGTCGGGGAGTACGGGCGAGTCCTGCGTGAAGCGGCGGGAGGCCTCGCCGCCGAAGATCAGCTGCTCGAGCCACTCACGCTTGAGCTGCATGCCGTCCCTGGGGAGTGGAGGTGACGCTCAGTCGGATACTCGTGGCCGAATGGCGTCAAGAGTAGCGACGATGCGGCAGGCCGCAAGACGAAACAGGGACACGGCACCGTGTTCGTGAGCCACGCGAGACGCTGGCCTTCGCCGACCGCCGCCGCATTACGGCACGCCGCCACCCAGGATCGTCGCCAGCGTGGCCGCGTCGATGTTCCCGCCCGACACGATGCACACGACCGTGCCGCCGAGCGCGCGCTCGCCAGTGGCGCTACCCCTGAGTGCCGCCGCCACTGGCACGGCGCCCGCCCCCTCGGCCACGATCCGGGTCCGCTCCGCGAGCAGCCGAACGGCCGACGCGACCTCGGCTGGAGTTACCGTCAGCGAGCCGGCGAGCAGGGTGCTGGCGAGGGGCCACATCTCACGGAACACACTCATCCCACCGCAGCCGTCGATGAAGCTCGCGGTGCGCTCGATGGAGAGCGGCTCGCCGGCGGCGAGCGAGGCGGCAAGTGGAGCTGCCGTCGAAGGCTCGCAGGCGAACACCCGCGCCGCCGGGCGAAGGTGGCGCATCGCGGATGCGATGCCGCACGCCAGCCCGCCTCCGCCATACGGGACGAACACCGCATCCACGTCCGGAAGATCTTCTACGATCTCCAGCCCGATCGTGCCGTTCCCCGCCATCACGTCGGCGTCGGCGAAGGGGTGGACGAAGCGTCCCGGAGCGTCCGCGTGCCCGTGATCGGTCATCGTCTGCCACCACTCCGCGAACGGCACCCGCATCGTACGCGCTCCCAGCCGCGCGATCGCGTCGAGCTTGGCGCGGGGGGCGCCCTCCGGCACGATGACGGTGCACGGTACGCCCATCGCCCGCGCCATCCACGCCACGCCCTGCGCCATGTTCCCCGCGCTCGCCGTGTAGACGCCGCCGCGCAACTCGCCCGGCGGCGCGACGCGCATGGCGTTCGCCGCTCCGCGCAGCTTGAACGAGCCCACCGGCTGCAGGTTCTCGAGCTTGAGCCAGACGTCGCCCGGGGCCTCATCCACGTCCAGCCGGACAAGGGGCGTGCGCACGGCGACATCCGCGATGCGTTCGCGCGCGGCCCGAATCGCCACCATGCTCGCCGGCTCGAGCGCCCTCATTCCTCGCGTGCGCCGCCGAGATGCACGTGCAGTCCCTTGCCGGTGGCGAGCGCGCGCGCATGGAGGTGGCGCGCCGCCGCCGCGTCCTCCACCGCGAGGCCGAGCGACTTGAAGAGCGTGACCTCATCTGGCGAACCCCGGCCGGGCGCGCGTCCCACCAGCACATCCCCCAGCTCGGCCACGATGTGCGCCTCCGTCACGAGTCCCTCGCGCAGCGGTACCAGGAAGTCTCCCGATTCGGCGAGCGTGGACTCGCGGCGGTCCACGTAGAGCCGCGCGCGCACGACCGCGGCGGAGTCCAGCTCGCGCGCGGCCGGCGTGCTCGAGCCTACCGCGTTCACGTGCGCGCCGTCCGCGAGCCAGTCGCCCATCAGCACCGGCTCGCGCGCCGAGGTGACCGTGCAGATGATGTCCGCGCCAGCGACGGCCTCGCGCGCCGTCGCCATAGGCTCCACCTCCACGCCGAAGCGCGCGGTCATCCGCTCGGCGAAGCTCCGGGTCTTCTCGGGGCTCCGGCTCCACGCGCGCACGCGCCGGAGGGGGCGGACGAGTCGCATCGCCTCGAGATGGGTCGCCGCCTGCACGCCGGCGCCGAGGAGGGCGAGGTCGCCCGCATCGGCGCGCGCGAGGAGACGTGTGGCGACGCCGGAGACGGCCGCAGTGCGGACGGCGGTGACCGTGCTCGCATCGGCGATCGCGAGCAGGCGTCCCTGCTCGGCCTCGAAGAGGAGTACGGCGCCCTGATGTGACTCGTACGCCGTCCCGCGATTGCCGGGGTAGACGGTGATCGCCTTGATCCCGATCACGCCGGCGTCAGCGTCAGCGTTGCCGCGAAGGAGGGCGGGCATCATCGCGATGGCCGCGTCGCGCTCGGGGACGCGCAACACCGTGCGCAGGGGAAGGGTCGCGTCGCCACGCGCCAGCGCAGCGAGGACGCCGGCCATGAGCTCGATGCACTCCGCCATCGGGAGGAGCTCGATGACGCTCGCGTGGTCGAGGAGAATCATGGCGCGATGACGGAGCGGGGCATGGACGGAGGGGAAGATACCACGCCGACCCTGCTCCGAGCGACCGGGCGGGCGCGGCGCACGATGTCGGCGCGCACAGTGCTGGCGTGCCCGCGGGCAGCGCGGCCGACCACGCGCGCTCCGATGATGCGCCCGACCACAGTGGCGGCACGCACTCCTGCACCTGCATCGGAGAGTGCAGCGCGAGCGCCACCAGCCCGTCCGCGAGCCCGCTGTGGGAGACGCTGGAGACCTCCGCCCGTGAGCAGATCCAGCACTTCGTCCAGCGGCTACTCGAGGAGGAGGTCGAGGCTCTGCTCGGCTGGGCGAAGAGCGAGCGCCGCACCGAGGCGACGCCCGCGGGCTACCGGAACGGCTACGGTACGCCCCGGCAGCTCGCCCGCACCAGCGGCACGATCACCGTGCAGCGGCCCCGCGGGCGTGATCTCGAGGACCGCTTCATGAGCCGCGTCCTCCCGCGCTTCCAGCGCCGCACCCGCGAGGTCGGGGCGCTCCTGCCGGAGCGCTACCTGCCTCTACCTGCACGGGCTCTCGACCGGGGACTTCGAGCTTGCGCTGCGTGGGCTGCTCCGCGCGCTGGCCGACGGGCGGAAGATCGTCCTCGCCGTCGAGAGCGGGCAGCGCGAATCGCCTGAGCGCTGGGCGGCGGTGCTGCGCGACCTGAAGGCCCGGGGGCTCGGCACGCCGAAGCTCACCGTCGCGGACGGCCACCTCGGCCTCTGGAGCGCGCTCGCCCAGGTGTGGCCGGAGTCGAGCGAACAACGCTGCTGGAATCACACGCTGCGCAATGTGCTCGATGTCGTGCCCGAGCAGGCGCAGCGATTTTAACGTGCTGTATCTACAGTGTGTAGATTCATTCAATGCGCTTCGACTGGGATCCGGCCAAGAACCGCAGTAATGTTCGGGATCACGGAATCGACTTCGCAGACGCGATCGCGGTATTCGATGGCCGGACGTGGGAACGGTGGGATGATCGCGAGGATTACGGCGAAGAACGGTGGGTGGCCATTGGGCTCGTGCAGGGAATAGAACTTACGGTCGTGTACACCGAGCTGCGGACCAAACGGGGTCTGGTTCGCCAGATCATTTCCGCCCGGAGGGCAACACGAGATGAGCGTGAAGCATACTACCGCGGCACCGCCGGCTAAAGGAAAGGTAGCGTCGCAGAAGCGCCGTCGCGGCGGCACGGACTGGGCGCGGCTCCGCGAGATGACGGATGCGGACGCGCGACGCGGCGCGGCGCGGGATCGGTCAAATCCGCCCGCCGCTGCGGCATGGCTCGCCGCTGGCCAGGTAGTGGAGCCCATTCGCAAGCGCGCGATTTCGCTGCGCTTGGACCCGGATGTGGTGGACTGGTTTCGCAACACGGGCCCGCGCTACCAATCTCGCATGAATGCGGTGTTGCGCGCGTTCGTTCAGCATCAGCGACAGCGTGACGAGCCACCTGCGAACCGGAAGCGCG
This sequence comes from Gemmatimonadaceae bacterium, assembly GCA_037720885.1. Lineage (GTDB taxonomy): Bacteria > Gemmatimonadota > Gemmatimonadetes > Gemmatimonadales > Gemmatimonadaceae > JACMME01. Next base: position 2,849 of record JBBJNN010000114.1, on the reverse strand, counting down.
TCGGGTAGAAACCCTGACCCAAATGTCAGGCTGTTGCGGTATAACGCCGCAGCTAAGCTGCAAGCGAGCCTAACCAAGCGAGCGCGCAGCGCTCGCATCCGCAGATCGCTCGGGATCTTGCTTCGCTTTCGTTGACACTGAGGTTCTACGCCGCGCCGCGCTCGAAGGCAAGCGGTGCAGTGTAGTGGAGGCTCGAGTGGAGGCGGATGGTGTTGTAGTAGCGCAGATAGCCCCGCAGCGCCACGCGGAGCTGGTGCTCGGAGTGGAACGTCGTCCCACGGATCAACTCGGCCTTCAGCGAGTGAAAGAAGGACTCCGCGTGCGCGTTGTCGCCCGGTCCGCGCGCACTCGCACTCTGCACGAGACCGAGGCGCGCGACGAGCGTGCAGCAGGGCACGCCCATGTACTCGGAGCCGCGATCGCTGTGAAAGATCACGCCGCGCGCCGGTCGTCCTCGCGTCGTCCTCGCGTCGCCCTGGCGAGCACGGCGCAGGTAACCGCGGCGGTGCGCCGGCGCGTGAGCGACCACGCGAGGACACGGCGGGAATACTGGTCCATCACGATCGCGAGATACCGCCAGCCGCCGGCGACGCGGACGTCGGTGATGTCGCCGGCCCACACCTGATTCAGCTGTGTGACGGCGGTCCCCCGGCGCCGATCGGGATGCTGCGCGTAGCGGCGCAGGATCGCGGCCTTCGGTCGATAGCCCCGCACCGCGTTCGCGCGTAGTCCGGCCTCGCGCATCAGCCGGGCAACGCGGCGCCGACCCACGGCCCACCCCGCCGCGACCAGGAGGCGGTGGATGCGCGGGCTGCCATAGCGTTCTCGATGCCGGCCGAAGAGCCGCACGATCTCGGCGCTCAGTCTCCGGGCCTGCTCCGCTCCTGCTCCGCATGTGCGCTTTCACGACGACGGCGCCAGGCATAGAAGCCTGCGGGCGTCACCGCATAGCGCCGGCAGAGCGACGTGACGCTGCAGTGCGTGCGCTCGGCCTCGATGAAGGCGAAGACGTCGCCGTTCGAGCGGAACAGAACCGGATGGCTTTTTTTAGGAGCTCAGCTCCTCGCGCAGCGCGGCGTGCTGCGCCTCGAGCGCCTGCAGGTGGGCGATCTCGCGCGCCGGGCCCGGACGCGGCGCCTTTCGGGCGTGGCCCTGCAGGCGCCCGTCGCGCGCGTCCTTCCGCCACTTGGACAGCATGAAGGGATGGATCGCCAGCGCAGCAGCGACGGTCTGCACGTGAATGCCTGGCTGCTGACTGAGGCGTACGGCGGTCAGCTTGAACTCGTCGCTGTACTTCCGCACCGCGCGCGGCCCTGATCGTGGCATCGGTGACACTCCAGGCTGGTTAGGTGGAAGTGTCTACGAAAATGGTGCAAGAACCCTCGTCGGCAGCAGCGTCTCGTTAGCCAGCGGCCACACGCTGCCGGCCGCTCACTCTGTGAGGCGGAGGTCCGGGAAGCGGCGTGCCCCGTGATGGATGGTCAGGATCTCGGCGCGATCGCCCCGCAGCCAGTACACCAAGCGGTAGGCGCCCTGGATCAGCTCCCGCACGTCCTCCCGCCCCACTTCGGCACCAGACGCCCGATCTCCGGGAACTCCTCGACGCGGTCGAATGCCTGGACGATCCGCGCCGCGACGACGTCAGCGTAACGCGGCGCGTCGCCGGCAATGTACAGATGGATCTGCTCCAAGTCCCGGACCGCGCCGGGCGTCCAGATGATCTTGATCCGCTTCACCCCGACACGCCGGGCTGAGGCGGCGCGCTATAGCGCGCTAAAGGAGGCCGAAGCGCCCGCGGACATCCTCATGGGGGACGAACTGCCCCGCCTCCGCCTCGGCCATCCCGCGCTGTACCTTCGCGAGGAAGTACAGGCGCTCCATAGCGTCTTCGAGGGTCGCATCGGCGGGCAGGTCTTCGATCGCCTTGAGGGCGAGCTGCTTCGCGGAGGTCGGGGTCACGGGTGCTATCCGGGTAGAGGGAATCGGGTGCTACCCGGGAAGATAAGGCGCGGCGGCCGGCCCGTCACGAAGACGCCGTCGCTGGCTAACGCGGATTGGACTGCGAGCAGAACATGCGAGGACTGCGAGCCTCGCGGACTATTCAGAGCGCCGCGAGACATGTCCGCGCCCCCGCAAGCTTACACCCGCCAGCACGTTGCGGCCACGCCCGCATCACGGCTGCCGCGTGATAGGCCGCCGGGCCTGCAGCCTATCGCGCCCGGGCGGACGGTGAATCGCCGTCCGACCTGTCCACGATCCTGCCCGCCGCCGTTCAGCACGTACATGTAGATCATCGTCGTCCACACGTCGCGGTGGCTGACCGGCCCCTACGGGCCCGGATCGCGCGCGCTGCCGGCGCATCCGGCGTCCTCCCCTTGCCCGCCGGCCGGTGGCGGCGGTACTCAGTGGCTCACTGCGCGGCCGACCTCGTGCCCGTTCGCGGCGGCGGCGCGACGACCAGAGTGACCAGAGCAAACCGGAGCGACACGGTGACGCACGCCGGATCGAGCGGATCGAGCGGATCGAGCGGATCGAGCGGGGCGAGTGGGTCGGGCGCGGCCGAGGCGGGCGGCCACGCGGTGCTGCGGGAGGAGACCCGGCGGCTCTGCGCGCGCTTCCCGGGCGCGTACTGGCGCGCGCTCGATCGGGAGCACCGCTACCCGACCGAGTTCGTGAACGCGCTCGCGGAGGCGGGGTGGCTCGGCGCGCTCATCCCCGCCGAGTACGGCGGAGCCGGGCTCCGCATCGCGGAGGCGGGCGCGATCCTCGAGGAGATTCACGCCACCGGGGCGAGCGCCGCCGCGGTGCACGCGCAGATGTACATCATGAACGCGCTCCTCCGCCACGGC
>JBBJNN010000113.1:0-15683 GCA_037720885.1 Gemmatimonadaceae bacterium | reverse complement strand
CCACGCTCGTCGCGCACGGCGCGAGTGCGCCGTGATTTCGTGGGGATTCCTCAGGCTCGCGGGTGAGTGGGCGCGCCGGTAGCGGGTGCTGGCGGCGGCTACCGGTAACGGGATCGGGCAGGGGGCATGTTCTTGGGGCGCGGGTGACGGCGGCAGGTCCGCCGTCACCCGCGCTTCGTCATGTGAAGCACGGGGAGCAGGGGAAGCACGCGAGCGCCCGCGCGTCAGCGCGCGCCGAGCCGCTCGAGCACTCCCCAGGCGAGGAGTGGGATCATAATCTCGTGATGTCCGGTGATCTCGTAGCCCTCGCCGCCACCGGCGGTGGGTCGCTGCACGACGTTCACGCGCGGCCGATAGTGCCGGATCATGTCGAGATCGCAGGACGTGAAGCCGGTGGGGCGGCCCGCGCCCAGGTTGCGCGCGACCGTGAGCGCCTTGACGAACACCTCCGGCATCACGACCGCGCTCCCCACGTTCAGCACCACGCCGCCATCGTGTAGCGCGGGGAGGGAGGCGGCGAGGCGGCGGAAATCCCGGTGGCTCGTATCGCCAATGGCGGCCCCATCCGCGGCCGGGTGCTGGTGCACGATCTCCGCGCCGATCGCCGCGTGAACCGTGCAGGGAGCGCCAGCGCGGTAGGCGCCGAGCAGCAGGGAAAGCTCCGGGTACTCGCATTCGCCGGCATCGAGCGCGCGCGCAAGCGCCTCGCCCATTCCCCACCCCGCATCCATGCCACGGCGGAAGGCGCCATTCATCTCGCGCCCGGTTTCCTCGGCCATCCCGAAGCTGCCGTCGCGAAGTCCGGCCGCGACGTCCTCGGAGGTGCCGCCCCACCGTGCCATCTCGTAATCGTGGATCGCGGCCGACCCGTTCATCGCGATCCGGGTGATGGCTCCGCGCCGAACCAGGTCGAGCAGCACGGGCGCGAGTCCGGTCTTCACGACGTGCCCGCCGATCATGACGAGGACGGCGCGCTCGCGCTCGGTCGCGCGCGCGATGGCCTCGATGACGCGCCGGAGATCGCGCGCGGCGAGCGTATCGGGGAGCGAATGGAGAAAGGCCGCGAACGATGTGTCAGCGGCGCGCGGCGTCGCGAATTCGTCGGCGCGTACCCGATTCGCCCGTCGCGCGACGGCAACCGTGCGGAGCGCCGAGAGATCCGCCTCGGCGCGGTCGGGCGGCGACTCGCCTACTGGCGGCTCCCCTGGCCGGCCGGCGTCTGGCCGCTCGTGTCGTTCGCCGCGCCAGGGCGGAATGATCTCAGGTAGAGGCTGAGGGTACCGAACTTCGTGCGGACCTTCATCTGCACCATGATGCGCCGCGGGTCGTCGGTGAGCCAGATCTCGGCGTGCCCGTTCTCCGAGAAGATGCCACGCGATTTGATGATGGGCTGGATCACGACGGTCTTGAACGTTCCCGCCGGAACCTTGATGGTCTCGTTTCGCAGCACCCGGATCGTGACCGGGTTCCGGTCGAGGCGGAAGTAGCGGGGGAACTCGTACGTCTGCCCGACGCTGAGCGGCAGGGTCCGCGCGAAGTAGAGGAAGGAGCCGTCATCGAGCGGATCCTTCACCGTCGGCTTCTCCTCGCCGTTGTTCTCGGTGTAGACGCCTCGTTCCGGGAAGATCTCGTAGCGCCGCTCCTTCTCGTAGCTTCCTTCGTCGATATCCTGTACATGGCGCAGAGACGCGAATGTGCGGGTGTCGATCCAGCTCTCGTAGCGGTCGTTCACCTTGATGAACGCCAGCCCGCCCCGCACGCTGAATACCGTATGCCAGGCTTCCCGGTCGCGCACGTTCTCGATCCCCGTCACCTCCATGGTGCCTGTGCCGGCCTTCAGCGCGCCGAACTTGACGTCGAATACGGACCGCTCGCCCACCGCGAAGGGGACGATCACGCGACCGGGGGCGGACGCGGGCGCCACGCTCCCCTCCTGCGCGCCGGCGGAGGGGCCGGCGATCAGGGCGAGGAGTGCGAGAGCGGTCAGAACTGCATGTGTCATGTCGGTGCCGTATGCTCCACTGGGGTTCGGAGGGCGCGAGCCGCCCACCCGAACCGGTACAGATCCACCGCGTCCGCCCACGCGCGAACCCGGCTCTCGCGCGGCCTGAGACCATACCGGCCGGGCAGCGCGACCGCCTCCACGCGACGCGCGTGGCGGGCTGTCTTGAGCAGCATCTCGACGTTCGCGGACCACCCGTTCGTCGTCACGAGCGCGGCGTCGCCCGCCGCCTTGATCGCATCCCGCAGCACGCTGATCCGGTAGAGCCGGAAGGTGCCCAGCGGGTCCGCTACCCCCTCTACCGACACGAACGGCCGGAGCAACCACGGGGCGACCCGACGGAGCCGGCGCACCGCGGTCGGCGCGTCTGCCGGCGCCGTTTTCTGTTCGGCGACGACGATATCGGCGCCACCCTCGAAACGCTTGATCAGCTCGGGGAGGTGCTCGGGCTGATCGGTAAAATCCGCCTGCAAGACGATCATCGCATCGCGCCGCGGATACCGCGTGCGCGCCGAGACGGTCCGGGCCAGGGTGTCGAGCGCCGCGCCGTATCCCTTCCGCTCGGATTGCGCGACCACCGTCAACGGCAGCACCTCGGCGTAGCCCGCGAGGATCTCGCGGGTCGCGTCCGTACTGCCGTCATCCACCACGACGATCTCGTAGTCGCGCGGATACTCCTCAAAGACTTTCCGGATACGCCAGAGCAACAGCCCCACGGTCGGGGCCTCGTCGTAGGCAGGCACACAGATGTACAACATAGGCTTACAGGATATACCGCGCGTCTACCCGGGCGGTTCCGAGCGCCGAGCGCGGTGGGGTGAGCGGGAGGTCCACGCGCTGCAAAATGATCCGACCGGGCGCCGAAGGCAAACCGCGCCTGGTGGCAGCGTTCCGGGACGAGTGCCAACGCGAACGCCATCGCGAGCGCCTGTGACCTTCGTCCATTCGGATCATCTCAAGGATAGGCAATGATGCGGTCGCTCCCCACCCGGCGGGGCGCGAATGGTGTAACAGACGAGAACCACATGGAGAGACCATGATCCTCGCCAACGTTCGGGCATCACTCGGCCGCGACGATGCGCAGCTCGCCCTCCGGCTCATCGCGCGTGGTTCCTCGCGCGAGCTGGAGGGCGCCGAGGCGCTCCTGCGGGACAGCGGCGTCGATGCGCTGCTCGATGATCCACGCCTGCTCGCCGCCCTCATCGAGGCGCCGCTCGGCGCTCACGCGTCGCTCCCGCTCTTCTGCTACGTGGTCGTGCGTAACGCGCTCCGGCGCGCGGGCGAGCAGGATCGCGTGCTAGCTGATTACACCGCGGCGATTCTCCTGCACTTCGGGTTGCGCGGCCGATCGCGTCGTATCGCGTCGTCGGACGATGAGGAGTACGCGACGCTCGCTGCCATGATGGACGCCGTCGATGGCCCCGACGCGCGGCGCAATTTCCTGGTGCGGGCGCACCTCGGCAATTACGCGCTCTGGCTGAGTGGCGTGTTCCCGGATTCCATCGAGCACCGGCGCTGGAGGCGTGGGGGTCCGGACCTCGACTACTACGAGGACCTCGGACGCCGCGGCTTCCAGCTCGCGGCCGAGCATCGGCTGGCCCACGAGCACGGCCTCGATGCGCTCTACCACGCCGCGGCGGCACGCTTCGCCGTGATGCGACTCGCGCTGAACGGCGTGAGCGACGCACTGCTTTTCCCGCACCACCATTCGCTCGATCGTCTCATGCGACAGGTGCGCGACGAGACGCGCTTCAGGCTCGGCTCCTGACGCGATGACCCGCTGCGCCTGCGCTGCGGCGCTGGCCTCGCGCTAGCCCGACGCGCTCGCCGCAGCGAAGGGTACCGCTGTCGACGCGGCGCGATCACAGAGAGCACGGAATAGCGACCGGTCCCAAGGTTCCGGCGCCTCGCAGAGTTCTTCCGGGTGCCACTGCACGGCGACGGCCCACCAATCGTCGCGCACCCATTCGGCCGCTTCGATGATCCCATCCGGCGCCATGGCCGTGACCCGCAGTCCCTCCCCGAGCCGGTCGAGCGACTGGTGGTGGAAGGAGTTGGCACGCAGGCGTGAAGTGCCCAGCACGCTCTCCAGCCGGGAGCCAAGCTCGATCTCTACATCGTGTACGCGCGATCCTCGGTTGCTCGCCGCGTCGTGATCCAGTGATCCCTGCCGCTCGCTCGGGATGTCCTGCACGAGCGTTCCGCCGAACGCCACGTTCAGCGTCTGGATGCCGCGGCAGATGGCGAGCGTCGGCGTCCGCCGTTCGTGGGCCGCGTGGATGAGCGCGATCTCCGTCGCGTCGCGCGCCCGGTGGGTGGTGCCGAGCGCGGGGTGGGCCGACGCCCCGTAGAGCGCGGGATCGACATCCTCCCCCCCGGTGAGCACGAGCGCATCCACGCGGGCGAGCAGGCGCGCCGCGAGCTCTGGCGCGGCCTCGGCGCTCGTGAATGGCGCGACGATCAGTGGGATGCCACCAGCCTGCTCGACCGCGCGCGTGTACGATTCGTTCACCCGCACGCGGAGCGTGCCGCGTATGATCTCGGACGTCGCCGTGACGGCGACAATGGGCAATGGACGCATGGGTATGGGAGTGGGGAATTCCGTGCTTCGTACGGGGAGCGGCAGGCGCGGGTGACCGCCTACCAACCGCGCTTGCGCCCCCCTGGTAGCGCTGACATTATCCTAGCTACTGCCGCCCCCGTACCGCGAGGTGTCGCCATGCCCACATACGACTACCACTGCCGCGCTTGCGGGGAGACCTTCTCGCGGCGCGAGCGCATCTCCGATCACGGGGAGGCGGCCGTCGCCTGCCCGAAGTGCCAGTCGCGAGAAGTGGAGCAGCGGCTGAACGGCTTCTACCCGCGCACCCCGCGCAAATCGTGACCGCGGCCGTGCCGCTCGCCGCGTGTTCGAGGAGCTGAAGCGCTCTCTGCGCGATGCGCTGGGCCGCGCGACCTCGCCGGGCGAAGGTCGCGCGGTTCTCGCGATGATGCGCGAGGCCATCGTGGACGCGAAGGTCATTGTCGCTGACCTCAAGAGCGCGCTGGTCCAGACGCAGCAGCGGCTCGCCGTGGAGCGCGACGCGCTCGAAACGGTGCGCCGCCGCGGTCGTCTCGCCGCCGAGATCAAGGACCAGGAGACGAGCCGCATCGCGGCCGAGCACGAGCACCGGCACACCGAGCGCATCAGTGTGCTCGAGCGAAAGCTCGAGGCGCAGCAGGCGGAGCTAGGGCTGGCCGAAGGGGAGATCGAGGAGATGACGCGGCAGCTCAAGTCGGCGGCGGTGACTGGCGGTGTCGGCGGGTCGGCCACGCGCGTGACGCAGGCGGTCGCGGAGGCTGAAGCGGCCGCGACGGGCGAAGAAACGTCGTCGCTCCGGCGAGACATGGACCGTAGCGCCCGGGAATCCCGCGCCGACCAGCAGCTCGAGGAGCTCAAGCGCCGCATGGGGCGCTGAGTGCGCCTCTCGCGCGACGCGCGACTGGCGGCGGTCCTCGGCGCCCTCGTCGTCGCGCTGCCGGCCCGCGCCCAAGACTCGCTGACGGCCGCGCCAACGGAGGTGCGCTGCCGCGGTCAGACGATTTCGGACATTGAAGTCATCACCCATAGCCCGTACGAGGGGGCACGCCAGCGCTGGCTCCGCGCGCCGCTCAGAGTGCTCGCCGCGCTGCACGCGAACACGCGCCCGTCCGTCGTCCGGCGCTTTCTACTCCTCCAGCTGGGTACCCCGTGCGACGAGCGGCTCCGTTCGGAGTCGGAGCGCCTGCTACGCACGCAACCCTACATCGCGCGTGCCGCGATTCGCACTGTCGAGGATGGCGCGGGGGGTGTGAAGCTCGTCGTCGAGACGACGGACGAAGTGTCGGCGGTGCTGAGCGCGGGCACGAGCGGTGCGAAGGTGAATGGCGCGAAGATTGGCAACCGCAACCTGGCCGGCAGTGGTACCTTCGGACTCGCCGAGTGGCGCCGCGGGGACATACGCAGCACGTACGGGCTGCAGCTCGTGGATTATCAGTTCCTCGGCCGCCCCTACATTTTCGACGTCGGAGTCGCGCGGCGTGAGATCGGCTCGCCGACCTGGCACGCCGACCTGGCGCACCCGTTCCTCACCGACGAGCAGCGCGTCGCCTGGCGGGCGTCCGCCGCGGAAGAGCACGAGGTCTTTCGGTTCTCGCGCGGCGCCAACCTCGATGCGGCGACGCTCGGCATCGAGCGCGAGTTCTTCGACGTCGGCGGCGTGGTGCGGATCGGGCTTCCGGGGCGCCTCAGCCTCTTCGGCATGTCCGTCTCGCGTGAGTCCGACGCGGCGGGCCTGCCGCCCGTCATCGACTCGACGGTCGATTACCCGACCCTGCTCGCTCCGTATGCCAGGCGGAGCAACGCGCGCGTCAACGCGCTCTGGACGGTGCGCAACATCTACTACCGTCGCGTTGAGCGCTTCGACGCGCTCACCGCCGCGCAGGACGTTCGCCTGGGCTTCCAGTTCGGTACGCTCCTCGGACGAAGCCTCACAATCCTCGGCACCACGGACGATGACTTCCTGCTGGCGGCCGACATGTTCGTGGGCGCTGGCGGCGAGCGCACGTATATGCGGGTGAACCTGCGCGCGGAAGGCCGGCAGAACTACGACAGCAACCGGTGGGACGGCATCCTCGGGAGCGGCGGGCTCGCCCTCTACCGGCGGACCGCCGACCGGCATACGCTCGTGACGAACGTGGATTGGAGTGGCGGCTGGCGGCAACGCATCCCGTTCCAGCTCAGCCTGGGCGACGACCGCGGCGGCGTGCGCGGCTACCGGAGGTCGCGGCTCACCGGAGCTCGCCGGGCGGTGGCGCGCATCGAGGACCGCTGGTACTTGGGCCGCTTCCTCAATCAGGCCGACATCGGGCTCTCCTTCTTCACGGATGCCGGACGCCTCTGGGCCGGGGACGCGCCTTACGGGGTGAACACGGGCCTTCGCTTTGGCGCCGGGTTCGGCGTCCTGGCCGCAGTGCCGCCCGGCTCGAAGCGGATGTGGCGAGTGGACTTCGGCTTCCCGCTGAGCAACGACGATCGCGCCAAGTGGACCGTGCGCCTCTCCACCGTCAACGCGAATCGGGTGGAGTGGCGCGAGCCGCGCGACCTGACGCGCGGCCGCGAGCGCGTGGTGCCGACGAGCGTGTTCTAGGCGCTCGGCACCACGCGCCGAGTTGCGATGCCTACGATTTCGCCTCCGTCGTCGTCGCCATCATCCGGCGAATCGGGACGATGAGCAGGGCGAGGACGACGGCGGCCGCCATCAGGAAAATGGTCGTCATCGTGAACAGGCGCGGCATCTGGTCCAGCTTCTCCGGATCAACGTGCCCGCCCACCAGGCCAGCAATGAGATTGCCCACCGCGGCGGCGAGGAACCAGATCCCCATCATCTGCCCTACATACTTGCGCGGCGAGAGCTTGGTCATCGACGAGAGGCCTACCGGGCTGAGCGCGAGCTCCCCAACGGTCTGGAAGAAGTAGCTCCACACGAGCCACCAGGCTGACACCTTCACCAGGCCGCCGCCAGCGACCACCTTGTTCGCCGCGATGATCATCACGACGAAGCCGACGCCCGCCAGGAGCAGGCCGAACGCGAACTTTGCGGGGCTCGACAGGTCGCCGCCGCGCCGGGCCATCGTCACCCAGAGCGCCGCGAAGGCAGGTGCGAGCAGGATGATGAAGAGCGAGTTGATGGATTGGAACCAGGTCGCCGGAGCCTCGAACTGCGCCTGACCGGCGAGGGCGCCGATTGGCAGAAGGACAGCGGCGGCGATCAGGAGGCCGATCACCACGGTCGCTGAGGGCGCGCCCTTTCTTCCCGTCATCAAGGCGATGAGCGACCCCACGAATGCGACGAGCGCGAGCGCGCCGAGCGCGAGGAATGGGACGCGGAGGCCACTCGGTATCCACGAGGTGTCGTAGAGGCGGTCGGTGAAATCCCGCGCGAAGAGGTTGAGCGAGGTTGGCGCCTGCTCGAACGCCGACCAGAAGATGGCGGCGAACACGAACAGGACGGCGATCACGGCGACGCGCTTCTTCTCGTCGGGTGAGAGTCCGCCAGCAGCAAAGAGGTAGCCGAAGTAGGCGACCGCCATCCCCACCATCACGTACGTCATGTTCCGCCCGATCACCTGCGCGTCGAGAGGGATGACCCCTGTGGCGGCGAGGACGACCACGAGTGCGAGGACGGCGAGGCCGATCGCCAGAGTGAGCTTCCCGCGGCTCTCCTGGCGCGCCTGCACCGCCGGGTCCGGGTGCCGGGTGATCTGCAAGCCCATGGTCCCGAGTGTGGAGCGCGCCCGCACGGTGTAGATGATCAGCCCCAGGAGCATGCCGACGCCGGCCGCGCCGAAGCCCCAGTGCCAGCCGACTTTCTCGCCCAGCACGCCGGTGATGATCTGGCCGGCGAAGGCGCCCAGGTTGATCCCCATATAGAAGATCGAGAACCCCGCGTCGCGCCGCGCCCCGCCTTCCGGGTAGAGGTCCCCGACGATCGCCGAGATGTTGGGCTTGAGCAGCCCGGTGCCGAGCACGATGAGGATCAGCCCCAGGAAGAAGGGCACCCTGCCTCGCGCGAATGCCGAGAGACCGATGCAGATGTGCCCGGCCGAGATGAGGATCGCGCCGTACTGGATGGCGCGTCGGAGGCCGATCAGTCGGTCCGCTACCCAGCCGCCAGGGAGCGAGGCGAGGTAGACGCACGCTGCGTAGATACCGACGATCGCCGATGCCTGCCCCCGCTCGAACCCGAAGCCGCCATTGGCTAGGGCGGCGGTCATGAAGAGGACGAGCAGCGGGCGCAGCCCGTAGTAGGAGAACCGCTCCCACATCTCGGTGAAGAAGAGCGTCGAGAGCCCGCGCGGGTGACCGAAGAAGCTGCGGTCCGAGGAGGGCGGCGGCGCGTCGGTCGCCGTCGTCCCGATGTTGTTGATCTCGCGTTCGCGCCTCGTCGTGGTCGTGGCCACAGGGTCTGGGGGCTGGAGGTGGAGTGAGACCGCGGCTACGCACCGCTGCCGCGGGAGGGGCCCGCGAGGTCCCGAGTGAGATGCGGCCTAGCGTGAGGTGACGGTCGCGAGCGGAAGATAGCGCGCGGGCGCGTGCGACGCCCCGGCCGCCTGCTGCTCTCCCCAACTGATACCCGTGGGTGGCTGCTTGATGCAAGCTACCCAGTGCCCGGCGGCTTTCTCCTCGAGCGGCGGCACTATGCGCGCACACGCCTCATCGCGGGCCGGATGGTGGCAGCGTGGATGGAACGGACACCCGGGCGGCGGGTTGGCGGGCGACGGCACGTCGCCGCCGAGGACGATCCGCCGCTTCCGAACGGACGGGTCAGGAACGGGCACGGCCGAGAGGAGCGCCTGCGTGTACGGCATGAGTGGCTCGCGATAGAGCTCCGCGCGTACGGCCAGCTCGACGATTCGTCCGAGATACATCACCGCCACGCGATCGGCGATGTGCTCCACCACCGACAGGTCGTGCGCGATGAAGAGGTAGGCCAGTCCGCGGTCGCGTTGCAGATCCTGCAGGAGATTGATCACCTGCGCCTGCACGGAGACGTCGAGCGCGGAGACTGGCTCATCGCAGACGATGAAGCGTGGCTCGACGCTGAGTGCGCGGGCAATCCCCACGCGCTGGCGCTGCCCCCCCGAGAATTCGTGCGGGTAGCGCGATGCGTACTCCGCGCGCAGCCCGACCTCCTCCAACAGCTGGCGCACACGCGCGTCGGCGGCCGCACCCTCGGCCAGGCGGTGAATGGTGAGACCTTCGCGGACGGTCGCGCCTACCGTCATACGTGGGTTGAGGCTGGAGAAGGGATCCTGGAAGACGATCTGCATCTGCCGCCGCAGCCGGCGCATCGGCGTGGCGCCGAGCGCGAGGACATCGGTGCCGTCGAAGTGCACAGATCCGGAGGTCGGCTCGATCAGGCGCAGGATTGCTCGGCCCGCCGTCGTCTTCCCGCAACCACTTTCTCCAACGAGCCCGAGCGTCTCTCCCGGACCCACATCGAACGAGATGCCGTCCACCGCGCGGACGGCGCCGCCGCCCTTGCCGAAGAGCCCGCGTTTGATGGGGAAATACTTCCGCAGGTCACGTACGGCGAGCAGCGGCGGCAGGGCCGTCATTCGCGCTCCGGCGGCGCCCGCTGCACGCGCCGCTCCGGCTCCTCCGCGAGGTGACAGCGCGACACGTGCGCGGGGCCGATCCGGTAGATGGGCGGGTGCTCTTCGACGCAGCGTTGCCAGGCGTAGGGACAGCGATCGTGGAACCGGCAGCCGGCGGGCCAGCGCGTGGGCGGTGGCACGGTCCCCGGAATGACCGCGAGGCGATCGCGCTCGCGTCCCAGGCGCGGCATCGCGGCCAGCAGGCCCTCCGTATAGGGGTGGTGCGCGGCCGCGAACAGCTCGCCCACCGGAGCCTCCTCCACCACCTCGCCCGCGTACATCACGATCACACGCGATGCCACCTCGGCGATCACGCCCAGGTCGTGGGTGATGAGCAGGATCGCCATGCCCACACGCCCCTGCAGCTCGGCGAGCAGCTCGAGGATCTGCGCCTGGATGGTGACGTCGAGCGCGGTCGTCGGCTCATCGGCGATGAGCAGGGCGGGGCTCATCACCAGCGCCATGGCGATCATGACGCGCTGCCGCATCCCGCCTGAGAGCTGATGCGGGTACTGGTGAGCCCGGTCGGCCGGGTCTGCGATCCCGGTGACGCGCATCATCTCGACCGCTCGCGCCCACGCATCGCGCCGCGACGCGCCGTCGTGCACGCGCGCCACCTCGGCGATCTGATCGCCCACGGTGAAGACGGGGTTGAGCGCCGACATCGGCTCCTGGAAGATCATCGAGATGCGATTGCCGCGGATCCGGCGCATCTCGCCATCGGGAAGCGCCATCAGGTCGCGGCCGTCGAACTCGATGCGACTCCCTTCCTCGATCCGCCCGGGCCGCGTGATCAGCCGCAGGATGGACAGCGACGTCACCGACTTTCCGCATCCCGACTCGCCGACCAGCCCAACCGTCTCGCGCGCCCCGATGTGGAAGGACACTCCATCGACTGCGCGCGCGATGCCTTCGTCCGTGCGGAAGTACGTGCGCAGATCGGCGATCGAGAGGAGCGGCGTGGTCGGGGGCGTCATGACCGGGGAAGCTGGCGCGGGTCCATCGCGTCGCGCAAGCCGTCGCCGATCATGTTGAACGCGAGCACCGTAGCCACGATCAACGCACCGGGAAAGATCGCCATCCACCAGAACGGTGAGAGCACCCCGCCGCTGTCCTGGATGATGTTCCCCCAGCTCGGGCGCGGCGGCTGCACCCCGAAGCCGAGATACGAGAGTCCCGCCTCGAGGATGATCACGTTCCCGATCCCGAGGCTCGCGGCGACGATCGCGGGCGAGAGCGCGTTCGGGAGGATGTGGCGCCAGAGAACGCGGGCATCGGGCGCGCCGAGCGCACGGGCGGCGACCGCATACTCTCGAGGGCGGGCGGCGCTCACCTGCGCACGGACCTGGCGGCTGATCCCGAACCAGCCGGTCAGTCCCATCAGGAGCACGAGCGCCGTGATCGACTGGTGTCCCCAGAGTGCGAACACCGCGAGCAGGAGCAACACACGTGGCACCGAGATGGCGGCGTCCAGCGTGCGCATCATGATGCTGTCCACGCGGCCGCCGTAGAAGCCCGCTGTGGCGCCGTAAACGACGCCCACGGTCGTGGACAGGAGCACCGAGAGCATCGCGACGGCGAGCGATACGCGGCCACCATGCATCAGCCGGCTCAGGAGGTCGCGGCCCAGTAGATCGGTGCCGAGCGCGTGTGTCGGTGAGAGCGGGTGTGCATTCAGTGCATCGGCGTCCTGGTAATCAGGCGCGTAGAGCGCCAGCCGCGGAGCGAGCGCAGCGATCGCGCAGAGGGCGAGCACGAACCAGGCGGCAGCGAGCGATGCCCGATCGCGCGTGAGCCGCTCGAGCACGCGTCGCCAGGGCCCCGCGTGCGCCGCGGAGTTGGCGCTGGCGCGTATCGCGACGACCAATGCCGCGCTGGGAAGAACGAGAATCGCGACCCAGGACGGCCGCACTCAACCGCGACGCATGCGTGGGTCGGCGACCGCATAAAGGAGGTCGGCGAGCAAGCTACCCGCGCACACCATCGCGCTCCCGATGACGACCGCCGCGGTGACCAGTGGAAAGTCGCGGCTCAGCACCGCGTCGACCGTGAGGCTCCCCATCCCCGGCCAGGAGAACACCTTCTCCACCAACACCGCGCCGCCCAGGAGGGCAGGGAAGCCCAGCCCGACCAGCGTGATCACGGGGAGCAGCGCGTTGCGGAGCACGTGCCGCATGACGACGCCACGCTCGCCCAGTCCCTTGGCTCGCGCGGTGCGCACGTAGTCCTCGCCGGACACGTCCAGCATCGCCGAGCGCTGATAGCGCGCGATGGCCGCGGCCGTGAGAAGCGTGAGCGCCGCGACGGGGAGCACGAGATGCTGCAGGCGATCCGCGAGCTTGCCGCCGGCGGACAGGTCCGCGTAGCGATATGGCTCGGCGTGTACCCCACCCGTCGGCAGCACGTTCACCCAGACGCCGAAGACGAGGAGCAGGAGGATCGCGAGCCAGAAGTCCGGCATCGAGTAGAAGAGCAAGGAGAGCGTGCCGAGGCCCCGGTCGATGGGCGAGCCCTGGGCGCGCGCCTGGACAATGCCGAGAGCGATACCGGCCAGAAAGCTGCAGGCGAGCGCCGCGCCCATGAGCACGAGCGTGTTCGGAATGGCATCTGCCAGGACATCGTGCACGGCACGCCCCTGGGAGAACGATTTGCCGAAGTCACCCCGTGCCACCTTGCCCATGTAGCGGACGTATTGCTCGGCAATCGGGCGGTCGAGCCCGGCCTCGGCGCGCAGTTGCGCGATCACGCCCGGGTAGCGCGCGCTCTGCGCTGCGACCGTATACGCGTCGCCGGGCGCCAGGTGAATGAGCACGAACGTGAAGCTCGCGACCGCGAAGACGATCGCGGCCGACGCGAGCAGGCGGCGGAGAACAATGCGCCCCACGGCGTAACGACCGACCGAGCCTCCTTCGTCCTACCGCGAAGCCGTTCGCGGCGTGCCCCCGTTCTGATTGGTGCGCTCGGCGGCCGCCTCCTCCCAGGACCAGTCAGCGATCCGCGCCCACCATGCGTCGGCGCGCAGGCCAGTAGTACGCAGCGCCTTGTCCACTCCGGCCACGTTCACCAGCTCATAGAGCCAAATCGCTGGCGCATCGGCCACGATCGTCTCGTATGCGCGGCGGTAGTACGCCTTCCCCTTCGCGGCATCCATCGAGGCAATCGCGCTGTCGACGTAGGCATCGAATGCGCGACTCTGATAGCCGCTGTGATTCCGGCCGCCCGCCATGAGCCCTGACTCGCTCCCCCACGCTTGCCGGATCGACGAGGGGCTTGGATCGAGTATGGTCGAATTGAACGTGGCGTCGAAGGTGCGCCCCTGGCTGCGCGCCAGCCACGCGTTGATCTCGAGCATCTCGATTCGCATGTCCACGCCAACATCCTTGAGCATCTGCTGGGCCGCCTCGGCCGCCGTCTTCCGCACGCCGCTCGAGGACGGAACGATGAGCGTGAAGCGGAGCGGCTTCCCCCCCCGCGTGCGCAACGTGTCGCCGTCGGGGTCGGTCCAGCCGAGCGAGTCGAGAATGCGGCGCGCGGCGCCGGGGTCGAAGGGTGGAAGGGCGATTGTCGAATCGGCTGAGCCGAGTGCGCGCACCGTCGGGCCGATGGCGACGCGGCCGAGCGTGTCGAAGACCGTACGGACGATACGCGCGCGGTCGATCGCCATGGAGAGCGCCCGCCGCATCGCGACGTTCCCGAGAATGGGATGGTCGCGTTGGGTAGCGCCGTCGTGCAGGTTGAACTGGATGAAGCCGAGGTTGAGCGAGGGGTAGGTCAGCACGCGCAACTGCGGATTTCTGGCGAGCTGGCTGAGCTTGTCCGGACGGATGAACTCGAGGAAGTCCGCATCGTCGGCGATCAGCTTCACGAGCGACGCATCGTAGTCGGGGGAGAGCACCCAGACGAGCCGGTCGAGCTTCGGCCGGCCGAGGAAGTTCGCGGTGTCCGCAACCAGCTCCAGCGAGCCGGGCGACCAGTTGGCGAAGCGGAATCGCCCGCTCCCGATCGGACGCCGCGTGGCCGACGACGTATCGAGCGCCGAACGTCGCACGCTCGCGAGCGCGTGCTGCGGCATGATGCGCATCTGGTAGGCCGCATCGAAGAACTGCTCCGGGTAGCGGCGCTTGTACCAGAACACGGCCGTGAGCGAGTCGCGCACGCTCACCGAGTCGATGTTCGCGAGGAGGGGCGCGTCGGCCGAGTTCGTCGCCGAATCCACGTACAGCTCGTACGTGAATTTGACGTCCCTCGCCGTCACGGCAACGCCGTCGTGCCAGCGCGCGCGCGGGTCGATCCGGAAGACGATGGAGAGTGAGTCCGGCCCCCATTCCCACCCCGCCGCCAGCTCCGGCTCGAAGCCGTCCATGCCGACGGTGTTGAGCGACCCGGCCGGCTCGGCGAGGCGATCGTAGATGATGTCGGCGATCTGGTTCTCGCCAATTGAGCTGACGAGCGGCGGGAAGATGCTTTTTGGTATCGCGCCGACAGTGATGACGACCGTGCCGCCGGGAGTCCCGGCGGCGCCGGTGCTATCGCCGAGGGTCCGCTCGGCGTCGGAGGAGCACGCGAGAAGTGCCGGGACGAGCGAGAGGACGAGGCCGCGGATACGCATGGTTTGGCTCGCGTAAGGCGTGATACGATTGCGCCGGAAGCGGCGCGCGATATCCTCTTGACGCCAACAATACAAACGCGTCACTGGCGCCACGTCCAGCGGTCATCCTCATACGTGGCGCGCGCAATCAGCGCCGCCGAGCGGAGATCGTCGTCCATCTCGAGTGTGCCGACCTCGGCTCCGCCCTCGCTCAGGGCGCCCCGCAGCGCCTCGGCCACGTCGTCGGCGGAGGGTGCCCGGCCGAGTAACGCGCGAAGCGTAGCGGGTGGGGGCGGCGGGGGAGCGGGCCGGAGGAGCAGCTCGCTCGCCAACACCTGATCGTCGTCCACGAGGATGGATCCATGCTGGAGGAGCGCACCTCGCTCGCGCCACTGGGCGCTGCCTACGAGCTTTCGCCCCGCGGCGACGATCTCGCCGGCAACGGGCTCCTCGAAGCATGGCGCCGAGCCGGGCGGTGGCGCGCGGCCCTCCGGCTCGGCGACAGTCGCAGCGACGCCCAACGCGCGGAACGCCGCGATGAGAATGACGTTGATCGCGGCGTACGACTCGCGGAGGGCGCTGGCCGGCGACGCGACACTGTAGGTGACCTCCCTGTGGTGGAGAACGGCGCGCCCGCCAGTGGGCCGCCGGACGAAGTCCACGCCCGCGGCCCGGGCGCGCGCGAGGTCGTACGTGCCCGCCGCGCGCTGATTCCGGCCGAGCGACAACGTCGGGCGCGACCATTCGTAGGTGCGGAGAATGCAGCAGCCGCGTTCTCGCGCGCGCGCCATGAGCGCCTCATCCAGCGCCATGTTCACCGCACCGGCGAGCGGCGGGGTGCGGAGGATGCTCCAGCAGGGTGCGGCGATCATCCAGCGACGGCTCGGTCCACGCGCGGAAGCTCGGCCCGCGCGA